>NZ_MLAN01000057.1 GCF_002272875.1 Helicobacter sp. 11S02629-2
TAGTTCCAGTTATGGCAGTAGATGTATCTAGGCCTATAGCCCCTGCCAAAACTGCACTACTTGCAGCAGAAGATGAGTTCATAAAACTGCCATTTTCATCAAGAGTTACTTTTAAGTAAGAGTTAAGGTTAGGATAAGATCAATTTAAGGATTAAAAGTTAAGGTAAAAAGTAAGACAAAGTTAGAGATTAAAAATGAAAAACAAAAGTTAAAACATGAAAGTTAAAACATAAAAGATGAAACAAAAAGTTCAAAAGATAAAAGACTAGATAAAGCCAAAGTCAAAATAAAAATAAAAGCTAAAGTCAAGATAACACATGTTTATAGACAAGCCAAAGCATAAAAGCCAAAAGATAAGATAAGAGTAAAGATTAAAATAAAGTCTAGATAAAAA
>NZ_MLAN01000029.1 GCF_002272875.1 Helicobacter sp. 11S02629-2
AACAGAGCAAGCCTTATACGCCTCACAGCTTCAAGCACAAAGCACTGCTTTAGCTGAACTTCAGAAATCACTTGCTGCCTTCACTACAGCCGCACAGAAAAATCAAACTGACTTTGCAACGCTTAGTAAAAATGCTAATTATGATGGATGGACAAACACATCTAAAGTGCCAATAACTGAAGGTTTCGCAAGTTCTAAATATACACCCACACTAAAAGCTGATACACCAAATGTGTACAGTGCTGCTAAGCAGTTATCATCTAACGCTGAAGCAGTAGAAAAAGCCTTAAATGATGGTGATCCAGCTAATGGAGTTAAAAGTCTAAAACAAGCAGTAGCAGATGTTGCCAAAGCTACTCAAGATGTAGCAGTTATTAGAGCTGCAGTCGCAGCTTCCAATGCCTCAGCACAAGCTTCACTTAATGCCGCCACAAAAGATGCTGCAGCTAAACGTAATAATGCTGTAACCATCTTACCTACAGCAAAAGCTGGTATAGTTGCTTTCTTTGGTAAACATCAATCTGTTTCTGTTGAGTATCAGTACTATTTTAGAAATACTAATCCAAACTTTACTAGTGGTGAAGTAACTCTAAACTATGCTTATTACTTTGGTGGGAAATAGGAAGTTATAAGTAGAAGTAGATTCTAAGTTAGAAAATAGAATCTAAGAAGCGTGTGATTGTCATTTTGAAGGTCATACACTTCTGCTAGTACATGACTTATATGGTAACTTCTAAAATTTAAAACTAGAATCTAAAAAATCCTAGCAAACACTAATTTAAATACTAGTCCTTTGATAAGGGCTAGTATGTAACTTTAAACAAGTATCCAGCTTTAAACAAAACTAAACTAATCTAAAACCAAAATAAACCTAAAACTAATTACTTAACTAAACTAATCCTTCATATTCCTCCAAGCTAAAATAAAAAAGAGAAAGACTATCCTTAAGATAGTCTTAACAACCATTAAAGCTATCTAAATAGCTTTAATGCCTTCTCCAAAACGTTTGTGTTTGTATTAAAACTTATACGTTTGGCTTATGCAATACATAATGAAATACCTAGAAGCTTGGCTTATATCATACAGCACAAGATACTTAGAAGATTACTGGTTAATACACTGCAAGCTACTTATAACATTGCCCTATACAACGCAACCTAGAATATTTAAAAAATCTCTAATAAAACACTCACACACATCAACCAACCACGCACTACCTACATCCATCAAACTAAGCACATACTTTAGCTTCCCCTCCCACTCTTTATAAGTACTTCTACTTCCCGCCAAACTCCAAAAGCACCATACCGCGGAAAACCTCCCCGCTATATATCTCAGCCCTATAGATCATGCCTGCTTTATCTATACTAAAGCGTTTTATCATATCTTTGTGGCTTAAAAGCACGCCTGTGTCATCAAGCTCTTTTGAGTTAGGCTTTACATAGCCTATGATGTTTATCCTATAGTCAGAAGAAGGCTCTAAAAACACATCTTTTTTAACCTTCACTATAGTGCCCACTTTTAAGCTAGTATCCACTCCATCAACCTTGGCTGAGACAGAATCTAGTGAGTTTTTAAAGTCAGTATAAAAAGGCTTAAATCTAGTTAAAACCCTATTACCATACTTTAGTGAGATACTTCCATCTTTGTTTGGTAAAAGCCCTAGTATGTGGGCTCTAGATTCCAAAGTGATGTCTGCTAAAGGCACGCCTTCTGGTAGCGGGAAGTAGTTTAAAGTAGGTCTTAGTCCAAACATAGGAAGCGTCATCTTGCCATCTATATCTACAGTTAGGCTTTTATCAAACATGATTCTATAAATATTAAGTGGGGTTAGTTTAAAAGGCCTTTCATAATGTATATCAAGCATCTTTAATACACTCTCAACTGCTAGAAGGTGGTAGTAAACGCGTTTTGCGACGGTTAGCTCCTTGCTTGCTTCATTAGCGATGGCTGCTTTGTTATGAGTGATAGCAAAGTAAGTAAGGGCTTTAAGCATCTCCTTGTCGCCTTTTTTAGTGTGGGTGTTATGAAGATGGTACTTATGGTCTGGCTCTAAGAGGTTAGCGTTTATATGACTTAAAATCTTATCTGCGTTATCTACAAGGTCGCCATACTCTTCGTGGTCTACGGTTTGCTGATCGATTGTAGTGCAGTTACCCCATCTATTAGGATTATGCTTAGCGTCTATATAAGTTGGTCTAAAAAAGCCTGAGCCATCGTGTAAGTGGAGTACAAAGTCTACATCTTTCCTAGTGATAAGGCTTTTTATATGCTGGATTATCCCATACTCTTTATCTTTAGGGCTAAGAGTGGCAAACTTCCTATTTAAGTCGCCATATATGCCTCTGTGATTTAATAGCATGCTATGTATATTAGTACTTGGCACGGCTATAACCTTACCGTGGCTTATCTTATAAGTCATCAAAAAGACATTTACCGCGTTAAAGCCTCCTGGCTCATCACCTTGTATACCACCTAGTAGAAGTAAGGTCTTGCCGTTATCATCGCCCATAGTTATAGGCTTAAAGTCTATTGGTGCTAGAGTTTTAGCTGATAAAAAAAAGACACTGAAAAAAGAGATAATGAGTAGTCTAAGTAGCATTTAGTTTCACTTTGTATGGGGGTAATAAGGAGGTAATTTTATAACTTTTAAAGTTAAAGTTTTATATAATCTAAGCCTTTTTTTATACAAAGAAATGCGAGGTAGTTCCATGGGCTTTAAAATATTTAGCGGTAGTGCACACAAAGAGTTTGGCAAAGAGCTAGCAAGACACCTTGACTGTGCTTTAAGTAGTGCACTTTTAAACCGCTTTAGTGATGGTGAGATAAGTGTGCAGATAAGTGAATCTGTAAGAGGGAAAGATGTCTTTATCATCCAGCCAACTTGCGCACCAACTAATGACAACTTAATGGAACTACTAATCATGACTGATGCTTTTAAAAGAAGTAGTGCAAACTCTATAAATGCAGTCATCCCTTACTTTGGCTACGCTAGACAAGATAGGAAAGTAGCCCCTAGAGTGCCTATCACCGCTAAGCTTGTAGCTAACCTCCTTCAGTCAGCTGGTATAAACCGCGTTATAACTATGGATCTTCACGCAGGACAGATACAAGGCTTTTTTGACATACCAGTTGATAACCTCTATGGTGCAGTGCTATTTCGCGACTATATAAGACATAAAAATCTTACTAATCCAATCATCGCCTCTCCAGACATAGGAGGCGTAGCAAGGGCTAGATACTTTGCAGACTTACTAGGGCTTGATCTAGTTATAGTTGACAAAAAACGTGAAAAAGCAAACGTCAGCGAAGTGATGAATATCATAGGCAACGTCGAAGGCAAAGATGTAGTTTTAATAGATGATATGATAGATACAGCAGGTACTATGTGCAAGGCTGCAGAGGCTTTAAAAAACAGAGGTGCTACTAGCGTTAGAGCGCTTGGAACGCACGCTGTGCTTAGTGGTGTAGCTTATGAAAATATAGAAAAAAGCATACTAGATGAAGTAGTAGTTACTAACACTATCCCACTTCACAGACAAAGCCCAAAGATAAAGACACTAAGCGTAGCCCCACTTTTTGCAGAAGTCATACGCAGGATCTATCACAACGAAAGCGTAAACTCGCTCTTTATATAAGATATAAACATAGATTCTATAGAATCTATGCTACTTTTACTCCCCCTTCAAACTAGCCTTTTAGTGCTTCCTAAAGTAGTAAGCATAGTCCAAAGTGACATCACCAATCAAAGACAACGTAGCTATTTATATAGTTTTTAAACTCCAAAGATGTATTGATAATTGTTAGATGATAGAAACTAGCCCTATGCTTATAGGTTTGAATTTAGGAGTGTAAGAATGCAGGGCATGCTAAGTAGATATTTTTAGATTTATAGAATCTGGTTTTATGTCCTGTCTAATTTACGTGTCATATTCTTCTATCTTGATGCTAGGAGATACTCTAGTGTGTGACGTGGCAAAGCAGATATTTTTAGATTCTATAGATGGCAAATAGTGCGTGATTAGTTGATGTGTGTGAGTGTTTTATTAGAGATTTTTTAAATATTCTAGATTGTTTTATATAAGGCAATGTTATAAGTATCTTGCAGTGTATTAACCAGTAATCTTCTAAGTATCTTGTGCTGCACTGTATAAGTGAGTGTCACAAGTCACACTTTAAGTATCTTGCACTATATGATATAAACCAAGCTTCTAGATATTTCATCATGTATTGCATAAACCAAGCTCATAAGTTTTACTACAAACACAAACATTCTGGAGAAGGCATTAAAGCTGTAAGGCAGCTTTAATGATTGTTAAGACTACCTAGAAGGTAGTCTTTTCTTCTTTTTTCTTCTTTTCTTTTTTACTTTTCTTCTAAATTTTAGCTTGGAGGGATATGAATAATTAGTTTAGTTAAGTAATTAGTTTTAGTTTGTTTTAGTTTTAGATTAGCTTAGTTTTATTTAAAGCTAGATACTTGTTTTAAAGTTAAATACTAGTCCTTATTAAAAGACTAGTATCAAATTAGTATTTGCTAGGGTTTATTAGATTCTAGTTTTAGAATCTAATCTTTACGTTTAGCTTAAGTTTTATCTTACTTTATCCTATTTGTCTGGATTCTATCTTGTGTAGATTCTATTTTCTAACTTAGGATCCATTTCCCTACAAGTTACTGGGATTCTTTAGATTTTATTTTTAGATTTTAGAATCTGCCATCTAAGTCATGTACTAGGAGAAGTGTGTGACTTTCGAAATA
>NZ_MLAN01000030.1 GCF_002272875.1 Helicobacter sp. 11S02629-2
CTCATATAAATAGATATAGCATACAAAATGCAAGAAATTTTAATAAAGAAGTAAAACAAAAGACACGCAACCTGTTAACTGCCCCCTTCATCGGTCGCCCTGCCCATTATGATAAAAATATCCGTGAGCTTATTTATAAAGGCTACTGCATCCCCTACGTAGTAAAAGGCAAGATCATTACAGTACTTGGCATCTATGGGGCTAATTTATGGAGTGAAAGTTTAGAATCTAACTAGACTTTTAAAGGGCTATTTTTGAAAGATTTTTTAAAAGTTATATCCTGATATACTTTATATGTCTTTATATGTATTAATAATATAAAATAAATATTTATATATTTTTTTATAAATTTAGTATATTTTTTATAAAATATATGTTATAATAATACATATAAAAAAAGAAAAGGATAAAAAATGACAAAAGTAGAAAACAGAGTAACTAGTTTAAAAGAAGTACAAGCACTAGAGGAAGAAATAATAAGAAACAATATTTATATTATTATGAGTAACCCTGCTAAAGATGAACAAATTGCTTTTTTTCAAAAACATTTTACAAGCTTTAGGTTTTGTGTAAATGTAGAAGTAGATTTTGAAGAGTATTGCACAGAAAAGTTTCCAGAATATGTTGATAAGAACAAAAATATATCTAATGCATATGATGAGATGATTTATGCAACAAGTTTATGCGATGATCTAAATGAATATAATGATGAAGCAAAAGAAGCTATGCAAGAATATATATCAGTATTTTCTAAAGAGTGTGGTGAAATAATAGAAGACATTGTTTATGATCAATTAGTGAATAAGTATGAACTTCTAAAAGAATTAGAAGGAGAAGAAGAACAAGAAAAATTATTATTAATTGAAACAAATGATTATGATCCAAAAAAGTATTTTGAAGAACTTCGTGAAGTAATTAAGTAATTTAGATTTGTATTTATGTTGAAGAGATTTATTAAAAAGGTTGTTTATCGTTTTGATAAAACAAGCTGTAAATCAAAATAGAATTTATTGAAAAAATAAATATATAAAAAGACATAAAATTACTTTAAAATATTTTAGATATAATTTTATATAAAACTTAATCTACAATACAAGGATGAACAAAATGGCTAATTCTATAGACACATGCGAGTTTAAAGAAAAAAGAATACAAGGACAAGGTGATAATCAAGGGTTAGGGGAATTTATTCCTGCGAAAAAGATGGGTAGACCAAAATTAGAAAAACAAAAAGAAAAAATTACATTATTTATAAACCCTAAAACATTAGAAGATCTTGATAAAGTTTGTAAAATTTATGGTGAAAAATTAGGCTGTGAAATTACTAGAGCTATGGGCATTAATATGGCATTAACAAATTTTCTAAAAAAACCTGAACAAGATTTAATAAGCAACAATAAAAATTAAAAAAGAATAAAACACATGAAAAATTATTATAAAGAGATGCTTGTTGTTTCTAAACCTATCAAATTTAATAATCCACTAAAAGCAATGATTGACTGGGACTGCTATGAAATAGATTTCTATCACAAAATAGATTTTATATACATAGCTAAGTCTTTACAGTTTGGAGTTAAATTTAATGAACCTGATTTTTTTATGGATGTGGAAGATTTTATTGATAATCTTTTTAATACTCTTTGGGGTTGCTTTTTGGAAAGATATTTAAAATTTACACCTCAAAACAAGGCAATGTTTTATGGAATTTTTGACAGTGAATACATAACCTCCGAATTTGAAAGTTTAATCTATGGCTTATATGATGACTGCTTAAAATATAAAGAAGCAGTTCAATGTGTATATCTAAAAAAATATTTCAATGCTAATTTTTTTAAAGATATAGTCAATTTTAAAACAATACAAGAACTTGAAAATAAACAAAAATCAATATTTTTATATGGCTTTGAAAACTTTATAAATTGGAACGCTTTAAAAGATGATGAGATTACTTCACTTAATGACCTTTTAAATCTACATCACAGAATTAAAGACAATAAATATATTCTTACGATATTACAAGAAAATTTTTTATATTATGTTTCATTATTGAATGAAAAAGATATTCAAGGCGGAGAAAAATTATCTAAGTCTTTAACCCTTTGTCTGAAAAAAAGTATTGACGATATGCAGATATATCTTATATTTTAATAATATTGAAAGGGAAAAAAAGGTGCTGATACCACCTTTTAAGTAATATAATATTGCCGTTTTTTAATAATTAAATCAATCTTTTTTGTCTTGTTTTTAAAGTTTTATCTATATGCACAGCTTAAATTTTTACGCAAATTAGTCTAAATGGCTATAATTTATAAAAATCTATAGTGGAGTGACAAAATTTGAGTGCTAGAGATTATTTAATTAAATGCTTTTGCGAAGGCTTTAAGCTAAAACCTCGCTACAACCTTTTAGAGTGGAGTGAAAGTTTTAGAATCTTAAGCCGTGAAGCAAGCTCAAACTTTGGTAAGTTTAAAGCCCACGCCTATCAAAAAGAGCCCTTGCTTGCTATATCAAACCCAAAAATTGAAAAAGTGGTTTTAATGTGGAGCTCTCAGCTTGGAAAAAGTGAGATTTTAAATAATGTTATAGGCTATTACATCCATCAAGATCCAAGCCCCATAATGTTCGTGCTTCCCACTGAAGACATGGCAGAAGACTACTCAAAACGTCGCCTCACTCCTATGTTTAGAGATACTAAATTAATAGGTGATCTAATAAATGCTAGAGAAAGCAACAACACCATACTTATAAAAAACTTTAAGGGTGGCAACCTTGCCCTAGTTGGTAGTAATACCCCAAGCAAACTTAGCTCTAAGCCTATAAAAGTGCTTTTAGCTGATGAGTTAGATAGATGTGAAAATACTAAAGAAGGCTTTAGCATAGATTTGGCGGAAAAAAGAACAGTTACTTTTTTTGACAGAAAAGTAGTAGTGGCTAGCACGCCAACTATTGCAGGGCGTAGTCGTATAGAAAAAGAGTTTATAGATTCTGATATGCGTTACTTTTATATAAATTGTCCAAATTGTAGCACAGAGCAGATTTTAGAATTTTCTCAAGTTTACTGGGATAAAGATGAAGATGGTGCCCCACTTTTTGATACAGTTCATTACAGATGTAAGGCTTGTGAAAAGCATCTAAATGAAAAAGAAAAAAATACCTGCGTAGCTAATGGAATATGGAAGTCTAAAAATCCTACCTCAACTAAAGTAGGCTTTTATCTAAATGCGCTTTATTCACCTTATTACTCTATGAAAGATATAGTTAAAAGCTTTTATGAAAGTCATAAAGATAGCACAAAGTTGCAGGTTTTTAAAAATACTATTTTGTGTGAGACTTTTGAACCGCCTTCCATAAAACTAGAAGAAGCTGAGTACTTTAATAGGCGAGAAGACTATGAGTTTAATTCTTTGCCTGATGAAATATTATTTTTAACTGCTGGGGTTGATGTACAAGGGGGCAGTAAGGCAAGATTAGAGCTTGAAATAAAAGGCTATGGCAAGGGCTTAGAAAACTGGGGGGTACTTTATACGCAGTTGTGGGGTGACCCTAAAGAAGATAAGGTGTGGGAAGAGCTTTATAAACTACTAAAAACTAGCTTTACTACAAAAAGTGGAAGAAAACTAACGCTTAGCATAACTCTAATTGACAGTGGTTACGCACAGGAGAGATGTTTGCTTTTTGCTAGGCTTGATAGTCGCTTTTTAATCACAAAAGGAGCTAGTGAGGCAACTTCTAAGAGGGAGTTTGTAAAGTTCCCGCCAACTAAGATAAACGGAATCTATCACTTTACACTAGGTACTTATGAAGGTAAAAATATACTCTTTGATATGCTTCAAGTACAAGAAAGTGGAGCAGGATACTGCCACTATCCTTTAACTTATGAAATGGAGTACTTTAAGCAGTTAACTGCTGAGAGGGTACAAAAGATAGAAAACGCTAGGGGTTATACTGCACTTCGCTGGACTAAGACAAGGGAGCGTAATGAGGCGCTTGATTTAAGCGTTTTATGTTTAGCAGGGGCTAAGATACTTATACGTGGAAAGGAAAAAGCCTACTTTTAGCATAAAGATAAGGCTTTTTTCATCTCTAATATTTCAAAATAGCGTAAAATCAAGCCCCGCATAGCCTTGCTTATCTTTTTGGTTTGCGTTAGGTGGTATTTTATAATTTTTTAAATCTGGTTCAATTGGCATCGTTTTTGTCCTTTTTGTGTTTTTCTAGTGTGCTTAGTAAGCTTTCAAGCTCTCTTGCTTTCTCATAGTAGCTTAAAAACGGCTCTACCCAAAAGGGTATACTTTGGATCTGCCTCCAGTTGGTTACTGTCTGATAGGCGGCACATGAGATTTTGGCGAACTCTTTTTTGTTTAATCCTAGTGCTTTAATCTTTGCTTCAAAGTCTTTATTAGTCATTTTTTTATTAAATCCTTTATTTCTGTGCTATAATTACCGCCTAACAGACGTAAATTTGTTAATGTTATAAGAGAGACAAAACCTCTACAAATACCTTTTTGAGAAGTCTCTCTTGTAATAAAAGCTTGCAAAAGCTTGTACACACACCTTTTAGGTGGCAGCCTGCTTGCCACTATCATTTCGCA
>NZ_MLAN01000031.1 GCF_002272875.1 Helicobacter sp. 11S02629-2
CTTCCCACCCTAAACGCTAATACCCTTACCTTCCAAGATGGTGCTTCAGACTTACATGTAAGTGGTGATACAAACATCTATAAAACCCTCCATGTCCAAAATGACTATGCTAATGTATATAAAGCTCCAACTCCAGTTATAACTACTACTAATCTTAATAACTATGGAACTATCTTAATAGATGGCTCAGCTATTAATGATAGAGTAAAAGACGCTAGTCTTACAGTAAGTGGGAATCTAATTAATAATAACACTATAGATATAGGTGCTGGTGCTAAGTTAAATATAACTTCTAATAATGGTAATGGCAATCTAATAAATAATGGCCTTATAACCTTACAAGCTGGAGATGTAAATAGAAGTAATAAACCTAGTTTTGAAGTAGGACATATAAGTGTAGCCAGTAGTGCTACTTTTGATATATCTATGGGTTCTAAAAATAGACTAAGTGTTAATATAGGAGATATAAATAGCCTAAGTCATGCAGAGCTTAATAAAGACTATGAGTTATTAAAAGCTAATGGTGGTATAAACTATACCTATAGTCTTTTAGGACAAAGTGCAACTATTACTAGTTCTTCTACTAATGAAAGCTTAAAAGATAGTAATGTCTTTAATAAACTAGGTCTAAAAGCCCCTTGGGAAGAAGATAAGGCTATCTATACTACTAATTATAATAATACTAGTGCTTCTAATAACACTAATACAAATACAGCTAATACTGCTATAGCAGCAGCTACTTCATCTACTTCTGGTAGTGATGCTACTTCTAATACAGAAAGTCTAACTAAGACTAATGGAGGAAAGTTTAGCTCTCCTTATGAGTATGCTAAAGCTAGAATGGAAAGAATGCTAAGTATTACTAGTAATGGAAATGACATCATAGGTAAGTACTTACAAGTCCAAAAGGTTATAACTAATAACTCCATAGGCTTTAAGATAATAAGGCTTGATCCTTCTAAGTTAGTAAGTAGTGCTTCTACTCCTAGTGCTTGCTTAGTAGGAGGAGATAGCTTTAGCTGTGCTTTATGGATGGAAGCAGGAGGTAATAACTCTTGGGTAGATGCCTTAAAACAAAGTAGTGTTAATGGCTATGATATCTTACGTACTCTTTTTTATAATCCTGATACTGCAATAAACTTTATAAAAGACCTAGACCAAACCCTTTATACTTCAAGAGATCTAAACTACTTTGTAACTACAGCTAAGACATTAGATAGCTCACTTAGACATGCAGCAGGACTAGATCTAAAAGAAAGCTCACAAGACCAAATCATGCTAGCTACTCAAAGTCAAAGACTTAATAGACTAGTAAAACTAAGTAGTGCCTTTTATGAAAGAAGTGATACTCCAAGATATGCCTCTTTACTAAAAGAGCTAGAGTATAAAAAGTTTGCTATGAATGATGTTAGTGCTAGTGGTATAAATAATACTAATAGTGAAGTAAGCACAAATAATGTAGATAATGATAATACTGTATTAAGTGATATTAGCACTAATAGCACAAGTCTAGATACCCTAGCCTTATATCAATATGGTAAAAGACAAAGATACCCTTCTAATATCTGGCTTTCTATGATAGGTAATGGAAACTTTAGTAAAGTAGGTAATGCTAGCTTATATGGTATTAATACAGGCTATGACATCTTAGTTAAAAACTTTATCTTAGGTTTTTATATGGCTTATGGTTATGGTAAGTTTAATGGTAATAATAACTTCTTATCTAATGATAGTAATAATGCTAGTGTTGGAGTTTATAGTAGAGTATTTATTGGAAGACATGAGTTAGACTTTAATGCAAGTGAGCTTTTAGGTAGTACTAATGAAGTTATGCAAGCAAGTAATGATATGCCTCTACTTGCTCAGTTTAATCAAAAGTATGATTATAAAAACTATAACACTAATGTAAATATAACCTATGGCTATGGCTTTAGCTTTGCTAGAGGTGTAGTAGTAAAACCTCAAGTAGGACTAAGCTATATCTTTGCTTATAATGGACCTATAAGAGGTAAGGCTATAAGTAAGACTAGTATTTCTAACTTACTAGTTAATGTAGATGCCCAACAAAAGCATGACTTAGCATTAAATGCAGGACTTGAAGTAAGAAAGTACTTTTTAAACTCTAGCTATGTATATATATTAGGAGAGCTAAGACAAGACTTACTTGTTAATCAAAGTCAAATTGGCACTAATTCTAAAGGTGCAGGTAAAGAAGTAGCTACAGTAATAGGCATTAACTCAGTTAATGCTAATGGCTTAGTTAATGTAGGTAATGCTTATAACCTTTCTTACCTAGCAGATATTTATAGTTCAACTCTAGGAGTTATGGGTGGAGGAGAACTAGCAGTTAATGATAACTTATATGTGAATCTAGGTCTTACTTTTAGAAGTTCTATAACCGATAAAAACATAATGATAGGTGGCTCACTAGGTGCAAGAGTACTGTTTTAAAAAAGAAGCTATTTAAAAAAATAAGCCATTTTTAAAAACAAGAAGGTGTTTTAAAGAAAAGAAAGAGTTACTATAAAAAAGAAAGACTTATCATAAAAAATAAATAGCTGCTATAAAAGCAAATTTAAAAAAGAAGCTATTTTTAAAAAAAGAAAAGAAATGGTTATTATAAAAGCAAAGTAAGAAAAAGACTAGCTATTTACTTAATTAGCTTTTATTAATTCTTACATTTAAAAAGATAAGCTTTAAAAACATGTAATCTACTTAAATGTTAAAGCATGTTAAGTAGCTTTTAATAGTTCTACAGAATAAAAGAATAAAAGAATAAAAGAATAAAAGACTATCCTTAAGATAGTCTTTAACAATCATTAAAGCTATCTCTATAGCTTTAATGCCTTCTTTACTACGCCTATATTTGCATTTAAACTTTGTAGATTTGCTAGGTAGATGTTATAAGTAATGCTTTTTTAAGTTATTAATTAAACATAGTACAAAGTAACTAAAAGATCTTTTATAAATGCAATCTATATGGAATTTAAAGTGTAAGAATAAAAGATAGGGATTTATTTAAAAGACTATTTAAAAGATTAAGAATTTAATAGAAGAGAGTTCGATAAAAAACTACATAAGCAAGGCTATGTAAGCTAAGTAGTCTTTTATTTTATTAAAGGTGATTAGTTAGGACTAGTTAAGTAAGTGGACTTTTATTTCTATATCTATTTTATTTTGATCTTTAGCTCGGGAGAATATTAAAGATTCACTGCTAAGTAGTTTTATTTTGGTTTTAGATTAGCTTAGTTTTGTTTAAAGCT
>NZ_MLAN01000032.1 GCF_002272875.1 Helicobacter sp. 11S02629-2
TTAAGTCTAGAGGTAAGTAAGAAGGGACAAAAAGACATATATGAAAGCTTAGATAGCCTAGGCTTATCTACTAAAAATAATGATCTTTTTAGAACAAAGATACAAAGCCTAGAAGACTTTATAAAAAGCATTAATGAAGAAGACCTCTTAAAAAAAAAGACTAAAGGGTTTGATGTAGATAAGATAAGCAAGGAAGCCAAAGAAGAAGCTAGAGAGCTAGATAGTGAAAACGTAAGACAATATAAGCCTTATACTTTTACATACAAAAAAGTTGGAGCGAATGAAGGTAAAGAAGTTACTGCAGATGCAAATACTGTAAAAGAGTGGATGGAAAGCTTAGGGCTTAAAAATCTTGAAGATGAGTTTGTGCCTAAAGTGCCTAGAGTTGTGCAAGAGTATTTAGGTGGGGATATAAAGCTAACACTAGGTAGTTTTAGAAAACTAGTAGCAAACAATAGAACTAGCAAAATTAATGAGATAAGACCAACACTTGAAGCCCCTGATATAGTACTAAGAGATAAAGACGATGCGATTATATTTGCAAAAATACTAGATGATAAGTTGTACTTTACTAGTGTGGTTAAAAACTATGAAGGTGAATATATAGTTAGTTCAAACTGGATAAAAACAGCAAATACTATAAATAACTTAGAAAAAGATGGAGAGGTTGTATATCAGTCTCCAAAGCTTCTGGATTCTCGCAAAGCTTTTACAGATATCACGTCCTCAACCAACAAGACTGATATACAACAAAATGCTACTACAACTCCTAAAATTAGTCAAGAAGTGGTCAAAAAGGAAGAGCCCTAAAACATTAAAGCAGTTGCAAAAAGAAGGACTAAGTGAGTTTGGGGTTAACTATAAGGAGTTTTATCACAAACCAAAAGATGCTATCAAACACTTACTAAAAACTAAAGAAGGTCAAGTTGCAGGGGCTTTTTATAGACCTGATTTAGGGGATATAAACTTAGTTTGGGGAGATAGCAATAAAGGCTTAAAACATATATTGGAAAGAAGAACTAGCGACAAAGGAAGGCAAGCTGCACTAAAGTTTATAGAAGAGTTGCCAGAGTTAATACAAAATGGTGAGGCAAAATACGGAGAAACAAGAGTTTATCTATATAGCGATAAGGCACAAGCTGTCATATCTCTTGACTACAAAGGAAATAAAGACAATAAGTGGATAGTAACCGGATACTGGAAGAACTAACCCTGTTGATATAGCTCATTCACACTAACACAACCTTTAAATAAAGACTTTAGCTTGAATCATCTTCATAGGATTAGCTTTGAGATTATAACATCACTAAAAAAACAGTTGGCTTTATATATAAAAAGCAAAACACTAGCGGCATTGGTGTGGAATCTACCGCCACTAGTTTATACTCTAAAAGTATTCACTTTTTTTTGTAAAAATTTTTATTACCACCGAAAAATAAAGTTGTTTATAGAAACAAACAAGCAAGGAAAAAATACATAATTTAGAGCAAACTTGTCTGTAAAAAACAAAGCTATACAAGCAATATCAAAACATCTGTTATATTTAAACAGACCTTATAATCATCCATGCTATAAAATCAACTATCATAATGACAGCAACTATTATGTTAAAAATTAACGCTTGATTGTTTTTGTCCCAGTACTTAAAACTAAACCCGTTTAAAAGCTTTATAAACCTATATAATCCATCTAATATATTAACTATAAAAAGCCCTACCAAACAAGCTATAAAGACTATGCGATAAGGACTAGCTTGCATGATGTTTGTAAGCACGGAAGTAGAAAAAGCAAAGGCTCCAACGAAAGTTACAACTATAGCAGCAAAGATGCCAAGTATGGTTATGTATTCTTTTTTGGTGTTTTTCACTTCAGTTTCTAGGTTTTTTACTTGATGAACTGCCTCATTAATCTCTTTTATCTTATTTTTATACGGCAAAAAATCTTTTAGTCTGTAATATTCAAGATTTACATGATCTGAGAGTTTAAATAAATTAGCTTGCAAGCTTTCACTCTCGTTTTCATCTACTGCATATTTGTGTAGAACGGTCAAGTTGTTCATAATAGAGTTTATCTCATCTACTGGAACACTAAGTAAAAAACTTGTTATGTAGCCATAACTATGTCTATACTTACCACTGTAGATATTTTTTAGATCTTTTAGCTTTTCTTCAAACTGGAACTTATCGGTTAAGTTAGCGTTTCTTAATGACTGAAGTATCTTTGTTAGCCCTTTATCTTTTTGCTCTTGTAACTTCTCTTTTGTATCCACGCTTAACCTTTAAAGTTTTGGGCATCAAGCCTTATAAGCTCTTTACTTATAAGGGCGTGATTTCCACTACCACCTTGATAAGTTCTATCCCATGCACTATTAGGGAGATGGGTTATGTTTACTAACTCCCATGGATATTTTTTAGCCAAATTTAGTATCAATTCATTCATATCAGGCGATAAAGTCCTATCATCTAAGACTTTAGCGTCAGTATAAATTGCAAGACCTGCCCATATAGAATACTCTCTATACACCTCTTCTACTACTGGACCAAACTGCCAAGCCTCAAAAGGCTCATCAATTAAAAAGCTTCCTGTATCTTTAATATGCTTTAAGTTCACAAAATACATTATCTTTTGAAGTTGCAGGTTACTTACAGGAAAACCGTTTAAGTCAGTTAGTTGAACTATATAGCGTGCTAAATCTAGTGCTTTCATGGCTTTTCCTTTTGTTTTTAAGCCCTCTTTTTAGGCTTATAGAAGTTGTGTAAAAGAGGGGTTAAGGCTTTCTTTATGCTTGATAAAAGCTGTGTTTCTTTACGTGCAAGCTTGACTTTATGGTGATTAATTATACATTAAATTAACAATAAGCCCTGAAGTTCAAAAAGAGTGGATGGATACTTTTGGCTTAAAAAGTATAGAAGATACTTATATGCCAAACATACCAAAAAGCATTAACAAAATCATAGGGAAAGATGTGTCACTAACAAAAG
>NZ_MLAN01000033.1 GCF_002272875.1 Helicobacter sp. 11S02629-2
CTCATATAAATAGATATAGCATACAAAATGCAAGAAATTTTAATAAAGAAGTAAAACAAAAGACACGCAACCTGTTAACTGCCCCCTTCATCGGTCGCCCTGCCCATTATGATAAAAATATCCGTGAACTCATTTATAAAGGCTACTGCATCCCCTACGCAGTAAGAGATGACACCATCACAGTACTTGGAATCTATGGGGCTAATTTATGGAGTGAAAAAAGTTGAGTGCTAAAGACTATTTAATTAAACGCTTTTGCGAAGGCTTTAAGCTAAAACCTCGTTATAACCTTTTAGAGTGGAGTGAAAGTTTTAGCTAAATAGTTATAATAAAGAACTATTAAAGGAGTGTAAAATGACTGCTAAAGAAAGAAAAGCTTATAAAGACTATAAAGAGGCATTTTTAAAAGAGTATCCTACAAAAGAAAGCTATTATAAAAAATTAAGTGAAGATGTTAAAGCCTTAGAAGAAGGAAGGTTAGAGACTTTTCCTATAGAAGAGCTAGATATAGAAGCTATGATGAAAGAAGTGGAGGAAGAGTGTGAGAGTAAAGCACACAAGGCAGTTTAAAAGAGAATTAAGGGTAATTTATAAACACATCTATCTTTCTAGCCCACAAAACGCAAGAAACATTACTAAAGAGATAGAGCTTAAAACTAAAAAAATAGCCACTTCCCCCTTCATCGGTCGCCCTGCCCATTATGATAAAAATATCCGTGAACTCATTTATAAAGGCTACTGCATCCCTTACGCAATAAAGGGTGAGATCATCACAGTACTTGGCATCTATGGGGCTAATTTATGGAGTGAAAAAAGTTGAGTGCTAGAGACTACTTAATTAAACGCTTTTGTGAAGGCTTTAAGCTAAAACCTTATATTATTTTTAGCCCTTGTGATAGCTTTTAGTGATGAAGAGTATCTTATAAATAGACTTCAAGGGGTTTACTTTGGAGTAAAGTCTAATAATAAAAATGGTTTGTGTGTAAAAAACTACAAGCAACTTTGCATATTTTACATAAGCGATGAGGTTAGCTTATATGGACTAGCTCCCAAAGACTACAAGCTTGCAAGGGTGCAGAAAAGGCTTTATGTCTTAGTTGAAAAAGAAAGTTTTCAAGGAAACCAAAGTTTTGGCTACTTAAAGCTAAAACTACGTCTATCAAAGTTTTTATCTTTATATTAACTATCTAAGTAGTATTAAATTAGCCTATATGAACCGCCTTTTTAGCTACTTCATATGTCCTAAACTATAGGCTTAGTGATATATTATTACATAAAAATGATATATGGTTATTATGTGTGATGTTTTAAGCTAAGATTAAGTTTTAAAGGGATTTTATACTGGCTCTGGATGTAGGATTTTATTTAATGTGTTTTTAAAGCCCTATTTTAGGGAGTTTGGAAAACTTGTTCCCCATTCCGTCCCCTTACACTGAAAAATAAGCTAATAATTTTTTATAAGAAGCTCAGTAGTTTTTTTATTAGCTTTTATGTTCATAGTATATCTTATCTCTTTACTCTCGACAATATCAAAATTACTGTACAGCTCTCTTACCATCGGGTGGTCGTTGTAACTTAAAAGAAATTTGCCTCTAATGCTTTTTAAAATATCTGCTAATGCAATGTGCTCTTTCCTAGTGAAAGAAGTTTTGGTTTTATAATAGTTTTCAGTGCCCACATAAGGTGGGTCAACATAAAAGAAAGTGCTAGCTGTGTCATACTTTGGGATTAGAGTTTTAAAGTCAAGATTTTCTATAGTTACGTTTTTTAGACGCTCACTCCATTTGCTGTAATCTTTGTAGATATTTTTAGGTTTTCTATTTTTATTAAGAGCAAAATGTTTGCCTTTGCTTGCAAAACTAAAAGTTATTATATAGTAGTAGTAAACTGCCTTTTCTAGGCTATCTTTAGGCACTAAAAAGCCCCTTTTTATACTTTCAAAAACTTCACGGCTGCAAAGCATCTTTTCAAGCTTAGCTTTAAAGGCTCTTGGGCGAGTTTTGATAATAGTGTGCAAATTTATCAAATCACTGTTTATATCATTAATAACTTCTCCGTACATATCTCTTCTTATAGGAGTTTCACCCCCCCCCCCCCTAATATTAGCGTTGAGACATCACTTGGCAAGCCTTTGGCGTAGAGGACATTAAGCCCACCAGCGAATACTTCTACATAAGTTTGATGAGGCGGCATCATAGCCACTATGTCCTTAGCCAGCCTGCTTTTACCGCCTACCCACGCAAATGGAGGTTTTAATGTGGTTGGGGTTAGGAATAGAGTGTCATTTTGATAAGTTTGCATGTTTACCTTTTTGTATCTTTTTATAAAAGGATAACAAACAGGTACATAAAAAAATTTACAACCGCCACAAAAATACCTTCCTAATCTTTTTTACCGCCAAAAATATAAGATGCACGCATATACACAACCTAAACACAAGCCCAGCGACTGGGGCTAGAGCATTATTTTAAACTCAAGCCTTGCACATAATAAGAGGCTAAGTAGCTTGCAAGCTATCTTGCAAAAGCTACAAAAATAAATAAGAAATAAAGTCTAGAGCTTAAGCAAAAGAGCATTAGCTCGTAGCCTAATCAAGACAAAAGAACAAAAGGTACTTCCATCCCCCACCCCCCTAATGCGGGGCGGAGAGGGCTCGGGGGAGGGGGAGTTTTGGGGAATTTTTGGGGGGTTCATATTCATACAGAGGGTGTTAGAGCCCTAAAATAGGGGGTTAAGAATAAAAAGCTATTAGGCAAAAGCAATTTAAGGTTGGTTTCAATGAAAAAAAATAAAGGCTTTTTATCGCTTGATTTTAGGGCTTTAAAAGGTATATTTTAGGGCTAAAAAGTGACTTAAAGCCCTAAACTAGGCTATATGAAGCACACATAAAAGGCTTTTTTATATACTTTTTTGCAAATAGTAAAAAAATACGCCAAAAGACTT
>NZ_MLAN01000058.1 GCF_002272875.1 Helicobacter sp. 11S02629-2
AGCGGTGATATATCAGTCCAACAAGCCCAGAGTATACTCGCCTGAAGCTTTTACAGATATCACGTCCTCAACCAACAAGACTGATATACCACAAAATGCTACTACAACTCCTAAAATTAGTCAAGAAGCAAGCAAAAAGGAAGAGCCCTAAAACATTAAAGCAGTTTCAAAAAGAAGGCTTAACGCCTTTAGACTTTATAGACAAAAATGGCAAGACTTATACTATAAGCCCTGAAGTTCAAAAAGAGTGGATGGATACTTTTGGCTTAAAAAGTATAGAAGATACTTATATGCCAAACATACCAAAAAGCATTAACAAAATCATAGGGAAAGATGTGTCACTAACAAAAG
>NZ_MLAN01000059.1 GCF_002272875.1 Helicobacter sp. 11S02629-2
TTAAGTCTAGAGGTAAGTAAGAAGGGACAAAAAGACATATATGAAAGCTTAGATAGCCTAGGCTTATCTACTAAAAATAATGATCTTTTTAGAACAAAGATACAAAGCCTAGAAGACTTTATAAAAACTACTAGTAAAGAAGTAGGCACAAAGGAAGAGCCCTAAAATATTAAAGCAGTTTCAAAAAGGATTAGCACCTTTAGACTTTATAGACAAAAATGGCAAGGCTTATACTATAAGCCCTGAAGTTCAAAAAGAGTGGATGGATACTTTTGG
>NZ_MLAN01000034.1 GCF_002272875.1 Helicobacter sp. 11S02629-2
TAGTTAAGTAAGTGGACTTTTATTTCTATATCTATTTTATTTTGATCTTTAGCTCGGGAGAATATTAAAGATTCACTGCTAAGTAGTTTTATTTTGGTTTTAGATTAGCTTAGTTTTGTTTAAAGCTAGATACTTGTTTTAAAGTTAAATGCTAGTCCTTGTTAGAGGACTAGTATCAAATTAGTATTTACTAGGATTTTTTAGATTCTAGTTTTAAACTTTAAAATCTGCCATCTAAGCTATTATCAGCAGAAGTTGTGACCTTTTATGTGATGATCACACACTTTTTAGATTCTGTTTTTATTTATAGAATCTATTTCCTTCAAAGTTAATAGGATTTCTTAGATTCTAAAGTTTTAGAATCTAATCTTTGCTTTTAGCTTAAGCTTTATCCTACTTACTTAGATTCTATTTTTGAATTTTAGAAGTTACCATCTAAGTCATGTACTAGCAGAAGGTGTGATTTTTAACGTAATAATCACACACTTCTTAGATTCTATTTTTATTCATAGAATCTATTTCTTTCCAAGTTACTAGGATTTATTAGATTCTATTTTCTAACTTAGAATCTATTTCCCTACAAGTTAATAGGATTTCTTAGAATCTACTTTCCACCAAAGTAATAAGCATAGTTTAGAGTTACTTCACCACTAGTAAAGTTTGGATTAGTATTTCTAAAATAGTATTGATACTCTACTGATACAGATTGATGTTTACCAAAGAAAGCAACTATACCAGCTTTAGCAGTAGGTAAGATGGTTACAGCATTATTACGTTTAGCTGCAGCGTCTTTGGTTGCAGCAGCTAAAGATGCGTTAGATGAGGCAGTTGCTGCAGCTATCACTGTTCTTATAGTGGCAAGATTTTGAGTAGTTTTGGCAACATCAGCAACTGCTTGCTTTAGACTTTTAACGCCATTAGCTGGATCGCCTTGATTTATAGCTTTATTAACAGCATCTATACTTGCCTCAAGCCCTGGAGTGGTAACCTTAGCAGTACTACTGTTAAATATTTTATTTGGATCTGTAACTTTGTCTACTGAAACTTTGTCGCTTCCAAGCTTGTAATCAAGACTATTTTGCGTGTTGCCATTTGTGTCAGTTTTTATACCATCACGTAGTATAGAGTACATAGCATTAGAAGCTGGCACAGTGTTTTTTGCAGTTATTGGATCTTCCCATGCTGTAACACCTGCTGTGCCAATGTTACTACCCGCTTTATTTGAGATTGCATTATTTATGACTTGAACATTTGCCTGATTAGCTTTGATGGCATTATCCACATTTTGAGCTGCAGCATTTAGAGCAGCTAAAGCTTGTGTTTGTGCATTAGCTGCAGCTATAAAGGTTGGATTATTTATAGCATCAATATTTTGTTGCCTTTGAACTGCATTAGCAGCATTTCTAAAAGCATCTATTCTATCCATTAAAGAGCTAGTATTCTTACTCGTACTCTCTGCTATAGCGGCAGTTAAGGCTTGTGCGTTTTGAACTAAACCAGTTCTACTTTGAAAGATATTATTATCTCTAATGGTTTCTGGAGTCCCTCTTTGCTCTGGAGGTAGGATGTATTGATTTTTATCCAAAAGTACTTTCATATCTGATAGCAATCTTTCCCCAGATGCGTATGTGTATGTACTCCACACTCCTGTATCACTATCTTTTTTACTTTGAGGATTTTGAGTTGTAACTGGTGCATTTTGAATGCTTTGTAATTTTTTGTATGCAAAACCAGTATTATCGGAGTTTTTAAAGGCTATAGACATGATATCTGATACTTGAGTTTGATTAGTGTTTAAATTATTTGATAATTGACTTAAAGAATCTTGTAAGTTTTGCACTGCAGCAGCCTGATTATCTAAGGCTGCTGCAAGGGGTTGGTTTATGGCACTAAGTGAAATTCCACTAAGCACTGAATTGGCTCCAGTCGCCCCATTTAGCACACTTGCACCACCAGCTACACTATTAGATGAGTTCATAAAACTGCCATTTTCATCAAGAGTTACTTTTAAGTAAGAGTTAAGATAAAGATAAGATCAATTTAAGGATTAAAAGTAAAAAGCTAATATGAAAGTTAAGGTAAAAGGTAAAAGGTAAAACATAAAACATAAAACATAAAACATAAAACATAAAACATAAAACATAAAACATAAAAGATGAAAGATGAAACATGAAACATGAAATATGAAACTAAAAGTTAAAAAACAAAGATAAAGTTAAA
>NZ_MLAN01000060.1 GCF_002272875.1 Helicobacter sp. 11S02629-2
GGTGAAGTGCCTAAGCTTATGCGTAAATTATTAGAGTATCTCTTAGAAAACTACGAGCTAAAAAGGGAAAATGAAGCTTTAAGGGATATGTTAAATGCAAAATACAACGAGAATGATGAAGAAGTGTAAAAAAGGCTTTAAAAGGTATATTTTAGGGCTAAAAAGTGACTTAAAGCCCTAAACTAGGCTATATGAAGCACACATAAAAGGCTTTTTTATATACTTTTTTGCAAATAGTAAAAAAATACGCCAAAAGACTT
>NZ_MLAN01000061.1 GCF_002272875.1 Helicobacter sp. 11S02629-2
CTTTTCGGACATGTTAGTCTCCTTATGATTGCTTAGTAACTTGCTTGCACGCAAGTTACAACCTCTAGCCTTACTTTTTTGGTCTTATAGACTTACTTAAGTGCCTAGTTTAACGACATTGCGGTCGGGTATTAAAAGCTTTTTAGCTCATCTACAAGTTTAAAATTGCTAGTGTTGTCATAAATATAGACTTCATCACATAGCGGAATCACCTTTTTAA
>NZ_MLAN01000035.1 GCF_002272875.1 Helicobacter sp. 11S02629-2
ATGCAAAAACTAATCATCCAAGCAGGGGGTCGTGGCACAAGGCTAGAAGGTCTGACTAGAAATAAACCTAAGTGCTTAGTCCCAGTAGACAACCTCCCTATAATCTTTCATATCTTTAAACATTTTCCTAAAAGTGAGTTTTTAATAATTGCTGATTATAAAATGGATGTTTTAAAAAGATATCTGAAAGTCTTTGCTAAAGACTATAAGTATAAAGTTATAAAAGCAAGCGATAAGGGCACTGCATCTGGTATAAAAGAAGCCCTTAGCTACTATAAAGATGATGAAAGAGTAGTGATACTTTGGTGTGATCTAATACTCCCTAAAAGCTTTAAACTCCCTAGCGAAAAGGCTAATTTTATAGGTATCTCAAAAGACTTTGAATGTAGATGGTCTTTTAAAAACTCTCTACTAGTAAAAGAGCCTTCAAAAGATCAAGGCATAGCAGGGCTTTTTATCTTTAAAGATAAAAGCATCTTAAAAGAGTTGCCTTTAAGTGGAGCCTTAGTTCCTTATCTTCAATCTAAAAATATAGACTTTAAAGAGTTAGCTCTTAGTGGTACTAAAGAAATAGGCACCATGATAGCTTATATGGATAATAATAAATACTCTTTAAAAAGATGGAGGCCATTTAACTCTTTGAAGTTTGAAAATGACTTAGTTATAAAAGAAGGTATAGATGACCAAGGTAAAAAGATAGCTAAAGATGAAGTTGCTTGGTATAAGTTTGTAAAAGAGCAAGGATTTAAATATATACCTGAGATTTATAAATATAACCCTTTAGAGATGAGACTTATAAAAGGACAAAATATCTATGAGTATGACTGCCTAACTAAATCCCAAAAGAAAGAAATACTTTATAAGATTATAAAAGCCCTAGATAGTTTGCATCATCTAGTGCCTCCTATAAAAGCTAACTTAGAAGACATTAAGTCTAATTACATCACTAAGACCTTTTTAAGACTAGAGACTATTAAAGACTTAGTTCCTTTTGCAAATAAAGAATTTATTAGAATTAATCATAGATATTACAAAAACATCTTTTATGACAAAGCAAGGTTAGAAAAGCTTTTAGATTCTATGAGTCCTATGGATTTTAGATTAATCCATGGGGATTGTACTTTTTCTAATATGATGTTTGATACTTTTAATATGCAAGTTACTTTACTAGACCCAAGAGGCTACTTTGGAGATACTAAGCTTTATGGAGATGTAGACTATGACTGGGCTAAGCTTTATTACTCTTTAAAAGGCAACTATGATCAATTTAATCTAAAAAAGTTCACTCTTGATATTAAAAGTGATGATATAGAGCTAAGTATAAAGCCTAATAACTGGGAAGATATGGAAGAGTACTTCTTTGATAACATCCCAAATATTAATAGACTTAAGATTAAAACACTTCACTCAATCATCTGGCTTTCTTTGACCACTTATGCTTGGGAGGATTATGATTCTATCTGTGCTGCTTTTTATAATGGAGTAATCCATGCAGGAGAGATACTATGAAAAAACTCTTCTCTAATAGCTTAGATAATAGCAATATAGATAATATAGCCTCTAGTGCTAATGCAAATAATGATATGAGTAATAAAGTAGGCACTAAGATAGATGCTAGTTTAGAATCTAAAAGTGATAAAGATTTTACTTCTAAGGCTAATCCTTTACTCCTTTCTTCCCTCTCTAAAACTTGGCTACTTGATATAGATGGAACCTTGCTTAAACATAATGGTTATAAGACTAAAGAAGGTGATAGCTTACTTCCGGGCGTAAAAGAGTTTATAGCTAGTCTTTCTCCTAGTGATAAGATAGTTCTTTTAACAGCTAGAGAAGAAAGCTATATAAAAAACTTAAAAGAGTTTTTGAAAGCTAATAACATAAGATATGACTACTTGCTTCACTCTCTTCCAGTAGGAGAAAGAATCTTAGTTAATGACACTAAACCTAGTGGTTTAAAGTGTGCTTATGCACTCAATGTAAAAAGGGATGCTAGGCTAGAT
>NZ_MLAN01000036.1 GCF_002272875.1 Helicobacter sp. 11S02629-2
TGATGAAAATGGCAGTTTTATGAACTCATCTTCTGCTGCAAGTAGTGCAGTTTTAGCAGGGGCTACGGGGATTCAAGCAGTGGCTGGACAGGTGACAGGAAATCCAATATCAGCAGCAACTTTAATTAGTGCATCATCTAACTTAGAAGCTTCAATGCAGAATTTACAGAATGTAATTAGTCAGATAGCAGATACCAGTGCTAGAAACTCAACTTTAAGTACACAAGCTATGTTTAGAGCTCAAGCCACTGAAAAACCTGCTAATGCAGCATTAGACTTTGGATGGTCTACAGCTGGTAGTGGCAAAACAAGAAATATCACCTATAGTGGAGTATTTGATTTCTCTCAAGGATTTGGAGAGTTAAAAATCTTACAAGATCGCTTATCAAGCATAAATAGTATCTATGGGACAATCTCTAATCTTTCAAATCCAGGGAATAGCAGCCTCTCATCACTTGCGACAAGTTTAAATAATATAGTAAATGGAAACTCTACACTGATATCTGGAAATAATGGAAATATAGCAAATTCAAATATAAATACAACTTCTCAATTAATAGCTGCTAGAAATCAAGTAACTAGTGCTATATCTCAACTCTCTACTATCCTATCAAGCACAGTACAACCAAATAATGCTATATCTATAGCGCAAGCAAATCAACTAAGTGCACTGAATGAATTAAATACAACTTTAACTACCTTGCAAAATGCTGTTAAAGTGAATACAGAAAACATCATCAAGATTAGACCAGATCAGCTAAACTCAACAATAACAAGTGTAGATACGGCTGTAAGCAATGCTGGAGATATCGCACTAAATAAACAAAATCAAAATTTAGATAGCCCTAATTTTACAACTCCAGATGTTAATAAACCAAATACAACTATTCAAAGAAACACTGGAAAATCTTCACTAATAGATCAATCAAACAGTATTAAAAACAACGTTCAAACAGTATTTAAAAATGTTGTGGCGACACAAGATAGTGCCCAAACTATAGATGGAATCATAAATGGAAACGCTAAAGGTGAGGCTATAAAGGTCACCACTACGGTTGCACCTTTAAGCGACAAACAACTTCTTCAAGGTGCACAAACAATCACACAAAAAACAGAAGTAGTATCAGACAATAATGGAAAAACTGTTAAGTCTCTAAAACAAGCATTAGCTGATGTAAAAGCTGCTAATAAAGCAGTAGATGATGCAGTACTTGCTGTAGCTATCAATCAAAATAAAGCTCTTGGAGCTGCCGCAGCACAGGATGCAAATGCACGTAAAAATAAAGCCCCTACAATATTACCTACAGCAAAAGCTGGTATAGTTGCTTTCTTTGGTAAACATCAATCTGTATCAGTAGAATATCAATACTATTTTAGAAATACTAATCCAAACTTTACTAGTGGTGAAGTAACTCTAAACTATGCTTATTACTTTGGCGGGAAGTAGGAAGCTATAAGTAGAAGTAGATTCTAAAATCTAAAAATAAAATCTAAAAAATCCCAGTAACTTGTAGAGAAATAGATTCTATAAATAAAAATAGAATCTAAGAAGCGTGTGATTGCTATTTCGAAAGTCACACACTTCTCCTAGTACATGACTTAGATGGCAGATTCTAAAATCTAAAAATAAAATCTAAAGAATCCCAGTAACTTGTAGGGAAATGGATCCTAAGTTAGAAAATAGAATCTA
>NZ_MLAN01000037.1 GCF_002272875.1 Helicobacter sp. 11S02629-2
AGTGGAAAGAGATAACACAAAGCGAGGCTTATAAGGCTAACTTTATAAGAAGCTTTTTTGCTAATAAAAAAGAGGCTGTAAAAAACACTCAAAAAGAGGCTTCAAAAGACTTAGCACAAAGTAATGACACTCCTAAAGTTGCCCCTAAGATAAAAGAGGATGAAACACTAAGCAACAAAGAAGTAGATGCTAATATAAACATCTCTAAAGATACCACAGACTTAAGTGCGTCTAAGGAAGCAAGCAAGATAGATGCTACTAACAAAGAAGTTACCCCTCTACCACTAGAAGAGTTTGGAGTTAACTATAAGGAGTTTTATCATAAGCCTAAAGATGCTATCAAACACTTACTAAAAACTAAAGAAGGACAAGTTGCTGGGGCTTTTCATAGACCAGATATAGGGGATATAGATTTGGTATGGGGTAATGAAAGTCTAGGATTACAAAAAATACTTAGTAAACATGCTAAAGATTTTGAAGTATTTGGGGAAGGCGATGAAGGCATTAGTCTTGGGATTTCTCAGATAGTTAAAGATGGCAAGCTTATAAATAAAAATGGAGTTAATACCATATGGCTAAAAAAAGATGATGACTATTATTTGGTGGGACTTTCAAAAGGCTATCATGGAGAAGGGAGTAATGAGTGGGTTATAACAAGTTATAAGAAAACAAGCGAGGTAAATAAAGATGTTATAAAAGAGTTAGAGGGCGATAGTCAAGTTCTTTCCGCTCAGACTAGCTTTAATGGCAAGGAGGCTCACTTACCAACCACTCCCAGTAATAATGCCTTAGATAATTTAATTAGTCAAGAAGCCAACTCTAGCTTTAGGACTTTAACCACAAAAGAGCAAAAAGATAGCTTTATAAACACACTAGACTTAGAAAGCCTAGCTAGTCCTATGCCGCCTAAGATAGATATAGAAGAGTTTATAGATGATGTACATACTTTTAAGAATGTAGATAACTTTATAAAACACATAAACTCTAAACCTGATAGCACAGCTAGGCTAACTTATATAAATCTCATAGAGCCAACCTTGCAAGACCCACTTATAAAAGTACACCACAAAGATGGAGTTATAGACTTTATAAAGCCTTTTATTTATGAACAAGATGGAAAGAAGTTGCTTATAAATATAGTTGGCACACAAAAAGATGGAGAGATAATATTAACAGCACTTCCCACAAAAAAGCTTAACTATGTAAAGTCTTTGATAGATAAGGGTGAAAACATAGAAGTTAAAAGAAGTGGGCAAGAGGGTATTGAAGATTCCACACTCTCACTAGGGAAACAAGCTTCATCCCACGAGACTAATAATGCCCTAGAAGGCTTAACAAATCAAGATAAAACCCTTAAAGACTTAAACACCACGAAAGTTGCAAGTAAGCTAAAAGAGGATGAAGCTTTAAGTCCTAAAGAAGTAGATGCTAATACAAATATCTCTAAAGATACCACAGACTTAAATACCCCTAAAGA
>NZ_MLAN01000038.1 GCF_002272875.1 Helicobacter sp. 11S02629-2
AAAGTGCACTCAATTAGCATATATTAAACTTAATTATAAGCATCCAAATATAGTTTTTAATAAAGTTTTCCCCATCTAAATATTTAATAACCTATATAAAAAGGAACTAAAAAGCCTCTTTTGAAAACTTCAAAAGGCTAAATTTTAGCTTTTATGTGTGTTATTTGATTTGGTGTATGTTGAAGTTTTGCAAGGCTTTAAAGCCTTTTCTTGTTTGCTTTGGTGGCTTGCTGTGACAAGTCGCCTAACTAAACAAGAAGGGGGGTGATGCTAATGCTTAAGCTAATTACGGCAATTATTAACTTAGCTGCGGCTATTATAAATCTAATAGTCTTAATCTTAGGTTAATAAAGAGAGAGCCCTTAAGTGAAAAACTAAAAAATAAGCTTAAAGATATTTTAAGCATTTAGAAGATGTGAAGAGCTGATATATAAAATCAATACATCCACCCAAAAATAAAATCAAAAGAGTGGATAAAATGAATTTTAGATTAGTGATAGCACTGCTAAATTTAATAATTGCCATTTTAGAGTTACTAACTCTAATTAAATAGCAATAAGCCAAAAGTCTAAACTAAAGGCGTAAGCCCTTAGTTTTCAACCCTTTCAATCAAGTGATACCAACACTTGATTGAAAGCCCTCGAAAGGAGGGCACACAAATAAACTCATAAATGATATTTATGAAACACAATACTAATCAAACTACTGCCAACTTGTCAAGATTCAAAGGCAATGATAATCAGCGACTTTGAAACAATAGAGGAATTTTAAAGCAAAAATGTATTGAGAGGCTTTGAAAAGAAACAAGTAGCTTGAGTTTTAAAAATTGCAATAAAGTATTATTTTAAAATCAAGCAAAATCTATAAGGAAGAAAATGAAAGCAAGAAAGCCAACAGCCACCATCTTTGCAGGAGTTAATGGAGCTGGAAAGACCACATTATATTTCAAAGCACAAGAGCAAAAGGATTTAATAGATATGGGCTATCGCATAAATGTAGATGAGATAGCCCAAAGTATAGGCGACCCACGAGATAGAAAAGATCAGCTAAGGGCATCAAAGATAGCCATTAATATGCGTAATATGTATCTAAAAAATAAACTTAGTTTCAATCAAGAGACCACGCTTTGTGGAAGTTCTATCATGAACTTATTTTATGAGCTTAAAAAACTAGATTTTAAAATCGTGCTTTACTACGTAAGGCTTGATAGTCCTGAGACTGCTAAAGAAAGAGTGCGTATAAGAGTTAGTAAAGGCGGGCATAACATAGAACCGCATCTAATAGATAAAAGATATTACGAAAGCTTAGCAAATTTTAAAAAGGTGATTCCGCTATGTGATGAAGTCTATATTTATGACAACACTAGCAATTTTAAACTTGTAGATGAGCTAAAAAGCTTTTAATACCCGACCGCAATGTCGTTAAACTAGGCACTTAAGTA
>NZ_MLAN01000003.1 GCF_002272875.1 Helicobacter sp. 11S02629-2
CTAATACTAATATCTTAGTTCAATCAATTAATGACATGGCTGAATCTATAAAAGAACAAGCTAATGGTATAACTCAGATAAATGATGCTATATCTTTACTAGAGCAATCTACTCAAGGTAATGTAAACATAGCAGATGATGCTTCTAAGATTTCTAACTCTGTAACTCATATAGCAGATGAGATAATGAATGATGCTAATAGGAAGAGGATATAAAAGAATATCTAGAAGAAGAAGTGTAAAAAGAGATAGTAAAAAGAATATCTAGAAGAATAAATAGAGAATAAGAATAAATAGAGAATAAGAATAAATAGAGAATAAGAATAAATAGTAAGAAGAGATTCTCTTCTTATAGGGAGTGGATTCTATGTTCCTCACAACATTCTTTCACTCCTATACACTCTTTTCTTGCCTTAAGGATTCTATATCACTTAGGGCTTCTTGCAAGATATCACTATCTCGCTTTATGTTAAAGAACTTAAACTCATCGCCACTTTGTTCCACCCCATCTATCAAATCTCCACTACTTCTATACTCCAAGTCAAGCTCAGCTATATCAAAACCGCTTAAAGTCTTAGCAAAACGCTCTAGTCTTGTAAGGGCTTCTTTTTGTGAGTTAGATTCCATATTAGAGTTAGTGTCTAGCTTAGTGCATAAAAAGCAGTAGCCTTTAAGACCATTCCTGCTTACCCTACCTCTAAGCTGATGAAGGCTTGCAAGCCCTAAAAGCTCAGCCCCCATGATAACTACAACACTTAAAAGCGGCAAAGAAAGACCAACTTCAACCATAGTAGTAGCTAGCAAGATAGCACCTTTAGTCTCCCTAAACTGCTCTAAGATAGAATCTTTTTCTTTATCTTTGCCATGAGTTACATAGACATGCTCAAAGTTTTTTAGCCAGTACTCTTTTGCCTCTTCTAGTGAGAGGTAGTTTGATCTAGTATTAAAGCCTTCACTTTTAGCCTCACTTTTTTGGACTAAAGGATAGATGATGGCTACTTGATGACCCTTAGCTAGTTCTTGCTTTATAGTCTCTAAGACTTTAGGAAAGCCTTTTGTGTCAACTATAGAAGTAGTGATATCTTTTTTAAAAGGAAGATCACGTATAAAGCTAAACTTTATATAACTACTTTTTATCATAGCCATGGTGCGGGGTATAGGAGTGGCTGAGAACTGAAAGATATGAGACTTAAGTGTGCTTTTTTGAGATGTTAGTGCTTCAAGTTTACTTCTTTGTTTAGTGCCAAATCTATGTTGCTCATCACTCATAACTATGCTAAAGTCTTTAAAAACCTCATCTTCTAAAAATAAAAGCGCTTGCGTGCCTATGACAAAGTGGGCGTTTGCTAGACTATCTTCAAACAAAAACACATCTCTAGAACTAACTTGCTGACTAGTTTTAAGCACTACTTGTATATCACTTGGCAAGAACTTTATTGCCTCATTATAAAGCTGGGTTGCAAGTATAGTAGTTGGTGCCATAAGTAAAACACGCTTAGGAAAGCTCATAGCCACAATGCTTAATATAACCATAGTCTTGCCACAGCCAACATCACCCATGATGATACGTCTAGCCTGCAAAGGGCTAGCTAGATCAAGCTGCACATCTTTTATCGCCCCCATCTGACCACTAGTTAGGCTAAAAGGCAAGCTAGATAAAAAGGCTTTTAAGTTTTTAGCACTAGCAGTAAGCAAAAAGGTAGTTTTAGCTTTAAAGTCTCTTTTTTTAAGGCTAAGTCTGTATAGATAAAGCCAGATTTCTACATACTTTAAAGCATCCATGTTAGGCTTTGGGATAGTTCCACTTGCCTCATAAGCTTTAAAAAAAGCTAGGTTTGGTTTATATATCTCTTCTATTAAATGTGCCCTTTTAGAATCTAGCCCTAACCTTTCTAGATTAAAAGCGTTTAGATTTTCTCTAGCATCATTTTTTTTACCATTAAAGATAGGGATTATGGAATCTAGTGCTTTTATAGGCTTAGGATTACTCACTTGTAAGTGGCCAAGCTTATTTTCTACCCTACCATAAAGACTTAAAGTGCTTCCTACTTTAAAAGTGCTTTTATGAAAAGGCTTGTGATTGAATATATAAATAGTAAGTGGCAAGTCTAGCTTAGCTAGATAAGCTTCTATAAAAAGAAACTTTCTGCTATCTCTAAGAGAAAGGATAGTAGCACTAAAAGCCCCAATACTTGAAGAGTTATAAGCTGGCTTAGTAACTTCAAAAGTTGATATATACCTCTTTGGCACATCTAAAGCAAGATATAAAAGACTAAGTTCACTAGGCTTTTTATCTAAAGGCATCTTAGAGGCTTAAGTCCTTTAGTGCTTTTATGTCTTCATAGCTTGTTAGATCTAGGCTTAAAGGTGTGATAGATATAAAGCCTTCTTTTATGGCCTTGTAATCTGACTCTAAGCCCCTTCCATCTTCCCTTTCACTTAAGACTAGTTTCATGTTACCTAGCCAGTAGTATCTGACATTTCTTGGATTGAAGTTTTCTTCATAGCTTAGTTGGTAGTGCCTATAACCAAGTTGTGTGACTTTAGTTTGACCATTATAGGCATTAGCATGAGGTATATTGATATTTAAAATCTTCCTAGTGCCAAACTTATAGCCCTCTTCTAGAATCTTTTTTACTAGCTTGTAGATAAAGTCTTGCCCTACGCTTAGGTCTAGTGGGAGATTTTGGGCATTAAGGTCTTTATCTTGGATGTATTGGGATATAGCAAGACTTGGCACATCATGGAGTGCACCCTCCATAGCCCCTGCTACCGTACCAGAGTAGGTTACATCTTCACCTATGTTTGCACCAAGATTAATGCCTGATACCACAAGGTCTGGCTTTTTGTGTTTAAAAAGAGTAGCTAATGCCATATAGATACAGTCAGTTGGACTTCCATCATCAAGCTTATAAAAGTCTTTTTCTACTTCTATAAGTTTTAAAGGCTTAGTTATAGTTAGCCCATGCCCACAGGCTGACTTTTCAGACGCAGGGGCTACAACTACTACTCTACCTAAGGGAGATAAGGCCTCTTTTAAAGCTTTTATACCATGGCTAAAATAGCCATCATCATTAGTAAGTAATATAACTTTTTGCAAACAATTAGTCCTTGTAGTTTTAGTTTTGTGAGTTTAGTTTAGTATCAAAGTCTTTACTGTACTGTAAAAATATAGATTCTAAGGCAAGTTTAGTTTTAGGATTAACATCTCTTTGTATGTCTAAAAGAAGATTTTCTAAGCCTTTTTTTATCTCTTCTAGCTTTTTGATACTTCCTTGTAAGCCTAACAAGTTTACATAGCTGTTCTTACTAGCGTCATTATGAGTAGTTTTACCGGCTACTTTTTCACTCAAACTAACGTCCATAATATCATCTAGCACTTGGAAATAAAGCCCTAAAAGCATGCCAAATTTTTCTAAAACTTCTATAGCTTTAAGGTCTAAAACTGAGATCAAAGCACCCATCTTAAGGGATGCACTTATAAGCCTTGCAGTTTTGTTGATGTGAATAAATTCCAATTTATCCAAAGGTAGTTTTTGGTTTTCAAAAAAGCAATCAAGTGCTTGCCCAAGCACCATCCCACTAAAACCTCCATCAAAGCTTAAGATTCTAACTAGCTCTATCCTTACTTCAGCACTAAGTGCAGACTTTGATAAAAGATTAAAAGCATAAGTATTTAAAGCATCACCAACTAACACAGCTGTAGTTTCATCATACTTTTTGTGCAAGGTAGTGTGTCCTCTTCTTAAGTCTGCGTTATCCATACAAGGCAGGTCATCGTGGATTAAAGAGTAGGTATGAAAGACTTCTAAAGCCAAGGCTGCATCAAAGCTATTAGAAAGAAGCTCAGGTGCGTTTGCTAAAACTACTCCAAAAAGCAGTCTTGGGCGAAAACGCTTACCGCCATTTAGCACCATCTCCCAGATGGCATCTTCAAAGTAAGGATGAAAGCTTTTTATAGCTGGCTTAGCTGCCTTTAAAAACTCTTCAAACTCTTCGCCTGCCTTATTTATCTCATCCATTAACTCTATCTCTTTTACTTGCAACTCTGCTTCCTTTAGTTAATTTTAAAAACTCCACCTTGCTTTAAAATCCACCCTATCTTACTTTACGATAAGCCTAAACTCAAAACCATCCCTGCTAATAAGCATATCAAGATTCTCAAAACTAGGAGTTTTATTCGCATTTTCTTGCTTACTTGTTTTGGTGTCATCTTTAATGATGTTTATAGAACTAGATTCTGAATTAATCTTAGGTGAGTTCATATTTAAAAAAGCCTCTAAGTCATCACCACTTTTCAAACTGCTAACTTTTGTGCCCCCAGACCCTTGCATAGAATCTTTACTAGCCTTTGCTTTTATATCTTCTTTAGAAGAGTGCTTATTAGCAAACTCTTGTATATAGCTAGCTAGCTCATCTTCTTTAGTTTTTGATGGAATCTGTACTTTAGTGCTAGCTTTAATTTTCATCATATAAAGCTTAGTAAAAAGCTCTCTTAAAGTTTTATCTCTATTAGTATACATAGAAGCTAGGTAGTCTTTTAGGTCAAGCCCATCAATCTTAAGTATCTTATCGCCTTTTTTTAACTCGCTAAATCTACCACTACTTGGTGCATCTAAAACTGTAAAGCTATCACTTAGCCTAAGGTGGAAACGCTCCAAAAAGCTATCTGGAAGCAAAAGCCCTCCATATCTTTTACCAGCTTTTACCTCAAAGCTTAACACCTTGCCATCACGCCTTATATCAACCTTAGCTAAACTGCCCTCTTTTAAGTTAAGCAGCATCTCGCTTAAGTCTTTAAAAGATTTAGGTGCTATATTATTAACTGATATCAAGACATCACCTTGCATGAAAGGATTACTTTTAAAAAATGGATCAACATAAAGCACTTCAAAAGTTGCACTTTTTGGATCAGTCTCTTTAAATCTAACACCTATATCACCATAGTGCACGCCCTTAGAATCTAAAAAGCGCATGATGTAAGATTTTTCTATAAAAGAGTTACCACCAACTCCTATGCCATAAATCTGATAGCAGATATTACTCAAAACGCCATTTTGCCCTATCTGCCCTTTGATGCGCCCATAGTCTAAAAAGCCAGCCTGCCCTTTTAGTAGCCTAACGCCTCTAGCTCCTTTTATATCAGCACTTACAAGCTCTCTACTCCTAGCGTAGTTATCTATGTCCATTAAAGTGTAGCCAAGAGGTGTTTTCAAACTGTCTTTAAGTAAAAAAAGCCCACTAAAAGGATCATACTTTTCAACCCTTACATCTTTTGGCCTAGTCTTACTAAAGCCAACAAAGCCTTTCCCTTTTATATATACAGCATAGGTGCCATCATCTAGTCTTATACTTGCTTGGTGATAGTAGTCACTGCAAGCTGCATAGTCTAGCCTTTCTTTAGTAGTGCTCACTGGATAGAGGTCTTTTACTTCTTGCATACCAAAAGACTTATCATGAAGCATAGGCTCTTTTTTAGAATCTTGTGTCATTAAGTCTTGCTTAGTGCTTACTTTTTTAGTAGCAAGACTAGATTCCATAGCAGGAGAACCTTTTACCAACTTAGAATCTTGCATCTTAGAATCTTCCAACTTAGAATCTATCTGTCTAGAATCTACTTGCATGCTATTTGCACTATCTTGCATTTTATGCTCTGCCCTATCAAGCAAAGCATTACTAACATTTAAGTCTTTATCTTCTTTTGTGTTTTCCTGTCTTGCTCTTTGCTTTTTAGGACCAGTAGGACTAGACTTTAAGCTAAGCTCTTCTTTAGTCATGGAATCTAAAAGCACAGGCTCTTTAGTGTAAAACTTCCCAGCACTAAAGTTACCACTTTTAAACTCTTCCATAGCAGTAGTATTAGGAACATCAATGCTTTGCAAGCTAGCGCCCATATTAGAATTGCTAGGATTTGTGCTAGGCTGAAGGCTTGCATCTTGTGCGCTAAGAGTGCTTAAAAGCAAACTACATAACAAAGCCTTACTAAAAGTTAAAGTCTTCATGTAAATAGATTGAAATCTTTTAGCTTGCTCATGGCAGATTCTTTTTTAAGATTCTCCACTTCTTTATTGGCTTCATTTATAGCACTTATTAAAAGCACTTGAAGGCTGCTTTTATCACTTAAAAGCTCATCATCTATAGTTATATCTATAACCTCGCCATTACCATTCATCTTAACTTCTACTAAGCCACCGCCACTTTTTGTAGAAAAGACTTTGTTTTTAGCCTCATCTTCATAGTTTTGAATCTGCTCTTGCACGCTACCCATTAGGTTTTGTAGTATCTTTGGATCAAACATAAACTTTTCCTTTTTTAAACTATTAGATTTTTGGAATCTACTTTTACTATCTTTGGCTCATAACTTTCTGCTTCAATAAGTGACATCTGTGCATAAGCTATGATTATAACCACATCGCCAGTTTGAACAAGCCTTGCTGCAGCACCATTAACACAAACTGTGCCTTCAACTTCACTTTCTATAACATAGGTGCTAAATCTAGCACCATTATTAACATTAACTATATCAACCTTTATGCCCGGTAGTAAGTTAGCAGCTTTTATAAGTCTTTTATCAAGGCTGATTGATCCTACGTAGTTTAGATTACTATCAGTGATGGTTGCGCGGTGGATCTTAGAGTACAGCATATTAACAGTCATGTTATTAAGCCCTTTTTTATGTAAATAATTGATAAGATTCTAGCATAAGCTTAGGATTTACTACATGGATATTAAAGGTTAACTTAGATGCCAAATACACAAACTAACAAGATAAAAACTATAAAAGATTATAAAGATGCACTAGACTTGCTAAATACTTATGCAAGAGCTTACTATACAGGTGATACGCCATTAATAAGTGATGATAGTTATGATTTACTCTATAGAAAAGTTAAGGCTTTTGAAGCAAGCAACCCTACACTTATAGACCCCCTTTCCCCAACACAAAGAGTAGGAGATAAACTCTTAAATGACTTTAAAAAAAGCAAACACATCTATAGGATGTGGAGTTTAGATGATATTTTTAACAAGCAAGAGTTTGCAACGTGGCTAAAAACCTTGCTTAAAAATATAAGCGATTTAAACTATGACTTAGAAAACTATAGCTTTTGTGTATCTCCAAAGTTTGATGGCTTAAGTCTTAATCTGCTTTATAAAGAAGGAAGGCTAGTTAGTGCTGCTACTAGGGGGGATGGAGAAGTTGGCGAAGTGGTGTTAGAACAGGCTAAGCTTGTAGAAGGAGTACCTTTAAATATAGCTTTTACTAAGACTATAGAGATAAGAGGCGAGGTAGTTATATCTAAGACTAACTTTGAAAGCTACAACGCCAAAGAAGCCTCCTTAAACCAAAAAACTTATGCTAATCCTAGGAATCTAGCCAACGCCACTCTCCGCCAGCTAGACTTAAAAGTAGTTGCTGAAAGGAAGCTAGAGTTTATCCCTTGGGGTATAGGCTACGTAGAATCTAGCTCTACTAGTCTTTATGAATTAATGAAAGAAGTGTTAAGTCTTGGCTTTAAAGATAACTTTATGCGCTACTTTGAGCTTCCAAAGCACAAGTTAGAATCTAACTTACTAGGCTTTCAAAACTCACAAGAAGAGAAAAAAAGGCTTTTAAAAAGCGACTATGAAAGCCTGCATACACCCTTAGAAGATGCCTACCTTGATATACAAAAACAAAGAGAAAGCTTTGCTTGTGAGCTAGATGGTGCTGTGATAGTGTTAAATGATAGAATTTTACAAGAGCGTCTTGGTTTTAGTGTAAAAGTCCCTCGTTTTGCCTGTGCTTATAAGTTTAAAGCAACATATGTTGAAACTAAATTGCTTGATGTGACTTGGCAGTTAGGAAGAAGTGGCGTGCTAACTCCAGTGGCGATATTAGCCCCTATCATGCTTCAAGGTGCTTTGATCTCTAGGGCAACTTTACATAATATAGATGAGATAAAAAGACTAGATTTAAAGCTAAATGACACAGTTTTGCTAACTAGAAGTGGAGATGTTATACCTAAGATTGAAAGTGTGGTGATTACAAAAAGAGGGCATGACATAAGCCCTATAAGCCTACCTACTAACTGCCCAGTTTGTGGCGAAAAAGTAAGCTTTGTGCAAGATCCAAAAAGTGGCAACACAAGGATAATATGTACTAATAAAGCCTGCATTGGTATCTTAAAAGCAAGGCTTAGCTTTTATACCACAAAAGACTGCATGGATATAGAAAACCTTGCAAGTAGCACTATATCTGCCCTAGTAGATGCCAAGCTTGTAAACTCTATAAAAGACTTATACTTTTTAAGACCAGAAGACTTATTAAAACTTGAAGGCTTTAAAGACAAAAAGGCACTAAAGATTATAGATTCCATAAAAGCAAGCATAGGCACAAGAGAACTTTGGCGTTTTATAAACGCCCTAGGCATAGCCTTTGTCGGTAAAGAAAGCTCTAAAGTCTTAGAATCTACTTTAGGGCTAAAGTGCTTTGAAGCTAGCCTTGAAGTCTTAGAGACCTTGCCAGATCTAAGCAGTGATACTTGCACTTCTTTTAGTGAGTACTGCAAAGAGTATGGATGTGAGATAACTAAGCTTTTAGAGATAACTAAGCCCATAGTAACTTTTGGCTATAAAAATAGCGGCCTAGATATAACTAAGATTACTTTAAGTGGCAGCTTTGATAAAAGATACAGCGAACTAGCTAGCCTTTTAGAATCTAAAGGTTTTAAGGTTACTAAAACAGTTAGTAAGCAAACAAATCTCTTAGTGCAAAGCACAAAAGGGAGTAATCAGATTAGCCAAGCTTTAAAACTGGGTAAAAAGATACTTGAAGTAAGCGATACAAGTAACTTGCTAGATGAGATTTATAAAGCCTTAGATATAAGCAAAGAAGACGCAGACCTTATAAAAGAGGCTTCTTTAAGTGAAGGCAAAAAAAGCATAGTTTTAACAGGTGCTCTTGATATACCAAGGAGTGAACTAACACGCATACTAGAAACTGCAGGCTATGAAGTAAAAGGCACAGTTAGCAAGGAGACTTCTTTGCTGATAGAAGGGGTAAGCAAGGAAGATGCTTTAAACTCTAATAAGATAAGCTCTAAGATGCAAAAGGCTATGAAGCTAGGCATAAAAATCTTACAGCTTGAAGATAGCAGCGATATCTTAGAAAAGATAAAAAACGCACTTAACTAGCTTAGATTACTGAACTAGCTTAGATTCTAAAAGCTTTCTAGACTATCACGTGGTAGTCCTATCTTTACGTCATTGTTAGAATGCTTTAGCAGACGTGGCAATCTTTTTGCTATCTCATTGCGAAGTTTGCATTATGCAAACTTTAAGCGTCTGACTCTAAGTCATCACTAAAAGCATGCACGATGAAGTAATCAAATATTAAAAAATAAAAAGAAAGGAAGGGAAGGCTTAACTTTTAAAAAAATTATGTAGAAGTTAAGATATATAGAGTTAAGAAAGATTTGGAGTTTGAAATAAGCACGTTTAGTGATTAAGCTATATTTAAGTAAGAGTAAGCAAGCAACTTCAAGAGGGTTAAAAACAAGCGATAGTGCAAGTTTCTTTGAAAAAGACTAACTAAAAACTAGGCTTGCTAAAAGGCTTTTTGAGAAGTGCCTTTCTAGTTTTTAGCTTTTTTCTTAGTATAATTTAGTACAGGTTAAAAAAATAACCAGTATAATCATGACTAAGATTTTACGGATCTTTTTCATTAGGCATCACCTCCTTCCTTTTTGGAACGAGATATACACCTAAGAGGCGGCCACCTCTTAGGGCAACCTCTACTTCAATTATAACAAATCAATGTTTTTATTTTTTATGGATTCTTTTTATGAGTTTTTATGCTTCCTTCATCGCACCTGCTATGCTCCCATGATGACACAAACGCACAGCTATTATGTTGGCTGACTATTTCACAGCCTAGCGTCAAGACTAAAGTGCACTATTATTACGTCGATATCAGATATCTTTTAACATCAAGTCAATTAAGATAAGTTTTATGTTTAATTGAGCTTTTATATTTTTAGAGCATACTTGTAGCTAGGGGATATTAAAAATAAAACACGCGGTAAGGTTGGTACTATTGTAAAAAGGGAAGTACTAGTAAGGCTAGTTTGGGATACAACTATCTAAAAGCCTTTTAAAGACTTCTAGATAGCAACTTATAACATTTGTCTTTTTTTGGTTTTAAAGGAGACTAGGGTTATAACTTATATAAGACTTATGAAAGTCTAAAAGGGTTTTCTACAACTTTTTTGCTATCAACTACATAAGGTATCAAAGCCATATGTCTAGCTCTTTTGATAGCAACTTCTACTCTTTCTTGCCACTTCTTAGTATTACCTGTAAGGCGTCTAGGCATTATCTTATATCTCTCAGATAGAGAGTGTTTTAGCATCTCTATATCTTTATAGTCTATAAACTCTATCTTTGCTTCTGTGTATTTGCAGTATCTTTTTGAATATTTTTTGCGTTCCATGTCTTTCCTTTAAAATGGTATATCATCATCTATATCAACAACTGGTAGTTGTTCTTCTTGCTGAGGCTTGTAGTCATTTTTTGGCTGGCTATAGGAGTTAGAAGCTCCAGAGTTACTAGAAGGGTTTTGAGGGTAGTCACTACTTTGAGACTTGGAATCTAACATCTGCATAGTTTCTACAGCTATGGTGTGTTTTGATCTATTGTTGCCATTTTGATCTTTCCAAGTTTCTAAAGTTAGCCTACCTTCAATAAGTACTTTTGATCCCTTTTTTAGGTAGTCATTAGCAACTTCTGCACTTCTCCCAAAAAGCTTTGCGTCGATGTATAAAACCTCATCTTGTGTGGTACCATCGCTACGCTTATATCTTCTGTTGCTTGCCAATCCTATAGTAGCTAAGGCTGTCCCACTAGGAAGGTGCTTAAAGTCAACTTCTCTAGTTAGATTTCCTACTATTATGACTTTATTGTACATTTATGACCTTTAAGATTTATTCTTGTGGCTGACTTTGGGCAGGAGTTTCTTCGATTTTAGGCTCTGCTAGCTTAACTTCTTCTTCACTTCCAAGTCTTTCACTTCTTTTTTTAGTGTCTTTTTTATTAGCCTTGTCTACTAGTGAAGCCCAAGCTTTTTGCTCTTTTTTAGATTCATACTTGATAACTATAAATCTCAAAATGTCTTCATTAACTCTATAAAGTCTTTCTAACTCAGCTATTAATGAAGGCTCTGCCTTAAAGTAGATGACATAGTAGTAGCCGCGGAGGTTTTTTTCTATCTCATAAGCTAGAGTTCTAACACCCATATCAAGAGTTGTTTCTATAACTCCGCCATTTTTTGTGATAACTTCTTTAAAAAAGTCTATCTTTGCCTTAAGTTCTTCTTCTACTAAAGTAGGTTTTACTATGAACATAGTTTCGTAGTGACGCATTTTGCTCCTTCTGGATTTTAACTTCTGCTTTATTTAAGCCTAAGTCAAGGAATGTAAGCTTACATTCTATCTATGCAAAACTTAATATTTGATAAATTAATAAGCTTGGAGTTTGCCACTCCCCTCATGGAATCTATACGCCAGAGGCTTAAAGTATCTAGGATTTTTACAAACTGCTCACTTTTTAGCCTTAAAGCCCTCCTACTTAAACCTTCTGCAACCTTAGGCGGTGGAGTGTAGCCAAGTGCTTCTTTATAGTCTAGTCTTCCAAAGGCCTTAGAGTAAGCATAAAGCTTAAAAAGTATATAAAAATGCCTTTGAACCTCTCTTAATAAGTCCATCTCTTCGATGCCTTCTTCTTCTAACTTTTCTAAGATTAAGGCTATATTTTCCCCGTCAAATAGAGCATTTATCAAAGCTTCTATATTAAGTGAAGCTATGCCATAGCTTAGTTTTTCAACTAACTCTGATGTTATCTTTTTATCAATTGCAAATTTTTCTAGTTCGTTTAAGGCTATGCCAATGTCATTATTTTGTACTTCTAGCAAAAACTCTAAGGCGTTTGCATGGACTTCAAGTCCTAGCTTTTTAGCCTTATCTCTTAAAAGATACAAGCCCTCATTAAAAGTTGGTGCAAAAAAACGCACTTCCAAGCAGTTAGGATAAAGCTTAAAAGTAGTCCCCATGCTTCTATAACGCTTAGCATACTCAGTATCTGATATGCTAGGATTTTTATAAAACTCAACTATTAAAAATGACTTATCTTCTATGCTGCTTAAGATTTGTTTTAGGGTATTAGATGGGATGGTATTATAAGTTCTAAGTAAGACTATATTTGTATCACCAAAAAGCGAGGCACCAGAAAGTAGATTTAATACATTATTAAAATTATTATCAAAATAGATTCTATTAACCTCTCCACCTATCTTAGAAGCTATAAGCTCACCATAATGGCTTATATAAAACTCACTTTCACCGTATAAAAATATAGCTTTTGGAATCTTTGTTTGAAGGTATTTATCTAAATCTTGCTTATACATGATTTGTCTTGTAGTTAGTAGTAAAAAGCCCCCTTAATCAGAGACCAATGGCACACCAAGTATATAAATGCTCTGCTGTATTCCTACCCTGAAGCGTTGTTCACATACTCAATTGCAGTGGGCTAATTAAGAAGGTGCGAAATTATAGCTAAAATTTCGCCTTTTTGTAAAATATAAAATCTTGCAGCAGTCGCCAAAAAGAGTGCAAAAAGCTTAAGTCCACAAACTAAAGTAAGCCAACTATACTAATAAGTATCTACTCTAAGATTCCTTCTATCTCACTAGGTACTACCACAAAAGCCCTAGCTTCAAATAAGTCTTTATCAAACTTTAACATGGCATTTAAAAATATATCTGCTTCTTTTACATCTTGAAAGATAGTAGTAGTCTTAGCACTATTTAAAACTTCATAGATGCTTTTATACTCGCCAACCCTAACTATCTTGCTTTCACTAAGCCCAATATTAGCCTTGCCACTAGACCTTCTAACTATGATCTCATAAAGATATAAAGGCTTAAGCTCGCCTGATGTATCGCCATTTGAAGTTAGTTTTTCTACAAAGCTGCCTTGTTTTGGTGCTACGATATTAGTGTTATAGTAGCTGTTTGCAGCTTTTATTAAATCGTCCAAACTCACAACTGAAAACACCATGGGAAGGTCTACGAAAAAGCCTACTGGTTCGGTTTGTTTCATGTGTCTACCTTTAAGCTAGAAGTTTAAATGTAACTTTACCATACATTTCTTAGTGACTTTTAGGCTTTATAGGCTTATAACCTCATCCAGTGTTTCTAACACCCTGGGCTATACCTACTATGGTGCTATGGATTTGCTCTATAAGACTAGTTTTTAGACCTTCATACTTTGCAGTTTTATAGCGTTTTATAAGCTCTATTTGCAGTAAGTTTAAAGCCCTAAGATTAGGCATGCGTAGCATGATAGTCTCACGAAGATCAGCTTGCTGTTCAAGCAACTCATTTTCATCTCTAACATAAAGTAGCCACTCTTTAGTCTTAGCGTACTCATCACTTATCTTATTCCATATGACAGTTTTTGTAGCTATATCGCCTACGAAGTCATTATAAAGCTTAGCTATATCCATGTCTACTTTTAAAAAGCCTTGGGCGATGTTATCTATAGTCGTTTTAAAAAATATCGAGTTTTGATAGCACTCTTGAAGCATTTTTTTATCATTTAGCCCACTTAAAGCACTTCCTAGACCATACCAAGCTGGGATTATGCAGCGGTTTTGTGTCCAAGCAAAAACCCAAGGGATGGCGCGCAAGTCTTCTATGCTTTTAGAGTTTTTACGTTTTGAAGGGCGTGAGCCAAGATTAAGCTTTTGGATGAACTCAATAGGAGTAGCAGCATTAAAGTACTCTACAAAACCATCTGTATCATAAACTAGATTCCTATAAGCTAGATAGGACATACGAGAAAGCTCTTCAAGTCTTACCATATAAGGATCAACATTGCAGTAAGGCTTCATACTATTTATAGAATCTCTTTTATGTTCGCTTTTACAGTAGTTATCTATCACCACTTTTTTTAGCAGGGTTGAGAGGGTTGATTCAAAGTTGTTATAGGCTATGTTTTCATTTAAGTATTTTGAGCTTATAACCTCACCTTGTTCAGTAGTTTTTAAAGTAGTGCCTACACTTCCAGTTGGGAAGGCCATCAAAGCACTTTCTAGCTGACCTCCTCCACGGCTTATACTCCCACCCTTACCATGGAAGAGTAAGAATCTTACCCCTAGTCTATTTTCAAGTTTCATTAGGTCATAAATGGCTTTATTCAAAGAGAAGTTAGAAGTAAAGATCCCTCCATCTTTACTAGAATCCGAATAACCTATCATTATCTCTTGTTCCATATCGCAGTCTTTTAGGTACTGTCCATAGTGGCTATTTTGAGAAAGCACTTCTAAGATATCTTGTGCCCTTTCAAGGTCATCTATAGTTTCAAAAAGAGGAGTTATATGGATTTTTGCCTTGCCTTTTTTAATGGTCACATCACCACCTTCACTATGCCTTACCTTTCCTCTCTCCCAAAGTCCACTAGCATATGCTAGCCACAGCACAGCTAGCATGTCGCTAGGCTCTTTAGTCATAGAGATGATGACTGACTTAAGGACGTTTTTACTTATAGTTTGCTTAGCCCAGCTTATACGTAAAAAGGCATTTAAAACGCGTCTTGTAGGCTGGCTTACCTCCCAAAGAATCATATTTAGGTTAACTGGTGGCTTTCTTAAAGCCACATTAAGTACTTCTTGGCGTTTGCTTTCATTAAGATTTAAAAAGTCACTATCTGCAAAGCCTTGCATACAAAAGACCTCACTTACTGCTTCCATATATAAGTCTCTATGCTCTCTAAAGTCAAGCTCCATTAGATGGAATCCTCCAAGCAAGACAAGATTCCTAAAACTTTTAAGCCTCATATTAGCCAAGTCATCAAGAGAGTGTATAAGCATATCTATATCTTCTAGTAACTCTTTTGGGGTTTCATAAGTAAAGTCTATGGTATTAGGCACATTCACTTTTAAGAGGTGGTTTCTAAGCTTTAGCTTTATAAGACTAAGCTTTGCACGAAATGGCTCCCTATCAAAAAGCTTTAAAGAATCTGTATCAAGATAGCTTCTTTCTTTTTGCAAAGATTTTAAAAGCTCCTTGCTAGGCTTACAAAAGTCAACTGATATGGAAAGCTCGCGTATAAGCTTATTAATCTCTTTTATATAGATATTTATTATTAGCTCATGTTGGGTTTTCATAACCTTAGTAAAAAGCTCATTAGTCACAGTTGGATTCCCATCCCTATCTCCTCCTATCCAACTTCCTAGCTTTATAGGAGAGACACTAAGTGGGGCTTCTAGTATGTTTGAGACTTCATTTAAGGTTTTTAAAGCTGAAGGTAAGATGCTACTTTCTACAATGTATAAGAGGTTATCAAGCTCAAAAAGTACTTCAAGCTTTTCACTTCTTACTAGGTGGGTTTTCCAAAGTAAGTGAAGCCTGTACTTAATGTTTTTATAGCTTTTTTCTAAAAGCTCTTTTGCCTTAAGAGTATCTAAAAGCTTGTATTCTTCGATATTTGCAAGCTCTTTACTTATCTCTTGGTGGGCTTCTAGGAAGGTTCTCCTTCTAGATTCTGTTGGATGGGCAGTAAAGACTGGGTAAAACTTTATCTTTTCTAAAAGCCTATCACAGTGACTTTTTTGGAATCCTTCTTTTTCCAAGTTCGCATAGACTTCTTTAAAAGATGATATACAGTCTTCTTTTGAGAACTTTAGCTCTTCATAAGTGTTTAGAAGTATGTTTTGCAAAGAAAAAGCTTTTATGATAGCTAGCATATCATCGCCATTACTAATGCTAGCTATAGTGTCTTGTAGCTCTAAGGAATCGTTTTTATACAAACTTAAAGCCTTGCTAAAAGCCTCAAACTGTGCTCTAAGCTTAGTATTTGATATCTCTATAGCATCTAGCAATAATGCATTTAGTTCATTGTATTTTTGCATTGTTTACCTCTAATTTTCACATAAATGTTCATTATAATATAACATTCCATTCGAAAAAAGGATCAACTTAATGCAAATATATTATGACAAAGACTGTAACTTAGACATCATCAAAGGTAAAAAAGTAGCCATCATAGGCTTTGGCTCTCAAGGTCACGCCCACGCTGAGAACCTTAGAGATAGCGGAGTAGACGTGGTTATAGGGCTGCACGCTGGTGCTAAAAGTGCTAAAAAAGCAAGCGATAAAGGCTTTAAAGTGCTAAGCGTTGCTGAAGCTAGCAAGTATGCTGACATAGTTATGATGCTAATACCTGATGAGCTTCAAGCTGAAGTTTTTGAAAAAGATATAGCACCAAACTTAGTTGATGGCAACTTTATAGCATTTGCCCATGGCTTTAATGTACACTATGGTCAGATCAAAGCTCCTAAAGGAGTAGGCGTTATCATGATAGCTCCTAAAGCACCTGGTCACACTGTTAGAAATGAGTTTGTAAACGGAAGTGGTATCCCAGACTTAATAGCAGTACACCAAGATGTAAGTGCAAATAACGCAAAAGAAGTAGCCCTAAGCTATGCTTCAGCCATAGGTGGTGGAAGAAGTGGGATCATAGAAACTACTTTCAAAGATGAGACTGAAACTGATCTTTTTGGTGAGCAGGCTGTGCTTTGTGGTGGACTTACTAGCTTAGTAAAAGCAGGCTTTGAAACACTAGTAGAAGCAGGATACCCTGAAGAGATGGCTTACTTTGAGTGCTTACATGAACTAAAACTTATAGTAGATCTAATCTATCAAGGTGGTCTAGCTGATATGAGATACTCTATATCTAATACTGCAGAGTATGGTGATATGGTAAGTGGGCCAAGAGTTATAAACTCTCAAAGCAAAAAAGCTATGAAAGATATCTTAAAAGATATCCAAGATGGTAAGTTTGCTAAAGACTTTATCTTAGAGAAAAAAGCAAACTACGCTAGGATGAATGCAGAGCGTAATATGCTTGAAAATCACCCTATAGAAAAAGTAGGCAAAAAGCTAAGGGCTTCCATGCCTCATATTTCTAAAGGAAAGCTTATAGATAAAGATAAAAACTAGATTCTATATCTTTAATATAACCTCTGCTTTTTAAAAAACTAAGGCTTTAAAAGCCTTAGTTCACTACTTAAAACTTAAGATACTCCATAACTTCATCCTGCACCTTTTTAGGTATGACTAAAAAGCCCATATCACTAGCTATATTTGCACTTTGCTCAAAGCTAAATCTAAAAAACTCCTTCACTTTAGGAGATCGGTTTGAGTGCTTTGGTAGGAGGATAAAAGTTGAGCTAGTGATTGGATAAGCACCTTCTTTTTTGATAGAGATAAGAGAGGTTTTAAAGTCATTAGATGCACTAAAAGTGGCATTACTAGCAGCTAGTTCTATAGACTTAGGGTTTGGGTAAACATAGTTTTTTTGTACTCCATCTTGAAGCTTAGCAGCATTTAGATTAAGTGATACTTTATAGCTTAACTCAGTATAGCCTATAGTGTTTTTAGTCTGTTTTAGAATCTGACTTACGCCTTCATTACCCTTTGCGCCTACTCCTGTTGGCCAAGGCAAAGACTTACCAACACCAACTACATCCTTCCACTCCTTAGAAATACTAGCTAGATAGCTTGAGAAGTTATAAGTAGTGCCACTTCCATCACTTCTATGAACTACAAATATAGCCGCATCTGGTAGTTTTAGACTTGGATTTAACGCCTTGATACGCGGGTCATCCCACTTAGTTATCTTTTTTAAAAAGATATCACTTATAACCTCATTGCTTAGTTTTAATTCCCCATCTTTAATGCCTTCAATGTTATAAACAACTGCTATAGCACCTATAACAGTTGGAAACTGATATAAGTTAGCCTTCTTTAAGTCTTCACTTTTTAAGGCTTCATCACTTGCACCAAAGTCTATAACACGCGCTTTTACCTGCCTTATACCGCCCCCACTGCCAATAGATTGATAGTTTACATTTTTATGCATAACCTTTCTATAGTTAGCCACCCACGCATAATATACATCAGCCGGGAAAGACGCCCCTGCTCCTTGTAAGTCCCTAGCTTGCACAAGGCTTAGACTTGATATAAAAGCTACAAGAAAAACTAAAAGCACTTTAAAAGGCTTAAGTTTTAAAACTCTCATATTTTTGAAAATTCCCTTTTTTAAAATCTGCACGCCTGTCTCCTTTAAGTTTCATTTTAACTTTTTAAATTGTAATAGGCTATTATGACTATAAAATTACTCTAAAATATTACAAAATTTATCAAGAAAGATTGACTATGGATCTTATTTTATGTGTGGATGATGAACTAGACTTGCTAGAGTTGCTAGAGTACAACTTAGAGCGCGCAGGATTCCAAGTAGCAGTTACACTTGATACTAAGATGGCTATGAAGTTTATAGAAAACGAAAAAGTAGCCCTAATAATCATGGATAGGAATCTAAAAAATGAAAATGGCTTAAACTTCATCCTAGAACTAAAAAGACTAGGCTACATGATACCTACTATATTTTTAAGTGCCCTAAGCCTGCCACTAGATAAAGTTGATGGCTTAAAGGTTGCTGATGACTACATAGCCAAGCCTTTTGATATGGATGAGTTACTAGCTAGGATAAAAGCTGTGCTAAGAAGATATAGCACACCTGCAAGCGAGCTTTTAAAATATAAAGATCTAACTTTAAACCTAAGCACAAGAGAGCTAAGTAGTCCTAAAGTAAGTCTAGATCTAAGTGCTTTAGAGTGCAACTTAATAGCATGTTTCTTTCAAAATAAGAATCTAATCTTAACAAGAGAGCTTTTATTAGAAAAAGTCTGGGGTAATAGAGACTACCAAGAAAACAGTGTAAACGTCGCTATAAAGCGCCTAAGATCTAAGCTAAAAGATAAGGGCATAGACTTAAAGATAAAGTCTATTAGAAGTGAAGGCTATAAGCTTTGCTAGTCTTGCAAGCCCTAATCACGCTTATATTTTGCATCATCTTAATACTAGTGCTTTTTCAAAAAGTCTATCTGATAATCTTTTTTTGCATCCTAGGTATAGTACTAAGTGTAACTTGCTATATCTATATCAAAAAATCAAACCTTAATCTAAAAATTATAACTGCCATAAAAGATGACCTAAAAGCCCTAGCCTCAAGAAGATATGATGACTTAAAGCTTATAAAAAGCCCCTTTAGTGCCGACTTAAAAGCCATATCTAAGTCCTTAGAAAAGCAAGACTTAAAAATACAAAAGCGAACTAAAAAGCTAAAAGCCTTAAACGAGAAACAAGCAAAAAGCTTACACGCCATATCTCACGAGCTAAAAAACCCACTAAGCATTATAAATGCTTCAGTACACTCTCTTAAAAACACCCTTCCCCTAGAAGATGAAAGCCTTCCTAACAAAGAGCTTTCAAAAGAGCAAAAACTGCAAAATGCCTTCTTGCAAAAGATAGAAAATGGAAGCAAAAAGATAAATCTAATACTTACAAAACTCTCTCTTACTTCATCTCTAGAGCAGGGATTTTTAAATATCAACTTAGAAAACATAAGACTTGATAAGCTTTTAGAAGAGCTAAGTTTTAATATTTTTAGTAAAGATAATGTAGTTTTAAAAAAGATTCCAAAAACCCTTCTAGCTGATAAAATCTTACTTGAACAAGCCTTAATAAACCTCCTTCAAAACGCAAACAAGCATGCTAAGAAAAAAGTTTACATAGAGATAAAGTCACGCTTTCTTGAGATCTATGATGATGGAAGTTTGATAGATAAAGATTCTTTAAAACTACTAGGCAAAAAGTTTTATAAAACCAAAACTTCAAAAGAAGTAAGTGACCACTCCTTAGGTCTTGGGCTTTTTATAGTCAAAGAGATAGTTAAGCTTCATGGCTGGCGTATATTTTTCAGCATAAAAAAAGACTATGGACTAAGAGTTAGAATCTACTACTAAGCCTTTTTGGTTTCTTAAAGCCACAACATATAAAAAACGTTACAAAATAACAAAGATACTTACTTAGATTAATTTAAAATAATGTAAAATTTATACATTTTCAGCAAAAAGGATAAACAAAAATGAGTGATTTAGAAAAACCAGAAAAAACAGTTTATGAAAAAAGCCTAGATTTACACGCTAATAATAGAGGGAAGTTTAAGATAACTTCAAAAGTGAAAGTTGAAAACAACTACGACTTAAGCCTAGCTTACACACCCGGAGTCGCCGCTGCCTGCCTAGCTATAAAAGATGATAAAGAAAATGCTTATAAGTACACTACAAAAGGTAACATGATAGCAGTTATCACTGATGGCACTGCAGTGCTTGGACTTGGCGACATAGGACCAAGTGCTGCCATGCCAGTTATGGAAGGAAAGTCTATACTTTTTAAAGAGTTTGCAAACGTAGATGCCATACCGCTTTGTATAGATTCCAAAGATACTGAAGAGATAATCAAAACTATTAAAAATATAGCCCCTAGCTTTGGTGGTATAAACCTTGAAGATATAAGTGCGCCAAGATGCTTTGAGATAGAAAGAAGACTTCAAGATGAACTAGATATACCAATCTTTCATGATGACCAACATGGAACTGCCATAGTTACTTGTGCTGGGCTAATAAATGCAGCAAAAGTTGTTAATAAAAAAATGAGTGAGTTAAATATAGTTATATCAGGGCCGGGTGCTGCAGGTATAAGCATAGCTAAGCTTCTACTTGACTTTGGCGTGGGTAACATCGTCTTAGTAGGTAGAAAAGGTGCTGTAGCAAAAGGAGAAGCTTGGCTTAATGATGAACAAAAGCACATGGCAACTATCACTAATAAGCATAATGAAAAAGGAAGCCTAAAAGATATCATAAAGGGCAAAGATGTATTAATAGGAGTTAGTGGACCAAATACTGTAAATGAAGAGATGGTAGCTTCTATGGCAAAAGATTCTATAGTCTTTGCCATGGCTAACCCAGTGCCTGAGATTATGCCAGACTTAGCCAAAAAAGCAGGTGCTAAAGTAGTAGCAACAGGTAGAAGTGACTTTCCTAATCAGATAAATAACGTGCTTGTTTTCCCGGGCATCTTTCGTGGAGTACTAGATGCTAGATCAAAGGTTATAACCCAAAGCATGAAGATAGAAGCTGCTAAAGCTATAGCTAATATAATAGATGAAAAAGAGTTAAGTGAAGACTTCATCATCCCTTCAAGTTTTGATAAAAGAGTAGCCCCTCATGTCGCCCAAGCAGTGGTTAATGTCGCTAAAAAAGAAGGTTTAAATAGAATCTAAAAGCACCTAACTTAAAACTTTAAAGCTTAAGGCTTTAAAACTTTGCTAGCCTTAAACTTAATGCTAGCAGATAGCTTAAAAAGGCTAGTTTTTAAAGCAAAGCCTACTATTTATTACAACCACAGTTTGCAAAGTGCTCTTCTATAAGCTCACAAAGTATATGGATATAAAGTATGTGTAGCTCTTGGATTCTAGGAGTATCAGAACTTGGTGCTATTAGGTTAATGTTGCAGTACTCACTCATAAACCCACCATCTTTACCACTTAAACCTATGCTTGGGCAGTATAAAGCCTTTGCTACTTTTAAAGCCTCTAATATATTTTCAGAGTTTCCACTAGTTGAGATGCAAAACAGCAAGTCACCCTCTTTTGCTAAAGCTTCGACTTGACGTGCAAAAACATACTTAAAGCCATAGTCATTGCCAATAGCTGTTAAAGCTGAAGTATCTGTGCTTAAAGCTATGGCAGGAAGGCCTCTTCTTTCTCTTTTATATCTACCAGTAAGCTCAGCTGCAAAGTGCTGACTATCTGCTGCACTGCCTCCATTACCACAGATTAAGATCTTATTGCCACGAACTAAGACATCTATTAAAAGTGAAGCGGCGTTTGCAAGGGGACCTTTTAGAAGGCTAGCTTTTTGCATAGCTTCTAGGTTTTTATCTAGCTCTTGTTGGATTTTATCTTCTAGTATATTTGACATGTTTTATCCTTTAATTTTATTAATTATATTAGTCGTGCTTTTATCTTTGATAAACTCTAGCAAAACTACTTCTTTTGCGATGTTGCTTCCTACTACTTCTTTGCCTTCATAGTCTGCACCCTTTACTAAGACATCAGGATGCAAAGCCTCTATAAGCTTTAAAGGAGTATCTTCATCAAATACCACTACAAAGTCCACACAAGACAAACTTGCTAGTAGATAAGCCCTATCATATTCACTATTTATCGGGCGTGCCTTGCCTTTTAGTCTTTTAACTGAAGCATCGCTATTAAGCCCAACTACTAGCACATCACCTAAAGTTTTTGCCTTTTGAAGATAGCTTGCATGACCTACGTGCAAGATATCAAAGCAGCCATTAGTAAAAACTATCTTTTTCCCTAAGATTCTATATTTTAGAGAGTTTATATCTAAAATCTTATGACTTACTATGGAGCGGCTAAGTGCGTTTTCTATCTCTTCTAAGCTAGCAACTGCAGAGCCAAACTTTCCTACAACTATAGCTGCTGCTATATTGGCAAAGTCACAAGCTTGCTTTATATCTTCTCTATCTTCTATAAGCTTAAAAGCAATAGCGGCAATTGCACTATCCCCTGCCCCACTTACATCATAGACTTCTTGAGCCTTAGCCCTTGACTTAGCAAAGATTCCATCTTTCATATAGCCTATACCATCTTCACTAAGAGTGATTAGCGGATACTTAAGCTTGCAAACATCTTTCATATAATTTAGTGCTTTTTTAAGACTTTCGTCATCTTTTATATCTATATCTGTAGCAAAGCTTGCTTCTTTGATATTGGGCGTTATGAGAGTAGCACCAAGATATTTAGTAAAGTCTTTGCCTTTTGGATCACATACAATCAAGATATTATGGGCATTACAAAAAGAAATAATTGCTTGTGCAAAAGACTTACTTAACACACCTTTTGCATAGTCACTTAATATAACGCAGTCAACTTTTTCTAATTTTAGGGCATCTAAGATCTTATCTTCTAACTCTTTGCTTATAGGCAAGATCTTTTCTTCATCAAATCTTAGCATCTGATGGGTCTTAGCAACTATCCTGCATTTTAGTGTCGTAGGTCTTTCATCTTTAAAAACTAAGTCTGTGTTTATGCCTTTAGATTCTAAGATATCTAAAAGTTTTTTACCATTTTCATCATGACCTATAACGCCACAAATCTTAACCTTAGTTTTAAGTGCTACAAGATTATTAGCCACATTGCAAGCACCCCCTAGACTAAAACTTTTGTCTTTAGCCAAAAGCACTGGTACTGGTGCTTCAGGAGAGATCTTATCTACACTGCCAAAGATATAGCTATCTAGCATCAAATCGCCTATTACTAAAATGCTTTTTGTTTGCATCTATAATCCTAACTTTTGAAGATTTGCACAAGCTTTTATATCCGATATATAAGCACTTATGCCAGTTTTAATATCATAAAGTGGCTTATAGTCTGGGATAAAGCAAGCAGTATCAGCTAAGGTCTTACTTTGAAAGAAGGGGTAAGGATTAGGTATATATGTAACCTTAAAATCTCCTAGATGGGATTTTAAAGCATCTATAACATCATTAAAACTTGCATTAACCCCAGTAGCTAGGTTGTATATACCTTGGGCGTTAGGCGACATGGCTTTTAAAAAACCTTGTACTATATCATCTATATATACAAAGTCCCTGCTTTGACTTCCATCTTCAAAAAGTCTTACTTCACCCTTGTTGATAGCCTGCATGCCAAGTTGTAAAATCATACTAGCTGTGCTTTTCTTAAAGTACTCACCCTTTCCATAAGCATTAAATATTCTTATACCAACTACATTATTAGCATTTATACGTCTTAAATCATTATCCATAGCTAGTTTTGAAAAACCATAGATATTTTCTGGAATCTCACCCTTACCAACTGTGTTTGGTGAAGAAGTCTTGCCATAAACTGCAGCACTACTAGCATAGATAAGCTTTGCTCTATGGGTGCTAGCAAGTTCTAAGATAGAACTAAAAGAAGTATAGTTTGTAGCCATAACTAGCTCTGTGTCAGTGCAGGTTGTATCAGATATCGCACCTAGATGAAAGATACAATCAAATTTATAATTAGACTCTAGATATTTAAGATTTTCTTTCTTGCTTAAATCCATGCAAAGTACTTCTATATTAGGTCTTAACTCTATATTTTTAAAAGAGCCTAGATGAAACTTGTTGCTTCCAAAAGTATCAAGTGCTACTAGGCGCATCAAAGGATAGTTTTTTGATAGGTAGTTTAAGATATTAGAACCTATAAAACCTGCTGCTCCAGTGACTAAAACTCTAAGAACTTTATGTTCTACTTTAATAATGTCTTCTATGTCTTTGTACATAAACTATCCTTTTGTAAAAATCAAAAATAGGTATTCTGCTTATACATAATAGCAAAAATTTAAATCTAATGCCTGCAAAGAAAGGTTTTAAAAAATGCTTTTAAATCTTAAGAGAAGTAAAAAGTCTTAGAAGAAATTTTAAAAAGCTAGGAGAAGTTTTAATCAAAAAAGATAAGCACTCTTTTTAAAAGAGACTTACTTTTTCTAGATGGTGATTTGTGGATAAGCTAGTTTAAAAGCTAGTCTTTTTTATAGCGTTGATATGAAGGAAGGGATAAGTCCACATCATCGAAGTTTTCCCCACTGCTAACTTTTCTTACCATCTTGTGTAACACACTGTCCATATCAGAACCAGACTCAGTACTCACAGTTTGCAAAGTAGTATCAGGAGCTTTTTTTTCTTCATCAAAACCAGTGGCTATGATAGAAACTCTAACTTCATCTATATCAAGATCTTCAGTAGTCATAGTTCCCATGATGATATCTGCATCTTCACTTGCTGCTTCTTCTACTATAGCCATAGCCTCAGAGATAGAAACTAAAGGATAGTTAGGATTAAACTCAAAGTTAACTATAGCTCCCTTAGATCCCTTTATAGACATACTATCAAAAAGAGGAGATTCTATAGCATCTCTAACTGCTTGTGTAGCGGCATCTTCACCTTTAGCCTCACCTATACCCATCAAAGCAAGACCTTTATACTTCATAACAGTAGTAACATCTGCAAAGTCAACATTCATACCATCTTCGCTATTTTTTAAGATGATATTAACTATGCCATTAACTGCTCTTGATAGTACATCATCAACTAGCTTTAAGCCCTCTTTATAACCTACGTTTTTACCAATCACAGACATAAGTTTTTCATTAGGCACTAGTACTATAGAATCTGTACTATCACAAAGCCTTTTTAGGCCCTCTTCTGCTAGCTTAGACTTCTTTCTTCCTTCCACGTTAAAAGGTTTAGTAACTATAGCTACAGTTAAAGCACCAACTTCTTTAGCCGCCCTAGCAAAAACTGGCGCGGCACCAGTCCCAGTGCCTCCACCCATACCAGCAGATATTATTACTAGATCTGAACCTTGCAAGGCTTCTTTTATACCCTCATAGCTTTCTTCAGCAGCCTCTTTGCCAACTTCAGGATTGGCACCAGCACCTAAGCCCTTTGTAAGCTTTTGACCTAAAACTATCTTGTTTTCAACCTTACACTTAGCCATGTGTTGAACATCAGTATTAGCTATGATTAACTTCACAGAGCTATTAACCCCCGTTCTTTTAAGGTGGCTTATCATATTGTTTCCGCCACCTCCAACGCCTACTACGGTTATGTTTGCATTCATATTAGGTGCAACTTCTTCTAAAACTATATCATCCATCAATCCACTTCCTATAAAATCTATTTATTAAAATAAGTTTGTAATCCATCTTTTAAACCATCCATCTCGTTTTGCTTCTTGTACATCTTCTCTTATGTCAATTTCTATCTTTTCTTCTCCCCCGACTTTTTGATTTAGGTTGGATAAATCCACCTCAAACTCCCCTAAAGGTGCACCAGTCGGTACTGGATCAGATTCTAACATATTTAGATCAGTATGCCTGCTTTTAATATTTCTTTGATAATCTTTTTCATAATTAGTAAACTTTCCTGAACCATAAAGTATTAAACCCACTGCAACTGAGCTATCTGGATCTTTAAGATTATCAAAAAGGCCGCCTATTTCTATAGGCTTTGCTACTCTTACTGAAAAAGTTCTAAAAAGAGCTGAAGCAAACTCTCTCATGCCCGGAAGATTAGCCATGCCTCCAGTTAAAACTACGCCTGAGATGACATCTTTTAATCCACTTTTTTCTAAAGACTTATTAAGTATGGTAATAGTTTCTGCAACCCTAGTGCTTATGATATCTTGAACTATATCAAGCCTTACTTCTTTTTTCTCTCTCTCATCTGCGATACTTGGAACCTCTAAGGCACCTTGCTTTTCACTTTCACTAGGGATAAGATTGCCATACTTTATCTTTATCTCATCTGCTACGGCTAAAGAAGTGCCAAGGATGGTGGCTATATCATTAGTTATATAACTTGACCCAACCCCTAAGAAGTCATTGTATCTCATAGAGTTTCCATTATAAATCATAAGCTCACAAGTACTAGCACCCATATCTATACAAGCAACTGCTGGAAGTTCTCTCTCTCTATCATCTAAAACTGCAATGCTTGCGGCATAAGATGAAAGCACCATAGTCTCTATATCAACCCCAGCTAGCCTAACAGCACGTCTTAAGTTTTCTATACTTGCTTTTTGTGCCGTAACTATGTGCACAAAAACTTCAAGCCTAGCACCAATCATACCTAAAGGATCTTCTACATCATCTTGGTTGTCTAGCTTAAATCTAAAAGGCAAGATATGTATAACTTCATAGTCATTTGGTATCTGTGCTACATATAGTGCATTATCAATCGCCCTATCTATAATCTTTAAGTCAATCTCAGAATTACTCACATTAATAACGCCAGAGTTTATATAGCTTTTAGTATACGCTCCAGATAAAGAGATGATAGCTTTTGATATATCAACTCCTGCCATCCTTTTAGCATCTTCAATACTGCTTCTTATAGCCTTACTAGCTTGCTCTATATTAACTACCGCACCTCGTCTTATCCCTTGTGACCTAGAGATACCAGTTCCTATAATATGGGCACCTTGAGAATTGACTTCTGCAATAACAGAACAAATCTTGGTAGACCCAATATCTATGCCTAAAATAACTCTACTCAAAATTTACTCCTAATATCTAGTAACTTTACTATGCAGCTCAGCATATCGTATCAAAGAATCTAAAATCATAGAGGTTTTTAACTGCTGAACCTGCTCACTACCATTTGAATTAACCAGATGCATAAGCTCTGAGTAACTTGGTAGTTGCTGAGATTTTATATTATAAATCAAAGCTTTAGTATTATTTGCCAGCCACACTATGCCTTTTTTATTATATGACTGAAAAATATTCCTCAAAGCTACATTAATGTCATCTTTACTTAACCCATTTATATTAATCTTGCCTGCATCAGCAGCACTTACTAACCCAAAGTCTATAAGTCCGCTTGTATCTTTTAGCTCTTTATTAGCCACATCTTTAATATAGCTTGCCCTTTTTTTTACTATCAAGTCTTTTTTTGCTGCATCTTTAGCTAACTCAAAACTTAAAGGCTCTTTATCTTTGGAATCTAAAATACTCATAGTTATATATGAGTTATTATTAACATGTGGCTCTAAAAGCTTAGCCTTAGTCGTATGCATCTTATCTAACTCTGTTATGATAGCTGGCACAAGGGCTTTAGTGTTTTCATCAAAGCTTAAGGCATGCACTTTTATAGAGCCTTTTGCTATATCTACACCATTATCCCTTGCATCTTTTAAAGCCTTTATTTCTGAAGAGCTTGCATCTATAATAGAGTTCATATCGTTTTGATTTTCTTCTTTTGTCTTAGAAAGATCAGCAGTTTTTAAATAGACTTCTGCAAACTTTGCAAGGTTGCTAGCAAGCTGCTTTTTAGCATCTAATATGACTTTATCTTTAGCTTCATCATAAGGTAAAACTTCTCCATTAGAATCTAGATACTTAAACTTATTTTCTTCATAAAACTTTTGTATCTCAGCATCAGTTATAGGCAAAGAATCTGCATTAATATTTATATAAGCAACCTTATATTTTATTGGAGTGGTATAAGCGTTTTTATGACCTTCCCAGTACTTTTTAACTTCATCTTCACTTACGCTAACTTTTATATTACTAGCATCTAGATACTTTAGCTGCAACTCATCTTTTATATTAAAAGCACTTAAAAAAGCATCTACTTCATAGCTAGAAGCTGGAAAAAGGCTAATTGAGATCATAGTCTGTCTTAAAAGTTCAGTTGCTATTTGAGATTCTACATCACTTGGCTTTCTATGAGTGCTAGCTACATACTCTTTATACTTTTGAGGATCAAAAACTCCATTAGTCTGAAACTCTGGTATGTTTTGTAAGTAGCCTCTAATCTGTTCTGGAGTTACTTTTATGCCAAGTTTTTCAGCATAAGAGCGAATCAAAGCTTCGCTAATAAGCCTATCAAGTGCTACCTTATCAAGACCTAAAGACTTAGCTTCTGCATCATCTATCTGATTTCCATGTTGTGAAAAGGTACTCATAACGTTTTGATACTCATTTTGATACTCTTCATCTGATATGTAGATATCACCCACCCTAGCAACTGACCCTGGGTGACCAAAACTAAAAGCATTTGCCCCCCAGCCAACAACACCAGCAGCTACTAATGCAATAACACTAATCCAAACGGTAATAACTAGATATTTCTTATGCCTCTGCATCCAATCGAGCATCTATTGCCTTTATGCGTAAATACGTGATATGTAAGTCTAGATTATAACAGAAGTTCGATCCTTTAAGGACTGAAGGGATTAAGCACCAAAGGCTTTATAATAAAATAAATCTAAGACTAACTTTTATCATATCACCATCTTTCTTTGTAGTTAAATGGCTAATGTAAACAAAGTTAAGATTTTCAAGCTTTCTTAGTGCTTCCATAGCGTCTTGTAGGCTTCCTTCGTAGTTTAGCTCATAAGTTTGTATGCTTAAAGTTGGAGATAAATCTATCTTTTTAGCACTGCAAAAAGATTCTTTACAGTTGTTTAACAAAATAACATCTTGCAAAATAGTCGGCATAAAAGTTTTTAACTTTGCCTCTAAATCTATACTTTTTGTATCGCTTTTTAAACTTATTTTTTCATCATGAAAGAAATAGTTAAACTTTTGCTGCAATAAAGAATCAAACTTAGAAGATAGTACTAACAAAAATGCCAAACTAAGCACATAAAATATAACTAGCTCTTTTAAACTTTTACTTCTTAGATAAACCATTAAACTTTCAAACATCTTAATACTTCTTTTTTTGACTTATAGCTTTACTTTATAGAATCTAGATTCCATAAAACTTAATAATAGATTTTTTAAGATTTTAGCATATGCCCTTATGGATACAAAAGGGCTTTATAGGAGGACAAGTAAGGCCTATAAGCTAAAAGCCTAGCTTATAGTTTAATGCATCAATTAATGCGCGCTTCACTACTTACCTAAGTAAACCTGTCTTGGACGAGTGATTCTAGCTTTTGGATTTTTCATATGCTCAAGTAGTTGTGCACACCAACCCGGCATCCTACCTATAGCAAAGATAGGTGTGAAAAGCTCAGTTGGAATCTTAAGTGCGCTTAAGATGATACCTGAGTAAAAGTCTACGTTTGGATATAGTTTTTTCTCTATAAAGTAAGGATCATGAAGTGCTACTTCTTCTACTTTATCAGCTATATCGCTAAGTCTAGTATCCATCTTAATACCTTTGCTTGCTAGCTCATCTTTTAGTCCTTTTAGGATTTTTGCTCGTGGGTCATAGTTTTTATAAACCCTATGTCCAAAGCCCATAAGTCTGAAAGGATTATTATGATCTTTTGCCATGTCTATGTACTTATCTACATTTTTCACATCGCCTATCATTTTAAGCTGAGAAAGTACGCTCTCATTAGCCCCACCGTGAGATGGTCCCCAAAGTGCGTTAATACCAGCACTTATAGCAGCATAAGGATGAACGCCTGTGCTTGCTACGTTTCTAACAGTTGTAGTAGATGCATTTTGCCCATGGTCTGCATGAAGGATAAAAATCTTATCAAGTGCTTGGATTTCAAGTGGACTTATCTCTTCTTCGCCTTTTAAAGTCTGCTTCAACCTGCCATAAGGATAGCCCCTTAACATATATAAGAAGTTTTCTACATAAGGTTTAGTTATATCTGGATCTATAAAAGGTGCGCCAACTGAGTTTCTATAGCAGTAAGCAACCATGGTTGGAATCTTAGCTATTATCCTTCTTGCCATGACTTGGTAAGCATCTTCTTCTTCACTATCTGGAAGATTAAGTCTTACGTGCTCATGATAAACAGTTGCTAATACGCTTACTATGGCAGATAAAGCAGCCATAGGGTGGGCTTTATCTGGGAAAACATTAAATATATCTTTTAGTCTTCTATGCAAAAAGCTTCTGTGTCTTAACTCAAGGTCAAAGAGTTTAGATTCATCAGCAGTCTTTGGCAAGAAGTCATCATCACTTATTAAAAATTTACATATATCTGTAAAGTGGTATTTATTAACTAGGTCTTGAACTAGGATTCCTTTATAGTAAAGTTCACCTTTTGCTCCATCTATATAACTTATAGTGCTTTCACAGGCGGCAGTTGACCCATAACCTGGATCATAGGAAAAAATCTTTGCTTTTTCATAAAGTTTGCTAAAGTCTATAGCGTCTGGCCCTCTAGTACATTTTATTAGATCAAAATCAAAACTTTCATGTGTTTCATTATTAGTGAGAGTTACAGTACCCATCATATTGCCTTTAAATTTGAATTGAACTTGATTCTACACGCTAAAGATAAAAAAAGCCCAAAAACATAACCTTTTTAAACAAGTTTATATCTTTTGCAGTTACAATTAAAGACATATATTATTTTTAGGAGAACTTATGAGTACCTATAGTCCAAAATTTTTACAAAAGCCTACAAGTGGCGAAACTATAACAGTAGATTCTAGTGGCAAGCTAAATGTCCCAAACAACCCAGTTATACCTTTCATAGAAGGCGATGGAATCGGAGTTGACATCACACCAGCTATGATAAAAGTGGTAGATGCAGCAGTAGAAAAAGCATACAAAGGCACTAAAAAGATCACTTGGTATGAAGTGTATGCGGGAGAAAAGTGTTTCAATAAGTTTAAGGGCGAAAAGTCTCTTACTCCAATGGAGCAGTGGCTTTTACCAGATACTATAGATGCACTAAACCACTATAAGGTATCTATAAAAGGACCACTAACTACTCCTATAGGCGAAGGCTTTAGAAGCTTGAATGTGGCATTAAGACAAACTATGGATCTATATGTCTGCCTAAGGCCAGTTAGATGGTATGGAAGTCCAAGTCCAGTAAAAGAGCCGGGCAAGGTTGATATGGTGATATTCCGTGAAAATAGCGAAGATATCTATGCTGGGATAGAGTTTGCTGAAGGTACTCCAGAAGTCAAAAAGCTAATCAACTTCTTAGAAAAAGACATGGGCGTAACTAAGATAAGATTCCCTAATACTAGCGGTATAGGCATCAAACCTATAAGCAAAGAAGGCACTGATAGACTAGTAAGAAAAGCCTTGCAGTACGCTATAGATAATGATAGAGATTCTGTTACGATAGTACACAAAGGTAATATCATGAAGTACACTGAAGGTGCTTTTATGAAATGGGGTTACGCACTAGCTAAAAAAGAATTTGGTGCAGTTGAGATAGATAAAGGACCATGGTGTAAGTTTAAAAGTCCAAAAACTGGCAAAGAAATAGTAGTAAAAGACGTTATAGCTGATGCCTTTTTACAACAGATCTTACTTCGCCCAGCAGAATATGATGTCATAGCTACTATGAATTTAAATGGTGATTATATAAGTGACGCTCTAGCTGCTATGGTAGGAGGTATAGGTATAGCACCAGGGGCTAATCTAAATGATACTGTAGGTATGTTTGAAGCAACACACGGCACAGCTCCAAAGTACGCTGGACTTGATAAAGTTAACCCGGGCTCTATAATACTAAGTGCTGAGATGATGTTAAAACATATGGGTTGGCATGAAGCAGCAAAACTGATAGTTGATTCTATGATCAAGTCTATAGAATCTAAAAAAGTGACTTATGACTTTGCGAGATTGATGGATGGAGCAAAAGAAGTTAAGTGCTCTGAGTTTGCTGATGTTATGATTTCACATATGTAGTTTTTTGAATCTTAATTTAATGTATAGAATCTAGCCTTGTAAAAGGCTGGGTCACTCTTATAGTTTATACCATCAATCAAGATAGATTATGTTAACTTCTAGCTTTATTTTTATAAAAACCCTTGCCCTAACTTCTAATGCTGTGAATTATTATTGATGTTTTGATATCATGGCTTAAATTAGCCTAAGCTTTAAAGTAGCACTTTAAAAAAGAGGTAAATTTACATCACAACTAAGGATTAATAACATGAAAATGCTAAAAGCACTAATCGTAGGACTATTTATATGGCAAGGTATGGCTATGGCTAATGACTTCACTCCAAAGTATGACTTACTAGTTAAAAAAAGTAATAAAAGCTTTGAAGACACTTACAACGCCTTAGTAAACTTCCTAAAGGCTAAAAATATACCTATATTTGCAGACATAGACCACAAACAAAACGCGGTTGATGTAAAACTAGAGCTAAACCCAACTCGCGTTGTAATATTTGGGAATCCAAAAGTGGGCACTTTTTTAATGCAAGATAATCAAGAGATAGCTTTTGAACTACCTTTAAGAATGGCTATATGGCAAGATGCTAAAGGGCAAGTTTTTATCGCTATCAATGATATGAAAAAGTTACAAAAAATCTATAATCTTAAAAATCAAAAAGTAGTAGACAACATAGAGACTTTTTTAACTACTGTTGCAAATGAAGTAACCAAATAGCAAGCTTTAAAGCTTTACTTTTTAAAAGCCTAAACTTTTAGGCTTTTACCCTTCTTTCTTACTCTAAGATTCTAATATCTCAACATCTATAACATCTTCTTCATTTTTACCCTTAGGTGATCTTAACTCAAGTGCTGAAAACATATAATGGGCTATCAAAAGGCTTTTTAGTGAGACGGTTAGTGAGTTAACTATAGGTATAAGACTAAGTATATAAAGTGGTATATTTAAGAAAAAAAGTGCTAAGGCATTAAACCTTAAAAACTGCTTGCAGTCTTTAGAATCCATCAAAGATAAGGCTACTTCATAGTTTAGATTTATGGCTTGGAATCTAAAAAAGAGATAAAGCAAAACTAAAGCGCTTATAAATCCTAGTCCTATAAAGTGAAGCAAGCTAAAGATAGCCCCTATAATACAAAGCTTTACCACGCTAGCAATTAGCACTTTTATAGAAGTAAGCGTGCTATCGCCAAAAGAAGCAGGAGTAAGTTTGATATGACTATAGTAGGTCTTATGTATATGACTTACAATTATGGGTGTATAAAACATAGACATTATGACATTTACTACAACTAGCACAAAAGCACTAATTAATATTATCTCTATCCAAACTACAAGCTTTAAAAGAAGAGTAAGGACGTTAAAACTACCACTACTGTGCATGTAAGAGACTATAAACTGTGGGAAGAGATTAACTAAGTGATCAAAATTTTCATACAAAATGATAAAACTAAGAACATAAACTATGATTAAAATCACAAAAGATATGAAGTTTAAAAGCAGCATCTTTTTTGAGAAAAAATCACTTAATGTCCTACCTATAAACCCAGCCCCAAGCAACTGTTTTAGTAAAAAGAGTTTCATGGTCTCCCTTAAGATTTATTATGAAAATTTATAAAAATCGCATCCAAGTATGTCTAAAAGGAAGCAAAAACATAATTTTGCATCATTAAAGTATTGTATCATTTAGAATCTAAATTCTAAAAACACCTTGGAGCAGACTATATGAAAAACAAAATGTTGAAATGCACTCTAGCATTAGCCATGGCTGGGACACTAGCTTTAAACTTTGCAACTGCAAGAACTCTTGCCACAGTTAATGGAACTGTTATAGATGATAAGATTTTTGAAATGATTAAAAAGCAAAATCCAAGATTTAACTACGATGCACTATCCCCTCAAGAGCAAGGCAAAATCCTAGATCAACTAATAGACACAGTTTTAATATCAAATGAAGCCAAGAAAGAAAAGCTTGATGAAACTCCAGAGTACAAACAAGCCGTTAGTCAACTTTTAGTCCAACTTTGGATAGCAAGTGTTGCTAAAAAAGTACCTGCTGTAACTGAAGCAGAAGCTAAAAAGTTCTACAATGATAATAAATCCAAATTTGAAGAACAAAAAGCTACAGCAAGACATATCCTAGTATCAACTGAAGCAGAAGCTAAAAGCATCATAGATCAGCTAAACAAACAGCCTAAAACTAAAGTAGAAGATAAGTTTAAAGAGCTAGCAAACCAGCTTTCAATTGACCCAAGTTCAAAACAATATCAAAATGGTGGGTCTTTAGGTGAGTTTAACCTAAACAGTATGGTGCCAGCCTTTGCAGATGCTGTTAAAGATATGAAACCTAAAACTTACACTAAAACTCCAGTTAGAACTCAGTTTGGCTACCATGTCATCTATCTAGATTCTATTAAAAAACCTGAAGTTGTAAGCTTTGATGAAGCTAAAAACGAGATCATGCACAATCTTAGAGAAGTTAAAGTTCAACAAATCGTTCAAGACAAGGTGAAAAAATTCCGCGATAGTGCAAAAATTACATACTAAAAAGGACTTTTAATGTTGGTATTTGGACATGAGATCTTAGATAAGGCCAATAAAGAAAACTACGGCGTGGGTGCTTTTAACTTTGTAAACTTTGAGATGCTTAACGCCATCTTTACTGCTGCAAATATCGCTAACTCTCCTATATTTGTACAAGCAAGTGAAGGTGCTATAAAGTATATGGGCGCAGATATCGCTGTAAGTATGGTTCAAACCCTAGCACAAAGATATCCGCACATACCAGTTAGCTTACATCTTGATCATGGGACTAGCTTTGAATCTTGTAAAAAAGCCATAGAAGCAGGCTTTAGCTCAGTTATGATAGATGCATCTCACTATGACTTTGATAAAAATTTAGAGATGACTTCAAAAGTAGTGGATATGGCACACTCTTATGGCGTAAGTGTAGAAGCTGAGCTTGGGCGTTTGATGGGCATAGAGGATAATATATCAGTTGATGAAAAAGATGCAGTTTTAGTCAATCCTGATGAAGCAAAGGTTTTTGTAGAAAAAAGCAAGGTTGACTTTTTAGCCCCGGCAATTGGCACAAGTCATGGTGCTTTTAAGTTTAAAGGTGAGCCAAAGCTAGACTTTGAAAGACTAAAAAAGGTAAAAGAGCTAACTAAGATTCCATTAGTTTTGCACGGTGCTAGTGCTATACCTGATTACGTAAGAGAAAGCTTTATAGAAAGTGGTGGCGAGCTTGGTAATAGTAAAGGAGTGCCATTTTCTTTTCTGCAAGAAGCAGTACGTGGCGGTATCAACAAAGTTAATACTGACACAGACTTAAGGATAGCTTTCATGGCTGAAGTTAGAAAAGTAGCTAACAATGATAGATCTCAGTTTGATTTAAGAAAGTTTTTTACACCTGCCCAAGAAGCTATGGTAAAAGTCATGGTTGAAAGAATGGAACTTTTAGGCAGTAGCAATAAGATATAAGCTTATAGATAAAAGGTTAAGTGATGATAGGGTTTAAGCAGTTTTTTCCAGAGAGTTATGAGAAAAAAGACTTAGATTCTGTCTTTGATAAGATAGTAGCTGAAAAAGATACTGACATCACTGGCTACTATAACTTACCTTTTGAAACCAAAGCCCTTGATGATACAGCCGCTTATATTAAAAGAAATGCAAACATCTTAAGTACTCTCTCCCACATAGTCATAATTGGCATAGGTGGAAGCTCTCTTGGCATAAAAGCACTAGATAATATGCTTTATCACCTGCCTAATAGAAAAGACATCTCTTTAAAGTTTTTAGAACACACTGACCCAGTTAAGATAAAAAAGTCTATAAAAAAGATAAAGCTTCAAAGCACACTTTTTATAGTCATATCTAAAAGTGGTACTACTATAGAGACAACCTCTCTTATGAAGTATGCTGTGCATACCTTTTCTTTACTTGACAAAAACCTCAAGCAACGCCTTTTAGTCATCACTGATAAAGATTCAAAGCTTCATGAGTGGGCTAAAAATCACGAAGTAGAACATGTCTGCATAAAGCCTAATATCGGTGGGCGATTTTGTGTCTTAAGTAGTGTTGGAATCTTAGCCTTAGAACTGCTAGGCTATGATGTTAATGCCATCTTAAGAGGCGCTAGAGTTATGGCTACTAACTTTTTTGAAAGACGCGAAGAGCACATACTACAAAAAGCACTCTTTATGGCCAAACACGCCAGCACTTATAGAATCAATATCTTATTTTCCTACTCAAGTTCATTTAGCGATTTTAATCTTTGGTATGCACAACTTTGGGGTGAAAGCCTAGGTAAGATAAACAAAGATGGCAAAAATATAGGGCTTACGCCTATTGGCCTTATAGGGAGTATAGATCAGCACTCATTCTTGCAGCTTATACTTCAAGGGCTAAAAGATAAAACTGTGACTTTTTTAGGCATACATAAAGATAGCTACAGTGAGCCTTCCATACCTGATATAAACTTTAAAGAGTTAGAAAATACTAACTTTGTTAATGGTATCTCTTTTGCAAAGCTTTTAAGTGCCCAGCAAATCGCCACCATGCAAACCATAAAAGAAGCTAACATCCCTTTAGATTCTATAGAGCTAGATCACTTAAATGAAGAAAGTGCAGGATCACTTATAATGTACTATGAACTGCTAACTTCAGCCGTTGGCTGCATCTTTGATATAAACACTTACAATCAACCAGCAGTAGAGTTAGGAAAAGCCAAACTAAAAACTATACTAAACTAACAAAGGCTAAGATTAATGCTAGCCCTTGCTTATAAACCGCCTAATATTTCAAGTTTCTACTTTGCAAAGCTTGTCAAAAAAGCTTTAAATAAAGAAGGCTTTGCTATAGATAAAGTAGGCTTTAGTGGCACACTAGATCCTTTCGCCAAAGGGCAGCTTTTGCTTGCTTTTAACTCTTATACTAGATTCTTATCTCATATAGAAATGCCTTTTAAAACCTATAAAGCCACCATCTTTTTAGGACTAGAAAGCAAGAGCTTAGATACTGAAAACATCACTAGCTTAAAAGATGAAAAAAAGCTAAAAAAAGACTTAGTTTTAAAAACACTGCATGAGTTAAATGGCACTTTAAGCTACACTCCTCCTAGCTTTAGTGCTAAGCTAGTTGATGGCAAAAGAGCTTATGCACTAAGCAGAGAAGGAAAAGAAGTAAGCTTAAAAGCCGCTAGTATGGAAGTTTCTAACTTAAAGCTACTAAACTACACGCACCCTTTTTTAAGCTTTGAAGTAAGTGTCAGCAAAGGAGGCTATATAAGAAGCCTAAGCGAGATAATCTGTGCTAGATTACAAGTAAGTGGTGCCCTTTGTAGTCTAGAACGCCTTAGTGAGGGAAGTCTTAGCTATGAAAGTAAGCTTAAAACCAATAAGCCTATAAGCCTAAGTATAAATATGCCTAGTAGTTATGGCATCAAGCAAGACATAAAACTCTTGCCCCTAGACTTAGAAAAGACACTGCCATATGTTACAATTAAGCTTTTTAGTCACGAAGATCTCGCCTTAAATGGCGCTAAGTTCAAGTTAGAAGACAAAGAAGCTGGAATCTACCTAGCAGACTTTGGAAAAAGCTTTGGTCTCATAGAAGTAATGGAAAACAAAGAGATTAGATATATATTAAACAGGATAGGCAAATGCTAATTTTATCTAGAAAACAAGAAGAAAGTATAGTCATAGGCGATGACATAGTACTAAAAGTCATAAGTATAGATAGAGGTAGCGTAAAACTAGGCTTTGATGCACCAGTAGAGACCCTTATCCTAAGAGCTGAGTTAAAAGAAGCCATAAGTAGTGAGAACAAAAAAGCAAGCTCGCTTTCTCCAGAAGATGAAAAAAGCCTAAATGCACTAGGGGCACAGATAAGCAAAGGGCATAAAAGCTAATGTCTAGCTTGCTGCTTTATGCCTACCCAAAAGTAAACATAAGCCTTAAAGTAACTGGCTTTGATGAAAAAGCCAAACTGCACAAAATAGATTCTAGGATGCACCTTGTGACTGATGGCATTTTTGATACTTTAAGTTTTAGTAAAGATACTAGTTTTAGTCTTAGTGGCTTTAACTTTGATATGGAATCTAATCTTATCTATAAAGCCTATAAACTTCTAAAAGATAGCTATGACATCCCGCCTTACAAGATAGCTGTTAAAAAGTGCATACCTTTTGGCGCTGGGCTTGGTGGAGGTAGTATCAACGCAGCCCTTACTTTGCTAGCATTAAACTACCTTGAAGCCTTAAAGCTTCCTTATGAGACTTTGCTAGCTCACGCTAGGACTTTGGGCATGGATGTATGCTTTTTTATCTGTATCTATACTCAAGCTGGCAAGTTTGAGTTAGTAGACTTTAAGCAAAAAGATCTTTTTTTAAGTGCTAATGCTTATAATTTTGGAGATATCCTAAGCCCCTTTCATGAACCAAGCTTTAAGATAAAACTCCATACTAATCACATATCTTGCAACACTGCAAGCGTATATAAGGAGTTTAATCACTCTTTTAAAAACTCTAGCCATGATAAAAAAGACTATGAAAGCTTAGACTTAGATTCCAAAACTAACCTATCTCCTTATATATTAAAAAGCTTCTCCAATCTAAACGACCTAGAAGCCCCAGCCTTAAAACTCTACCCTGAGTTAAAAGAGATAAAAGCTAGTCTTATAAAAGAGTATAAAGAGGTTTACTTTAGTGGTAGTGGCGCAAGTTTTTTTAGTCTAGAAAGGGCAAAGTGATGCAAGCTAGTAATACAAAAGTTATCAAAAATAAAAAAGCTAACTTTGACTACTTTATCCTTAGTACCCTTGAAGCAGGTCTTGTGCTAGTTGGCTCTGAAGTAAAGGGCATAAGGGCTGGAAGGTGCAACTTAAAAGATAGCTTTATTAGAATCATAAATAATGAAGCTTGGGTTTTTAACATGCATATAACCTACTCTGCTACTACTAATCGCTACTTTATGCCAGATGAAAAAAGGGCTAGAAAGCTACTTTTACACAAAAAAGAGATAGATAAGCTTTTTGGATCTGTAAGCACCAAAGGACTTGCCCTAGTCCCCTTACAAATCCACTTTAACAAAAAAGGCAAGGCTAAGATGCTCTTTGGACTAGCTAGAGGTAAAAAAGAGTATGACAAAAGAGAGACTTTAAAGAAAAAGACCCTTGATAAAGAAGCCGCCCAAGCTATGAAAGACTACAAATAGATAAGAACATATAAATACTTAGTAGAATATAAGCTGCTGTAAAAACTTAAACAAAAGGGATATAACCAAATGCAAAACATCATAGTTTATGCTCATATCATAGACTACTCTATACTAGCGTTTTTGGGATTTCTAAGCATAGTAGTTATCGCCATAGCTATAGAAAGAGTGTGGTTTTACTCTATCATCCGTCTTGATGACTATGATGATAAAAGAGAGCTTGAGCTAGACTTACATAGACGCCTAACACTAGTTGCAACTATTGGGTCTAATGCCCCCTATGTAGGCTTACTAGGTACAGTAGTAGGGATAATGATAACCTTTTTTAATATAGGGACTAATGCAAACATAGACACTATAAGCATCATGAGTGGACTTGCCCTAGCCCTAAAAGCTACAGCACTTGGGCTAATAGTAGCCATCCCTAGCATAGTGTTTTATAACCTACTTTTAAGAAAAGCAGATGTGATAATGACAAACTGGGACATCTATAAAAACCCTCCTACAACTAGCTCCAAAGAAAGACCAAAGCTAAAAGAAGATGAAACAAAGTATAAGCTTAGCTAGCTAAAAGGCCTTTTTAAGCCTTGCATCAAGAAGGCATAAACTTAGTTTAAGTCTTAGCTTCCACGCCTTGACGCTAAAGTTGTGTAATTTAATATGGCAATCTTAGCTTCTGTCATTATGAAAAAAAGGCACAACCTTCAATGTGGCATAGCTATATTAATACAACCTCTAAGCCTTACGCCTTAATGCCTAATAAAAATTTTATATGAATATATGATTAGCCCTATTGGCCTAGGATAGTTTTGGTACTTACTTCTATTTATACTATGACTATGCTAGGAGACTAAAAGATAGCGTGGTAATAATGTATTTTAGATTCTATAAAAGATGTTTTTATGTATTTGTAAAAAGCACATGATAGTAAGGACTATTTATATCATAAAGATAAAAGTATTTAGAAGCCTTAAAGGCAGACTAAGTCTGCCTTTAGATGTTTGATGCAAGGGAGTTAAACTAAACTCTATAGTGTGAATCTTGCTTCAAAGTAAGCTCTCCACATCTGCATATCACCAAGTATTTGAGAGTACTCAGCTGTAAAGCTTATACCTTTTTTATACTTAAAGACTACTCTTGGAGTTATCTCAAAAAGACCTTTGTTATTAGTATCTATAGAAGAGTAACGATAAGTTTTCTGATCATTACTTATACCTCTATTAGCCTGTGCTTTTTTAAGTAAAGGCATGTTAGTTTTACCTTTTATGTAAGCTAAGTCAAGACCAACAGTTACTGGTTTGATAGGTGCATAGTGAAGTTTAGCATAGGCTACATTTATAGAAGTTCCTTTTTTACTACCAGCTCCAGTAAAGTGAGTACCTTCTAGATAGGTAGTATAGCTTTGCCATAGGCTTCCAGCTGTTTTAAATGTACCATTTGCAAGGCTCACACCATAGCCCTGCCCAAAGCTACCCATGAAGCCTATAGTACCACCAGCACTTTGTTTTTCTAAGAAGTTGAAGTTTAAGTTAGCTTGGATGTTATAAAGACCAGCGTTTTTAGCCCAAGCAACACTTTGTGCTTGACCTGCTATAGGTCCACTTAGCAACTCCTTATTAGCATTAGCAGCATCACCTGTAGCCCCACCTACTTGGAACTGCGCGCCATCATTTAGGTAAAGATAGCCTAGCTGACCATAAACATCAAAGCTAGCTTTATCTTCCATAAACCCTAGCTTATATCTAGCATCAAGATAGCCTATATCTACTAAGTGAACTGCTTTTAAGTAGGTAGCTTCAAAGCTTAGACCTTTTACAAAGCTACCACTATTAGCAATTGATACACGGATAAGGTTGTTGCCTATACCAAACTGAGTGGCACCTGCTTTGGTAGCTGTATCCCAGTTTCTAGTTAGTAAAGACTTATAGATATTATCAGTTACCCAACTATCATAGTAGGCAAGTGAGAACTGTAAGCCTGAAAGATCGCCTTTATACATACCACCAAGACCATAGTCTGTGCTTTGGTTAACTAAGGCACTACGCATATTCATACGACCTAGTACTATCTCAGACTTTAAAGGACCCGCATCTAGGTGATAGCCAAAGTTAATGTTTGAAAAGTTAAAGGCATCACTTACACCTCCACCATTAAACCTTATAGCACGAGAACCTTGTACGCTACCATCACTAGTGCTATTATCTGGAGCTGTAGTACCTTGAGACATATAGATACCTACTTGAGCTTGGAATCCATAAAGTCTAGCTGAAGTAGCATCTAGCTTTATCATAGTTTGCCAAGCATTACCCTTAGCGTCATTTCCTCCAACAGAGACTTGTCTAACAGCGGCAAATCCTGTGAACTTAGACTGTCTTATAGCCTCTATCACGTCGTGGTTTTCAGTAAACTCTCTAACTGGGGCACTTAGGTTACTTTCAGCGTTAACCCTTTCATCAGCCTTTGGGTTTGTATACCTAGTATCTTCAGCAGCGTGTAAGAATCCAGCTCCTATCATCACACCAAGAACTACACTAGTTACTATTTTGCCTTTTTTGTTACTCTTTAGTAGGTTGCCTTTCATACTAAAACTCCTTCTAATAATTAATGTAAACATTATACAAACAAAACGAAAAAAATGCCATATTAATACTGCATTTACTTTTATAAATTGAAAAATATAGAGAATAAAGCAAAAAGTAGCAAATAATATAAAAAATAGCATATAAAAATAAAAACTTTTTTAAAATAGGTAAAGTATCATTAACTAAATGTATCATTCTAGAAAAATGAAGCATACAAAACTAAGTCTATCTAGTCTATAACTTAAGCTTTTTTGGAATCTATAAGTGAAAAGATTAAGCAACTACTAGTAACAGATATAAACACCACTCTAGAAAAAACTGTTACGATAGATGCAGTTACTAGATGCTGTGCTTTGAACTAAAAGTATATGGGTTTTATGAAACAAAAAAATATAAAATATGCAACAGCTTAAAAACGCCTATGAGATATATCCTTATATAACTACATCACTAAAAAACATAGCTATAGCTGATAAAAAGAACAGGAGAGCGATAAAAGGTAGAACCTTCTGAAGCACTATCTGCCTTTGCAAAGCCCGGAAGCTCTAAGAAAGCAAAGGGGATGTTGTAGTAAAACTCGATTCTATTTTTATTAAAAAGAGTTAGGCTGATGCCTAGATTAAAAGAGTAGTCCACTTGGAAGTTATAGTCCCAGATAAAAGGACGTGCTTTGTAGTTAACATAAGTTCTATAATACATCGTGCCTATATTTATCCCTGCAAAGCCACCAAGATAGTGCTTATAGTTATAGTTTAGTGGAAACTCAAAAAGTACATCTGCACTAAGACCTGCTAAGGCATAAAAAGATTCTAGCTGGGCATCACTTAAGGCTGGTGTTTTATCACCACTACCTACATTATAAAGACTAACACCACTTAGTGGCAAAGAAGCACTCATAAAGCCTGTTAGCCTAGCACCAAAGTACTGATTAACAAAGCCTAGATAGCCAGCCTTCATGCCAAATAAAAATGGAGAAGCTATAGCTAGCTTTTTGGAATCTTGCGTGTAGAGATTAACAAAGCCTATATTAGCACCTACAAAAAAGCCACTTTTAGCATCAGCGTCATCATAGATTTTCTGCAAGGCATTTCTAGTGGCAAAGTCGTTATCTTTTGGGTCTATATATACCTCATGAGGAAGGCTTGGCTTATAGTCACTTCCAAGCTCTAGCTTTAGCTTAGCTATATCCGTAGTTAACTCATTAGTTGCACTAGATTCTTGTGTGCTTTGTGGCTTTAGTGCATAAAGGGCTCCAAACAAACTTAGTGCTATAAAGATATATCTTATCACCCTAGCCTCCTAAAACTTATAAGAGTAGCTAGTCGCATAAAGACTATCAAAAGAAGCACTTGTGCTAAGGAAGGGCACGCTCCACTCTAGATTTATCCTATTATGCTTATAGACTAGGATGCTAAGTCCAAAAAAGGCACTTGGTGTAAAGTCTTCTAAAGTGTTTTTGCCTAAAGATACCCCTCCATATATACCTACATCATTACTTTCAAAAAAGCTTTGCCCTATTTCTTGCAAGGCAGCAAAACGTAAATCTATACTATAAAAGTTAGAAGCCAAAGTAAGATTACTAAAACCTCTAACTTCCGCAAAGAAGGCTTGTCTTGGGGTTATATAGCTTATATAGCCTACATTTAAACCCAAAAAGTTAGAATCTAAACTAGCTATCTTTGAAAGATTAGCAAGGTAGCTTATGCCAACGTAGTAGCCACTTTTATCTTTAGCTTTAAGCTGCTCTAATACACCTAAGTCTTTATAGTAAACTTGTGCCCTTAGCATATATCTTTCTTTCTTAAGCTCGTGAATCTTTCTAGCCTGCTCTAAGCTTAAAACCTCATAATCTTTATCTTCATCACTTTTAAAAGATTCTATATCTTTTTGAAGTTTAGCCTTATACTCTTCTTCAAGTGCCTTCCTCTCTGCTCTTTTTTCTGGGATCTTTACGCCCTCTTCTTGCTTTTTAGGCTTTTCTTTAACACTAGCTTTACTAGATGCTTTTTTATCTAGCTCGCTTTTAGATTCCATATCACTTGTATCAGTGCTAGGCTTGCTAGCTTGGCTTGGTTGCTTCAAGTCTTTGCTATCTTTAGTTACACCCATAAAAGGAATGCTAGTCATGTTTACAAAATCATTACCAGTAGTGCTAGTAGGCGTGCTAATCTTAGAGTCTTCTAGAGGATTATTACTAACTGGCAGTCGTTGCACTAAAGGAGGCTTTGCTTTTAAGTTTTCATCTATATTTTTTGTGCCATTGCCTTGGTCGCTAGGGCTTAAAGCAGTAGGGCTTTTTATAGCGGCTGGTTGGATTTGTGTCTTAGAGGTATCACTTTTATTAAGACTATCTTCATTAAGCCCACTATTATCAAAGCTTCCTGTGCTAGGGTTTGGGTCTATAAAGCTATCAGCCACTAAGAATCTAGATTCTAGATTTTTAACTCCACTTGCAAAAGCCACGCTAGCACTTACTAAAAGTAAAGACATCAACTTAAAACGCATAGCTATATCCTAGGTCTATATTTAATGGGGAGGCAAAGTCTGCTTGTCTAAAGTCGCTAGTTACGCTTAAGCGTCTTGTGACAAAGGTCCCATAGTAGTAAAAGATCTTACCTATCCTAAAAGAGATTCTATGTCTATCAAAAAGCAGCAAGCTTGCTTCTAGGTTGACATTAGCACTAAGGCCTTTTAAAGAGTCCCAGTACTCATCACTATACTGCATATAACCTATGCCATAGCCAGCACTTAAGCCGCCTTTTACGCGTTTGCTTAGTGGTATATCTGCCATTAAGTCTAGGTTTATAGAGGCTAGATTTAAGCTAGTATCTACAAAGCCTCTAAGATTTGGCAAGGAGAAGAATTTATCAAGTAAGTTGCTAGCATAAAGATTATCCACATATACTCTTATGCCAAAGTAGTTGCCATAAGTGCCTAAAAAGTTTTGATAGCCTAGCTTTATGTTGATATTAGGAAGGGCGTGCTTATTATCCCTGACACTAGTTAGTGTTACTCCAGTTAGCACACCTATAAAAACTTGCGTTTTACTAAGACCTGCATCTACATTTTTAGCTATAGAATCTTGGTCTTGATACTTTGAAAAAAGCCCACCTTGAAGCTTGTATCTTTGGTTAGTATCATCTGGGGCTATGGTATTTATATTTTCTCTGTTTTTTATAAAACTATCTACATTGGCATTAGATGTATTAAGGCTAGATTCCACGCCAAAAGAAGCACTTAAAGAAGCTAGGACCAAAAGGCTTAAAACTACCTTGATATCTAGTCTAGAAAACATAGGAGTATCCTAGGCTTGGTACTATAAAGTAAGTAGAAAAGTTAGTTAAGTTAATAGGTGCTAGCACTTTAGTGCCAAGCTCTATTCTTTGCTTTTTAAAGACATAGATTAAGCCAAGATTTATACTACCACCTAGCTTAAAGCTAGAATCTTTAGTGCTACTAGCTAGCATATTGCCAAGTCCTAAGCCTAGTGCTAGCTCTATGCCTTGCTCTTTTTTATAAGCAAAAGGAAGATGTACTAGCAAGTCAGCATTACCCCCAAAGTAGCTTATATAGCCTGCACCAAAGTTTTGCACATAGTTTATATATAACCTATAACCAACTGGGCCATTAGGAGTAAAAAGCCCAAGTCTACCACCCCCTTTTAGATTCACAAAGCCCGCTACTAGCTCTAAGCCTGCATTTAGCGGTTTGTTAGCCTTAAGGTTTAAGTTACCACCTACAAAAAAGCCGCTTTTAAGCTCACCTGCATCAACTGCAGTTATAAGCCTAGCTATATCGCTATCATAGTACTTAGCATAGTATCTTATGTACTTATAGTACTTTGGGTCTAGGTTGTCATAGTCTATATTGTAAGGATTAGCCTCTTGCATGAAGGCTTTAGATAGGTTTTGATTGACATTTTGTATTATGGATCTAGGCTTTAAGTTAGTAATGCTAGGCTGTGTTATATCATCATAGTTTGAAGAGTTATCTAATATAGGCTGCGTTTTAGTAGAGTCTATGCTATCAGCTTTTAAAGGCTTACTAGATTCTAAGGCTTTGCTATCTTTTAAAGGCTTGCTAGATTCTAAAAGATTAGAACTAGCTGGCGTATCTAAGTCTATAGAATCTTTAGGGCTAGCAGGCTTACTAGAGGTATCACTAGATGCTGTGCTAGGGCTAGGCTTTAAGCCTATATCAAACGGTGCTGCACCAAGCTTAGTTAGCACAAGTAGTAAAGCTATACAAAGCAGGCTTTTTTTTATCATCTGCAGTGGCTGCTTATATTTGGACTTTTGATTTGATTAAACTTAGTGCTTTCACAGACAAACTTATAAACACTTTGGTTACTAACTAGCCTAGTTTTTTCACCTCCATAACTAGCCTTGCTTAGTAGACCTAAAAAGTTCCCATCCTTTGCAAAAAGTGGCAAGGATAAAGCATCTTGCTTTTTAAGCAAGTCTTTAAAGTCTTCTTTTTTCATAAATAAGGAATCATCTAAACTGATAGCTGGATAAAGAGCTATATCATCTTTACTATCTTTATTGTTACTTGCATCTTTTACTAGAGTGATATCTTGGCTAGATTTACTTATATTAAGCCCATATTTTACATTTATGCGTTCATGATAAAAGCTTTCACTTCTAGGAAGGCAGTTTATATCAGTGTAAGCTACTGGTGCAAGTAAGCTAAGGTTAGTATCTAAGTCATTAGCCACAGTTTCAAAACGCGCCACACACATCAAAGAGTGGGCTACGTCATCTTGCATCCTAGCTTTTATGGTCTTAGCAAAGCTATCGCTTTCATTAACCAAAGAAGCCGAGCTTAGCACATAGCCATCTTGAAGTAAGATTCCATAGCCTCTTTTTTGGACGCCATTTTTAAAGAAGACATTAAGCACAACTACTGAGTACACAAGTGGATTTTCACTTTTAGGTTTAGATAAAGACTTAGCAGTGTTTTTATTAGTAGTAAAGATTTCTTTTACAAAAGGCTTAGAATCATAGCTTCTTTTAATGTTTTCATTAGGCGTGGAAAATAAGTCATGAGACTTAGGCAAGATGCTTTCCCCACCAAAGGCTACACCTAACATGACTAGTGCTAATAGAGACTTTTTCATGGCTTCCTATCTTTGTATTTAATGTCGCAAATTTGCTAGCTTTTGACCTATCATTAAGCCGTGTCTTGCCTGCTTTGATATCGCCCTTTTATGATAAAATTGTATCTTATCACATTTTTAAAAGGCTAAGTTATGGAAGATTTAAAAGAATACAACCTTACTGAAAAAGAACTAAATGAACTGCAATTTGCAAACATATATACAAACAAAGGTGTTATAAAACTAAAACTTTTCCCTGAAAGTGCACCAAACACAGTAGCTAACTTTGCAGACCTTGCAAAAAAAGGCTTTTATAATAATCTTAAATTTCACCGTGTTATCCAAGGCTTCATGGCACAAGGTGGCTGTCCTCACGGCACTGGCACAGGAGGGCCTGGCTATAAGATTAAATGTGAGTTAAAAGGTAATCCTGTAAAACACCTAAGAGGCACTATCTCTATGGCTCACGCTGGACGTGATACGGGCGGAAGTCAGTTTTTTATCTGCTTTGTGCCTTGCCCTCATCTTGATGGTGAACACACCGCCTTTGGCCGCATAAACCCAGATGATGAAGCTAGCCTTAAAACGCTAGATTCCATAAAGCAAGGTGACACCATAGAAAAAGTAGAAATCCTAAAAGAAGAAGCCTAATTATGAGTGAGAAAATCGACTATAAAGATAGTTTAATCCTACCTAAGACTAGCTTTCCTATGAAAGGAAGTCTTCCTCAAAATGAACCCTTAGTCTATAAAAAGTGGGATGGTTTTGCCTATGATAGGATGCAAGAGTTAAGACAAGAAGCAAAAGTTAGCTTTAACATTATAGATGGCCCTCCTTATGCTAATGGGAATCTTCACATAGGTCACGCACTTAATAAGATTCTAAAAGACTGCATAGTGAAAATCCACTACTTTAATGGCGAAGCTATCAAGTACACCCCGGGCTGGGACTGTCACGGCTTGCCTATAGAGCAAAAAGTAGACACCACACTGCAAGAAGAGAAAAAAAGTGCTACTAAGATAGAGATGCGTGAGCTTTGTAGAAAGCATGCTGCTAAATACGTAGAGATACAAAAAGAAGAGTTTAAAAGCCTTGGGATCATAGGTAACTTTGCACATGCTTATAAAACTATGGACTATAAGTTTGAATCTGATATCTATAAAGTGCTAATAGAGCTTACACAAAAGGGCTTACTAGCCCAAAGAAGTAAGCCGATTTATTGGAGTTGGGCTGCAAGAAGTGCCTTAGCTGATGCTGAAGTTGAGTATAAGCCTAAAAAGTCTAACTCAGTTTATGTAAGTTTTAAGCTAGATGAGACTTCTAAGACTAAACTTGGTCTTAGTAAAGATGCAAGCTTTATCATCTGGACTACTACGCCTTGGACCCTGCCAAGCAATGAAGCTATAGCCTTAGCAGAAGATGAAGCCTATACACTCACAGAAGATGGCTATATAGTAGCTAGCAAACTCTACTCTGCCTTATTAGAAAAAGGAATCCTAAAAGGTGCAAAAGTAAAAGAGTTTAACTCCAAAGAGCTAGAAAACCTAAAAGCTATCAATCCACTAAATGATAGAGAAAGCCTAGTGGTTTTAGGAAGCCATGTAAGTATGGGTGATGGTACAGGTGCTGTCCACACTGCCCCAGGTCATGGTGAAGATGACTACTATGTCTGCTTAAGATACAAGCTTCCAGTTATCATGGCAGTAGATGATACTGGCTGCTTTGATACTCAAGTAAAGTCTTTAAAACTATTTAGAGATGATGTAGTAGATGAGTTTGTAGGCATTCACATCTATAAAGCTGAAAAGAAAATCTTAGAGCTTTTAGGCACTAGCCTTTTAAATCACACTGAGATAACCCACTCCTACCCTCACTGCTGGCGTACTAATAAGCCAGTGATTTATAGAGCAACTACTCAGTGGTTTATACTTATGGATGAGCCTTTTATGGAAGGTAAGACTTTAAGGCAAGTAGCACTTGATGCCTTAAATGATGTTAAGTTTTACCCAGCTAGTGGGGAAAATCGCCTAAGGACTATGATAGAAAATAGGCCTGATTGGTGTATATCAAGGCAGAGATCTTGGGGTGTGCCTATAGCTTTTTTTATAGAAAAAGACACCAAAAAAGCCCTTTTAGATCTAAATGTGCTTAATCACATAGCAGCCATCTTTGAAAAAGAAGGAACTAGTGCTTGGTGGAGTTATGAGACAAAAGACTTACTACCGCAATCTTATAAGCACTTAGCACCTAACTTAGAAAAAAGCATGCATATACTTGATGTATGGTTTGATAGTGGAAGTGTATGGTACGCTACGCAAGATAAAAAATATGATGCAGGAAACTATCCTGCTAATCTTTACCTTGAAGGAAGCGACCAACATAGAGGCTGGTTTCAAAGCTCTTTAATCCTAAGTGCAGCACTAAAAGGAACCACACCTTTTAAAACCCTACTAACTCACGGCTTTACCCTTGATGAAAAAGGCGAGAAGATGAGTAAGTCTAAGGGTAATGTCATAGCACCAGAGACTGTTTCAAAGACTTTAGGAAGTGAGATAATAAGACTTTGGGTAGGTTTATCTGACTATCAAGGAGATATTAGAATCTCTAATAACATCTTAAAGCAAGTTAGCGATAACTACTTAAAGATAAGAAATACTTTGCGCTTTTTACTAGCTAACACTGAAGGCTTGAGTGAACTTCATATGAATCACTTAAGCGATATAGATAGATGGATACTAGCTAAGGCTAATGACACTTTTGAAAGCGTATGGGAAAGCTTTTTAAACTATGACTTTTCAAAGGCTTTTCAGATTCTAAATGCTTTTATAACAGTAGAGCTAAGTGGTATCTATCTTGATTTGTGCAAAGATAGCCTATACTGTGATAGTCCAGCTTCTAACAAAAGACTAGCCATACAAAGCACTATGTGTCTTATAGCGAGGCGTATGCTTTTTACCCTAGCGCCGTTTTTAACCTACACTGTTGATGAAGCCTTGACTCACGCAACACCTTTAGTGAAAAATCATGCAACTGATGTCTTTAGTCTAACTAAGCAAGAACTAAACTTTACTCTAGATGAAAAGACAAGAACTAAGCTTGATATCTTGCTGCAAGCTAGGATGCTTTTTAATGAAAGAGTTGATGGTCTTAAAAAAGACAAAGTAGTGAAATCAAGCCTTGAGTTAAGTATAGAATCTAACTATACAGAGGGTGATTTAGAAGGGTTTTTGATGACTTCTCATTTTTCTAAAGATGTTAAAAGCGAGCCACTTTTTAGCTTTGAAGTAGAAGGCTTTAACTTTAAGGTTTATAAAGCCAGTCTTCATAAATGTCCAAGATGCTGGCAGTTTAACGCTACTTCTGAAGACAGCCTTTGTCCAAGATGTCATAAGGTGCTACAAAACGCCACTTTTTAAACATAAGGCTTATGCCATGTGCTTTAAAGCAAAAAGCTTTTTAGCACTCTGTGCTTAGTCATAGTCTTTTATATTTTTATTTTATTGCCACAGTTTGTCTTTGATGATCTATGACAATGACATAAAAGCAAGCTATCTTTTCTTTACCAACCCTATGTGCTCCCAAAATGTCATGCAAGCATCATGGATTAAAAACAAAACGCTTGTTTTAGTTAGAAAAAGTATAAAAAGAAAGCATTGGAATATAGAATCTAGAAATACATGATTAGCATGACTATTAAAACACTTCTAGTATTAATATATAAAAAACTATCTATAAATTTAATCTCCTAATCCCTACTAGTTTCTATCTCCCTAGCAAGGCTAAGACACTCACTAAGACCATTTTTACAAAACACCCTTTTGCTTTTTAGACACTTACTTAAAGCACTAAAAGTAGTAGTGCCAATTGCTAAAGCATAAAAGTCTTTTCTCCATCCAAAGACGTTATAAAAACTTTCAAAATGACTTGGCGCACTAAATATAAAAATACTATCTTTTTTAAAAAGGCTATTTAAAGGAGTAAGCTTTAAAACCGGACTTTGCTTTCTAAGGCCTGCTATATAAAAAAAAGGGCTTTTTACACTTTCATAAACTACTACTTCTTTAAGCCTAGATTTCTTAAACACTTCCTTAGCATCAAAAGCAGTCTTGCTAGCCCTTAGATATAAGATGCTTTTATCTTTTAGGCCATCTTTTAGGGCATCTTTTAGCTCTTTTATCCCACCACTCCCACTAAAGTAGACTTTTAAGCCAGCCTCTTTGCAAAATTTGCTAGTTTTTTTACCTACACTTAAGATTTTTAGCCCCTTTAAACATTCAAGATTATTAGAATCTAAAATCCAAAAGAGTGCATACTTTGAAGTAAGTAATAAGTACTCATACTCCCTAACATCGCCAAGATTAGCCTTTAGATAAGCTATCTTTAAAAGTGAAAAAGAACAAACTTTAGGGCTATCATCTTTGCCATGTTTTAGTAAGTAAATCACTTAAAGCCCTCTTGTTTAGTTTTAATTTATAGGTAGTTTATGATACTCTTTTTGATGTTTTTATAGAACAAATTATTATAAAATGAAACAAGATCATAATTTTAAAGGATTTAAATGATAACGCAAGAGCAAGTACTCGCCGTACTAAAAACTATTATATATCCCGGATTCCAAAAAGATATAGTGAGTTTTGGCTTTGTAAAAGATATCACTTTGCAAGACTATAGCCTTGCTTTGAGAGTTGAGATACCTTCATCTAACCCAGCCGTTGCAAAAGAGCTAGAAGATAGCATAAAAGCAGGTCTTGATAAGCTAGGCATAGAAAATGCAAATATAGATATAAAGATGCCTTCTTTAAAGCAAGAGACAAAAGCACCAATTAGTGCTAAAAATATAGCACCAACCATCAAGCACTTTGTCATGATAAGTAGCGGTAAGGGAGGCGTTGGTAAAAGCACTACTAGTGTAAACCTTGCTATCTCCCTAGCTAAAAGTGGACTTAAAGTTGGCTTGCTTGATGCTGATATCTATGGGCCTAATATCCCTAGAATGATGGGTATACAAGATATGCAGCCAGGTGTTAGTGAAGATGGTAAAAACTTACTTCCTATACAAGCACTTGGAATCTCAGTTATGAGTATAGGGCTTTTATATGAAAGTGCTGAAAGCTTAATATGGCGTGGGCCTATGGTTATGAGGGCGATTGAACAGATGTTAAAAGATGTAGTTTGGGATGAGTTAGATGTCTTAGTTATAGACATGCCTCCGGGTACTGGAGACGCACAACTTACCTTAGCACAAAATGTCCCAGTAAGTGCAGGTGTCAATGTAAGCACACCTCAAGCTGTAGCTATAGATGATGGTGCGCGTGCCCTAGATATGTTTAAAAAGCTAAACATCCCTATCTTTGGTGTAGTTGAAAACATGAGTGGTTTTGTCTGCCCAGATACTAATAAAGTCTATGACATATTTGGAAGTGGCGGCTGTGATAAGCTAGCAAGTAACTTTGATACTGAAGTAGTAGCTAGAATCCCACTTCAGCCTAGCATCGTTACAAGTAGTGATGATGGAAGACCTATAAGCTACTATAGTCCAGACTCTTTAGCTTCTAAAATCTATATGAACCTAGCAGATAAGCTAATAGATTTTCTAAAAGACATCACTCCAAGTAACGCCACCATCCAGCCAACAAACAACTAAGTTTTATACCCAACTCACACATAAAAGGCTTTTTCTTAAAAGCCTTTTATATCTTAGACCATAGCAATATTAAGTAAGCTAATATTTTACGTATTATCACCCTAGAGATAAAGCTTGATATCCAAACTCAAAAAAAGCACGAAAAAAGTTAACATCTTTTACCTACATTAGCCCCTTTATAAATAACTTTTATCAAAAACTAAAAAGTATTGACAAACTTTAAGCATAAATTAAAATCTTGGTAGTAACATAGCGGGCATATCGGCATTATTTAACATCTCAAAATATTTGCATTATCCAAAGTCTGACTTGAGTTTATAACTAAGAGTTAAAAGTTATGAAAAACCTTTATGGAATCTAGATTCCATAAAGATAGAATCTGCCTTCTATCTTGCTTAGCAAATCCTAGCTCAAGTTACTACTCAAAGTTACTAGGAGCACTAAGTTTATGAAAACCCGCCCACAAGAAAACAGCATCTCAGATCTTCGCAAAAAAGTAGTTATGCGCCGCATGTTGCAACGTGGCAGCACGCCCATTGCTACTATATTAATGGCAGCTGTTGTAGGAATCCTAACTGGTTTAGTATCAGTTGCGTTTAACAAACTCTTACACCTTGTGCAGACTTTGAGGGTAGATTCTATCCACCACTTCGCAAAAGATAGCATAACTATATGGATAGTAGCTTTTTGCTTTTCTGCAGTGCTTGCTATGATAGGCTACTTTTTAGTTAGGAAGTTTGCACAAGAAGCAGGAGGGTCAGGTATACCAGAGATAGAAGGTGCACTAGCAGAGCTTCGCCCTGTTAGATGGTGGCGTGTTTTGCCAGTTAAGTTTATAGGAGGGCTTGGGACTTTAGGCTCAGGCATGGTCTTAGGTAAAGAAGGCCCAACCGTACAAATAGGTGGCAATCTAGGTCGCATGGTCTTAAGCCTTTTTAGAGCTAAGGGTGGAGAAGACCGCCATACTTTGCTTGCAACTGGTGCTGCAGCGGGTCTTTCAGCTGCCTTTGATGCACCCCTTGCTGGCATACTTTTTATAATCGAAGAGATGCGCCCTCAGTTTCACTACAACTTCATCTCACTAAGGGCAGTTTTTACAGGCGTCATCATGTCTAGTGTCGTTTTTAGATACTTCAACGGCGAAGCCCCTATCATAGAGATAGGCAGACTTTCAGATGCCCCTGTTTATACTCTTTGGCTTTATCTAATCCTTGGCATAATCTTTGGTCTAATAGGCCCAGTGTTTAACACAATAGTGCTTAAAGCCCAAGACTTATTTCAAAAGATACACAAAGGTAACACTATCAAATGGATAATCTTTGGAGGCTTTATAGGTGGGTTTTGTGGAGTTTTAACCTTAGCACTTCCTGAAGTAGTAGGTGGAGGCTTTGAGATAGTACCACTAGCTATAGCTGGCAAATACAGCGTGCTATTTTTAATAGTCATCTTTATCATTAGGGTTTTTACAACTGTGCTTTGTTTTTCTTCAGGTGCACCAGGTGGGATCTTTGCTCCTATGCTAGCACTTGGCACAGTCTTTGGCACAGCTTTTGGCTTAGTTTCTATGCACTTGCTACCTAGCTATCACTTAGATGCAGGTGTGTTTGCCATAGCTGGCATGGGTGCTTTGATGGCAGCTTCTGTTAGAGCACCTCTTACTGGGATAGTTTTAGTTTTAGAGATGACTGCTAACTATCAACTAATACTACCTATGATAATTACTTGCCTTGGTGCCACACTAGTTGCCCAGTTTGTTGGTGGTAAGCCACTTTACTCAGCCATCCTTGCTAAGACTATAGCTAAGCAAGATGCCGAGGCTGCTAGAAGGATAAGTGCACATGTTGCTTAAGACTTTTGCCTAGGTTTTGTAAATATGGAATCTAAGACTATAAAAAGCCTAGCTTTTTGTAGTTACAAATCTCATATTCTACCCCCCCCCAAGCCCCTTAAAAGTCCCATATGAACTTAAGCACTAGATTCTATCCTTTAGATATAAATGTAACTTTTTTACTCTTTTCAAGTCATATTTAATAAAAAATAAAGTCTATAAAAGCTAGCAAGAAGTAGAATCCTACCTAGTGTTTTTTATCCATTCCATAACTATGTCTTATAGTGCAAGCCCAATATTCTTAAGTACCTACAAATAAGCTTTTAACTAAAGGCTTATTTCGCCCTACTTTTACACAAGGAAAACTTTTAGCATGAAGCAAGCATCCGCCAAATCAAAAATCATAAAAATGATCATAACTATCCTAGTAGGAATAGTAATCTTTGTCTTGCCAACTCCAGAAGGCTTAAGCGTGCATGCGTGGGGCTATCTAGCCTTATTCATAGCACTTATAGTTGGTCTTATCTTAGAGCCTATAGCCCCAGCCTTATTAAGCCTTATAACCATAGCTATAGCCATACTTTTTAAGATAGGACCAGTAGGCACAGAGTATGGACACGTAAACGCACAAACTGCAGTACAGTGGGGACTTAGCGGCTTTGCTAACACTGTAGTTTGGCTTATCTTTTCAGCTTTTATGATAGGTATAGGCTTTACTAAAAGTGGATTAGGAAGGCGTATATCTTTATATCTAGTTAGCAAGCTTGGTAAAAAGACTTTAGGGTTAGGCTACGCCATAGCTATAATTGATGGAATCTTAGCGCCCTTCATCCCAAGTAATGCCGCTAGAAGTGGCAGCATGTACCCCATGATATCAAGCATACCGCCTATGTTTGATAGCACGCCTGAAAATAACCCTAGAAAGATAGGCTCCTATCTTGCCTATACTGCTTGTGCTGCAGGCTGCGTAAGTAGCTCTATCTTCCTAACTGCTTCTTCTTCTAACTCCCTAGCCCTAGCTTTTATAAGTAAGGCTGGCATGGTGGTGCCTAACTGGCTAAGCTGGTTTGTGGCCATGTTACCAGTTAGTATCATCCTTTTTTTACTAACTCCTTTGCTAGTTTACTGGTTTTACCCACCTACCCTAAAAGGCTCTCCTGAAATAGTCACTTGGGCAAAAGATGAGTTAAAAAGTGTAGGCAAGATGAAAAAAGAAGAATACTTCATGCTCCTTATATCAGTAGTGGCTTTAGTTCTTTGGATAGGTGGAAGCTACTTTCACATACACTCAACTACAACAGCCCTAGTAGTTGCTATAGCCATGGTTATCTTAAAAGTTATCACTTGGAATGACTTCTTATCCAACAAGCCCGCGTGGAATGTTATGGTCTGGCTTGCTACCTTAGTCACCATGGCAGGAGGGCTAAAAAATGTAGGGTTTATAGAGTGGATATCAACTAAGTTTGATCATCTTTTTATAGGCTTCCCTCCTTTTGTAGCCATCATTGGCCTACTACTTCTTTTTAGCTTTCTTCGTTACTTTTTTGCTAGTAATACAGCCTTTGCCACTGCCTTTATGACCATCTTTGTAATACTTGCTCAAAGCATCCCGGGTACTGACCCAGTAAAAACTGTGCTTTTTTTAGTACTACCTATGGGCTTTGTTGGAATCTTAGCACCTTATACTACAGGGCCAACTACTGTGTGGTATGCAAGCGGATATATTAAATCAAGTGACTTTTGGCGTCTTGGTATAACTTTTGGCATGCTTTATCTAATCATCTTTATGGTCATAGGCATGCCTTATATCAATCTTATCTATCCTTATCTTAGCTTTGCAAGGTAGTAAGTTTTTATAAAAGTAGATTCTATGGCTTAATGGAATCTACTTCTTCTCACAAGCTAGGCGTTGATATAAAGTCACGCCAATCATATATTTAAAAAACTTTTCTGCCTCTATGGAATCTAATTTTTAGATTCCATATCTAAACAATTTCTTTTTTTTATAAATGATTATTTATATATTTTTTCTTTCAAGACAAGGCTTAGCCCGTGGTTTTTTTTTTTTTTTGAAAAAAGGGAATAGACAAAAAAGGGGGAGAAAGAGAGAGAAGAATAAAGGGGCTTAATCCCTCTTCACTCCCCTTAGCTTTTAAAAAGCCTTTCTTTAAAAAGTCTCACAAGTAAGTAAAACTATCTCAAGAAAGCCTTGCTTTTATCGTAATCAAAGGAAAGATGAAAGCTTATTTCCCTCGCTAGTAAAATGACTAAGTCTGCACTGACTTTATCTTTTAATGCCATTTTATCAAGCACGAAACAAGCAAGAAGCCGCTTTGATAGAAATATGGCATCACTTAAAATAGCTTTTAAAAAACTAGCTTTTAAAACCTATTCTTTTTAACATCTTCTATCATGACTTTAGAAACAGAATCTATATTTTTACCTATAGCACTGCACTCATCTACTATGCTTAAAGTGTCTTTTACTTGATGCTGAAGGCTTGCTATGGCGTTATTAACCTCTAAGACACTGTGAGTTTGAGTAGAGATAGACTGAGACATCTCATCTATACTTTGAGATAGCAAAGATATACTTCCTTCTATCTCATTTAAAGACTTTTGAGTTTTCTCAGCAAGCTTTCTAACCTCATCAGCAACAACAGCAAATCCACGTCCATGCTCTCCTGCACGTGCTGCTTCTATGGCTGCATTAAGTGCTAAGATATTTATCTGATCAGCTATGTCATGTATCATCTTAGTAATGCTTTTTATGCCTTCACTTTGTGCTAGGACGTTTTCACTTTTTTCATTTATACTTTGTAAAGACGCACTTATATTATTCATATTGCCTGCACTATCTTCCATGGCTTTAGCTTGATTGGCTGTTAAGTCATTAAGCTTAGCTGTGACGTCATTTAAGCTTTCAGCTTTCTGTGCTAAGTTGTTTGAAACTTGTAGATTGGAGTTTAGATTTAAGACTATAGTATCCCTTAGCTTGTTTAGATTTATAGCCAGTTCTAAAAAGCCTCCTTTTAAGCCTGTAGAAGCAACTGAGGATAAGAAGTTGTTTTGTGAGTAAGATTCCATAGTGCTTGAGATTAAAGAGAAGTTTTGTCCTATAAGGTTTAAAAACTCACATAGATTATCTTTAAGCTTCATGATTTGTTCATTATTAGAAGTTGCAACTAGCTTGCCTTGGAAGTTCCCAAGCCTTCCTTGCTCTAGTGCGATAGTTATCTCATTAACTAGTTTTTCATCTTGCTCTAAGTTTATCCTTACTCCAGATATGGACTGATTTATGACATTTGCTAAGTCGCCAAACTCATCTTTTGAGTAAATCCTTATCTCTTCTAAAGTTTTCTTTTTGTGCCCTACGTAATCAAGGAAGGAAAATATCCCTCTTTGTATCTTATTAAGCGAGTTAGAAAAGCTTCTTATAAAAGATACGCTTAGGCTTATACCTATTATTAAAGTTATAACAGCTATGACTATAACCCAGATGATGGAGTTAACTTCATTTCTAACTATGGCTTTAGTCTGAGTTAGCGAAAAATCCAAGATATTATTAATCTCTAAGTTTAAAAAGTTGATATAAGCACTAGAGATCTTAAACCACTCTTTAGCATCTTGTCCATACTTGCCATAGTCTGATTTTTGATAAAGGACATCAATCTTAGCTTTTGTGGCTGCAAACTGCGCACTATTTTGTGTGTCTAAACCTCTAAATGCACTATAGTAGTTTAAAGATTCTATAGCTTTTGCAAGGCTAGAGTTAAAGATCCCAAGGCTAGAAAAAGTAAGATTTGATTGATCGACATTCATGCGCTCATTTATCTCAAAAACCCCAGCGACATTAGCCCTAACTAGTCCCATAGCCTCAGTTGCATATACTAAGTTATAAGCTCCAAGCAAAGCATAGTTTATACGCTCATCTATAAGGCTATTACTTATGCTTCTATTTACTATTCTTATTAGCTTATCTATAGTTTCTGAGTAGGCAGCTATAGCAGTTTCAGTTACATAGTAGCCTTCATTTATCTTAGTTCTTAAAGTCTTTATGCTGTTAAAGTCTTGTTTTACTAGCTCTATGTCTTGGCTACTTTGTGCACTATTATCATTTGCCATGAAAGCCAATAAGTTGGCAAATGAAGCATCTACTTTAGTCTTTTGTTCATCATAAGGCCTTTGTGTAGCATCACTTGCATTAGTCACATACATCCCACCAAGCCCTCTTTCAACTTGCACATCATGCACTAAAGTTGATACTTGCTTAGCATAGTAAATATTTTCTGGCACTAAAGATAACTGCTTATAAAGACTAAAATGCTTAGTAAGTAGCATCGCACAGTAGATTAGACTTATGATTAGTAAAAAGACAACAAGTAAGATCTGTTTTGCTTTGATATTAAATCTCATATCTTCAACCTCTTTTGTTTTGGCTTGTAATATTTCGTAAGTTTAGTGCAATTTCTAGAGATGTTAGGAAAAACTAAACATTTAATAAAAATTTTACTTTCTTGATGTATTAAAAGCAAGATGTCAAAAATGCTAAGTTTTTACACTAGTAGGCTTTGTTACTTTCCTTCCTTAAGCTTATATCTTAATAAACCTACCCCAAGATTCTTATCATATAAGGCTTACAAACCGTGCAGCTTAAACTTTCTATGTCTTTAAGTGCTTTTTGTATATCTAGCTCAGCACAGATATGGGTTGAAAGTAAAAGAGTTGCGTGACTTGGCTTAGAATCCACACACTCATCACTTAGATTTTCTTTTTGTAAAAGGGTTCTAATAGAGACTTGATGCTTAGCAAAAACTAGTGATATATCACTTAAAACGCCCGGCTTATCTATGACATGTAGTCTTATATAGTACTTACTAGAAATAGATTCTATAGCTTTAAGCTTTAAGTTATTTTCATAAGAACTCATATAACCTAGCATAGGCGAAGTTTTACTTCTTGCTATCTCTAAGATATCACTTACAACCGAACTAGCAGTTGGCGCCCCACCCGCACCAGCACCATAATAAACTGTCTCTCCTACCATATCACCTACTACACTTATAGCATTCATAGCATCATCTACTTTTGCTAAAAGCTTATCTTCTAAGACTAAGCAAGGATGCACTCTAAGTTCTACCTCATCGCTATTAGCCTCTTTCTTAGCTATACCTAAAAGCTTTATTACGTAACCAAACTCTTTGGCAAATAAAATATCAACCTGTGATATCTCTTCTATCCCTTCTACTAAGATATCTTCAAACCTAGCATTTATGCCATAAGCAATACTTGCTAGAATTAAAAGCTTATGGGCTGTATCACCTCCACTTATATCAAGTGTAGGGTCAGCTTCAGCATAGCCTAACTCCTGTGCTTGCTTTAGTGCTACTTTAAAGTCTAAGCCATCTTTACTCATCTTGCTTAAGATGAAGTTACTTGTGCCATTCATAATGCCACTAAGTGAAAGGATATGATTAGCCCCAAGTCCATCTTTTAGAATCTTTATTATAGGTATGCCACCACATACGCTTGCTTCAAAGCCTATGGCTGAGTTTTTACACTGCTTTTCTAGGTCATATCTGTGATAAGCAAGCATGGCTTTATTAGCAGTTACAAAGGCCTTACCACTTTTTAGTGCCTTTAAGGCTATCTCATAAGGAAGCTCTACTCCTCCTATAAGCTCTACTACTATCTCGATGCTAGGGTCTTTAAAGGCATCATCTATATTAGTGCTTAGCTTTATGCCTAGATCTTTTAGCTCTTTAGATTCTATATCTCTTGATATGCCAATACGCGGGATAAGGTTTGCCCCACATCTTGCTTTTAATATATCTTTGTTTTTTTGTAGTATATCTACTACACTTTTACCAACTACACCTACGCCAATTACTGCTATATTTATATCTCTCAAGTTAGTCTGCCTTTTAGCCATTACATATAATCTAAATAAACCTTAATTATAACCTGTGTTAGAATACAAGCTAGTAATCATCCTAGTGCGTGAAGAGTTGCAATGAAGTTTAGAAAAATAGGAATCTTACTTAACTTAGTAGGTGTCCTAATCATCATAGTGTTATTAATTGCCTTAGTGTTTTCATACTTTTATGTATCTCACAGAAGTGAAGCTACCATAAACTCAAAACTTGCCCAAACTAAAACTAAGCTAAAAGCAAAAAATATAGACTTAGAGTACTCAGACTTTAAATGCAGTGGCTTTAGGAATATAGAGTGTTTTAGCAAAGGCATCACTTTAGGCTTTGATAACCAAACACTAGAATCTAGAAATATAAAACTACAAACTAAAAGAGATAGCACTGATTTAAACATGACTTTAGATTTTAGGCTAAACTCAGTATTTAATGCCACTCAAAACAACAAAGTAGCCTTGGCTGCTTTTAAAACACTTCAACCAAAATACGTAACTTGCAAGATAGACTTTGAAGCCCAAGACGCTATAGGCACTATGAAATGTGATCTATTAAAAGGCGATATAACAAGCACCATAGATTCCAAAGTGACTTTCAAGCAAAACTTTGACAACTTAGTAGACGCCTTTAGCTCTATAAACCAAAACACACCTTTTTCTCTAGAACTTGCTTATAACATCATAAGACCGGATAACTTCATAGATAAGTTTAATGCCAATGCACTAGATTATGAAAGAGCCCTTGGTAACTCTGATAGTTCTAAAAACATAAAAGCAGCCTATAGTAAAAACGCCAAAGATAGCATAGATGCACTGATATTTTTAGCTAAGGTAACTGGCTTACTTGATGAGACAAGCTCACAAGCTTTTAGAAACTTTCCCAATACTAGTGGCTTAACCTTAAGCATAAAAAGCAAGCAAGATGTCAATTTGGCATTTTTTAGTCTAAACAAACATGACCTACTTGCAAAAAGTACTCTTTTTGACTGGAGTATAAAAGATAATTAGATGAGATTTTATATCTTGTGTCTTATGACATTTCTTAGCTTAGCTCTACTTCACGCTAGGCAAGATCTAGATTTGACACAAGATACAAAAAAGCCAGATGATATAGTTTTTATAACAGATTCTAAACCCCAAGAGTTCATAGTAAGCTATGACTTTACTACCCTTAACTACATCCCAAAAGGGCAAGACTTAAAAGTCTCTAAGCCCCTAGTCCCTATCATCTTAAAAGAAGGCTTAAAGCCACTTTTTAAATGCAGTGTGCCTTTTAAAGCAAGGAGTTTTGCTATAAGCGTGCCAGGTGAGTTTAGCCCCTTGCAAAAAGAAGCTTTTGTAGAAAAGCAAGTTAGTTATGAGATTTATAGAATCTTAAACGCCCATGTAGATTCTTTGCTTAAGTGTTTAATGCAAAATGAAGCCAGTATAAATACTAATGACCTTACAAGCAACTTCCAAACAAGCGCTTTTAGTCATCTAAGACTTATGCCTTCTTACGTGCTAGCAAGTTTTAATGACGATAGCTTAGAGCTTGTATTTTATAAGCCAAAAAGGCAAAACTAGATGACATACCAAAAGGAGCCTAAAGATGAAAATAGCCATAGTAGAAGATGACATCAACATGAGAAAGGGGCTAGAGTTTTTCTTTCTAGACTATAAAGACTTAGAGATAGTTAGTTTTAAAAACCCAAAAGATGCCCTAAAAGCTCTTGATGATAGCTTTTCTTTGGTCATTACAGATATAAATATGCCTCATATGGATGGGCTAACTTTTTTATCTGAACTAAAAGGGCGTTATGAAGCCATAGTTATAACTGGTAATGCCACTTTGAACAAGGCTATAGAATCTATAAGGCTAGGAGTAAAAGACTTCTTTCAAAAGCCTTTTGAGCCAAAAGACTTGCTTGATGCAGTTTATAGGACTAAAAAGCTAGTTGAGTTTGAAAAAAGCACTCCTAAAAAAAAGCTTAACCTCTCTAAAAATAAAGACTTTTTTAAAGCTAGCTCGCCTGCCTTAGAAGAAGCAAAAAACATGGCCTTAAAAGTGGCTAAGACTGATGCTAGTGTATTGCTTTTAGGGGCTAGTGGAGTGGGCAAAGAAGTCTTTGCGCGCTATATACATGAAAACTCAAAAAGAAGCACTGCACCTTTTGTAGCACTAAATATGGCAAGCATCCCAGAAAACCTTTTAGAATCTGAACTCTTTGGCTTTGAAAAAGGTGCCTTTACAGATGCTAGTAGTCAAAAGATAGGACTTTTTGAAAGCGCCCAAGGAGGAAGTATCTTTTTAGATGAGATAGGTGAGATGCCTTTAGCCCTCCAAGCAAAGCTACTTCGTGCTTTGCAAGAAAAAGAGATAACTAGACTAGGAAGTGCTAAGCCTATAAAGATAGATGTGAGATTTATCTCAGCGACTAATGCAGACATAAAAGATAAGATTAATAAGCATGAGTTTAGAGAAGATCTCTTTTTTAGACTTCAAACCGTGCCTATTAAGATTCCACTTTTAAAAGATAGAAAAGAAGAAATCCTTCCTATAGCTATAAATCACATAGAAAATATCTGCAAAAACTACGACTTTAGCACTAAGATTCTAAGTAAAGATGCACAAGCTAGGCTGCTTGAGTACAGCTGGCCGGGTAATATAAGAGAACTTTTATCTGTGATAGAGCGTGCTTGCATACTAAGTGAAGGTGAATATATCACTCAAAGTGATTTATATTTAGATGAAAGAGAAAAAGGATTACTTTAATATTTTGTTAGAATCTACTCTTATATCAATGCAAAGGATCTAATGTTGCAAAAGCTAGTTGTATTTATCATGCTTTTTGCCTTTTTGCAAGCTAAAAGCTACATTATCTCACCTCTTTTGCCACCTACCCAAGAGGTCTTAAGCACTGCGAAATCAAGCTGTGATACAAGCTGCATGCATGATCTTTTTAATAAAAAACTTTATCTAAGCTTTCTTTCTTACTATAAAGGCACAAGCGATGTCGCCTTAAAAGCAAATTTTAAAGTCGCTAGCTCTTATTTAGATTCTTTTGTATATCACGAAGATACACTTAGTGATAAGGTTTTACGCATAGCTCTTTTAATGCCCCAAAAGTTAATAGGTCGCTACTCAGTATCCACTCCAGATGTAGTTATGAGTTATCTTGTATCACGTGGCATAGACTTTAACTTTAAGGTCTTTAACTCAAGTGATGAAAGCCCAGAAAACCTAATAAAAGCCTATGATGACTTAAAAGCACAAAACTATGACTATGTTATAGCCATACTTACTCAAAGTGGGGTTAAAGCCTTAGTACAAAACGTCAATGTAGATAGGCTAGTTTATGTGCCAACTGTCAATATCAACCAGATAGATTTTTCCGTGCCTAAGAAGATGGTTTTTGGTGGTATAGACTATAGCGCCCAGATAAAACTAATCTCAAACTTTGCTAAAGATAGCTCTCTAATAGCTTATAACGATGATAGCTACATAGGCATGATACTAGCTAACACCCTAGCTAAAGATGACAAAAGTATCATCTATCAAGACACTATAACTTCAAAGCTTGCAGCCAACTATAAACAAAGCTTAGAAGACCAAGAAGCCATACTTGATAACTCCATGGTAGTTTTTAATACCTCAGCTATAAAAAGTGGTCTTATCATCCCGCAAATTAGCACGCTTAACATCACTCCTAAGTACTTTCTTTCAACACAGATTAACTACAACCCTGTGCTTTTAACCCTAACTCAGCCAGAAGATGTACAAAACCTCTTAGTAGTTAACGCCATAGGTCAAACTAATGATGCCCTTATGGAGTACACTAGCTTGCTTAGTGGTGATCTTAAATATGACTGGGTAAACTACGCTACTGATATAGGTGTAGAGATGTTTTTAGACTTACAAGTTAACAACTTAGATAAGTTTTTTAGCGAGCCAATAAAGCACAACCAAGTCATATACAACAACCGCTTTTTCAAGCCTAAAGGCTACTACTTTGCACCTAATACCACAAACTAAAAGTGAACATTCATGAAAAAGATAGATTCCTTAAACCTAGTGCCTTTCATAGATATCATGTTAGTTTTACTAGTCATAGTTTTAACTTCAGCTAGCTTTGTACAGCACCCAAAAGTTTCACTAAACGTCCCAAAAGTAGACGCAAAAGCTAGCTCTAGTGCTACCAGTAATGATAAAAGCTTCACTATCTCTATAGATAAAAAAGGCAAGATTTATGCTAATGATAAAGAAGTAGATGTAAACGCCTTAAAAGCTAGTCTTTCTAATCTTGATAAAAGTACTAATATCATCTTAAACACAGATAAAGATGGCAGTGTGGAAAACTTCATGCAAGTAGTTAGCGTGCTAAAAGACTTAGAGTTAAGCAAGGTCTATGTTTCAGTAGATGATAAGTAGGTTAATAGATTATGGATTCTAAAACAGATAAAAAAGTAGAGCTTTTAGCCCCAGCTGGGAATCTTACTAAGCTAAAGATAGCCATAAACTACGGTGCTGATACAGTCTATGGTGGGGTAAGTCACTTTTCACTAAGAAATAGAGCCACAAAAGACTTCACACTTGAAAGCTTTAAAGAAGGTATAGACTACGCCCACGCAAGGGGTAAAAAAGTCTATGTAACATTAAATGGCTTTCCTTTTAACTCACAACTTGAGCTTTTAAAAAAGCACATAATAGAGATGGCTAGTCTTAATCCAGATGCCTTTATCATAGCAGCACCCGGTGTTGTAAGACTAGCTAAAAAGCTAGCCCCACAAATCCCCATACATCTTTCAACCCAAGCTAATGTCTTAAATGTCTTAGATGCTGAAGTCTTTTATGAACTTGGAGTTAGACGCATAGTTGCAGCACGTGAGATAAGCTTAAAAGACTGCATGGAGATAAAAAAAGCCCTGCCAGATCTAGAGATAGAGATCTTTATACATGGGTCTATGTGCTATGCCTTTTCAGGACGCTGTTTAATCTCAAGTCTTCAAAGTGGGCGCGTGCCTAATCGTGGAAGCTGTGCTAATGACTGCAGATTTGATTATGAATACTATGTTAGAAATCCTGATAATGGCGTCATGATGCGTCTTCATGAAGAAGAAGGCATAGGCACTCATATCTTTAATGCTAAGGATTTAAACCTTAGTAGCCATATAAAAGAGATCCTTGATAGTGGTGGGGTTGATGCTTTAAAGATAGAAGGTAGAACTAAGAGTGAGTACTACGCAGGTATCACTACTAGGACTTATAGAAGGGCAATTGATGACTACTATAAAGGATTCCAAGATACTAAAAGCTATGAGCGTGAGCTACTAACTCTCAAAAATCGTGGCTTTACAGATGGCTATATAATAAAGCGACCTTTTGAAAAACTAGATACGCAAAATGTAGAAACTGCTATCAGCGAAGGAAGCTTTCAAGTAGTCGCCCAAGTTAGTGAAGATGGGGAGTTTTGTCTTTGTAAAGATAAGATATTTAAAGATGAACGCTATGAAGTAGTCTCACCAAGTGGCGAAGTTAAAAGTATCAGCTTTCCTAAGATAGAACTAGAAAATGGCAAAGTTGTAGAAGAGATACATAGCGGCAATATAAACCGAGTAAGGCTTCCTTACAAGCTTGAAGGCTTTAGCTTTTTGCGTAAGAAATTAGATTAAAACTTCTAGATTAATTTTTTTCTAACATAGCATTAAAGTTAAGTCTCTCAATACCATGAACTAAGGTAGATTTTATAAGTTTATGGAATCCAAAAATATATGATTGCCATGCCTGCGAGTGCAAACATGGCAAAAAGTCAAGCTTACATGAGAGCTATAAAAGCTTAGATTCTAAACTCTCTCATATTTTTTGGCTCTTCAAAGATATCTACTTTTTCTACTTTACCTTTGTACTTTTCTATGTTAACTAGGGCAGTATTTGGGCAGTTACCATTAGCTAGTTTTGAAGTTGATATATCCATAGTTAGCACGTTTGCGCAGCCATTTTTACATAGCCCTTTGCTATCTGGGTTATACCAAGCACCTTCACTTAGTTTTAAAACACCTTTTCTAACATGTTTGCCAACAACTGCACCTGCTAGCACTTCACCTCTAGCGTTAAACACCCTTACTACATCACCGTTTTTTATACCTTTAGCTTTGGCATCTTCTTCATTTATCCAGATTGGCTCTTTATCACTTACTGCATATTTGTTGCGTAAAGATGTATTAGCTAGCTGAGAGTGAAGTCTATATTCTGGGTGTGGGCTAAGTAGGTGGAACTCTGCAGGTTTATTTTTCATACCTAGCCACTCTGCTGGCTCAAACCAAGAAGGATAACCACGACAGTCATCATAGTTCATCTTAGCTACAGTCTCTGAGTAGATTTCTATCCTACCACTTGGAGTTCCTAGTGAGTTTAAGATTGGATCATCTCTAAAGTCCGCATATCTTACATAAGTTTTATCTTCTTCTGGTACTTCAAAAGTTATAGGCATGTTTTTATCCCAGAAAGTTTTGAAATCTGGCATTTTTATACCTTGAGGTGTTCCAGACTTAAGTGCTGTGTTGTAAAACTGCTCTATCCACTCTCTTGGAGTTTTGCCTTCAGTGTATTGTTCATGAAATCCTGCTTCTTTTGCAAGGTCACTAAAGACTTCATAGTCGTCTTTTGCTTCATGTTGTCTTTTTACAAGGGCTTTCATAGGTACTATATTAAGGTTAGAGTAGTCCCCACTCATAGAGATGTCATCTCTTTCATAACTAGTAGTTGTAGGCATAACTATATCTGCATGTCTTGCAGTAGCAGTCCAGAAAGGATCATGAACTATAACGTGGCTAGGTTTTTGCCAAACTTTTACATAGTTGTTTATATTTTGGTGGTGACCGATAGGGTTTCCACCTACCCAGTAGATTAGGTCTATATCAGGGTATTTGACTTTACCGCCATTTGCATCTATAACTTTTCCTGGGTTTGCTAAGCAGTCTGCGATTTTAGAAACTGGTATATTAACAGCTGAAGCTTTTTGAAGCCAAGCTGCTCCACCAGAAGTAGCCTTACCTACGTTCATCCCGCCAATTACAGCTGCTTTTGCTGCTGGATTACCACCATTAGCATAGTGGTAGCTAAAACCAAAGCCACCACCTGGAAGTCCTATTTGACCTATCATAGAAGCAAGCGTTACTAACATCCAGTGAGGTTGTTCACCATGGTGGGCACGCTGCATACCCCAGCCTGCCATTATCATAGTTCTATTTTCAAACATAGTTTTAGCTAGGTCTTTTATAGTTTTTTCATCTATACCACATATTGAATTAGCCCATTTAGCATCTTTAACCACACCATCAGTTTTACCTAACATATAGTCTAAAAATTTATCAAAACCAGTAGTATAAGTATCTAGGAATTTTTTATCATACTTGTTAGTTGTATACATTGTATGCATGATTCCAAGCATTAAAGCAACGTCTGTGTTAGGGATAGGAGTTATCCAAGTTGAATTTTTTCTATCCATAAAGAACTGTACTGTATCACTTTTTATAGGGTCTATAAGGATGATTTTCTTATTGCTATTTTTAAGGTCATTAAAGAACTCTAGTCCACTTCCTTCACTTATTGAGTAAGCTATCCTTAAAGTTACCATAGGGTTAGCTCCCCAGATAACTACGACTTTAGAGTTTTCCATAACCACTGGAAAAACAGTTTGTTGGTTATAAACTTCTAGTGTTCCTACTACGTGAGGAAGCATAACTTGTGCTGCACCTGTTGAGTAGTCAGCTGTTATACCTGTAAAGCCCCCACCCATACTCATATATCTTTGAAGTAAAACTACGCAGTTGTGCATATTTCCGCTACTTTTCCAGCCATAGCTTCCTGCAAAAATCGCTTCTGGACCTTTTTTCTCTCTAGTCTCTTTTACTGCACTTGCTATAAGCTCTATTGCTTTTTTATAAGATACACGCACCCACTCATCTTTACCTCTAAGCTCAGGTTTGCTGTTATGAGGGTCTTTTAGATAAGACTTTCTAACCATAGGATACTTGATTCTAGACTTAGCATAGACTTGGTCTCCTACTACATGTTGAAGAGGATTTTTAACTTTTTCTTTAGAGTCATTTAAACCTATTGAAGAAACTATCTTGCCATGTTTGATAGTTGCTTTTAAGATACCCCAGTGCGCACCAGTTATAACTTCTCCGTTTTCTACCAAACTACTTACATACTTCATCTCTGAGGCTTTGCTCATCACTTTGTCCATATGCTCTTTTTGTTCAGCTGCACTTAAAAGTTTTGGTGCTAATGGCACTAGTGCAAATAAAGCACTGGCTTTTAAAACACTTCTTCTTGAAATACTCATGGTTAAACTCCCAATTTTTAATTGATTGAAAATAGTAATGCTTGGGGCGTATTTTAGCACTTGAGATATTTTAAATTATTAAGAGTGGTTAAAAAATGAGAAAAAATATAATTTTGATTGATTTAGGTTAAAAAGATTTAACTAATTATTAAAAGATTTTAAAAAATTAGTTAAAAAAAACTGCCTAAACGAAAGATAAGGACATTAGTTAATGTGGCTACTTATATTAAACCTTTGAGGTTGTATAAGGTGTTAATTGGCTATAAGTTGCTAAATATAAGCAAGCCCCTAAATATGATAAATACTAAAATATCTAATTGCTTTCTAATCTTTTCACACCCCTACCCCTAAAAGTATCAATGAAGGGGGGATAAGTAGACGCCTTGTGACCTAGAAGTGGGATAAAAATAAAACTGCCTTATTTTTAGCACTTTTTAGATTCTATAAATCCATAGAATCTAAAAGTATAAAAATGCATCGCCTGCTAAGCAAAGTAATATCAAAGCAGGCGTAGCACTAATAATATTTAGATTCTTTAAAAGCTTAAGTTTTTAAACCTTCATATTTTTTGGCTCTTCAAAGATATCTACTTTTTCTACTTTACCTTTATACTTTTCTATGTTAACTAAGGCAGTATTTGGGCAGTTACCATTAGCTAGTTTTGAAGTTGATATATCCATAGTTAGCACGTTTGCACAGCCATTTTTACATAGCCCTTTGCTATCTGGGTTATACCAAGCACCTTCATTTAGCTTTAAAACACCCTTCCTTATCTCCTTAGTGACTTTTGCTCCTGCTAGCACTTCACCTCTAGCGTTAAACACCCTTACTACATCGCCATTTTTTATGCCTTTAGTCTTGGCATCTTCTTCATTTATCCAGATTGGCTCTTTATCACTTACTGCATACTTTTTACGCAAGCTAGTATTGTTTAGCTGAGAGTGAAGTCTAAACTCAGGATGTGGACTAAGTAAGTGGAACTCTGCAGGTTTATTTTTCATACCTAGCCACTCTGCTGGTTCAAACCAAGAAGGATAAGCCCTGCAGTCATCATAGTTCATATTAGCTATAGTCTCTGAAGTGATTTCTATCTTGCCGCTTGGAGTTCCTAGTGGATTTAAGATTGGGTCATCTCTAAAGTTAGAGTATCTTACAAACTCAGTGCTTTCTTCAGGCACTTCAAAGCTTAAAGGCTCATTTTTCTCCCAGAAAGTTTTAAAATCTGGTATAGAGATACCTTGAGGCTTAGCAGCACTTAAAGCAGTGTTATAAAACTGCTCTATCCACTCTCTTGGAGTTTTGCCTTCAGTGTATTGTTCATAGATTCCAAGTTTTACTGCTAAGTCGCTAAAGACTTCATAGTCATCCACGCTTTCATACTGTCTTTTTACAAGGGCTTTCATAGGTACTATATTAAGGTTAGAGTAGTCCCCACTCATAGAGATATCATCTCTTTCATAACTAGTAGTTATTGGCATAACTATATCTGCATGCCTTGCAGTAGCAGTCCAGAAAGGATCATGAACTATAACGTGGCTAGGTTTTTGCCAAGCTTTTATAAGATGATTTATATTTTGATGATGGCTGAATGGATTCCCACCTACCCAGTAGATTAGATCAATTTTTGGATACTTTATCTTTTTGCCATCAGCTTCTAAAGTCTTGCCCGGGTTTAAAAGTGCATCTGCTATACGTGCTACTGGGAAACTAACAGTAGATCCTTTTAGTAGCCAGCTAGCACCACTTTCTGCTCCTTTTGTATTGCCCAGATTCATCCCGCCAATTACAGCTGCTTTTGCTGCTGGATTACCACCATTAGCATAGTGGTAGCTAAAACCAAAGCCACCACCTGGAAGTCCTATTTGTCCTATCATAGAAGCAAGCGTTACTAACATCCAGTGAGGTTGTTCGCCATGGTGGGCACGCTGCATACCCCAGCCTGCCATTATCATAGTTCTATTTTCAAACATCTCTTTTGCAAGATACTCTATAGTCTTAATATCTACACCACTTATATTACTAGCCCAAGTGGCATCTTTCACTACCCCATCACTCTTGCCTAGCATATAGTCTAAAAACTTTGGAAAGCCAGTAGTGTAGGTATCAAGAAACTTTTTATCATACTTATTAGTTATATACATTGTATGCATGATTCCAAGCATTAAAGCAACGTCTGTGTTAGGCACTGGCTGTATCCACTTGCTACCTTTAGCACTTTTAAAAAACTCTACAGTTTCACTGCCTATAGGGTCTATTAAGATTATCTTTTTGCCGCTATCTTTTAACTTGTTAAAAAACTCTAAGCCGCTTCCTTCACTTACAGTCCAAGCGTTTCTAAGCGTGCTCATAGGGTTAGCTCCCCAGATAACTATGACTTTAGAATCTTTTAGCACTACAGGGAAAACAGTTTGTTGATCATAAACTTCTATAGTCCCTATCACGTGAGGCATGATGACTTGTGCTGCACCTGTTGAGTAGTCCCCAGTGCTTCCAGTAAAACCACCACTCATAGACATAAAGCGTTGAAGTAAGATTCTGGCATTATGCATATTTCCGCTACTTTTCCAGCCATAGCTTCCTGCAAAAATCGCTTCTGGACCTTTTTTCTCCCTCGTTTCTTTTAATGCACTTGCTATAAGCTCTATTGCTTTTTTATAAGATACACGCACCCATTCATCTTTACCTCTAAGCTCAGGCTTATTATTATGAGGATCTTTTAGATAAGACTTTCTAACCATGGGGTATTTGATACGTGACTTAGCATAGACTTGGTCTCCTACTACATGTTGGAGAGGATTTTTTATCTTTTCTTTAGCTTCATTAGCCCCACGAGAAGATACTATCTTGCCGTTTTTGATGGTTGCTTTTAAGATACCCCAGTGCGCACCAGTTATAACTTCACCGTTTTTAACTAGACTAGTTACATACTTCATCTCTGAGGCTTTACTCATGACTTTTGCCATCTGCTCACTTTTTTCCGCAGCACTTAGTAAACTTGGAGCTAGTGGTACTAGTGCAAACAAAGCACTAGCTTTTAAAACATTTCTTCTTGAGATACTCATCTTCTCAATCCTTTTTTTGATTTGGTTAAAAATGCAATGACAAATTCTAACACTTGTGCTAATTTAACATATAAAATATAGTTAAGAATAATTAAAAAATATCAATTTTTATTAATAAAGTAAAAAATATTTAACTTTATTAAGCCTAAGCTATATAAAAGTATTTTTGAAGGTAAAAAATTTCTTAGACAAAATTGATTCTACTAGATATAAAAAAGTTAACCTTTAATGCTTAATCTAAACTTTTCTAATAAAATAAAATATTTTCTTAATAATTTTTATCATTATGTAACCTTTTAGTCTGACATTCAAAGTATATAAGTAAAAAAACTTTATCTTTAAGCCTATCCATATCATAAAAAACGTCTTATACTTACTTCCTATTTTTAAGGCATATTAGTTTTTTGAAGGGAACATCCATGAGTTTTTTAACTAGTCTAAATGAGGGCACACAACTCATCATCCAAATCATCATAGTCATACTCTGTCTTTTTTTTGGTGCTAAAAAAGGTGGTATGGCTCTAGGACTTTTAGGAGGCGTGGCACTTTTTATATTTGCCTTTGGTTTTAAGATAGCCCCAGATAAGCCAGCCATAGAAGTTATGCTAACTATCTTAGCAGTAGTTAGTGCTTCAGCTACGCTTCAAGCAAGTGGAGGCTTAGAAGCTATGCTTCAGATAGCTGAAAAGATCTTGCGTAAAAATCCTAGATTTATAAGCATACTAGCTCCACTTGTAACTTGTACTCTAACTGTGCTTTGTGGTACTGGACACGTCGTTTATACAGTCTTGCCCATAATCTATGATATATCTATAAAAAACAACATCCGCCCCGAACGCCCAATGGCAGCTAGCTCTATCTCAGCCCAACTTGGAATCTTAGCCTCTCCAGTAAGTGTAGCAGTTGTTACCCTAACTAGTCTCTTACTTGCTTCAAAGTCCCATCTTGCAGGCTTTGATGGCTACATAGACTTACTAAAAATCACCATCCCTGCTACTTACATAGGAGTGCTTATAGTTGGAATCTATTCCATGTTTCGTGGCAAGTCTTTAGAAAAAGATAAAGCCTTTCAAGAAAGACTAAAAGATCCAGACTTTAAAGCCCACCTTTATGGCGATACTAAAGAAAGCTCACTAGTTGGCAAAAAGCTTGCTAAAAGACAGTGGGCTGCTATGTGGATCTTCTTGGGAGCTATAGTCATAGTTGCGATACTTGGCTACTTTAAGGAGTTAAGACCAGTCTTTGAAGTACACGGTAAAGCAGAAAGCATGAGTATGGTTAATATCATCCAGATTTTTATGCTGCTAGCTGGGACATGTATATTAATGTTTACTAAAACTGATGCTAATAAGATCTCACAAAATGCCGTCTTTAAGTCGGGCATGATAGCACTAGTAGCTATCTTTGGAATCTCTTGGATGGCTAATACTATGTTTTCAGTCCACCTTGATATGATGAAAGATGTCTTAGGGGGAGTTATTATAAGCCATCCTTGGACTTATGCCATCATGCTTTTTGTCATCTCTTACTTTATAAACTCTCAAGCCGCAGCACTAGTTGCCTTTGTGCCAGTAGCTTTGGGTATAGGAGTACACCCCGGTCTTATAGTAGCCTTTGCTCCAGCTTGCTATGCCTACTATATCTTGCCTATATATCCAAGCGATATAGCAGCCATACAGTTTGATAGGTCAGGTACTACGCACATAGGAAGATTTGTCATAAATCATAGCTTTATAATCCCCGGTCTTATAGGAGTTATAAGTGCTTGTATCTTTGGATATCTAATCGCAGCAGGTGCAGGCTATGTGCAGTTGTAGGGTGGGAAGTTTGATTCTATGTTTAAAGAGTTAAGTGTGTAAATATAAAGCTACCACTAGCTTAAAACTAGTGGCCATTTCAATATCTACATAAGGGAAGGAGTTATAAATAAAAAATACCTACTTTGTATTAGAAAGTATAGGTATAGCCAAGCTGTATGATGTAGTTTCTAAGCGTGCCACCTTTTATAACTTGCAATGCTGCTGGCTCGCCATCAGTAGTAGTACTTGAACTAGAAGAACTTTCCCCTCCACCATTTTGTAAAGCTTGCACTTTTTGTGCAGTTGCACCAAGTACGTTTACATCTGTCCCAAGAACTGGTATCTTAGCACCTAGTGATATAGTATTAGATTCATTTATATTGAAGTTAACGCCTACATTTATAGGAAGAGCAAAGCTTCCGCCACTTATACCAAAGTCAGCAATATTAGCTATATTAAAAGACCCACTATAGTCAGAGTAACCTAGCCCTATACCAACATAAGCACCAAACATCTTATCAAAGTCATAAAAGTAGTCTACATTTGCAACTACTAAGTGATTTAATATATCAGCTTTGTTTTCTATAGGTCCTATGGCTTTACTAGCAAAACTTTGAGAGAAGTTATAGCTTAGATAGTATTTTAAACCCATTTCTGTAGTTAAATCTTGCTTATAACCTACATTGACACCTACTGTATAGCCTACGCCAGTTGTTGGGATAAATGGCTGAACTAAAGATGGGATATCAGTAGCTGCTGTTATAGGTAAGCCTAGATTACCACCTACAAAAACACCACTTTTTGCATAACCTGCAGAACTTAGGGCTATTACTAAACCTAACACACCTAGAAGGGTCTTTTTTCTCATTAGATAAACCTTTAAAATTAATTAATGACGCTAAATCAACATCATTTGGATACTGTAATCAAAAAAAAAAAAAAAGCAAGCCTGCAAAGTAAAATTAATAAATAAGGATTTAAGTTTACATTTAAAATAAAACAAGGCGTAAGCAACCTTAAGATATTAGACCTTAAGCCTAAGGCTAATATCTTAAGCATCATAATCGTTATTGGAGGATTGTAATCTAGCTAAGAGTTTTGCATCAAAACAAATAAAAGCTAAAAGTACAGTAAACATTAAGAAAGTATTAAAAAGTAAATAAAATCTTTAAAGTAAGTCTTTAAAGATAAAAGGATTTCAAAAAGCAAATCTAACAAATCGCTTCTGGCCGGGAGAAAGGGATTCGAACCCCTGGAAGTGTTACCTTCAACGGTTTTCAAGACCGCCGCTTTCGACCACTCAGCCATCTCCCGACAACTATAAAAAGCCTTTAAAGCCTCTTACAAGAACAAGAACCATAAAGTCTAAAAAGTATTTTTTAATAATAAAGATTACTTAGATTTGGAGGCGACACTCGGATTCGAACCGAGGATCAAGGCTTTGCAGGCCCATGCCTTACCACTTGGCTATGTCGCCACCATCCAACTAGGTAAAATGGTGCCCGGAGCCGGACTTGAACCGGCACGGACGCAATGTCCGAGGGATTTTAAGTCCCTTGTGTCTACCATTCCACCATCTGGGCAAAAACTTGGAGCGGGAAACGGGGATCGAACCCGCGGCCCCAACCTTGGCAAGGTTGTGCTCTACCACTGAGCTATTCCCGCATGAATTAATTTAAAAAAGAATTACAATTGTACTTTTTAATTTTAATAAAATCAAGTTTTTTGCATATAAATTACACTTAAAATTTACATGCAAGGTAACTTTTGTAAAAATCAAACTTTAGTGATGATACATACATCACAAAAAACTAATCTTATAAAAGTTAGATTACAACTTTTCAAAGGCAAAGGCTTCAGAATCTCTTTTTAAAGCCTACTTATCTGAGTGTTTTTCTCAGTATTTTGAAGCCATACAAAGACTTCAACTACTGCTTGATAAAGCTCTGGAGGAACATTAGCGTTAAGATCCATATGCACTAAAGAGTCAACTAAAACCTCGTTTTTAAACAAAGGTACATCAAACTCTTCTGCCTTTTGGATTATCGCTTGTGCTATCTGCCCTACTCCACTAGCAACTAGCCTAGGACTACTATCTTTATCTTTATCATAAGCTAAAGCGGCTGCTTTTTTGTGCATTATAAACTTAGGCTGTAACTACTTTTCTAAGCTCTTTTATCCTTGCTGCTTTACCTTTTCTATCTCTTAGATAGTAAAGTTTAGCTCTTCTTACGCGTCCTACTCTTAGCACTTTTATACTTTCTAGGGCGTCACTATAAAGTGGGAAGATTTTCTCAACGCCTATGTTGTTAGCTGACATCTTTCTAACAGTAAAAGTCTTATCAACTCCGTTTCCATGTACTGCTATGCAGATACCTTCAAAGTTTTGTATCCTAGTCTTATCACCTTCTGTTATCTTTATACCCACCTTTAAAGTATCCCCAGCTTTAAAGCTAGGAACATCTCTACCTTGTAACTGGGCGTTTTCAAAGTCTTGAATGTAGCGATTTTTCATTTGTAGTCCTTAATTTTGATGTAAATCCGGTCTGAAGTAAGCAGTCTTCAAAGCAGATAGTTTTAGTTTTAAATCCGCAATTTTAGCGTGGTTTCCCTTTAAATATTCTAAAGGGACGCCTCCTTTATCAAAAAAATCTAGCTTAGTATCACAATCTAAGCTTTTTTTAGAATCCATATTAGCCGCACTATCTAATCTCGCAGCAAAATTTGGTGCTTCTAGAAGCGAGTTTTCAAAGCTTTCACCTTCTAAAGAAGTCTCATTACCAAGCACTCCTTTTACCTGCCTAGCTATACTATCTGCCATAGCACTAGCAGCTAGCTCACCTCCAGTTAGTATAAAATCCCCCAAGCTAAAAACCTCATGGGCATCAAGCTCTATATTTCTCTCATCAAAGCCTTCATACCTTGCACACACAAAGCTTATATGAGAAAACTTGCTTAAGCGTTTAGCATCTTTTTGACTAAAACGTGCCCCACAAGGTGCCATGAAAAGTATCCTAGAATCTTTAACCTCGCCCAAAACCCTATGTAAAAGATTAGGAAGCAAGACCATGCCAGCCCCTCCTCCAACCAAAGCACTATCAACTTTTTTATATGGATTAAGCGCATAATCTCTTATATTAATATAGTTAGCTTCTATAAGTCCTAGCTCACAAGCCCTACCTAAGATGCTATAAGAAAAGTAAGGCACTATAAGCTCTGGGAAAAGGGTTATAAAACTAAACTTCATGGCTTGGCTTCTTTTGAGTAAGAACTTTAAAGTCTTTTAAGGTAGCAAATAGACTGCATCAACGCTAAAAAGGCTTTTAGATTCCAAGTCTATCTTTAAAACAAACCTATCTATATAAGGTAGCAAAAAGATCTTGCCCTCCTCAGTCCTAACATGCAAATAGTCAGTTGTATTAATCCTTTGTATATCAACAACCCTGCCAAGCACTTTAAAATCTTCTATCACACTTAGCCCAACTACATCATCATAAAAGTACTCATCCTCTTTTAAAACTAACTCACTCTCACTCTCACTTTTACTAGCAAAAAGCTCAGTGTTAGTTAGAAGTTTTGCAGATTCTAAAGAGTTTACATCTTTAAAGCCTATGTGAGATTTTTCTAAGTTTATATAGCTTATCTCAAAGGGGATAAGGGCTTTTGAGTATAAGATCCTGCCTAGTTTTAAAAACTCTGGGAAGTCGCTAGCTAAAGTAAAACGCATAAGACCTTTTACGCCAACACTTGCACCAAGCTTTAAGACAAGTAACATAGACTAGGTATTACTTTGTACGCTTACTTTATAGCTGATGCCATCTTTTGCCTTACAAGCTGAGATAAAAGTCTTTATAGCACTTATCATCTTGCCATCTTTTCCAATCAGACGTCCAACATCACTGCTTGCGACATATATCTGTATCTCGCAAAAGTCTACATCTTTCATAGTCTTTTGAATGCTCACTGCATCCTTGTTTTGAACTATCTTTTGGGCGTAGTGTTTTAAAAAGTCTTCTACCACTTAAAAGCTACTTTTGCTTAGTTAAAGCCTCTATACGTTCACTCATCTTAGCACCAACACCTTTCCAGTAGTTAAATCTTTCCATATCTATCTTAAAGCTAGCTGGTTCAGTTAGAGGGTTGTAGTAGCCTATAGATTCTATCCATCCACCATCTCTTCTTTTTCTAGAATCTGTAACCACTATCCTATAAAATGGTTTCTTTTTTCTCCCCATTCTAGTTAGTCTTATAACTGTAGCCATGAACATCCTTTTGCAAAAAATATAAGTCGATAGTATATCTTAAAACTGGGTGTTTTCAAGGTGATAAATTCTTGCTATGCTGATGGCTAATTCATACTTTGCCACGCTAAGGCGCGACTTTGCATTAGTCAAAAGTAACTCAGAATCTAAAAGCTCAACATACCTTGCAACTTGCTGCTTGTACTTATTGCTAACTATGCGGTAGTTTTCTTGGGCTTGGGCTAAGGCGACAGTAGCTAGGTTAATCTGGGCTTTGGCGATATTAAGTGCATTTATCAAACTAGTTGCTTGAAGTAAGATATCTTCTTTTAAGTCAACTTTCGATGAGTTTAAAGATAGCAAGTCTGCACTTAAAGCCTGAGTGTTATAAAAGCTTTTAGTTGCATCTAAAAAGTTCCAAGTTAGGCTTAGTCTTACTTGGTTTTGATTAGCCGCGGCTTGTAAGATGTTATTATCCCTGCTATCACTTAGGGCTATAAAGTTGCTAGTGTTAATATTTATCTTTGGATAGTAGCCTGATCTTGAAAGCTTGATATTTTGTCTTATAAGCTCTTCTCCTGTGTTAAATTGCTGCAATGAGATGTTGTGCTGATAGATATTTTTCATTAGCTCATCTCTATCTATATTGAAAGTTGGAACTGTTATATCTTCTAAAACTGAAGGGTCTATAAGTGCACCAGTTAGCACTCTTAAGGTGTTTAAGTTAGCATCTAAGTCAGACTTAGTTTTGAGATTTTCAATCTCAGCATTAGCTATATTTACTTGTATGCTTAAAACATCACTTTTATCTGCAACGCCCTGCTTATAAAACTCCTTAGCTATCTTTAACTGCACGTTTAGCAAGTCTATGGAATCTTTTGAGATAGTTAGTGCTTCTCTGTTTTCCAAAGCCTTTAAGTAGGCAATCTTTGTCATTAATACAAGATCGTTTTTAGTAGATTCTAAGGTATTAAGCTCTTGCTTATAGTTGCTTTTAGCTATCATTAAAGTATAGTAGTCTTTAAGGCCATTAAAGATATTAAAAGATGAGGTAAGTTGAAGGTTGTTTTGCTGGTAAGCAAGTCTATCTTGTGGGGCGTTATAGCTATAAAGATAGCCAAAGTTTATACTTGGTAAAAATGAAGCATAGGCATTTTTAATATCACTTTGTGCTTTTTTTACTTTGTAGCGCTGGGCTTCTAGCTTATAAGTATTATGCAGTGCCATATCTACCATCTTTTGCATACTTAAAGCATAAGCAGACTGCAAGCCTAAAATGCTAAGTAGTAAAAAAGCTAAAGTAAACTTAAGCAACTTCGTCATTTGGCTTCCTTAATACAAATAATAATAAAGATGGAATCACAAAAACTGATATGATAGTTGATACTAAAAGTCCACCAGCGATAACTGCACCTAATCCTCTATATATCTCACTTCCAGCCCCATTAGAAAAGATTAAAGGAAAGAGTGCTAAGACTGTAGTTAGCATGCCCATATAGATTGGTCTGATGCGTGATCTTGTAGCTTCATACACACTAGCAAATATCTCCATTTTATGCTCTTTTAAGTTTATAAGGCTTTGATAGACGATTAATATGGCGTTATTAACAACTGATCCTACTAGTATGATAAAGCCTAGCATGGTTAATACATCAAGGTTTTGCACAGCTATATATTTATTTACAAACCACAGCCCTAAAAGCCCACCTGCAACAGCAAAAGGCACGGTAAATATGATGATAAAAGGATAGATGAAGTTTCCATAAAGGGCTGCAAGTATGAGATAGGTTATACCAAGTGCTAGTAAAAAGCCATAGCCTAGCTCGCTTGCTAGCTTATAAAGCTTATTGGCATTACCGCTAAAAACTACTTTGTTGTTTTCTAGCTCCCCACTTGCTTTTAGCTCAGGGATTATCTTATCACTTATGGTTTCAAGTACGCTTTGAAGCGGCATCTTATCACTTGGGTTAATTGAGATTAGAAGGTTTCTTTCTTGCTCATAGTGGCGAATCTGAGAAACTCCTTGAGTGTATTTAATATCAGCTAATGAGCTAAGTGGCACTATCCTTTTAGAAGGCGTATAGATTTGTGTATAAAGCATATCTTCTGGACTTTTTGCCTCTTGATTAGCAGTTAGCATGATGTCACTTAAGCGTCCATAGTTATCTCTAAAGTCACCTACTTTTTTCCCATCTATTAGCACATCTACTATATTGCCAAAGCTTTTTACACTAAGGCCATTTATACTTAAAGCCCTCTCATTTGGATAAAGCGTTATTTCTTTATTACCTAAATCTAAGCTAGGTATAGCTCTTATCCTAGCACCCGGAAGATACTTATGGGCTAGGTTTATAAAAGCCCTAGTGCTATCTATCATAGAATCTAAGTCATAGCCTATGATGTTTACATCTACACTAGAACTTATCCTGCTTGCACTAAACATACCCTGCTCTACTACAGTTCCTGTGATATTGGGTATGGAGTTTATAGTATCTCTCATAAGTGGGATTAGATCTTTTGCCCTTTTTGGATCAGCTGATATCTCATAAAACTCAACTAAAGTTGGACTTGCAGTTACAAAAAAGTCTTTTATGGCTGGGTATTTATCATCGCCCTTAAAGCCATTTACTTGCAAATAAGGCTTATTGTAGTTATATATTGCATCAGTTATCTTTAGTCTTTCAGCATAACTTAAGCCATTAGGTATGCTTACATAGCCTAGGATAAAGTTTTGTGAGCCCTTAGGGAGATAATCAAGCTTAGGAAAGATTTTTATAGATATAAAAACACTGCACACACAAAAAACTATGATAACAGCTAATCTTGTAAAGACATTTTTTAAAACTAGTCTTAATATCCAATCTATTATATTAAACAAGAACTTGCCAACTATCCCAAGCATGGTATCAAAAAGCCACTTAGGGTTATAGAATCTATATTTTGAATTTATCGCTAGTTCTTCTACTTCGTTATTTTGTAAGATCTTAGTCTTTTTTTTCTTCTTCAAAAAGTACTTAGCCATGGTGTAATAAAGCATAGGCAGTCCAAAAAGACAAACTATAAAAGAGATTATTAATGCTGAAGATGAAGCTAGGGCTATATCAACAAAAAACTGCCCCATCTCATCTTTTAGCCCGATGATAGGTATAAAGATAGCAATAGTTGTTACAGTGCTTGCAAAAAGTGCACCAGCTACTTCTGAAACCCCATCCTTACAAGCCTCAAACATCCTTTTGCCCATACTATGGTGCCGGTGTATATTTTCAACTACCACGATACTAGAATCTATTATCATAGATATAGCAAAACTAACTCCAGCTAGTAATATGACATTTAATGTCCTATCAAGTGCGTTTAAAATGATAAAAGAGCTAAGGATAGAAAGAGGTATGATTAAACTTACAACAAAGACAGTATAAATACTTCGCAAAAAAAGATAAAGCACAATGGCTGCAAGGATTATCCCTTCAAAGACATTTTCTTTGACTAGATTTATAGCATCTTGTATGAAAGAAGAGCTATCTCTTCCAAGGTCTATTTTTATATGATTATCTTTTAAGATTCCTTTATTTAACTTAGCTGTTAACTCTTTAACGCTTTTTACTACTTCTAGCACTGAGCCATCATTTGTAGGGCGTATAAGCATAGTTACTGTTTCGTCATTATCATGGATATTTGGCGAAGTTGGCTTAGCAAAAGTATCTATAACACTAGCTATATCTTTTAGCCTTACTACCTTAGCACCACTTGCTTTTATAACTGTGTTGTATATATCTTGCACATCTCCATAAACCCCTACAGTCCTTACTCTATAAGTCCTTTGAGCATAGTCTATAGTGCCTGCTGAGACGTTGATGTTTTGTGCTTGTAAGGCCTTAGTTACATCATCTACAGTAATATTATAAAAAGCTAGCGAGTTAGTATTTAAAGCTATGTGTATCTCACGTGGGACGCCACCTGAAACTGTCACACTTCCAACCCCGGGTAGTCTTTCATAGTACTTAACTACATCATCCATCAAAAAAAGATACTTATGACGGATTGAAGACTTATCTAAACTCCTAGCAAACATAAACACAATAGGTGCTACATCATCCCCAGTAGGTCTTATAACTGGCCTATCTATATCACTAGGATAGCCCCTAACTTCATTAAGCTTAGAGCTTACATCTAAAAAAGCCTCATTAGTATTAGTCCCTATCTTAAACTCTAGCACTATAGAGCCAGCACTCTGCCTAGAGCTTGAAGTCATGGTTAAAAGATTAGGAAGATTTTTAAGATACTTTTCTTGTCTTTGGACTATCTCTTTTTCTACTTCATAAGGAGTTGCCCCCGCCCAAGTTGTAGTTATGGAGATGATTGGACGAGAGATCTTTGGTGTAAGTGCATAAGGCATCCTTATAACGCTTAAGTAACCAAAAAGCAGTAAAAATATCATGCCCACCATGATAACTACTGGGTTTTCTAGACAGTAACTTATTAACCTTTTCATCCTAAAAGATCCAAGCCATATGCACTACTTCACTTGCTAGCACTTAAAATAAGACCTTATCTGTATCAGTTATATTATTACGCGGGAGTGGTGAGATATTAGTATAGTCATACTTCACTCCATTTATCGTAGCAGAGTGTACGCCTTGTGGCCTTTTAAAACGCCTATCTATACTAGGGTCTAAAAGCAAGAGATTTTTTATAAAGTTTCCAGCAACTGGTGCTGCTATCACGCCTCCTGCGTCATTAGATCCTATGCTAGTATTATTATCACGTCCATACCAAACTATTAGCTGTACACTTGGAGTAAAGGCTGAAAACCATGCATCTCTAATATCATTACTAGTGCCAGTTTTCCCAGCTATATCTATACCTTCAACCCTAGCCCTTTTGCCAGTGCCACTTTGAACCACATCTTTTAAGATAGAAGTTACTAGGTAGGCTTGCTCTTTAGTTGTAATGTCTTTGCTAATAGGCACAAACTCCCTTACAGTACCATCTTTTGCAACTATCTTTCTTATTAGATAGGTATCTACTATAACCCCTCCATTACTAAAAAGGCTATATTGTTTAGCGGCTTCTAGTGGGGAGATAGAAAGACTTCCAAGCACTACTGAAGGATCTTTTTGGAATCCATAAAAGCCAAAATCAGTTAGATTTTTATAGATGTTATTAAACCCAACTGCTGAAGAAAGATTTATAGTTGAGATATTTAGTGAGTGCTGCAGTGCATACTGCAGGGTCACAAAGCCATAAAAGCCACGTGAGTAGTTTTTAGGCTGCCATATCTTGCCATCGCCTGCATCAAAGCGTCTAGCAGCATCTGGCACATGGCTTGCTGTTGAGTAGCCTGCATTTAAAGCCATTAGATAGATAAAAGGCTTTATAGCTGAGCCTAGTTGACGTTTGGCTTGAGTTGCCCTATTAAAAGGGCTTTTAGCGTGATCTATACCGCCAACAAGGGCTAAGACTTCTCCAGTATGAGGGTTAGTAGCTACAAAAGCACCATTTAAGTTTTGATAGCTTGCATTAATATCTGCTATCTCTTCATCGCTTAAAGGCTTTAACTTATGGCGTTTTCTATAGCTAGCTACCTTTTCTATATGTCTATAGATGATGTTTTCATAGCCTTTTTTTAAGCTTGCTTGTGCAAGGTTTTGATAGTCTAAATCAAGTGTTAAATAGATCTTATAACCACCAGTTTTTAAGTCTTTAACCTTAGGACTTAAGATTCTTAAAACCTCATCTACTACGTAAGGTGCTTTGTTTTTAGTTAGATTTTGATTATAAACTGTTGGGATTTCACTTATACCTTCTCTAAACTCACCCTCACTTATCCAGCCCAAAGACTTCATGCGTTCTAATATGACATTAGCCCTTTTTAGGCTTTCTCCAAGATGGCGCGTTGGGTCATAGTGAACTGGGCTTTTTGGCAAGGCTGCAAGCATAGCCATCTCTTTTAAGCTTAAGTCTTTTAAGTCTTTATGAAAGTAGCCAAGTGCTGCAGTTTTTACCCCATAGTAGCCTGAACCAAAATAGATTGAGTTTAAGTAGCGCTCTAAGATTTGCTCCTTAGTTAAAACCTGCTCTACCCTGATAGATAAAAGCATCTCTTTAAACTTACGCTCTAAGTTTTTTTCTCTATTTAAAAGGATGTTTTTCACAAGCTGCTGGGTTAAGGTGCTACCACCTTCTGCATATCTCATATGTATGATATTTTTAAGCCCAGCTCTTAAGATCGCATCTATATTAACCCCGCCATGTTCAAAAAAGAGTGTATCTTCAACAGCTAAAAGCGTCTCTACCATACGACCGGGTATCTCATCATACTTTGCATAGAATCTAAACTGACCACAATACTTGCTTGAGTTAGCATTACAGTCTGTGTCATAGATGTTTGCTATAAGGCGATTTTTTCTATCATAGATTTGTGTTACTTCTGGAGGGTTGTAGTTAACTATAGAATCAATTTGCGGGCTTAGCTCTTTATATAATTTATAAGCATAAATGTCAGCAGCGATTACTACTATGATGATGATAGTAAGTATGCTATAGCCTATAATCTTAAGTGTACGTACCATCATGCAGCCTTAACTGAAAAGCTTTTACTTAGTTCTTTTAAGTCCAAAAAGAAGCCTTTTAATATAGTAGTTTTTAGTCTTAAACTTATCCTAAGACTAGGAGTGCTAATAGTTGGTGGTCTTATAGCCCCAACAAAAAAGCCTTTTTTTTCTAGCTTTTTTTGCAAGCTTAAAAGCGTGGCTATATCTTTACACTTAAACATAAAGATTAAAGAATCTATCCTAACGCCTAGTATAGATTCTAGTAGCCTTTGTCTTTTTTCTATCTCTAATCTTAAAAGACTTGCATTTTTATGTATGTATTTAACATTAACTAAGGCTAGGGCTGTATCAAAAAGACTAAGTGAAGTAGTATAGATGATACTTCTTGCCTTAGCGCATAAGAAATCTATCACATCTTTACTTCCTAAGATATAAGCCCCATAGCTTGCATAAGCCTTGCTTAAAGTGCCAAGGATGATGTCTTTTTCTCTTAACTTTAAGTGGTAGTGTTCAAAGATACCTAAAAGCTTATCTCCTAAAATCCCTATGCTATGGGCTTCATCAACTATCATATAGTAGTTTTTAGCCCTTACATATTCAAAGATTTTAACATCGCCTAAATCTCCATCCATGGAGTAAATCCCTTCAATAGCTACAAAAACCTCACCCTTAAAGTTAGGATTAGATTCCATAAACTCTTTTACTTTTAGCTTTAAGTCATAAGCATCATTATGTGAAAAGATATAGGCATTTTTTAGCTTTTCAGTTACAAAAAGTCCACTTGCGTGATACTTCTCATCTATAAAAAGTACATCATTTTTACGCACTAAAGTATCAAAAAGACTTAAGTTCCCTAAAAAGCCAGACCCCACTAAAGTACAAGCTTTAGCTTTATGAAGCCTAGCGAGATAAGATTCTAATCTTTTGTGCAAACTGTAGTAACCATTAACTAGCATAGAAGCCCTAGGCTCGCCTTGCAAGCTAGGTTTTAAACTTTGGCTAAAACCTTCTTTAAGGCATAGTTTATAAGCCTTTTTAAAAAGGCTTTTTTTTGAAGTTAGACCTAAGTAGTCATTACTCCCTAGGTCTTTTAGTTTTGGGTTTATAACTCTTTTAGACCTAAATCGGTTGGCTTTCTTTAATGCTTTTATGTGATTTTCAAAACTCATTATAACCCTTGTAACTCTATGGTTACTTTTTTTAATAACTCTAGATTTGATTCTAGACTATCTTTTGAGTTTTGTACCACTTCTGGCTTTGCGTTTTGGATAAAAGAGGGATTTTTAAGCATATTTTCTAACTTTAAGACTTCTTTTTCTAGCTTTACTTTTTTAGATTCTAAGTTTGCTTTTAGTTTTAGTAAGTCTTCTTTTTCTAAGACCATAAAGCACTCACAATACACCCCAACATCACCAACACAACCTTGTACTTTGGTATCTGTTAGCATAACTTCTAGCTTGGTAAGCTTGTATAAAAAGGGTTTAAAAAACTCAAAGTCTTTTTCATGTTTGCTTAGCTTTACATAGGCTTTATTAGATTTAGAGTTAAGTTTTAGACGTCTTAAAGTAGTTAGTACATCAAGTAAGACAGCAAAACTTGATTCTATATCTAAGTCTTGACTTTCTACCTTAGGGAAGCTTTTAATCATTATAGATTCCCAGTCCATAGAATCTACATCATGTTTTAAAAGGCTTTGATAGATATACTCACTAATAAAAGGCATGAAAGGATTAAGCAACTTCATAGAATCTAAAAATATACAAGCTAGCTCATAAACGCTTTCTTTTTCAACTTTAGCAAGCTCGATTCCAACATCACAAAACTCACTCCACAAAAAGCGGTACATCACACTACTTGCACTATCAAATCTATAAGTATCTAAAGCCTCTCTTAGCTCTTTTACACAAAGATTAAAGCGAGACTTCATATACCTTCCTACACTAGTTTTATACTCCTTAAGCTCAGGGTTAAAAGAGTAGTTAGGATCTAGCTGCGTGGCATAAAGCTCTAAAAAGTTTTTAGCATTTACTAGTTTATTAGTAAAGTTTCTAGTCACTTCAAGCTGTTTAAAACTCATCCTTACATCGCGCCCCTGGGCACACATATAACTAAGTGAAAAACGTAATATATCAGCACTATAGGTTTTAGCGATATCTAAAGGATCTATGACATTACCCTTAGACTTACTCATCTTAAAGCCTTTTTCATCAAGCACTAAAGCATGCAAGTAGATATGTCTAAAGGCTATCTGTCCTAGGTTTTGTGCACTAGCTAGTAGCATGCGTGCTACCCAAAAGAAAAGGATGTCAAAGCCAGTTATTAAAAGGCTATTAGGATGGAAGTTTTCTAAGTCATCAGTTTGCCACAAAGTGCCTTTGCCAAAGTCCTTATTACCCCAGCCAAGCGTTGAGTGCGCAAAGAGGGCTGAGCTAAACCATGTATCTAATACATCAGGGTCTTGGTGGAGTTTAGCACTAGAGCACCTTGGACAAGCACTTGGAATCTCTTCACTTGCAAAGACATGATTACAACTATCACAGTAAAAAATAGGGATTTGATGACCCCACCAAAGCTGTCTTGATATACACCAATCTCTTAAGTCTCTCATCCATGCATTGTAGTTATTTTCCCAGTTTGGCGGGAAGAATGTAGTTTGTTTTTCTGCTACAAGTTTTATAGCAAGACTAGCAGCCTCAGCCTTTACAAACCACTGCTTAGAGATGTAAGGCTCGATAGTATTACCACATCTATAGCATTTAGCAACTGAGTTTTTATAGTCTTCTATCTTTTCTATATAGCCTTTTTTTTCTAGCGTTTCTACTATCTTATCCCTTGCTTCTAGGCGCTCTAAGCCTTTAAAGTTTAAGGCGTAGTCATTTAAGATTCCTTTTTCATCAAAGATGACTACAAACTCAAGATTATGTTTTAGCCCTACTTCATAGTCATTTAAATCATGTGCAGGAGTGACTTTAACACAGCCTGTCCCAAAAGTAGAATCTACACTTGTATCAGCTATAACTTTTATCTCTTTACCACTTAGTGGAAGCACTACACTTTTGCCAATGCACGCTTTATATCTTTCATCATCTGGATTAACCATAACTGCAGTATCGCCAAAAAAGGTCTCAGGCCTAGTAGTAGCTACTACTAAGTAGTCTTTACTATCTTTAAAAAAGTACTTCATATAGTAAAGTTTAGAATCGCTTTCTACATAGTCCACTTCTATATCACTTAGTGCGCCATCATGCGTACACCAGTTTATCATCCTATTACCTTGATAGATAAGGCCTTTATCAAACCACGATACAAAGGTTTTTTTAACAGCATTTGCAAGGCCTTCATCCATAGTGAAGCGAGTCCTTTTAAAAGCTGGACTAAAGCCAAGTGTCCTCATCTGAGATAAGATCTTGCCTCCACTTTCTTCTTTCCACTCCCACACTTTTTTTATAAAAGCTTCCCTGCCTATATCTTCTTTTTTTATGCCTTTTGCTAGGAGTTGCTTTTCTACTACGTTTTGAGTGGCTATGCCTGCGTGATCAAGTCCTGGCTGCCAAAGCATCTTGTAGCCATCCATCCTTTTATAGCGGGTGATGATATCTTGAAGCGTAAAAGTAAGGCTATGACCAATGTGTAAGATTCCAGTGACATTAGGAGGGGGCATGATGATGCAAAAGTTTTGTTCAATCTTTGGCAAGTTAGCACGATATGCCTGCAAGTGCTTATTACCCTCTACTTCAAAGTAGCCCCGCTCCTCGCAAGTCTTTATAAGCCTAGCTTCCCAGTCTCTATCATAGGGGAGTTTTAGGTCTTGTGAAGGATTTAAATCTTGTGTTTGAGAATCTTGCATCTAGCCTTCCTTCTTATGTGCGTTAAGTTTATATGTGATTGATTGAATATTTTAAAATTATATCAAAGGCTATGTTTGCTTATAAAGGCGACTTAACACAAAAGCTCCTAAAAATCAAAATCTTATTGCTATGTATTTACATGCCAACAAAACACGAACAATAAACCATCTTTGATAGAAATCATCTTTGCAAATAACGATTTGTTAGAATCTAGACTTAACAAATATAAAGTGAAACCCGCATGAACAAAAAACCAAAGTTAAACATACAACAGCAAATTGACCACATGATAGATCAAGGGATAACGTTTAATGAAAATATTAATATCCAAAAAGCAAGACAATTTTTATCAGACAATAACTACTACTTTAAAGTAAAGGCTTACTCTAAAAACTATAAAAAAACTGCACAAAACACGTATGTAAACTTAGACTTTGCTTACCTAGTAGAACTTTCTGTTCTAGATATGCTACTAAGACAATTAATATTAAAAATTGGGCTTAATTGTGAGCATATATTAAAAACTGAGTTAAATAAAGATTTTTGCAAACAATATCAAGAAGACGGATATAAAATAGTTAAAAAATTTTTAGAAATTAATGAAAGTGTGAAAAATAACATTGCAAAGAAAAAGCATGGTTCCTCATACATAAAAGATTTGCTAGAAAAATATAATGAAAATATGGCTCTATGGAATCTATTAGAGGTTTTAACCTTTGGTGACTTCTTGAAGTTTTATGATTTTTTTTATAAGGAGATAGGGATGAAACGTAGTAAAAACTATGCATTAGCCTACTCTGCAAGAATTATACGTAATGCAAGTGCCCACAACAACTGCATACTAAACAACCTAAAATCAAAGAGATATACAGCAACAAAAGTATTGAAAAAAGAACTTGCTGATATTTTAAAAACAAAGCAAGAGAAGTTAGATAAAGATCTTATGCGAAATCAAGTAGTAAATGATATATTGTGCTTAATAGTTTTGTTTTTCAAGATATGCAAATCCAAACACATGAGGCAATACACAATAGATGATATAAAAAAATTCTTTAAGCTTTGCACTAGAAAAAATGAATATTTTAAAGATAATGATTTTATAAGACAAAAGTTTATTTTTTTAAGAAAAACGGTACTTTTGCTAAGTAAAACAAGTAACTATTGAGCTTATCTAGATATAATACCTCTGCAGATCAAAAAGTCTTGCTTGCAAGGCTTTTATGGATAGTTTTGAGTAACTATCCTTTTTGCTATTTTCTAACTCTGTACTAATAAATTTTAGCAGTGCAGAGTTTTTATACCTCTTTTTTGCACTTCTACACTTAGTCCAAATATCCCTACTTCCTTTTATAAAACCTACTTAACATAAAAGCATTATACGCCCAGACAAAACATAAAAATGCCCCACCAAAAAGGGCTACTTTTACACCTATATGAGAAAGGAGAGATTCTAACCATGAGCTTCCCATATCTCCAAAGCGATATAAGGCTGTATCAAAAAAGCTTTTAGTCCTATACTTTTCTTCTTCACTTAAAACTACAAAAGCCATCTCACGGCCGGGTTTTATAAAAGCATACTCTCCAACTCTTCTTATGACCATAAAGACTACAAATATATAAAAGATAGGATGGGTAAAAGCTATGACTATAAAGCCAAAAGCAAGGATTAGTGGCACTATAACTAGTAAAAAGCTTATGCCTAAACGCTTAGCAACTTTGCCGGTAAAAAAGATTTGTATTAGCAAGCTTAGGGTTTGGACTATGAAATCTATATTAGCAAAAACGCTTACTCTTTCTTCGCGAGATGCAAAAGCTAGCTTTACAACTCTAGCTTGCTCTAAATACAAAAAGGTGTTAGCAGCAGTAGTAAGAAGGATAAAAGCGGCTATTAAAAGTAGATACTTAGACTTTAAGATTAAAGAGATTCCATTAAAAGGATTTTTAGGGTTTATAACTAAGTCTTTGCTTTTTGCTCCTTTAAGTATCAAAGTAGATAAAAAAGCAGACATTAATAATAAAAGTGCACTTACTAAAAGGAGGTTTTCTAAACCTAAGACTTTAGAAAGCAAGGAAGTAAAAAGTGCCCCTATAATAGAGCCTAAAGACGCCCCGGCAAAGACTATGCCAAAAAGGCGCTTTGAAGTCTCTTTATCAAATCTATCAGCTAAAAGCAAAAAACCAGTAGATATAACAAAGAGGTTAAAAACACTAGCCCAGACAAAAAACACCCTAGCCCCCCAAAGTGTCTCTCCATAATTTATAAAAAAGATATAAAACAAAAATATATTTAATGTAAAAAATAAAAAGATGATAACTATATAGTGCCCTCTTTTAACTCTAGCACTAAGGTACATCCCAGCAAAAACTGCTACTAAGCTAAAGATAAAAGTCGCCATAAAAAGCCACTTTATATCATGCAGTGCCCCAACTGTGGCTAGAGCATCCCTAAGTGGTTTTAAGATACTATAACTACAAAATATACTAAAAAGAAAAGCAAAGCTTATAATTAGGATTTTAAAGTCATTAGCTGGGACAGATAAGATTTTAGAGATTAGTTTTATCAAATATCCCTCTCCATAAAAATTAAATCAGCAAAAAGATTCTATCATTAGAATAATCTTAATCTTTAAACTCAAAGCTTAATCTACTTTGAAGTAGAGATTAGCAACTTTTACAAAGGCAAAACTATAATGAACAACTTGCTAGAGTTCTTATCCGAAGATGATATAACAAAAACAACAGTTTTTAAGTTCTTAAACTGTAACGCCTCACTAGCTAGTATTTTAAGAAAGCTATTACAGATGCATTTAAGTGGTATAGATGGAGTAAGTGTTTTAACGCTTGTAACTAACACCTACAAAGCAAGTGGCGCTGAAGTGCTTCCTTACTTAAAAGACCTACAAACCCTAATGAATCTAGGCTGGATAGTAAACACTAATAATGCAGCACTTTTAAGCATGCTAAAAGAAGAGCTTTATTTAAGTCATAGCTTTTTAAAACTACTTGAAGGTGGCACAAGTTTTGAGTTACCTCATAGCGGTTATAAAAATAATCTTGAATATTTAAAAGATGAATTTAGCCTAATAGATCTAATCTTTAAGACTAGAAACGCAAAGCACAACTTAGTCACAGGTCTTAAAAAGCAAATAGATTCTAGACTTAAGCTAACTAAGATCCCACTTGAGCTACCCCGCATAGCAAAAGAGTTTAAGCTAAACGAAAAAGAAAGGCTTTTACTTTTGGGGCTAACTAAGCTTAAATACGACCAAGGTAATCAAAACTATATCTGGGAGCTAGTAAATATACTTGGGCAAAACGAAGGTGAAAAACTACTTATATCTAATATGCTAGATGATAAGCTAGTGCGTCTTGGACTAGTAGAAGTTGACTTTATAAGCCTAGGTGCTACAAAGTCGCAAATAGAAGACTTATGTATAGATAGAAACATCTATAACCGTATAGTTAATATAAAAACTAAAAGCTATGAAGGCCTAGAAAACCATGATCTTTTTGAGATTATAAAGCCAAAAGTAAGTCTTGAAGACGTCATCTTGCCTGCTAAGACTAAAGAGATGTTAAATGTCTTAGTAGAGCACATGGATGCTAACATCCACAAAAAGCTAAAAGCTTGGAAGCTAGTAGAAAAATCAGGCATAAACGCACGCATACTCTTTCATGGCCTAAGTGGCACAGGTAAAACCCTAAGTGCAAAAGCCTTAGCAAAAAGTCTTCATAGAGACTTACTAAGCCTAGATTGCTCTAAGATTCTATCAATGTATGTAGGAGAGAGTGAAAAAAATGTAAGGCGTGTTTTTGATGAGTACAACTACATAAAGCAAGACAAAAAGCTAAGCCCTATCTTACTTTTAGATGAAGCAGATCAGTTCTTAAGTGCAAGAGGTGGCTTAAGTGGAGTAGATAAGATGCATAATCAAATGCAAAATATCTTCTTAGAGCAGCTTGAAAAGTTTGATGGAATCCTAATTGCCACTACTAACTTACTAGATAGTTTTGATAGTGCTTTTTCAAGGCGTTTTAACTATAAGATAAGATTTGACAGCCCAACTAAGGAAAACAGACTAAAAATCTGGGAACTTCACCTTCCAAAAAATGCCAAGTTTGATAAAAGCAAAGATGAACTTTTAGCTGAGCTTAGTGCTTATGAGTTAAGTGGTGGGCAAATAAGCCTTATAGTTAAAAACACAGCCTATAAAGTTGCAGCGAGAAAAGATTCTACATTTTGCCTAAGCGACTTTTTAGAATCTATCCAAAATGAAAGAGATGGCAACTTTGATAGTAGCAAATCTATAGGCTTTATGCTAAATTAAAAAGAAGTTAACCCAATTTCTAAGGACTAGAGGGAGTAATATGAAACTAAGAAGAGCTTTATATCACTTTATAACAAGTGAATCTTTTGGCGGTATTTTTTTATTCATCTGCGGTGTTTTAGCACTGATTGTTGCTAACTCCCCTGCTAAAGACTTATATCATGAGTTCTTTGAAGGCGACCTTGGAGTAACCTTTCATGGAGTGTTTTATGGCTTTAGTTTAAACCACTGGGTTAATGACGTTTTGATGGCCTTTTTCTTCCTTATGGTAGGGCTTGAGATCAAAAAAGAAATACTTTTTGGCGAGCTAAATGGCTTTAAAAAAGCGGCCTTTCCAGTCATGGCAGCCATTGGCGGTATGATAGCCCCGGGTCTAATCTACTTCTTTTTAAATAAGGGCACAGGTAGTTATCATGGCTTTGGAATCCCAATGGCTACAGATATAGCCTTTGCCTTAGGCGTTATGATGATGCTAGGGAAAAACGTCCCTACTAGCTTAAAGCTTTTTTTAGTAACCCTTGCAGTAGCAGATGACTTAGGTGCTATCTTAGTTATAGCCATCTTTTATACTAATGACTTAAATCTTATCTGGCTTGGAATCTCAGTCATAATAACTATCATACTAATAATCATAAACAGACTCGGTGTTAAAAACCTTTTTGTGTATCTAATCTTTGGCGTGCTTTTATGGTTTAGTGTACATTTTAGCCATATACACGCAACCATTGCCGCAGTTGTGCTTGCCTTTTGCATACCTGCAACTGCTAAAAAAGACTTTAACTTTTTTAGTTTTAAGTTAAAAGAAGCGGCTAAGATTAGCCCTGATAGCAACTCTGTGCTTTTAGATGATGAGAAAAATCACGCCCTGCATGACTTAAGAAACACTTCCAAAGAAGTACAAAGCCCACTTTTAAGGCTAGAACATATGATAGCACCTTGGTCTGCTTACTTCATCATGCCAGTTTTTGCCTTTGCAAATGCCGGAGTTACTATAAGCTCTAGCTTTAATCTTGGAATCGATCATATATTCTTAGGTGTAGTGCTTGGTCTTGTGGTAGGAAAGCCTCTTGGTATCATCATAACTACTATTTTATGCGAAAAATTAGGCATAGCAAAAAGGCCAACAGGCATATCTTGGATGCACATCTTAGGGGCTGGTATACTAGCTGGCATTGGATTTACTATGTCTATATTTGTCTCAAATCTAGCCTTTGTCCCAGAAGATTCAAAAGACCTAGCTAAGATTTCAATTCTTATAGCTTCAGTCGTCGCTGGAATAATTGGCGCTATATTTTTATACTTTTATAACAAAATCAAAACTAAGATTTGATAGAATAAAAGCTTACATCACCAAAAAGGACTTTTATGGACACTAAGTTTCTCACCTCAATCATACCTCTAATAATCATCATTTTGATTTTCTACTTCCTTATTATAAGGCCGCAAAGAAATAATCAAAAGAAACATAAAGAGATGATTAATAATCTGAAAAAGGGAGATAAGATAATAACTAATGGCGGATTTATCTGCGAAGTAATAAAAGCAGAAGAAAACTTCATCACAGTTAAACTTAACGAAGACACAAAAGTAAAAGTCGCTAGAGAGTACGTTGCCTCAAAGATAGATGATATAAATGACTTGCCAAGTGCTTCTGAGCCTACAAAAGACAAAGAAAAAATCAAAGAGGAAAAAAAGCTTGAGAAAAAAGAAGCTAAAAGAGAACACCACAAACTAGGTGCTAAAGAGCACCAAGAAGAAGAGGCTAAAGCTATAGAAGAAAAAATAGCAACCATAGAAGAGAAAAAAGAAGAAAAGAAAGAGGCTAAAGCTAAAAAGCTTGAAGAAGAAGCAAGTGATTCTAAAAGTGTAGAATCTAAAGATGAAGACCGCAAGTAAATGGCACAGCTAAAACCTCACTCACCCGCTAAAAAGAAGCCTTTTAACTATAGGCTTCTTACTCTAATAATTGCTGCTATCTTAGGTGTAGTCTTAAGCATACCTTCTTTTTTCCAAGGGGGTAATCAGTTTAAAGACATGCCTAAGATCACTCTTGGGCTTGATCTACAAGGTGGTTTAAGTCTGCTTTTAAATGTAGATACTAAGGCTGCTATAAAAAGTAAGTATACATCTATGGCAAGTGCTATCAACTTCCAAACAAAAGATAAAAATGTACTAATCTCTGGTCTTAAAACAACTAACAACTCACTAACTTTTAATATCTTAGATTCTAGTGAATCTAAAAAAGTAGATTCTATCCTTAGTGATATACAAGGCATAGTAGTTAAGAAAAATGCAAACTCTTATGCCATAACCTTAAGTGACGAAGAAAGACTAAAGACAGCAAAAAGTGCACTAGATCAAGCCATAGCTACTATTAGAAACAGACTTGATAAGTTTGGACTAAGTGAGCCTAGCGTTTCAAGGCAAGGAGAAGATCAAATCCTTGTTGAAATGCCCGGCATAAAAACCAATGCCGAACAACAAAGGCTAATAGATCTAATATCAAGAAGTGCAAAGTTAGAGTTAATGGCAGTGGATGAGGATAGAAATCCACGCGTAGCACAGATGAGTGAGGCAGAGGCTACAAGCTATGGAGATACCATACTTCCTTATAGCGACCAAAGCCAAGCTAAGCTTTTAGTTAAAGCCATACCTATTATAGATGGCTCCATGCTAACTGATGCCCAAGCTATGATAGGGCATGATAGTGGATCACCAGTAGTAAGCTTCCAGCTTAATAGCGTGGGTGCTAAGATCTTTGCTGACTTTTCAGCTAATAATATAAAAAAGAGGATGGCTATAGTCTTAGATGGCAAAGTTTTCTCAGCCCCAGTTATACAAGAGCGTATAGGTGGAGGCACTGGTCAGATAAGTGGTGGCTTTACTATGCAGCAAGCAAGCGACTTAGCTATAACTCTAAGAAGTGGTGCCCTTGCTGCGCCAGTTAGCGTAGTAGAAAAAAGAAGTGTGGGGCCAAGTCTTGGAGCAGATTCTATAAGGGCATCTTTTATAGCCTTAGTAGCTGGCTTTGTGCTAGTTGTTATCTTTATGCTAGCTTATTACTCTATGGCTGGTGTTTTTGCTTGTATAGCTTTGATAGTAAATCTATTTTTAATAATTGCTGTTATGGCTATCTTTGGGGCAACGCTTACGCTTCCGGGCATGGCTGGTATAGTGCTAACTGTTGGTATGGCAGTAGATGCTAACATCATCATTAATGAGCGGATACGGGAGGCACTAAAAGAAGGCTTAGGGGTTATAAACTCCATCAAAACGGGCTATGCGAACGCTTCAAGGGCTATCTTTGATGCAAACGTAACTTCTCTTATAGCTTCCTTACTCTTATATATCTATGGAACTGGTGCTATAAAAGGCTTTGCCATAACTACAGGTATAGGTATCCTTGCTTCTATAATCACAGCCATAATAGGTACTCATGGAATCTATTTATGGTTAGGCGAGAAAATGGCTAGAAGCCATAGAACTTACTTCTGGTTTGGTATAACTTTACATCCTGAATCCTCACAAAAAGATGAGACAAAAAATGAACTCACCAAGCAAAATAAAAAAGACCTAAAGGTAGCACATGGAAATCTTTAAAAAACACTCCGTTTTTGACTTTGTCAAGTGGAGTAAGTACGGTCTTAGTTTATCTGTAATACTAGTGATAATTTGTCTATGGCTCTTTTTTGGCGTAGGCTTTACTCCGGGCGTTGACTTTGCTGGGGGAAGTGTGGCGCAGTTAAAGTATAACAACGTACAAGAAGCACCTATAACTGAGATAAGAAAAGCCCTTGATAAAGACAAGAGATTTGATAACTTTCAAGTAAGTGAGTTTGGAAACAAAACAGAAGTCATCATAAAGCTACCTTATAACGCAAGCGTAAAGATGAACGACCTTGATGGAATCTTGCATAAAGAGTTAGCCCATACTGGAAGCTTTGATATAAGAAAGCTTGACAGCGTGGGCCCAAAAGTGGGTAATGAACTTGCAAAAAGTGCCATACTTTCTTTAGGTCTTGCAACCATCGCCATGATGGCATATGTAAGCTTTAGGTATGAGTGGCGTTTTGCCCTAGCAAGCATCATAACTCTAGTGCATGATATAGTTATAACAGCTGCTAGTGTCATCGTCTTTCATGTAGACTTAAACCTTGAAGTCATAGCAGCTTTGCTAACCTTGCTAGGATACTCGATTAATGACACCATAATCATCTTTGATCGGATACGGGAGAAAATGCTAGAAGGAAAAACTGATGATATAAACCTCGCTATAAATGAAGCTATATCTAATACCCTCTCAAGGACAGTTTTTACTTCACTAACTATGTTCCTTGTTGTGCTTACTTTGTACATTTTTGGCGGACAAATCATCATAGGTTTTTCTCTCCCACTTTTAGTTGGAGTTGTGTTTGGTACCTACAGCTCGATGTTTGTGGCACCTAAGCTTGCTTTGCTTTTTGGCTTTTCTATCAAAAAGTACCATGCAAAAGAGCTTGCTAAGGCTAAAAAGCGTGAAGAAAAGAAAAAACTTAGATCAATGTATGAAAGTGGTCAAGTTTAACGATCATGATTTATATATAATTTATATGCTAAAAGTTAGGTTTTAGCTTAACTTCCTAGCATATAAATAACTTTTACTTTCCTTTTTTAACTATTTTAACAAGATAAAATTTTTCAAAAAGGAAAGTAAAGTTTAATTATCTCCAAAAAATTAACTTTTTTTTTACTATTTTCATTTTTTTATTTAAATTCTTAAAACATTTTCCAAAAAAAAGATGGCACAATTATATCCACAACGAAATTGCAACTCGCAAAAGACTTAAAAAAAAGGATTTTAAATGGTAAAACAGATACTTTTAGCTTCTAGCTTAATACTTAGTTTTAATGGATTTGCACTAGCTGCTACGAAGGCAGAACAAGCACGTATAGATAAGGCCCGTGCTGAAAAAGCAAGGGCGGATAAAGCTCGCGCTGAAAGACTTAAGGCTGAAAAAGCACGTGCTGAGCAGGCTGCAAAAGATGCAGCTATAGCTAAAGAAAACGCTAAACCTTTAGAAGGCTTTAAAATCATGCTAGGTGGTACTTTAGGTGTTGGTATAGGTGCAGGTGTATCACCATCAGATCCAAATGCGATTAATAATCCACCTTCTGGTCTTAACCTTGGGCTTAAAACAGGTATATCCTACTTTTCAACTGCAACTGGTGGCAGCACAGTAGGCCTAGAAGCTAACTCTACTATAGGTGTAAGAAATATAGACTTTGCTAACTCATACACTCCTCAGTATGCCTTTAGCTTTGACTTTTTACAACTCTTCCAAGCAGGTGAGTACGCAAAAGTGGGTTATACAGTAGGTGCTGGTGTGACAGTTAGAAACTCTAATAGTAGTGGCACACCTTATACCATACTTCCTACGCTAAAAGTAGGCGTAGCTGCCCTTGCTAACAACCACCAAAAGTTCTCACTTGACTGGGTATCCTACCTTCAACAAAACTCTGGTGCCCCATATAGCTCTGACATAATGCTAACTTATGCTTACTACTTTGGTAAGTAAGAACTAACACTCAGTCCTTTTTTTTGGAATCTAGACTTTTTAGATTCCAAGAAGCTTATTACTTCTTTTAAAAAACTTTCACTCTTAAAACTTGTTAGCAAACTAGCCTAGCTTAAAGCTAGAAGATATCGCCTAAACTTTCAATAATAGACTTACTTTCAAAGCTTGATTGCTTCGCTTATCTAAATACCTTCTAGCAATTACTATATGATATATATTTGATTGAAAATACGTGTTTTACCAAAAGCTATGTTATTTGCAAAGGGTTTAGCCCTGTGGCAAATATGTAGTCTTTAGTGTTAAAAAGCAAGCCACTTCACTTTATCTTAGCATCCCCCTCTTCCGCTTAAAAAAAACAAATAGGAACTTAAAAAGCTAAGTCATTACAAAAAATGGGTACCGCCCACGATAAAACCTAGCAGATATTTTTAGATTCCACATTTTTAAAATACCTTAGCTTTTTCTCTTAAACAGTCACCTTTTAACCCAGTCAGAAAACTTTTTAAAAGCCTTTTTAAAGCTTGACTTATAAGGCTTACTAGCCTCTCCAAAGCTGGCTTGTAGCTTTAAGACTAGCTCTTTTTGCTCTTCAGTTAGGCTTTTTGGATACTCGACTTTAAGCTCAGCTATAAGTCTGCCTTTAGCCCCACTATGAACATCAGGCACACCCTCACCTCTAAAGACTACTTGATGACCATTTTGCGCACCTTGAGGGACTTTTAGCTCTAGCTCACCATGCAATGAAGGTATCTTTATACTCCCTCCTAAGACTATAGTTGTAAAAAAGACTGGTATTTGCAAGTACAAGTCACTGCCATGCCTTATAAAGTGCTCATCTTTTGCCACCCTTACTTGCAAGTACAAATCACCCCTTAAGCCCTCTTTCACACAGTTACCTTTGCCTCTATAAACTAGCTGATTCCCAGTGTCTACTCCTGCTTTTATGCTTATCTCTAAGTCCTCTTCTAAGACCTCAAAGCCTTCTCCATGACACTTAGGACACTTAGCACTAGGCACTTTTCCACTACCTTGACAAGTATGACAAGTTTGCTGAAACTGCAAAAAGCCATTCCTAGCAAAGATAACGCCCCTTCCTTGACAGGTTGGACAAGTTTTTAGCTTGCCATCTTTTGCCCCAGTGCCACTGCAGGCTTTGCAGTAGCTTTTGTATTTATTTCTTATAGTTTTTTTAGCACCAAATACAGCGTCTTTAAAGCTTACATCAAGCTCTACAAGCAAGTCAGACTCAAATAAAAAGTGCTCTTTTTCCTTTCTAGCTGACCCGCCAAAACTACCTCCAAAAAGATCTCCAAATATATCTTCAAATATAGATCCAAAACCACCTTGAGACGAACTAAAGCCAGCACCTTGGCTAATACCTTCTTTACCATATCTATCATAAAGGGCTCTTTTTTCTGGGTCGCTTAAAACTCCATAAGCTTCATTTATAAGCTTGAAACGCTCTTCAGCATCATGCTCTTTATTTCTATCTGGGTGATATTTTAGTGCTAGCTTACGATAACTCTTTTTTAAGACTTCTTCACTTGCATCTTGTTCTACTTCTAATATCTCATAATAACTAGTCTCTGAAGACATTATCTTCCTTAATATATGGATTTTTAAACCTTAGATTCTATCAAAAAAGAAGTCTTTTTTGATAGAATGGCGCCTATGGATAAACAACTAAACTCTTTTTCAAACCTAGTAGAAGCACTTAGCAAACTACCAAGTATAGGTAAAAAAAGTGCCCTTAAGATGGCTTATACGCTATGTATAGATGACGTGGCATTAGGACTGAATATAGCTGAAAGTATCAATGAAGCCTTGCACTCTACTAGAAAGTGCAACATCTGTGGGGGTCTTTCAGAAGGAGAGGTCTGCCATATATGTGTAGATTCTATGAGAAGTAATGGCAAGCTTTGCATAGTAGGCCACCCAAAAGATATCTTTTTGATAGAAAGTTTAAAAGAGTTTTTTGGGAAGTACTGCGTTTTAGAATCTATAAAAGACTTTGACTTCGAAGCGCTCATAAAACGCATAGAAAAAGAAAAGATAGAAGAGATAATCTTTGCCTTTGCGCCTTCTTTAAGCAGTGATGTGCTAATAACCCACCTGCAAGATAAGCTTGCCCATCTAAACTTAAAGTTTACTAAGATCGCCCAAGGTGTGCCTTCAAATGTCAATCTTGACAACATAGACCACTTCTCTTTATCAAAAGCTTTTATATATAGAGTGGATTTATAGCCTTGCTTTTTATATCCATCATCATCACAGTTTTTAATGCAACTTGCTGCTTAAAGTCTTGTAGAAAACAATCACAAAAGCTGGTATGTTAGATGTTAGCTAAAGTCTCTAACACACCAACATCGCAGTCTAACTTATGTGCATCTACTAGCCTATCTCCTAAGTCTAGGCAAGATAAAACTTTAAAGCTAAACTTTTATCTACTAGGTGCTGCTAATGTCGCTAATCCAAGTGCTTTATCTCTAGAGACACTTTTAAAGTGGCAAAAAGAAGGCTTAGTAAACTATCTTGGTGAAAGTAAAGATGTACGCCCTTTTATAGCCAAATCTTCATGCTGCGTGCTTCCTAGCTTTTATAAAGAAGGTCTGCCAAGAGTTTTAATAGAATCTCTCTCCATGCAAAAGCCTATCATTACAACTGATGTAAGTGGCTGTAAAGATACTATAAAACCAACGCTAAAGCTTGATGATAAGCCTTTTGCTATAGGAGAAAATGGAATCTTAACTAAGCCAAAAGATGCCAAGTCTTTATATCTAGGGCTAAAAGCTTTTATCAAACTTACTAGCCTTCAAAGAAAGCAGATGGGAGAGAGTGGGAGAGAGTTAGCTACTAAAGTCTTTGAAGTCTCTTTTGTAATAGATGCTTACAAAAAAGCTCTAAGAAAGTTTTGTCTTAAAAGTGGCAAAAAAAGACTAGCTTTTATATCAAATACTAGTTTTGGCATGTATAACTTTAGAAAAGAAGTCTTAAAATCCTTTATAGATGAAGGTCATGAAGTGCTAGTCTTTGCCCCAAAAGATGCCACTACAGAAGGCCTAGAAGCCCTTGGCATAAGATGCATAGAGATAAAAGTTAATAGCAAAGGGCTAAATCCACTAAGTGACTTAAAGCTACTTTTAAGTTTATGTAAGCTTTTAAAAGACCACAAACCAGACTTTGTTTTTAACTACACTATAAAGCCAGTCATTTATGCCTCCCTTGCCTCAAGACTTTTAAAAGTACCTCATATCTCTATGGTCACTGGGCTTGGTTATGTTTTTGTAAAAGGAGGCTTTAAGAAAAAGATTTTAAAAAATCTAGTTTGCTTGATGTATAAAGTAGCTTTAAAGCACACAAAACAAGTATGGTTTTTAAACGATGATGATAGATTGGAGTTTTTAAAACATAGGCTTATAGATGAAGCTAGGGCTTTTAAGCTAGATGGAGAAGGGGTTGATACAAAGCACTTTTATCCTAGCTCTATGCCAGAAGGTGAACTAAACTTTTTATTAATAGCTAGGATGCTTTGGGATAAGGGAGTTGGAGAGTATATAGAAGCTATAAGGCTTTTAAAGGCTGATAAAGAAGTAGCAAGCCTTGCAAGCTTTGAAAGAAACCCCCCTCTTATCTAAAGCTAGCTTAAGCTACTTTGTTTTTAGCTAAAAGGCTTTTAAAAGCTAAGCCTTAAGCCGCCAGTTGCCTCAAAAGTATTAGGAAGTGGCGACTTGCTTAAGTGAGTGCTACTTAGATAGATGATAAAGCCGACATTGCTAACTATTTGCATATCTATCATTAAGTCAAGCTCATTTTGTACATACTGCTTAGATATAGCATTACTCACATAGTCAAAAAATGTAGCACCATATACTAGATATAAAGAAAGCTTATCTGAAAAGGCTTTAACCTGCCCTACTCCATACAATAAGTTTGCATTACTCCCGCTTTTAAAAGCCCTGCCTCCCCAGATAAAAAATGGCAAGACATTATTAAGGCTTTGTTCAAAACCACCATGCACAGAGTTACCTATACCCAAAAGATTAAGGCTTGCAAGGCCATTTTTACCATTTCTTGCATAGCCTAGTGAAAAATCTATCCACTTAAAGCCAGTAGCAAGCTTTACATCAGCTAGATAGCTATCAAACCCGGGGCTGCTAAAACTTGGCTTCATACTAGCAGCGATCCCTGAATCTAACCCTACATAAAAGCTAGAGTTATTAAACCTAGTAAAGGCGTGCAGCCTTGCTCCAAACATATTAAAGATAGATGGTGAGTAAAACCAAAAGCCATATACATAGCTTGAGTTTTTAATATCATTTTGAGAGTCACTTAGATAGTATCTAACGCCTAAGTTATAAAGTCCAAAACGTCCTAAGTCCGTAAAGGGCTGTATCTGATAATAAGACACTTGACCAAAACTTTTAGCATACATCCCTTCAAGTAATAGGTTATTAAATGAAGCGTTTCTAACCCATATACCATCTATTAAGTGGTTGATAAATGGATTAAGAGGCATAAAACGCCCTGCTTTTATAGCAGTATCACCATCAAAGTACTCTAAAAAGCTAGGCCCAAGCATCACAGTGCTATCACTTCCAAAGTCTTTTTTTGCACCAAGTCCTGAGTTATAAAAACTCTGCAAAGCCATAAAAGATATAGCAGCCCTTATATTGTAAAAAAAGCCTGAAGTATAGCCAAGACCAACTGAACTTAGCACATAGGAGTTATCACCTAGATAGGTTTTTGTGCCAAAGTTGTTATCGTTATAGAATCCAGCCTGCCCGCTAAAAAGCTTCATGTAGTTGCCATAGACCATGGCCTCGCCCCTTGAAGTGCCATTTTTCAAAGCTTCATTTAAAGAGTTGTACTTAGCACTTAAGCCTACTATAAGGCACATCATAACCAGTATATATTTTAAGGCAAGATTTTTCAAACACACCTTCCTTTATCCATGATATCACTTATCCAAAGATTATCTAAAAGCCTTATATTTTCTACCCTAATAACTGCTATAACTATAGAATCTTCTAGCTTAGTAGTTATATGAAGTTCTTTATCTACAAACTCAAAGTACTCAACATAAACCTCACTTAAAGATTCCAAAGCACCTTTTTTAAGGGCTTCTACATCTTTTATGCCTTTTTTTACCCTCTCTTCTATGGTAAAAAGTGCAGCTGATAAACAAAGGGCGTCTTTTCTTCCTTCTTTGCTTAAGTAGACGTTTCTAGAGCTAAAGGCAAGATTATCTTTATCTCTAATTAGTGGCATGCCTATTACATTTATAGGGAGGTTTAAACTTTTTACCATCTTTTGTATCATTAAAAGCTGCTGGGCGTCTTTTTTACCAAAGTAGGCATTATCTGGCAAGATGAGATTAAAGAACTTTAAAACGATGGTCAAAACGCCATCAAAGTGCCCCGGTCTAAGAAAGCCTTCAAAAACATAGCCCATAAACTTAGGTGCACTAACTTTTATAGGGTCTTTTTCATACATCTCTTCTACGCTTGGTAAAAATACCACATCAACCCCAAGCTTTTCGCAAACTGCTAAGTCAGCTTCTAGTGGCCTAGGATACTTGCTTAAATCTTCATGTGGTAAAAACTGTGTAGGATTTACAAAGATAGAAACCACACTTATGTCATTATCTTTCTTACTTTGAGCTATCAAGCTTGCATGGCCTAGATGCAAAGCACCCATGGTGGGGATAAAACCTATCTTTTTAGTGCCTGTTTTTAGGCTATTTAGCACTGTTATTAATTCATTTTTAGCTTTTATTACTAGCATGTCTATCTTTTGTTGTTTATATAATTAAATAAAATTTGAAGCTATATTTTACTGAATTATCCTCTTTATCTCGCTAAAATCAGTAAGCTTACGTAAATCTAACATATGCCATAGGCAAAAAGAGGGAGTTATGGATAATAATAAATTAAAGATTGTAGTACTAGGTGCAGGATATGCTAGCTTGTCTTTTATCAAGTCTTTAAATCACACTTTGCTAAAACAAGTGCAAATACAACTTATAACTAACAACCCATATCATTATTTTTCAGTACTTTTGCACGAAGTCGCAGTTGGAAACATGGACAAAAACGCCATAGTTATGCTAGATAAAGCCCTTCCAAAAGAAGTAGAGTTAATAGTAGACACAGTAACTGAGATAAGGCAAAATGAGGTCATAACCAAAAATGGCACTTATAGCTTTGATAAGCTAGTAGTAGGACTTGGGTTTAATAGCGAGTTTTTTAATATTAAAGGCGCTGAGTTAAACTCCATGACTTGTGGCAACTACAAAGAAGCCTTAGCTATAAAAGAGCGCCTTACTACACTACTAAAGATAAAAGCAAGTAAGGGCGAAAAGGTAGATATCGCTATATGTGGAGGTGGTTTTAGTGGAGTAGAGCTAGTATCATCCCTAGCCCAAAAAGTCTGCGAAGATAAAAACTTACCAAAAGATAGCATTAATATCTACTGCATAGAAGCCATGCCAAATATCATAGCAGCCTTCCCGCAACAGCTAATAGACGTGGCTAAAAAAAAGCTAGTTGAGTTAGGTGTAGTGCTTAAAACTGAACATAAGATTCTAGAGATAAAGCAAGATTCTATCACTTGTGACTATAAAGGCAGTGAGGTTAATATAAAAAGCGATCTTGCCATATGGCTAGTTGGTGTAAGGGGTAATGCAGTCATAGGAAACTCACCAATCCTAGAAAGCTTTAGAGACAAAGTGGCAGTCACAAAAACGTTAAATGCCCCTAACTTTAACCATATCTTTGTAGTAGGAGACTGCTCTTTTATGAAAGACAAAGAGGGTAAGCCCCTACCTCCAACCGCACAAATTGCCATCCAGCAAGGCAAGTATCTTGCTGGAGAGTTTAGTAATATCATAGAAGGCAAGATGCTAGCAGAGTTTAAGTTTGTATCTAAGGGGATGATTTGCTCGCTTGGAGAAGACTTTGCCATAGGTATTGGCACAGGACCTAATAAGTTTTATGTGGGAAAGGGTCCTATGTTTTTAAAGCGAAATGTTATAGAGGCTTACTGGAGGTTTAAAGTAGGTGGCATGAGAAGTCTTTTAAAAGGATGAATAATCTAAAGGATTATTAAGGCTAGGGAAGCTTTCATATCCGCTTACATCATAGTTTGCCCTTAGCAAACTATGATGTAATATATCTTTGTAATAAAACTACAATCTGCATATAAAAATTAATCACTTAATTAATACTTCAGATTTCTTAGTGCATGAGTTTAAGAAAAAATAGATTCTAAAAATTGGGATAAAAGAAAAGAAGAAAAAGGTTGTATCTAAGATCTAAGCCCCTTAAAGCTAAGGGACTTAGGGTAAATCTAGCTAAAGTGCTAAAGTTTTATAAAAACTATTTGTGCTCTATGCCTTCTATTCTTAAAACTTTGTTACCTAGCATTTCTGGTATCCAAAGTACACCGTGGTGTAAGAATATATCAGCTGGTGCTCTAAGTTTTACTGGAAGTTTGATCTCTTTATAACTACCATCTGGTTGTACTCTGTAAAGTTTTCCATCAGTAGAAGTGAAGTTCAAGCCATTCCAGTCGCTTACTAGGAAGCTTCCATTTGATTCTTTTTGAAGACCATCTAGCTCACCTTTTACACCACTAAATACTTCAAGTTTTTGAGTTTTCATGTTGTATTTCATAAGGTTAGCTGCGTTTTTACCACTTGCATCATAGCCAGCTATATAAAGCTCATCACCATCAAGAACTAAGCCATTAGGCCCGCCAAGTGCTGAATCTATCTTAACTAAAGTGCTGTACTTTTTAGCTTTAACGTCTACTTTTAAGATAAGACCAGTACCAGTATCACTTACTAGTAAAGTGTGGTCATTAAGAACTGCTATGTCGTTTAGGAAGATTGAACCTTTAACTGGTAGGTTAAAAACTTGTTTTTTAGTTTTGATGTTAAAGCCTTTGATAACACCTACATCTACCATGTAAAGTGTATCGCCTATCATATTCATACCTTTAGGGCCATCTAGTCCAGTTATCCATTTTTTGTGGATGATATTACCATGATGATCAAGCAAGCTTACAAAACCGTCGCCATCTTTTGCTATAGGAGCAAATTTACCAACGTTAGTTACATAAACGTGATGTTTAGTTACAAATACACTCTCCGGAGATGCTAAACCGTCTATTTCTTTAATTTTTAAGCCATCCATTTCCATAGTTTTACCCATAGACATAGATTTGTGATGACCGTGCATATCCATTGATTTATCAGCATGCATATCAGATGCATTAGCTGCGAAAGCTATAGCACTAGATGCGATAACACTTAACACTACAGAGATTACTGTTTTTTTCATTTATTACTCCTAAGCAATAAGGATGCTTCTTGGCATCCACTTAACAAGATATAGACAAGCTAACCACAGCAAGTTGCCCAAACACAACCCATAAACCAGTAAACAAGAGAGGTTTATACAATTGTCATGTGGTAGTAGTCTAGGGGGTATTATATGTAAGAAAGTGAGAATTTTTTCCAAAAAGGCGACTAAAAAAATAGTGGTTATCAAAAAATCTTATCTTGACTATAAAAATATACTTTTAAGGCTAGATTGGTTAATGAAAAAGAATCTAAATAGTAAATAAAAACTAAACTTTATATAAAAGAATAATACTGCATCTTTAAAATAGTAAAAAATATATACTAAAAATTAAAATTATCTTAAACTTTTAAAGAGATATAAGCTTTTTTACTTCTATTTATAAGCATTAAAAGTAGGTTTATAAAACAGATTAAACCTCTAGTGATATTATGTTTCATCCTTGCAAAACTAGACGTTCTTAACGCTAGTTGCTTGCAAGGGTTTTGACGCTTTTAAAGTTAGTCTCTTTAAAGTTCTAGGGATAAATACTTTTATGAGACTAGCTTACTACATAGATTTATGCATGTCTTTTTTATCCATAGACTTTTTATCCATGTGTATTTCTTTTTTACTCATGCTCTTTTTTTCATGCATCTTTTTGTGTTCCATAGACTTGTGCATATGCATGTCTTTTTTGTCCATAGACTTTTTATCCATGTGCATTTCTTTTTTATCCATATTCATAGACTTATCGCCATGCATATCCATCTGTGCGTTAGCTCCAAAAGCTAAAGCGCCACATGCAAACGCACCAAGCAAAACAGAAATTACTACTTTTTTCATTTTCCTACTCCTTGTTAATGTAATGTATTAAAACACTCATTGAAAAATTTTTAGCATAGCCTAATGGCTACCATACCCTGCTATAAAGCATACTAGCACTAGACTAGCTAGCAATTATTATAAGTAAGAAGTTAAGGAGACTTTGGAATTTATCTTTAAAAATATTAAAATAGTCACAAAAATATGAACTTTATAAAATAAAAGTGAAGAAAAATCTTATTTTAGTAAAATAAAAGTTTACTAAAATAAGATTAATAATAATAATTATCCTTTAATATTATGAATTAACAATAAAAATTAAAATAATATTACACTTTAAAAGTTTTGTAAGCTTTTTATATTATCAAGATTTCTTGATATCAATAAGTCAAATTTAATAAGGATTGATTTAAATATAAAAGACTAAAAAACTATAAAGTGAAATGGATTGTAAATAAAAAAGAAAGAAGAACTAAGACTTCTTAAAGTCTTAGTTTTATAAAAGCTTAAATGGCGCTACTTCATTTGTGCGGCAACTTCTTCAGCAAAGTTATCCACTTTTTTCTCTATGCCTTCACCTAGTTCAAATCTTACAAAGTCAACTATGTTAGCAGTAGTTTGAAGTGCTTTTGCAGAGTCATTAACAAAAGCTTCTATACTTTTTTTATCATCTAAGATATATTTTTGTTTTAGCAAAGTAACTTCTTCATAAAACTTAGCGATTTTCCCCGGTAGGATTTTTTCCCACATATTTTCTGGCTTGCCTTCTTTTGCTAGCAACTCTTTTGCTATCTCAGTTTCCTTAGCTATAACCTCATCGCTTACGCATTTTGGACATAGATAACTTGGCTTCATAGTAGCAGCATGCATAGCCACACCTTTAGCTACTTCTATAAACTCAGAAGCTTTGGGAGATTCTATCTTGATAAGGGCACCTAGTTTAAAGTTGTGATGTACGTAACCATTTACTATTTGATTTGCATCGCAAGTAAAAGTTCTTAGTCTTCTTACAACTATATTTTCACCAATAGTTGCAATCTTACTTTTTAGATACTCTTCATAGCTCATGCCTTCGATTTGCTGAGTTAAAAGCTTGCTAACATCATCGATTGAGTTTTCAAAAACTAGGTCTAAAGTTTTAGCCACTAGGTCTTTAAAACCATCATTTTTAGCAACGAAGTCAGTTTCTGAGTTTAACTCTATCAAAGTAGCTTTTTTGAAATCAGGTGCTATCTTCATAGCTATAACGCCTTCACTTGCTACTCTATCGCCTTTTTTACCAGCCTTGCTTAGACCCTTCTTGCGAAGTATCTCTACGGCTTGTTCTATATCACCACTGGCTTCTTTTAAAGCACTTTTGCACTCCATGATCCCAGCATCTGTTTTATCTCTTAGCTCTTTTACTAATTTTGCACTAATTTCCATCCAGCTTCCTTTATTAAAGTGGTTTTTCTTCTATAGCGTCTAAAACTAAAGTTTCTTCTTCTTTTGTTGCTTCTTTCTCTTCAGATGCACTTTCAACTTCACTATCTTCTTCTTGCTTATCTTTTTCACCACTCATCTCTCTACCTTCAATGATGGCATCACTCATCTCTTTGCAGAAAAGCTGGATAGAACGTATAGCATCATCATTGCCCGGTACTGGGAAGTCAACAACATCAGGATCGCAGTTAGTATCAAGTAAAGCAATTACAGGCATACCTAGTCTTCTGGCTTCAGCAACTGCGATTTTTTCTTTTACTACGTCTATTACTAAGATCATATCTGGGGCTGCTTTCATATGTCTAACACCGCCAAGATACTTAGTTAACTTATCTTTTTTACGCTCTATCATAAGTCTTTCTTTTTTAGTTAGTAAGTCTATTTGCCCGCTTGCTTCCATAGCTTCTATGGCTTCTAACTTTCTAACTGACTTTTTGATAGTACTAAAGTTTGTAAGCATACCACCAAGCCATCTGTAGTTTACATAAGGTGCGCCAACTTTTTCAGCATACTCTTTTATAGTATCGCTTGCTTGTTTTTTAGTACCCACAAACATTATGCTTTTGCCTTGGGCTGAAGCATCTCTTACTACGTTGTAGATGTATCTAAAATATCTTAAAGTTTTTTGTAAGTCTATGATGTGTATGTTTTTTCTAACACCAAAGATATATTTTTTCATTTTTGGATTCCATCTTCTTGTCTGATGTCCAAAATGTACGCCGCACTCTAGTAAGTCTTTCATTGTTACCATAATTTCTCCTTGTAACTTGTGTTAAGGTTTTTTCCTCCATACTTTTTAAAGCTTACGCTCAACCTATTAGGAAAGTATGTGTGTTTTTTACACGAACTATAATTATATAACTTTAAGCTTATAGTTTTATAAATAGATTCTTAAAAATCCTCTTTAGCACAAAACTCTAAGCCTTCAAACCCAAGCTTATAAGAGTGCAGCATAAGCCTTGCCTTAGGCTTAGCCTTAGAATCAAGATAGACTTCTTTTGTATCAAGATACTTTCTTGCCTCTTCATCACTTACGCCATAAAGAAAGTCATTAACTATCTTATAGCCTATGGAAGCTAGATGGATTCTAAGCTGATGGGTTCTGCCAGTTAAAGGCACTAAAAGCACCCTTGTAAAAAGGTTATTACACTTTAGCGGATAGACTATAGTTAAGGCCCCTTTAGCGTTTATCTCAGCTTTTAAAGTCAAAGTCTTAGCTAAGCCAAAAAGCTCTTCTTTACTATACTCATAAGGATCAAACCTTAGCACTTCCCCATCATAAGCCCTACCTCTAACACATAAATCGCCACTATGCTCCCTATTAGTTATAGCCTTATTTATGATAAAAGCCTTAGTAAGACTGCCTTTAACTAAGGCTACATACTCCTTATATATCTTATCTTCTTGGAAGAGGTTTTTAAGATAGACTTCGCTTTTTTTATCCTTCCCACAAAGCACTAAGCCACTTGTCTCATAATCTAGCCTATGGGCGAGATTAGCCTCTAAGTTATCAAACTTCACTTGGTCTAGCAAGCTAGGAGTGGAATCTAACTTTTTTGGGTGACTTAAAAGATTAGGTGGTTTGTTATAGATGATAAAGTTTATATCTTTAGTATCACCCTCTTTAACTGGAGTAAATCGCCCCTCGCTAAAAGGCAAGATTCCAAGGTCTATAGGCTCAAACTCTAGCATAGTAGCCTTGCTAGCTTTTAACTCCATACCCTTTCTTATAATAACTCCATCTTGATAGAATCTCCCTCTATCAAGTATCTTTTGAGCTTCATTAGTCCCATAAAGCCTAGATAAAAACAAGCTTGCTTTACAAGGCTCTTTTACATCTAGCAGTCTTCTTACAAAGGGCATTAAAATAGATTATTTATAAAAAGTACGACTTTATTTTCATTAAAGCTATCTTGATTTAAAGTAAAACTAAACCTCAAGATATCACCTATCTCAAAATGCCTTGGCTTTTGTTCTATCCCAAACATCATAGCCTTAAACTCCAAGTCTCCTTTATAAAGAAGAAATTCTATAAACTTACTTTTCATGATAAAAGACTTTATATAAAGCTCAGCATAAAATGTAGGCATAGTATTAGAGTTACCATAGGGCTCATACTTATCTAAAAGCCTTAAGGTGTTCATGTTTATAAGGTTATGAGAGATCTTACCTATGATGCTAGTTTCAGTTTTATTTTCAAAGTAAACTGGCTGAAAGCTTTCTACAAAGGCTTGTACATTTTCAAACTTCAAAGCAAGTCCTACTGCACCGGTATGACCACCAAAGCGGTTTAAAAGATGAGAAAGCTTTTGCACGCTTGCTATTAAGTCTACATTTTCAAAGCTTCTACCACTACCTTTATAGTCTTCAATCTTTGACTTAGTTAAAACAAAGGCTGGCTTTTTGTACTTATCAGCTAATCTTCCTGCAACTATACCTATAACGCCCTCATGCCAGTCTTTACCAACTGCCATTATAAGATTAGGCGTCTCTATCATAGTCTCACAAGCCTCTTGAAAGACCTCTTCTTGTAAGACTTTTCTTTTTTGATTAAGATCTTTTAGAATCTTAAAGTAGTAGTAAGCCTCTTTTTCATCCCTTGCTAGCAAAAACTTCAAAGCCACTTTACCATCATCCATCCTGCCAGCTGAGTTTAAAAGAGGGGCTAGCTTAAAGCCAAACATCGTAGAATCTGCCTTTGATATATAAAAGCCTCTTTTAAAGGTCTCAAGGCAAGGTCTTTTTTGATGATGAAAACTCTTTATGGCATAGTTACATATAGTGTGATTTAGCGCATTAAGAGGCATAACATCTGAGATGATAGAGATGCCTACTAAAAATACAAGGCTTGATCTTTGCCAATTCTCTAACTTTATATCTAAACTACTAGCTATACCTCTAGTAAAGTACCACGCAACTAGCGACCCACACACTTCTTCATAAGGGAAGTTGCAAGTCTCTTGCTTAGGATTTATTAAAAAATCACAAGGTGGTATTAGCTCTTTGCCATCTTCGTCTTGATGCAAAGTGTGATGATCTGTGATGATAAAACGTATATTTTTACTAGCACAAAGCTTTCCTGCTTCAAAACTTGAAACGCCATTATCCACAGTTATGATTAAGGCTATATCTGGATTGTTTTCAAGCTCTTCTAAGAATAAGACTTCAGAAAATCCATAGCCGTGCTTAAAGCGATTTGGTATAGTAAAGCTGACATTTTCATAGCCAATGTACTTGAAAAAATCAAGCATGATAGCACTAGCACAGATTCCATCTGCGTCATAGTCCCCAGCTATCATTATATGCTTATCTTGTTTTATATATTCTGCGACTAGTTTTGAAGCTTCTTTGATATTTTTCATCTCAAGATGACTTGGAATCTGAGATATATGGTTTATCTCAAAGTCCTCTACTCTACCATCTAAGATTCTTTTTAAGTCATTTATATGTTTAAGGGTGGGCACTTCATCCAAAAAGCTAGGGTTTAAGTTGCTTTTTAAAGATATATCACTTGAGTTGCTAGCACTAAAAGTGCTAGTCTTAAAGGTACTACTATGATCTTGGGCTGAAGGTCTAACATTTTTATCCATGATAAACCTTCTTTAAACGCGCTTATTTTTTAATGCCTGTTTTACAAACTCTAAAATTACGTGATTAGGATTCTGCAAGCGACTTGTAAACTCTGGGTGAAACTGCACCCCAACAAACCATTTATGGTCTTTTAGCTCTATAGCCTCTATAAGTCCATCACAGCTCCCACTAACTATAAGACCTTCTTTTTCAAACCTATCTTTATACGCGGGGTTTGCCTCATATCTATGGCGGTGTCTTTCAAAAACTGTCTTTTTTGAATCTAAGTAAGCTTTAGCAAGTTTACTTCCGGGCTTTAACTCACACTCATACTCCCCTAGCCTCATAGTGCCTCCAAGAGGAGAGTTGTGTGTCCTAAACTGATGCTTGCCCTCTTTGTCCAAAAACTCTTCAATTAAGTAGATGATTTTATTAGCTGTGTTAGGGTCAAACTCACTAGAGTTTGCATCTTTAAGACCTAGTACATCCCTTGCATACTCTATCATAGCTAGCTGCATGCCAAGGCAGATTCCAAGATAGACTACATCATTAGTCCTTGCGTACTTTATAGCCCTAAGCTTGCCTTCAACTCCTCTTTCTCCAAAACCGCCCGGCACTAAGATAGCATCCACGCCATCAAGTACGTCTATATTGGCATCAGTTAGCTTTTCGGAATCTATAAACTGTATGTTTATCTTAGTGTCTAAGTTAGCCCCTGCGTGAGTTAGTGCTTCTATCAAGGACTTATAAGATTCTTTTAAGCTTAGATACTTGCCTACAAAGCCTATATTTACGCTCTTTGTTGGGCTTAGTATCTTTTTAACTAGCAAGTCCCACTCGCTTATATCAGTCTTAAAGCTAGGCATGTGAAAGCTTTGTGCTATGGCATCAAGTATCTTTTCTTGCATGAAGTTAAGTGGACACTGATAGATGCTTGCTGCATCCCAAGCACTTATAACATGTGCTACATCACAAGAAAGTGCTATCTTTTTTTTGATCTCAGAATCAAGGGCTTTTTCACATCTTGCAACTATTATCTGAGGGCTTATGCCTATACGCCTAAGCTCTTGAACGCTGTGCTGGGTTGGCTTAGTCTTAACCTCGCCACCAGCAGTATGGATCATAGGGACTAAGGTCACATGTATACTTATAGCATCATCACCAAGTTCATGCTTTAGCTGGCGTATAGATTCTAAAAAAGGCATACCTTCTATATCTCCAACTGTGCCTCCAAGCTCAACTATCAAAAAGTCTTTACCCTTACTAGCAGCCTTTATTCTGTGCTTTATCTCATCTGTGATGTGAGGAACTATCTGTATAGTCTTACCTAGATAGTTTCCTTTTCTTTCTTTTTCTATAACTGAAAGATAGACTTGTCCGGTTGTGAAATTATTTTCTTTTATAAAAGAAGTATCTAAAAACCTCTCATAGTGCCCAATATCTAAATCTGTTTCTGCGCCATCTTTAGTTACAAAAACTTCTCCATGTTCTAGTGGGCTCATAGTGCCCGGGTCTATGTTTAAGTAAGGGTCGATCTTAAGTATGGATACACTAAAGCCAGCGTGCTTTAAAAGTGTTCCTATAGAAGAAGAAGTTATGCCCTTTCCAAGAGAGCTTAAAACTCCTCCGGTTACAAATATGTATCTTGTGTGTTTCATTGATCTTAATAAGCCTTATGATATTTTGAGTTAGATTATACCTATGGAAGGTTATTATAAAGCTTAAATGTGGGCTTTGAAGGGCAAGTATGGGTTAACTATATAGTTTTTAAAATACTATAAGATCTAAAGTATAAAAATATATTCATTATAAGTATCAACTTGAACCATAAAAGGCAAAAAACATTTTGCACATATATACAATAATGATAAAGTCTCAAAGTCTAATAATTATTTTTGAAAAGGGTCTCATATGATAAAACAAACTGCCATAGCTTTTAGTATGATACTTGCCTTAAGTAGTCTTAGCCTAGCAAGAGAGGTTAGGGCTGAAACTACACCAAAAACCACTATCAAAAAAGATATAACTGCCAAAAAGCACACGCCTAAAAGAAGTCAAAAAGCACAGCACAAAGAAGTGCTTTCACATAAAGCCATAAAGGCTTCTAGTATCAAAGACTTAGCTCTAAATGACGCTACTGATGACGATGATAGTGACTTTATACCTAAGTCAAACCGTGAGACTAATAGACGCTTTCCCATTGATGGTCTTAGACTAGTGCTTAGTGCTGGAGTTGGTAGTAGTATAAATGTCTCTAATAATCCAAACTCGCCTTCATCTGCTGGGCTAGATATGAACTTAAAAATAGGCGGTGCTTACTTTGCTCCCGGTAACTCTAGCTATGTTGGGTTTATGGCAACTGGTGGAGTTGGAGCTAGTAATCTAACCTCTGTTACTACTTATGCCCCACAGTACTTTATAGTCCTTACTTTCATGCAGCTTTTTGATATAGGTGATGGCACTGTAAAGATAGGCTATCTTTTAGGAACTGGTATATCTGTAAGAAGTCTTGATAGTAACAATAACGCCGGTAGAGGTAGCATCGCTAGACAGCAAGCTGGGGTAGATGAGCCAGCTAGCATAATGCCAACTGCTAAGTTTGGAGTGATAAACTTCATAAAAAACAACCAAAGTGTATCAGCTGAGTTTCAGTACTACTTTGTTAACTCAAACTCCTTACTTCCCGGAAGCGATATAACCTTAAACTATGCTTACTACTTTGGGCACTAGTTCTACACGTAAGCAGATTAATTTTATAGGCAGTTTGGGCTTTGTAACTAGAGTGTATTTTAAGATGTCAAGCTCACGCTAAAAGAAAAAGTCCTTCTAGCAACTTAAGGTCAAACAAGAGATTAGGGAGTAAGACTCTATCAAAAACTAAAAAAAGGAAAGTTAGTAAAGCTAAACTTTAACTTTTATGCTAATAAGGCTAAAATTTAAAATATTTTCTCCTTCTAGGCTTTAAAGAATCTAGTAGGCATATAAAACTATAGTAAAATATAACTTTACCTTAATCTAAGGATATAGCATGATAAAAAACATACTTTTAAGCACTGCCCTAGTTTTGGGCTCTCTTGCTTCTAGTGCTTTAGCACAAGAAGCAAGCAGTTATGATATTAATGGTCCTAAAGTTATAGTTGGGATTGGAAGTGGGGTTAATATTAATGGTGCCTCAAACTCACAAAGCACCACTCCAAAAGTAAGTCCTAATGCAAACTTAAAGCTAGGAACTGGCATCTTTAGTACTAATAACACAAGCACTATGGGACTAGCAGCCTCGGCTAATGCAAGTGCGTCTTCCCAAACCCTAAAAACCTCTAAGCCTTCCTACTCAGCTAATTTAGACTTCATGCAAGCTTTTAAAGTAGGTAGTGGTAAGGTTAAGCTTGGATATATAGTTGGTGGTGGGGCTGCTTTAGAAGATGGTAGATAGAATCTATTTGTAACTACACCTTAAAAACACTTAAGCCTTCTTAACTGAAGGTAGTGTACTTGCAGTGCTTTAAGTTGCTACACACTTACTACTAAGAGCACTCCCTATCTTATAGATAGTAAACTATCCCTACGACATATAAAAGCACAGATCCTAAAAAACAAAATGCTAGCAAGACTATAAAGCTAACTATACTTACCCACCACTGATGTTTACCATAGCGTTTTTTGCGTAGCCTTTTTGGCTTAGTCATAAAAAGCTCATAAATGTAAAATAAAAGCAAGATAACAAAACTAACAACTACTAAAACTATCTCAGTGTTGATAGCTATAGCCTTACTGTAGTCATTAGACTTATATAAAAATAAAAGCATAAGCACCGCGCTAATGACCCACGCCCCAAGGACTTTTAAGCTTATAATCCTACCTTTACTAAAAACTTCAAAAAGTAGCAGTATGCAAAAAAACAAGCATAAAGATATGATAAAACCAAGTGCTTGAGTTTTTAGTATATCTAGCAAGTTCTCTATGGTTATAATCTTATGCAAACTAACTTCCCTTAAGCACTTTTAAGACTGCTTCAACATAGAGTTTATACTCTAAGTCGTGTATATCTTTTTCATAATCTTTTATATTGCTAGCTTTTGGAATCTTTTCTTGCACTAAGATGGCTCCAGAATCTAGCTCCTTAGTCACGTAGTGCACGCTAACCCCACCAAACTGACTAGCATCTTTAAAACTATCTTCTATAGCATGAGCACCTTTATGGAGGGGTAAAAGTGAAGGGTGTATGTTTAATATAGGGACTTTTATCCTGCTTAAAAAAGCCTCACTTAAGACACGCATAAAGCCTGCTAGCAAGATAAGATTAGGAGAAGATTCTAAGACTAAGTTAGCAAGAACGCTATCAAAGTCTTCTCTTCTAATAAAGTCTTTATGATTTAAGATAGCAGTTTTTACGCCTTTGCTTTGTGCTTTTAAAAGCCCTTTAGCATCAGGATTATTACTTATAACTTTTGATACAAAGGTATGCTTATCAAAGTAGGTTTTATCATGAAAGTGCCCTATTAGATTTAAGGCATTACTCCCAGCTCCACTAAGTAATATGACTAGGTTAAAAGGCTTTATCATATAAAAGTCCTTACTTTTAAAGAAGTAGTTTAAATTGTAACATTTTTAAAGGCCTTAAGGACTTTTTAATATTAGCCAAACATCAAAAAATAAAGCATCTTTTACTAAAAAGAAGCCCTTAAGACAACTCTTTTAAACTTATCTCATAAACTAAGAAGTCTTTGCAATATGCTTTTTATGGACTTTACTTCATAGCTAAATCTATAAAAGAACAAGCTAATGGTATAACTTAGATAAATGATGCTAATAAGAAGATGGTGTAGGGATGATAGATAAAAGCTTTTTGGAATCTGTTTTTATTAAAGTCATTACGATAAAGGACAAAAAATCATGACACAAAAGTCATATACTACTCACAAGATATAAACTTAAATGTAGTAAAACAATGATATATAAAGCCCCTAGCAGGTAGTCTTACCGCTAGGGTTTATTAAAAAATATTTAATAAAAGATAAAAGCTACTTCATTCCAAGATGTGGAAAGATATAGCTAATCCAAGGCATACCAACTACTAAGTAGATGATAAGATAAAGCTTAGTGTATAAAAAAGTATCAAGATAAAAGTTTTAGTAAAAACTAAAACCTTATCTCTTTAGAATCTAGATTTTAAGACAGCCATAAAGGCTATCTTATACATATCACCAAAATCTTATAAGCTTACATATCCAGCAGCAGCAGCTATTAGATATCCAAAGATACAAGCTACGATAACTCCTAGAAGACCGGGTATTATAAAACTATGGTTTATAACAAACTTGCCTATACGTGTAGTGCCTGATCTATCAAACTGTATGGCTGCTAAGTCACTTGGGTAAGTAGGTAAGATGTAGTAGCCATAGCAAGCTGAAGCAAAAGCTACTATGATACCTGGGCTTACTCCTATACCTATAGCTAGTGGCACAAAGGCTACTAAGGCTGCAGCTTGAGAGTTAACAAACTTTGAGATGATAAGTAGCACTATGGCATAAGTCCAAGGGTGCTGTGCGACTATATCGCCAAGTAAGGCTTTTATCATAGGAGTGTGAACTCCAAACATACTATCTGCCATCCAAGAGATTCCAAAGACGGCTACTAAGGCTATCATACCTGACTTAAAGATGGCATTTTGAGATATTTTTGAAGCATCAGTTTTGGTAAAGATAAGTATGAAAGTACCAGCTAGTAGCATGAAGATTTGTATGATATCTACCATACTCATAGCTTTCATCTTACCGTGTACTTCAAAGACTGGTCTTAACTCTTTAAAGTAGCCAAGTATCGCAACTATGACTATAGCCCCTAAGAAGATCCACATAGCAGCCCATTGTCTTTTAGCTAGCTTTTTGCCAATTAGTGAGCTTTCTCCAGTATCTCCATATAAGTGAGCTTTAAACTCTGGATCTTTTAATCTTTCTTGAAAAGCTTTATCTTTATCTAGTGACTTACCGCGAAACATAGAGTAGATTCCAACTGCTAACACACCTATGTAAGTAGCAGGTATGGTGATTTTTAGCAAGTCTACATAGCCATCAAACCCAGCTAAGTGGGTTTTGTCATTTATTAAAAACGCTGTTAGTGTAACTACAGCTACGCTTACTGGAGAGGCTATGATGCCAAGTTGTGAGCATATAGAGCTTGCTGCCATTGGGCGTTCTGGACGTATATTATTTTTTATAGCTATATCATAAACTATGGGTAGTACTGTATAAACTACATGCCCAGTCCCACAAAGCACAGTTAGTGTACAAGTGACAAGTGGTGCTAATATGCTTACATATTTTGGATTCTTACGCAAAATCTTTTCTGCGATTTGAAGCATGACATCTAAGCCCCCGCTAGCTTGCAAAGTAGCTGAAGCACTCACAACTGCAAGTATAGTTAGCATAACTGATACAGCTGGCTTTCCTAAAGGCATATGGAATCCAAAGGCAAATACAAAAAGCCCAATTCCTCCTAAAAGCCCTAAAGCCATACCACCTTTTTTTGCCCCATAGAACAGACAAATAAGTACGATTATCAGTTCAATTATAAACTGCGTACCCTCGTTTAGATTTATTAAAAAGCTCATTTCTTCCCCTTTTTAATGCCGTAATATTGATAGGCGAACTATACTCTTTTTTAGACTGCTTGTACATTCTGTTTACTAAAAATTTATAATTATAAGGTTGATTATTTATGAAACTTAGAAGAGTTAAAATTGCTTAATATATTCACATTTTTGTATATTTCAGAAACATACGTGTAGTATAGAAAATGATCAAAATTGTATAAGTGGTATAAAAGAAACATATTTATAATGAAATGCAAGCTTTTTGTAGATATACCTAGTTACTAAAGTTCTTTAAAAAATATAAATTTATTGATAAATGAAATAGATGGAGGCAGAATTTTAAGATATATATTTATAATGATAAGGATAAATGAAACTAAAACATTACTTTATATAAGGTAAATATTAGATTGTGTATTAAATTAACTTATAGAATCTAAGAATATATGACTTGCTTTATCTTGAATTTTAATCACTTCTATCATCACTACAAAAATATTAATATTGGTACTAGGAGACCAAAGGTTAATGTGGTAGTTAAATATTTTTAGATTCTATAAGTTTAGAAAATCTATTTTGTTATGAAAGCTATTTCTTAGCTAAGTCATTACAAGGATTACAGTATGCATGGAATAGCATAGCCACTATTAAAAATAAGCAAGCTTTATGCTAAGAGTTAAATCTCAACTTCTAAAACATCATCATCTATCACAAAAGTACCTTCTTGATGCTCTATATAGTCTTTTCTAGGTTTATCTTTAAATAGCGTTAAGTGTTTTACAAACTCAACATACACTGTCTCAACCTCGCCATTTCTGTTTTTGGCAACTATTAGCTCAGCATCTTCTATAGGTTTTTTGACAAACTGCTCTAGCTTTTCTTTCTTTCCCGCCTCTTCAAGCTTTTTGCGCTTAGCGTTAAACTCCCTTTCTTTATAGATATCATCCCTATATAAAAAGATTATCACATCAGCATCTTGCTCTATAGCCCCACTATCACGAAGGTCACTAAGCATAGGGCGTTTATCATCCCTTGCTTCAAGGGCACGGTTAAGCTGGGAAAGCACTACTATAGGCATATTAAGCTCTTTGCTTAAAAGCTTCAAGTTACGGCTTATCTCCCCTATCATTTCAACCCTTTGAAGCTTACTATCCCCTTCCATAAGCTGTAAGTAATCTATAAAGCATATACCTAGGTTTGGATTTTGCATCTTTAAGCGGCGTAAAGAGCTTCTTAAAGTGGCTATGTTTACATTGCTTTTTTCACTTATAAAAAGCTTTTTGCTTTCTAGCTCATTTAAAGCTTTTTGAAACTTTACTAACTGAGCATCATCTAGATTCCCACTTCTTAGATCCTGTAAAGGCACGCCACTTATGATAGCTATAGCCCTAAGTATAAGCTGATCTGAAGGCATCTCTAGGCTAAATATAGCTACCTCGCTACCTTTTTCCAGCATATTTAAAGCAAGGCTTAGTAAAAAAGAAGTTTTTCCCATAGCTGGCCTTGCGCCTATTATTATAAGTTCGCCCGGGTTAAACCCAGTAGTTATTTTATTAAGATAGTAAAAGCCTGTATCAACGCCTGTAACCCCACTTCTTTCTTTTGCTCTTTTTAGGTTTTGCAAGATTAACTCATAGCTATCTTTAGGTCTTAAAAACTCACTTAAAGTAGTAGTATCTCCAACTGCTAGGGCATAAAGCTGCCTTTCTGCAAACTCTAGTATCTCACCTGCTTCAAGACTAGAATCTTGTACCTTGCTACTAAGCTCACTAGAAAGCTTTGCTATAGCACGCTTCATACTAGCACGCTTTATAAGCTTGGCGTACTCACTTAGCGGGTTAAGTGGACTTTGTGAGAAGATATCCATAAGGATAGAATCTTCAATCTTGTTATTAGGCAAAAGCTTATCAAGCTCTTTTTTAAGGAAGTAAAAATCTATCGGGCTACTATCTAAGCTTAAACGTGTAAAAGCCTTATATATACTAGCGTGCAAGGGGTCATAAAAGTCAGCATCTTGAAGTATGTCTTCTATAGACTCAAAGTTACTTGGGTCTAGGAGTATGGAGCTTAGGACTGATCTTTCTAGCTCTAGGAGAGTTTTTACTTCATTGGCAGATTGTATGAATTCCATTTATGTTTTCCTCTGTGTCTTTAAGGTAGGGATTATAAGTCTTTTGTGCTTAAGGGCTAGTTATGTTTTAAGTAAACATGCTATCAAGCTTTCTTGGACACTATGATTGCACTATTTTAGTCTTTCAATATTATTTTGTCATTGCTAAAAGTGCAAAATACACGACATGGCAATGATATAAAATAATTAACTAATTGAAACAATGACTAAAATGGTTTATATGAAGAAAGAACTAAAAGCCTAAAAAGACTAAATAGCTAAAGTGGTTATGTTCTTTTTAAAAAACATGATAAAAGTTTGTGGGCTTTTAAAGCCCTAAAATGGGTTACTTTTTAGGATAGCAAAAGCGATAGCCCCTGCGTCTAACTGTCTCTATAGTATCTATGCCTAAGATTTTATCCATCTTTTGTCTTATCTGATTGATAGCAACTTCTATAACGTTAGGAGTTACAAGCTCTGGCTCTTCCCATATGGCATTTAAAAGCTGCTCTTTGCTAACTATTTGGTCTTTGTGTCTTGCAAGGTGGGTTAAAACTTCAAAAGGCTTGCCTTTAACTTCAACTTCTTTACCTTTAAACATGATGCGCTCTTCATCTGGGATAATAACTAAGTCTTCTATCTCTATGATGTTTGATTTGATAAGTTTTAGTCTAGTCTCTATCCTAGCAAGTAAGATTTCAATATTAATAGGAGTGTTAACATAGTCATCAGCACCGCAGTTTAGTGCCTCTAACTCATGCTGTACTGAGTTAGAAAATATGATAACTGGTACTTGACCGTGTTTTTCTCTAACGCTTGTAATGATATCATTCCCACTACCATCACTCAAAACCCACGCACTCAAAACTAGATCATAGTTTCTTATGCCTATATAGTACTTGCCATCTTTCATATTTTCTGCGATGTCTAGTTGGTATTTATTTGTGAGAGATTCATGCAAAGTTTTATGTTGGGAAGATGTATCTTCGATAAGCAAAATTCGCATCAAAAGTACCTTTAAATTAGTATAAAATTCAATTCTGCGTTGATTATAACATTAAAAATGGAAGCTTAAACAAATATTAAGCAAAAACTTAAAAAAAGTTTAAGTTTTAAGTTTTCTTAGCAATAACTAATGCACTAATTCCAGAGTAGCTTTTTACAAAAACACTCTCCATCCCACTTGCTAAAAGCTCCTCACTTAAGCCTTCTTTGGTTATAAAACTATCTATAGAGGCTGGAAGATACTTATAAGCTTTAAAGTTTTTAGATATTAAGCCGCCTATTATAGGGAGGGCGTATTTTGTATACAAATACATAGGATAGGTGAGAAGATTAAATTTTTTTTGACTTGCAAACTCTAAAATAACCACCACGCCATTAGGCTTTAAAACTCTATGAAACTCTTTTAGGGCATCTTTTCTATCTACGACATTTCTTAAGCCATAAGCTATAGAAACTATATCTACTGAATTATCCGGCAAGGGTATATTAGTAGCACTTGCTATGTGAAGATTAGATTCCATAGATGGGATTTTTTTCTTAGCTATATCAAGCATGCCAGAAGAAGGATCAAACCCGTTAATTGATTTTATCTCTATATTGTGCAAGATGGCACTTTCTTGCCAGTGTATTAGCATATCACCCGTTCCACAAGCTACATCTGCTATATCTACGTGCCTGTTTTCAAGGGCTAAAAAAGCTTCTTTACAAGCTTCTTTCCTCCAACTCACATCTATGCCTAAGCTCAAAAGTCTGTTAGCCTTGTCATAAGTTGGTGCTATGTCATCAAACATATTTATAATATCTTGTTGTTTTTGCGACTTAGTATCTTTTTTCATTAAGCTTCTTTTAGGAGTTTAAGGTTTGTTTTAACCACTGTTTTATCTCTTCTATCTGAGAGAGAGTTTGAGATGAAGCAGTGCCGCCTAGCGTATCACGTCTTTCCATGCAGGAGTTTAAATCAAGTGTCTTTTTAAGGACTTTGAAATCTACATCTTTTGGAAGCAAGTCTTTTAGCTCATGCAAGTCTATTTGGCTAAGATCTAGCCCTAAACTTTCAGCCTTTAAAACACACCTTCCTACTATGTGATGTGCATCTCTAAAAGCTATAGCATGCTCTTTAACTAAAAAGTCAGCTAAGTCTGTTGCGTTTAAGTGACCTTTTTGACACATAGCAAGCATGTTTTCTTTATGTATGCTTAAAGTTTCAAGTGAAGCTTTTAATATAAGAAGTGAGATCTTAGCAGTAGCTACACTATCAAAAACGCCCTCTTTATCTTCTTGCATGTCTTTGTTATAAGCTAAAGGTAGGCCTTTAAGCACAGTTAAAAGCGCCATTAGATTCCCAAAAGTACGCCCACTCTTACCACGTAAAAGCTCAGCAACGTCAGGGTTTTTCTTTTGAGGCATTATAGAGCTTCCAGTTGAGTACTCATCACTAAAGCTTACAAACTTAAACTCATAACTACTCCAAAGTATAAGCTCTTCTGCCATCCTTGATATATGCATCATCAAAGTAGCTATAGCATAGCTTAGATCTAGTGCAAAGTCGCGACTACTAACGCTTTCCATGGCATTCATACTTGCACGCGTATAGCCTAACTCTTTTGCTACAAAATCCCTATCATTACCATAAACACTACCAGCTAGGGCTGCACTTCCTAAAGGACACTCATCATTTCTTTCTTTTGCACTTTTAAAGCGAAGATAGTCTTTTTTAAGACTAGCCACCCAAGCCATTAAGTGAAAGCCAAAACTTATAGGCTGTGCGTGCTGAAGGTGGGTCATACCCGGCATCAAAGTGGTGGTATGAAGGCTTGCTAGATTTGTTAAAGTAGTGATTAGCTCTAATATGAGGTTTTGTAAATACGCATTTTCTTCATTGCAGTAAAGGCTAAAGTCTAGGGCTACTTGGTCGTTTCTTGACCTTGCTGTGTGAAGCTTTTTTCCAACTTCACCTATTAGCTCAGTTAGTCTGGTCTCTATACTCATGTGTATATCTTCATGAGAAAGCTTGAAAACAAACTTGCCCTCTTCTATCTCTTTTTGAACTCTCTCTAATCCAGCAGTTATAGAATCTAGTTCTTCTTTAGTTAAGATTCCTATCTTAAAAAGCCCTTTTGCGTGGGCTTTAGATCCTTTTATATCTTGCTTGTAAAGTGTTTTATCAAAATCTATACTTGCGTTAAACAGCTCTAAAAGCTCTGATTGACTCTGGCTAAATCTAGTTCCCCACAACTTCATCATTACAAACTTTAAAATGGTCTAATAACTATCATATAAACTATTATGATTAGTAGTATTGTAGGTACTTCATTGAAAATCCTAAAAAACTTCGAACTTCTTTTTACATTATTAGTTCTAAACTTTTTAACATAGTTCCCACACATAAAGTGATAAATTATTAATAAAACAACACATAGTAACTTAACGTGCATAAAGCCACCAGAAGTCATTATACTTGGGTTTATACCTATTAAAATCACTCCAGTTATAACTGTTAAGACAAGCGCTGGCCAACCTATGTAGTAATAAAGCTTATGCTCTTGTACACGCACAACTTTTACGTAATCTGCTAAAGTCATATTTTCAACATGATACACAAAAAGCCTAGGCAGATAAAAAAGTGTCGCCATCCATGATATTAAAAAAAGCAGGTGTAGTGCTAAAACATATGAGTAAAATTCCATACCATTCCTTCAGTATTTTATTTTATATCTCATATATTAAAGTAGGAGATATAAACTACGCATCTTACCTAATCTATCTCTATAGACTAGATAATACAAATTGAATGATAAATTATTTTACTTTAGAAATTTTATCTTTGAGAGTTTTGCTAGGGCGAAATCTTGGGACAAACTTATCTTCTGTTTTGTAAGTCTTATCAGTTCCTGGAACTTTTCCAGTTTTACCTTTTTGAAGGTTGTTTTCAAACTTTCCAAAACCAGCTAATTCTATGCTTTCATTAGATTCTAAAACTTTTTCTACTGCCCCGATAAATGCTTTTAAAGCTTTTTCAGCATCGACCTTTTTGTCATAGCCTCCAATTTCTTTCATAGATTCTATAAAATCTGCCTTGTTCATAGCATTCTCCTTGTGTATTTTTAACTTTTTATATAAAGTGGTAGCATTTTATCTATAATCTTTATTCAAAATCAAGGCGTGCAAACCACATAACCTTGGATCAAACTAAACATAAAGGTGAAAAATGAGCAAAATAAAAGTAGCAATAAACGGAACTGGAAGAATAGGACTAGGTTGTGCAAGGCTTATAGGAGAGAGGGATGACATGGAGTTAGTAGCCTTAAACTCGACTGCAAGTGTAGATATGCTACTTCACTTAATCAAGTATGATTCAGTACATGGAAGTTATGAAGCACATAAAGTTGATGATTCCACTTTAAGTATAGGAAAAAGTAAAAAAGTAAAGGTTTTAAGTAACAGAGATATAAAAGAACTTAACTTTGGCGAGGCAACTTGCGTCTTAGAATGCACCGGTAAGTTTAACGATCTTGAAAACGCTAGCCTTCACTTACAAAATAATGTCAAAAAAGTAATCATCTCAGCCCCTGCGAAAAATACCCCTATGTTTGTATATGGGGTTAATCACAAAGCCTATAAAGGAGAGGCAGTTATCTCTAATGCAAGCTGTACTACTAACGCCCTAGCCCCAGTTATAAAAGTACTACATGATACTTTTGGGCTAGAAAAAGCTCTAATGACTACAATCCACAGCTACACAAATGACCAAAATGTCCTAGATGTCAAGCACAAAGACAAAAGGCGTGCAAGGGCAAGTGCGCTAAATATGATTCCAACTTCTACAGGAGCTGCTTTAGCTATAGGCAAAATATTGCCTGAGTTAAATGGCAAACTAGATGGCTTTGCTGTGCGTGTGCCAACTCCAGATGTAAGCTTAATAGATGTAAGTGCTACTCTTAAAAAAGACACAACTAAAGAAGAGTTAAACGAAGTCTTTACTAAAGCTTCAAAAGATTCCATGAAAGGCATCATTGAAATAGATAATGATGAAAGAGTAAGTAGTGACTTTATAGGCTCAAGATTTAACTGCATCTATGTGCCTGATAAAACCCTAGCCTTGGGTAATAATATAAAAGTTTTAGCTTGGTATGATAATGAGATAGGCTACGTAGATAGACTACTTCATATGGCACTTTATGCTAGCACTAATTAAAATCCTTGCGTCTTAAACGCCTAGATTAGCCCTTAGATTCTATAGAATCTAAGGCTTTTAAACTAAAAACTACAAACCTGCTAAATGTAAATATTAGCCTTTGTAGACACCCTGCCCTAAGACCACTAAAGTCTTAAGGTAAAGTTTTTAATGCGTTATCTCAGTGCTTGCTCCTATGCCACTATCTGCTCTAAACTTTTGAGCTATAAAGCCTGCTCTATCAACCTTTGCCCTAGCTGAATTATCAAACTTAGATATAAGATAAACTAGTATAAAAGTCGTTGGCAAAGAAAAGATCGCTGGCGTATCATAAGGGAATACCGCACTTTCAAAGCCAAAGCTTTTCACCCAAACACCAGGACCCAAAACTGTAAGTAAAACTACTACTATAAGCCCTATTACCCCACCCCAAAAGGCTCCTCTTGTGGTTAGATTCTTCCAATAAAGCGAAAGAAGTAATATAGGGAAGTTAACACTAGCTGCTATTGCAAAGGCAAGACCGACCATAAAGGCTACATTTTGCCCTTTAAAGACTATACCTAGTACTATGGCTATGATACCTAAGACTATAGTTGTTATCTTGCTATATTTTAGTTCTTTTTCTGGGTTTGCTTTGCCATTTTTTATAACATTAGCATACAAATCATGTGCTATAGCATTAGCCCCACTTATAGTAAGTCCTGCTACAACTGCCAAGATAGTAGCAAAGGCTACTGCCGAGATAAAGCCATAGAGGGCATCTCCTCCTAAAAGCTTAGCTAGCTCTATAGCTATCATATTACTTCCTTTATCTTTGCCAGTTAAAAACGCAATCGCCCCAAAGCCTATAATAAAAACTACGATGTAAAAGTAGCCTATAAAAGTAGTTGCCCAAAAGACTGACTTTCTAGCTTCTTTGGCACTTTTTACAGTGAAAAAGCGCATCAAGATATGAGGTAGTCCAGCAGTCCCAAACATCAGTGCTAGCCCCAAAGACACGGCAGAAACCCAGTCTTTTATAAAGCCTCCAGGCTTCATGATAGCTTCACCTTTTGGATGCACAGAAATAGCCTTTGCAAAGTAGTCAGTAAAGTCAAACTTACTAAGCTTTAAGATTAAAAAAGCAAGTATGGTTACACCTATTAAAAGTAAAACTGCTTTGATGATTTGCACCCAAGTAGTAGCATGCATTCCACCAAAAGTCACATAGATAATCATTAAGATTCCAACTATAATCACAGCCCATGAGTAAGGAAGTCCAAAAAGTAGCTGTATAAGCTCTCCTGCTCCAACCATCTGTGCTATTAGATAAAATATTACAACTATTAGCGCTGAGATAGCACTTATAGTTCTTATAGGACGTTGTTGTAACCTAAAAGCTGCTATATCAGTAAAGGTAAACTTACCTAAGTTTCTAAACTTCTCAGCTATCAAAAAAAGCACTACTGGCCAGCCAGCTAAAAAGCCTATAGCATATAAAAGCCCATCAAAGCCATTAGTAAAAACCAAAGCTGAGATTCCAAGAAAGCTAGCTGCACTCATATAATCCCCAGCTATAGCAAGGCCATTTTTAAAGCCGCCTATATCTCCACCTGCTGTATAAAAGCTATCTCTTGATCTAGTAACACGCGAGGAATAAAAAGTAATAAGCAAGGTTGCTACTACAAAGATAAAAAATAAAACTATAGCAGTTACATTAAGTGGGGCTTTAGTAACTTCTCCTTCTAAGACTGGTGCTGCTTGTAAAGTGCTAAAAATGCCAAGTAATCCAAAAAATCCTAGTCCAAAAACTGCCATTTTTAAAAAGCTCAATCTAAGTAATCGTTTTTCCATGCTCTCTCCTTACTTCATCTATCAAGCCACACTCATCTATAAGCTTATTTTTCTTCATCTCAGCTAGGGCATCTTTTAGCTCTCTATCAAAAAAAGTATTAGCGATGTAGGTATAAACCCCTGTTAAGATGATGCTTAACACTATAAAGCTAACCCCAAAAACTATCCCCAAACTTATGGCACTATTCCCCACCCTTACACCTAAAAAGTCCGGGAAAAAGCCAACGCAAATCATGATTCCATAATATGTGATAAATATCACTATGCTTAAAGTTAAAGCGATGTTTCTCCTAGCTTTTAAAAAGCTAAAAAACAGCGGTGCTTTTCTTTTATCTATATCCATTTTGCTATCCTTTATGTTGGTATGATTTCAAGATACTTAAAAGTTAGGATGGATTCATAGTTTTTAGATAGTCAAGATTACTTTATAATTAGTATATGTAACTAAAAGTATCTTTTAATATATCTATAGTTACATTTATACTCATAAAAATATGGATCTAAAGGCAAAAATACAAAGGCATAGAAATGGAACTAATAATTGGAGTAAGTGGTGCTAGTGGAGTGTATTTAAGTTACAAACTACTGCAAGCTTTGAGTAGATTTGACAATATAAAAGTGCACTTAGTGGTATCTAAAAGTGCAAAGACTACATTTAAAGCTGAAACTAGCTTAGATCTGAAAAAAGACCTCTATCCTCTAAGCTATAAAGTTTATGATGATGATAATCTTGGTGCAAGTATCGCTAGTGGGACTTACAAAACAGCTGGCATGATAGTAGTGCCTACTAGCATGAAAACGCTTGCATCCTTGCGTATAGGGCTTTCAAACTCGCTAATTACTAGGGCTGCTGATGTGTGTATAAAAGAAGGGCGAAAAGTGGTGCTTGTACCTCGTGAGATGCCCCTTTCTCAAATCCATCTTAAAAATATGTATAAGTGCTCAAAACTAGGCTATGTGATAATCCCTCCACTTTTAAGCTTTTATCAGTTTCAAGTTAGTGATGAAAAAGCCTTAGATTCCAAAGGCTTTATGGATGCCCAGATTAATCACATCTTAGGCAAGGTTTTAATGCAGTTTAACTTAGATCTTCCAGACTTTAAGGCATGGCAAGGGCTAGAAGATAAAGACCATGGGCTTAGAAGATAAAAGCTAAGATTAATAAAATCTATTTTTATTAAAGCCTCTACCTTACAAGATAATATTAACTTATGATGTGGGAATTAGATATTTTAGATTCCAAACAAACCTTGTGATAGTAAGCTTGCCATATAACGTGCTGCATTTTGTGCTTGAAGTATAAAAGGTGTGTTTAAAGAGTAAAGCCTAGTTTTTAAAAGCTCTAGCTCTTCTTTGCTAAAACCTCCCTCTGGCCCTATGATAAAGGGGGTTTGAAGGCTAAAACTAGGACTTTTTATATCTAGACTAGGTGCATTTGCATGAAGTGCCTTTGCATCTTTATAAAGCTTTAAAACTTCATCTAAGTCGTCTAAAAGCTCTAACTCCAAAGGCTTAAAACGCCCACACTGCATACAAGAAAACTCAAGTATCTTTTTAGCTTTTTCTATATTTAGCTTTCTATTTTTCTGAGAAAAGTCTGCATAAAAAAGACTAAGTTTTGTGACATTAGCCTCATTTAAAAAGCTTAAAAGCTCATAGATATCTTTTGGGTCTATAAAAGCTAAGATAAGGTGGATGTTTGAAGGTGCTTTACTTACTATGCCTTCTTTATCATTAAGTGCTAAAAGGCCTTTTTTTACATCTACTACTACATATGTATAGATGCTATCACCATAGTTATAAACCTTAAAGATGGAATCTTTTTGTGCCCTACGCACACGAAAGATATAGTGATAGTCTTCTTCTTTTAAGGTTATAGTTTGACTGCCTGCGTCTTTATGTATAAAAAACTGCATTACTTAAGGTCATCTATGACACTTTTTTCATCTATATCATGATAGCTTGAAGGTAGAAGTGGAATCTTAACTGGTGCTATATAGCCATCAAGAGAGCTTAAAAAGCTAGCTATAAGCTTAGTTTCTCTACTTGATAGATTAACTCCCATTTGGATTTTTCCCATCTCATCTATGGCCTTATGAAGCTCTTTATATCCGCCATTATGAAAGTAGGGCATAGTCATAGTTATATTTCTAAGGGTTGGTACTTTTATATTGCCATTACTATCGCCTTTAAAACCGCCAAGGCTTGCAAACTTATAAGGTTTAAGCACGCCAAAAGGCTGCATAGTACCGCCAAGATTTACCCCTGCATGGCAGCTTATACAGCCTTGTTTTATAAAAAGCACAAGACCTTCTAGCTCATCTTGACTTAGTGCTTTTAAGTTTCCATGCAAAAAGTCATCAAAGCGTGAAGGAGTAGTAAGTGTTGCTACAAAGCTAGCTATGGTATTTGCAACTAACTCTGGGGTAACTTTTATATCACTACCATAAGCCCTTTTAAAAAGATACTTATAGTTTTTTATATCATTAATGTTTTCTACTACACCTTTAGCTGTGTTATTTAACTCATTAGCCTTGCTAAAAGATGCTAGGATGGCCTTAGTTAAAGCACTAAGATTAGAACTTTTTTTACTAGAATCTAAGTCCCTTGTGCTAGTTATATCTCCATTATAGTGCATGACATTATTAAAGACTACATTATAAAGCGTTGGCGCGTTTAGTAGGGCTTTGTTGTTTTCTTTTCTTACTTCTGAAGTCGCCCCAAGGCTTAAGTTATGACAGCTATTGCAAGATAGCAGTTTGTTTCCACTTAAGCGTGGGTCAAAGTAAAGCGTCTTTCCTAGCTCTATTTGTTCTTTAGTCATCTTGATATCAGTTGAAAGAGTATTTGCTTGGATCTTAGAAAGCTCACTGCCTACTGGAAGTGGCTTTAAACCTTTGCTTTTAGCTATATTTAAAAGCTCTGAAATCTGAGTTAGACTAAAGTTGATACTAGCACCAAATAGCGTATGCCAAAAAGCAGTAAGTAAAAATATAGCTAGAACTAAAAGGGCAACTTTTGACTGTATAAAGTTTAGTACTTTTGACATTAGCGGCAATTTAGTCTAGTGGTACTTGGGCAAAGAACTTTGCAAATATATTACTTGCTTCTTTAGGGCCCGGACTTGCTTCTGGGTGGTGCTGTACTGAAAAGACATTGCCTTCTTTGTAGCATAAACCTTCTATAGTGTTATCAAAAAGATTCCTATGCGTTACAAAGGCTACTTCCTCAATCTCTTCAGGGACGTTGTAATTGTGGTTTTGAGAAGTTATCTCTACTAAACCAAGCTCGTTTTTAACTGGGTGGTTAGCCCCATGGTGGCCAAACTTTAGCTTATAAGTTGGATAACCATGTGCTATGCTTAAAAGCTGGTGGCCAAGGCAGATTCCAAAGATGGGAATCTTAGCAGCAAGCAAGCTTTTTATCTTATCTACTTGATTAGTTAAGATAAGTGGGTCACCTGGTCCATTAGACAAAAACACAGCGTGTATCTTTTTATCTTTATAGTCTTTTATAAGGGTGTTTTCATCATAGTCTTGTGGTAAAACTTCTACTTTAAAGCCAACAGTTACTAGCTCGTGCAGTATGTTTTTTTTGATACCAAAGTCTATAGCCGCTATAGTCTTACTAAGGCCATCTTTTTCTTGATAGTCCCAGCTTTCATAGCTAAAGTTGCTTTTAGTGTGAGAGTAAGCACTCTTTGTGCTAACTTCTTTTATATAGTCTATCTCACCTATCTTAAGCGAGGAATCTAGCTTTGCTTTTAGACTTTCTTTATCGCTTATAGTAGTTGAAGCTATCATCTCTAGTGCACCATACTTTCTAAGCATCTTAACTAGACTTCTTGTATCAATATCACATATACCTAAAATATCATGCTTTTTAAGATAGTCTCCCAAACCTTCATCTGCTCTAAATGAAGAGTAAACCTCATTTGCATCTCTTACTATGATGCCTTTGCACTTTGGGCTAAAAGACTCATTATCAAAGTCGTTAGTTCCAACTATACCAATCTCAGGCATGCTAAATATCACAAACTGCCCTGCATAACTTGGATCGCTAGTTATCTCTTGATAGCCTGTCATTGAAGTATTAAACACAGCCTCGCCGACTTTAGTGCCTTCACTTCCAAAGCTTTTAGCCTCTAAAAAGCATCCATTAGAAAAATATAAATATATAGGTTTTAACTTACTCATATAAGCCCTTTTTTTGCCATCTCTTCTTCATATAATCTATTAAATATAACTTCATACTCATCACTACCGGGGATAAGTCTTCTTTTGTAGTTTTCTAGCTTTTCTAAAACAGCATTCCTTGCGACATTTTGAAAAGATATAAACTTATCAAAAGATGCATGGATAATATTTTTTACATCGTTATAGCTAACTACAAAACTTACCTCATCTTCAGCTAAAAGCTTATCAAGTATCTCATGGCTTAGTTTTGAATATCTATCTTTTTCATCTAACTCAAAGTTATACTTAACTGAAAGTTGCCTTTTTATCTTATTAAAAAGATCTCTTTCATCAAGCTGCATATCATCTATATCATCTTGATACTCTTCTAATATATCTCTAGTTTCGTTTTCTATCCTTAACTCTAATCGCATATCTTCTAAGATAATATTTTCTGCAGTCTTTGAAAGCTTGCTGCTAGCCCCTAATCTAACCAAAGGAGACCTGCTTAGGTCTTGGATGATTTGGTTTGCCACATAAGGAGCATTTTGTAGTTTTAGTTTCATAGTCTTAAGCCTTAGTTATCTATTTTATTTCGTAGTAAACTGGTTTTCCTATCTCTAGTGCTTGCCCAATCTTTTCTGCATCTTTTGTAGCATCAAGTTTGCTTTTATAAGGCCCTAGTAAGTATCTAGTTACTGCTTTATTTTCTACTGTATCTTGTTTTACTTTATATCCATATTTTGATATCTCTTCTATAAATTTAGCATTTGGTTTTTGGCTAAACACTCCTACTTGAAGGTAGATTCCATGCTCTGAGGCAACTGTGCCATTTAGCAAAGGTGCTTTAGTCTTACTAGCTTGCATAGTTGTGCTTTGAGGCTTTTTGCTAGCTTCTGGTTTTGCAGTCTTTGGCTTTTCATCTGCTATCTTTTTGTACATCTGTCTATGCATAGGATCATCTACTTTATGGTCTTTTGCTTTAGCATTTTTTTCATTTTTTAGCGTAACATTATGAGGTTTAGCTTCTTTTTTAAGAGGTGCTTTTTCATGAGGTTTAGCCGGTATGAAACTAATCTCTTTTGGTGTAGGCTCACTTTCATGCTTTTGCTTCATAGCTGCATGCTTTGTGCCTTCATGATTTTTATGTTCTACATCATGATTTTTCTTTTCTTCTTCTCTATTTAAAAGTGCTTTAAATTTTGGGTCATCTTCTAAACTGCTAAATTTAGTATCTAATGGATTTTTAGATTCCATATTAGAACTATTTGGTGTTGCAACTGGACTTGGAGTTCCATTCATACTTGAAGCACTAGCAGGAGTTGAAGTCTGAGTTAAGTTAGAATCCATGCCCTTAGATTCCATATCTGAAGTAGGCGCTTTACTAGCATCCACAGTGCTTGCTTCGTTTTCGCTTCCGTTTGCATTTCCAACTGGCATAAGGTGTAAGTCACCTTTAGAGTTAGCTATATTTTTATTAGAATCCATAGCTTGACTAGGTAGCTTTTCCATAGTTTTATCTACTGGAGTGATGTTGCTTACTGGCTTATTAACTTCTCTGCTTAAAGTCCAAATAGCAATTATCAAAATCACCACGATAACAATAGCCACTATGAGTAAAAAAACTAGCTTTTTACTCTTTTTGACTTCTGTATTTTTATCATTCCTAAGAATGTCATTTGGCTCTTTTTCACTATTTGGCATTTAATCTCCTTTTACCTAAAACATTAGTGTTCATTTTATCATATACGCAAAATTAATTTCTTCTCACATAACACAAGTCTAAGCTTTTTAAACATAGACTACATATACTTAGACCAGCTACCTCTCTCTTTAGCAAAGACGCCATAAGGAAGTGTCAAGATGTTATAGCATGGAGGCAACTCATCAGTTGGAAGCACCCTCCACTCAATAGGCATAACTTGAGAAAACCTCATAGATAAACTCTTAGCTAACCTTCTTCCTTCACTTATCTCTGTGTGTCCTTTATGTATGTAGAGATGCAAATGTCTTGGATTAGCCGTGTTATAAGCTGTAAAGTTTTGATAGCCCTCTTCTCTTAGTATGAGTTGGGCTTTATGATAGAAGCGCTCAGGATTGTAGCCATTATAGTCAAAGACTATATTTTCTACCTTCTTGCCGCCTTGTAGTAGTAAGTCGTGGGCTACTACTATCTCTTTATTTAGATGTGCTTTTATCACCATAGATGTTAAAGGTGCATCCACTCTTTCAAAGTTATCATAAAAAGTCTTACCTAGATAAACTATCTTTTTACCTATACCATCTACTTTTTTGAAGTAGTGAGTAGTGTCCATCTTAATAAGCTTTAGTTCTATCTCTTGCATCTGCATCCACGACCCTTTGTAGTAGCTACATACTAGTATATAGCTCTATCATAGATAATAAAATCTTTAGTTAGATCTTTTATCTCTTTTTTGATCTTGGCTTGTAAGTTGGTATCAGTTATGTTTTCTAAGATATCAGCTATCCAATTTCCTATGATATTAAACTCCCTTTCTTTCATACCACGTGCAGTAAGTGCTGGAGAGCCTATACGCACACCACTAGTTACAAAAGGACTTCTAGTTTCACCGGGAACTGTGTTTTTATTAACCGTGATTCCAGCATTGCCAAGTGCAAGATCTGCATCTTTTCCACTAAAGTCATTTTTCAAAAAGCTCATTAATATAAGGTGGTTATCAGTCCCACCACTTACTAGATCAAAGCCTCTATCTATTAAGACTTTTGCTAGGGAGTTAATGTTTGCTTTTACTTGCTTAGCGTAAGTTTTCCACTCAGGCTTTAAATTCTCACCAAAACCTACGGCTTTACCTGCTATGACGTGCATTAAAGGACCACCTTGGATTCCAGGAAATACCATCTTATCTATCTTTTTAGCCATCTCTTCATCATTAGTTAGTATAACTCCACCTCTTGGGCCTCTTAAAGTCTTATGGGTTGTAGTAGTTACTACGTGACAGTAAGGGAAAGGGTTAGGATACTCGCCTGCTACACAAAGACCAGCTACATGGGCTACATCAGCTAGCAAAATGGCATTAACACTATCTGCTATCTCTCTAAATCTTTTAAAATCAAGCGTCCTAGCATAAGCTGAGAATCCACAAACTAGCATATCTGGCTTTACAACTGCTACGTGATCTGCAAGCTTGTCATAATCTATCCTGCCATCCATTTCTACACCATAAAAAAAGCTTTGATACATCTTACCTGTTAGACTTACTTTTGCCCCATGAGTTAGATGCCCTCCATGACTTAAGTCCATACCCATGATTTTGTCATAAGGCTTTAATAAAGCAGCATATACCGCACCATTAGCCTGAGAACCTGAGTGAGGTTGCACGTTAGCAAAGTTACAGCCAAAAAGCTTTTTTATACGTTCAATTGCTATAGTTTCTATCTCATCTACAAACTCACAACCACCATAGTAGCGTTTGCCCGGATAGCCTTCTGCGTACTTATTAGTCAAAACACTTCCCATAGCTTCCATAACGCTAGGAAAGGTAAAGTTTTCACTTGCTATCATTTCAAGATGTTCATTTTGTCTAACCAACTCTTTTTCTATTAGGTCAAATATAACCTTATCACTTTTTTCCATAAAATATGACATCTTTTCTCCTTAGTTTAAGTTTGATTCCACGGGCTTCATCGCTGGGAATAATATAACATCTTTTATACTAGAACTATTAGTAAAAAGCATAACTAGCCTATCTATACCTATACCTTCTCCTGCCGTTGGTGGCATGCCATAGCCAAGGGCTTGCACATAGTCTTCATCCATATACTGGGCTTCTTCATCGCCTGCATCTTTTGCTTTTACTTGCTCTTTAAAACGCTCTAACTGATCTAGTGGATCGTTTAGCTCACTAAAGCCATTAGCTATCTCTTTACCAGCTATAAAAAGTTCAAATCTATCAGCAATCTCTGGATTAGCATCATTTCTTCTAGCAAGCGGACTTATATCTATAGGATACTCTGTTATAAAGGTTGGGTCTATAAGCTTTGCTTCTACTAGCTCTTCAAATGCCAAACCTAAAAGCTTGCCATAGCTTAGATTCTTAGTTTCAAAACCCTTGCTATTAAGATAAGATCTTAAGCCATCTTCACTTTCAACTATAGCTTTATCTACCCCACCTATAGAAGTTATAGAATCTTTTAAAGACACTATCTTAAAGTTAGCTAGATCTAGTGTGTGCTCGCCATAAACCACTTTAGATTCCATCCCTAGGCTTGCTAAGATGTACTTAAAAAGATCTTTAGTAAGCTCTATTAAATCTTTATAAGTGTGATAAGCCCAGTAAAACTCTATCATGCTAAATTCAGGATTATGCGAGTGATCCATGCCTTCATTTCTAAAGTTACGATTTATCTCAAAAACTGCTTCAAAGCCACCAACTATAAGCCTTTTTAGATAAAGCTCAGGGGCTATGCGTAAGTATCTATCAACATCTAAAGCATTATGATGGGTTATAAAAGGTCTAGCATTTGCCCCACCTGGTATTGGATGAAGCATAGGAGTTTCTACTTCTAAAAAGCCTTTATCTTCAAAAAAAGCCCTTATGCTACTTACTATCTTGCTTCTAGTTTTAAAAACTCCCATCACGTCTTTATTCATTATTAGATCTAAGTAGCGTTGACGGTAGCGCAACTCTATATCACTAAGACCGTGAAACTTTTCAGGTAAAGGCACTATGGACTTAGTTAAGATTTTTAGACTTAGTGCATGAAGGCTAAGCTCGCCTGTTTTAGTTACAAAAGGAAAGCCACTAGCTTCTATTATGTCACCTACTTCAAGATACTTTTTTAGAATCTTAAAGTGATCTCCTAGCTCATTTTGAGAAAAGTAAATCTGCACCACGCCACTTTCATCTTCTATCTTTATAAAGCTAGCCTTGCCCATAAGACGCATAAACTTAACGCGTCCACTTAGGCTTTCTTTTATGTTTGTATCAGGCTCACTTAGATCTTTACCCTTATACTTTTCTAAAAACTCTTCATTACTAAGCTCTTTATTGCAAGAGTTATCATAGGGATTAAGTCCAATCTCACGTAGCTCGTTAGACTTTTGTATGCGCTGTGTGATGTACTGGTTTTCAAACATGGGCTTCCTTTAATTTAGTTATTTATCTTGTGTGTTTGGCTCTGTATTAGTGTTCATTAAAGTAGAGTTAGGATTTTCAACCTTATCTTTTACTTTATCTATGACTTCATCTAGGTTGTGATTTACAGTGCTATCAATAGCATCTTTACTGTGGTCACCTAGGTCTTGTACTGTTTTATTAAGCTTATGCTGTATAGCTTTTGTAGTGGAGTTTATGGAATCTTGTAAGTTTTTAGCATTTTTAAGGTCTACTTTTTTTATCTCATCTAAAAGCCACGCATGACGCAGTATCCCGCCTCCAGTTTGTATCATCAACTCAAAAGTAGCAGAGTTTTTCTCGGCCTTCTTGGCAAAGTTCATGAAAAATGGCGTATAAGAGATACCAAAGACTATAAGAGAAAGGATGACAAAGTTTTTAACTAGTCCAAACAAAAAGCCCAGAATCTTATTTAAAAAACTAAGGCTTGGGACTAGAGTAAAACGCGATATAAATATGCCTATAAAAAGACAAACTATCCAAACGACTAAAAAAACTATGGCAAAGCCTATGGCGTTAACTACAAAGGCTGAAGTAAAGTGCAAGGCGTGTTTGTCAAATAAGATTCCGACATCTTTGCCATAAGTTGCGCCAAGATAGGCTCCAAGCACTAGTCCTACTATACTAAGTATTTCATATATAAAGCCATTTATAAAACCACGCAAAGAAAGCAGTATGATGATGATTAAAACGATTATATCTATGTAATTCATGCCTATCCTAAGTCTTAAATGAAGAATTAATTTTATCTCAAAAGAAGCTAGATTTATAATATTAATTACAAGCTAAAACACAAGTATATTTAAAAAATAAAAGCAAAAATAAGACTGCAAGCTAGACTTAATAGTAAAATGCTTTTAACTTCAAGCTTTTAAGTGACGATATAAGTGAGATGTTAAAACTTTAAAGCTTGCATAGCACACAAAAGCAAATCCTTACTAAGGAACGTATTTTGCTTTCTTTAATCTTTAAAAGTCATAGGCACACACTAACTATAAGGCAAGGTCTAAGCAGATGAGAGTAACATTTGGCACTAAGTACAATCAAATGGCAAACAATCAAAGCACGCTCGCACAAAAGCTAAGTGATACTAATGCAAAGATAGCTTCAGGTCTTAAGATCCAACAGCCCTATCAAGATTCAAGCATATTTAATCAAAATCTTAAACTCCAGTATGATGAAACAACGCTAGGTCAAAACATAGACGTAGCAAAAAGTGCCCACACAGCCACTCTTAACACAGACCAAGCCCTTAGTGATATCTCAAAGTCTATGGATGACTTTAAAACTAAGCTTTTATATGCAGCTAATGAAGTCCATACTCCTACTTCAAGGCAAGCCTTGGCTAATGACTTACAAAGCATAAGAAACCACATTATAAATGTGGCTAATACCTCTATAGGTGGTGAGTTTATCTTTGGTGGAAGTAAGGTAGATGAAAGGCCTTTTGATGATGATGGCACTTATAGGGGGAATAATCAAGAGTTAAAAGCCCTGCTTGGCTCAAAAAACGAAGTCCCTTTTAATATAACTGGTCAAGATCTCTTTTTAAGCTCAGATGATGATAAAGCTAGAAAGATAACTACTAATATGCCGCTTTTTAATCAAAGACTTTTGCATCCTGCAACTATGGATTCTGATAATCAAACAGCTGAGCCTAAAGAAGTTTTTATAAAAGAAGGTGATGCTTTAAGAGATCTAATAGGAGACAAGGATACTAATACTACTAATAATGGCAAAGAGTACTTTTATATAAGAGGCGTAAGAAGTGATGGGAGTGCTTTTAAAGAAAAGTTTGGGCTTGATTTAGACTATAACAACAAAACTTCAGCCACTAAAGTAAGAGACTTGCTAGATAGGATAGGCAAAGCCTTTGGTAATACCAACCTTTCTCAAGCCGTGGAAGTAAAGCTTAATGCTTGGGGGGAGATAGAGATAAAAGACTTGCAAAATGGCAGCTCTAGCCTAGACTTTCACATGATCTCAAGTAATAAAGATGTAGATAATGTAGATAATTTAGAAAAGCTAGGGGCTAATATAAAAGTCTACAGCATGCAAAATATCACTCCAACCCACACTCTAGGCATACTAAAAGGTGTAAATAGTAAATATGATAACCGTCTAGTAAGCCTACCTAATGTCTTTATAAACAAAGATAACTCCATGCCCGGGCGTCTAACTAAGCTAGCAGATGTAGTATCAAGTGATACAAGATATATAAAGATAACTGGCACTTCTCCAAACACAGATGATGGCAAGATAAACCCTGCCCCTTTAGGTGGGGAGAAAAAAGCCCCTTTGATAGTTGATGTAAAAGGTGCTACAGTTGGTGACCTAACTGATGAGATACAAAAATACTTTGGTGGTAAAGTAGAAGTAGAGATAGATGAAGGCACTATAAATATCTTTGATAAAAATGTAAAAAGCTCTACAAAAGATAGCGTGCAAGGTCCATTTGATGGAGAACATGGCCTAAGTGTAGAGATGGAATCTCTAGATAAAAATATGAAGCAAGTAGCTGGCTTTTCTCCTCCACTTGGTGCAAGCTACGTAGAAGGTGGCTTTAGGCTTAATGGAAGCTCACTAGATGCAAACATAGCACAAAATATAGCCGGCACTTCAAAGCTTGCCACTGAAGATTCTAAACTTGTAGATGTGACTACTGGCTCGCTAAATGGCAAAACTTACAACATGCTACTTCATGATCATAATGGAGTTAGAGTCAATGCTAGTTTGCACTTTAGTGACCAAGGCACTTTTTTAGAGTTACCTGCTAAAGAAGGAGAAGACGCTAGAGATAGGGGCGCTCCATTACTCATACCTCTTTTTAATCCAAAAGATGCCCCGCCAGCAGTAACTGTAACTAAGGCTAATGATATAACTTACAGACAACTAATGGATGCTATGAGTATAGCTTTAAACTACTCCAACCTTAGCCCGCAAGACTTACAAAACGCAGAGATAACTTCTAGGCCAACCCAAGCTAATAAAGTAGCTTATGAAAACTTGCTTAAAGACTCTGCTAGGAACATAGAAGTAAGTCTAGATACTGATGGAAAGATGCACATAAAAGACTTATCACGCTCAACTACAAGGATGCGTTTTAATATCTCAGACAGCGATGAAAACGACTTTAGCGAAAAAGCAAGAAAGGCAAACTCTGCCATGCTAAGGCTTAATGCAAACTCTGCATTGACTATAGATGACCCAAAAATCAACTTTTTCAAAGGGCTAGATGAGGCTATAGAAGCTGTTAAAAAAGGTATCTATAGAGCAGGCTCGCTTAATAAGTCAAACTACTCAGATGACTTAGAAAATAGAGGCATACAAAACTCTATCGCATTAATTGACCACCTAAGTGACCACGTAGAAAAGATAATAGCCAAAAACGGTGCCCACTCAAAAAGCTTTGAATCTGCCATACAAAGACAAGAGATGGTAAAAACCCAAGTAAGTGCGATAAAAGGCGAAACTATAGGTGCTGATATAGCTAAAACTTATAATGACTTTAGCAACCTATCTAACAACTACAATGCAGTCCTAGCCGCTACTAACAGGGTTAATCAACTCTCACTAGTTGACTACCTAAGATAAAGCTAGCTTTGCTAGCTTAAGTTAAGTGCATCTTTTCTTTAAAGATAGAATCTAAAAGCTTTACACCTTCTACCAAGCAACGTTCTTATTACCTGTAACTTTGATGATATGACTATCATCATCCCACACTACAAGACCAGTTTTAAGATCAGTTAGCACTAGTATAAAAGAGTAGTCTATCCTTTGCTTTTTACCAACTGCTGTATTTTTTTGCACTATCTTACCTGACAAAGAAAGCTCAGGTGCTATTAGGTTGCCTTCTTCTATGGTAGTTTTTTGATTAACCTCTTTATCTTGTCTTAGCCCTCTAGATCTTTTTATCATATCATCAGTCATCCCACCACTTCCGCTTATGGCTGAAGTTAGCTGAAACTTACCAGTATTTCTCATAGCCCTAGCTATCTTTAAAGTAAGCTCTTGTGTATCAACCCTTTGCATAGTGTCATTAACCACATCTGATATAGCTAAAATCTTAGGCTTACCATCTAGGTTTTGCACATAGCTACTATCAAGTAGGTTTTGCACACTTTTTCTAGCTGTGCTTTCTATGTCATGAAAGTCTATGCCTACACTTGTAAGCTCACTAGAATCTGCATTATTTAAGTAGGTCACTTGGTTGCTACAGCCTACTAGAAAGAGGGCAAAAAGTGCTATGTAGAGTAGTTTTTTCATTGTTTATTTTCCTTTTATGATGAAGTGGTTTGTAATGTTATTTTTAGCCCTTATATAGACTATATTATCAGACTTGGAACAAAGAGTTAAAGTATCGCTTTTTTTAGCTTTAAAGTTGTTTAGGAGTATCTTGCTTCTTTCTTTTTGCTTTAGTGCTTTAAAGTTTTTAAAAGCTTCATCTAAAGTTAGAGGTCTATCTTTAGTTGTGGAGGCAAAAAAGTAGCTAGGAGTGCAGTCTTCCATACTAGAAAAGTGAAGCTTTAAAAGCAACCTTCCATCTCCTGTGATATTTGCATCAGAAGCATTAAAGTCACTATTTTTAATCCTGGCCACTAAAGTCCTATTAGGTAAAAAAGTACTTGATCTAGTATCAGCAGTGCTGCTAGCTTGGAAGGCTAAGGTTGAGATAGTGCCTGCTATGCTTAAAAGAGGGATGCTTTGATTATTACCAACTATGGTCATACTTTGAGAGATAGCAAGCTTTGAGATAGTACTAATCATAGCCCTTGTTATGATTAAAGGAAGCTGCTTTTTAAACTCACTTATAAAAAGTGAGCTTAGATTAGTTATCACTTCTATGTTTTTGGAATCTACTTTATAGTGCAAGAAAGCATCTTTACCATCTTTGCCCTTCATACTTGGCAAAACAAAGCTTACTCCTACAAGGCCAGTTGGGGTAAACAAAAGAGGCCGTATTGAAAGACTAGCCTTCCTAACTATATCACCATCATCTATAACTATCCAAGTGTAGTGACTGCTATCTTTCCCAAGCCTTCTATCTTCTAAAAGCTGCATATCATCTAAGATAGTCTTAGCCTTTGTTATCCCATAGGCTTCTTTTAGCAAGTCTATAGACTTAGAGTAGTCACCTACTTGTAAGAAAAAAAGTCCTGAGAGGTAAGACACGCTAGGATTTATAAGATTTTTATAAACCTCAAAGCCAAAGATATTACTATAGTTTTTATTTATGATACCTACTATCTCTTTATCTCTAGTGCTAGGTGCTACAACACTTGTCTCTCCATTCTTACTTGCTTCTTTATCCGCATCTTTTAGTTGTTTAAGCTGAGCTTTTCTTATCTCTTTAGCGTAGTAGTCACTTGCCATCCTTTGCCTATCATTAGCCCTATTAAACTCAACCCTAGCATCAGCATAGTCCCCTACTTGCACAAAAGCTAAGGCTTTATAGAGATTAAGCAAGGAGCCTTCAAAGAAGTAGCCTGTATAAGGTATAGCTAAGTCATTACTTAAAGTTGCACCTACGTTTTCTAAAGCGCCAACTAAAAGGCCACTTTTCACCCTCTCATTAAATAAACCCTCTGCCCTATCAAGCGTAGGTATACTGTAGAATCCACCACCCCAAGCAAAGTCCAAGTAGCCTTCTTGCATAGTCCAAAGTAAGGCATTAGTTTTATCGCTTTGTGCAGCTAGGGTTTTTTTATAAGTGTTTTGAAAGTTATTGGCATCATAGGCATTATTTATATAAGCTGAGTGCATATCGCAGGCTATGAAAAATAAGGCTATAAAAGCACTAAAACAAATAGAGCGTAAAGATAGATGCAAACTATTCCTTTTTGTCGATGTATATCAAAGCTATGGACTTAAAATTGCTATTATAATTAACTAACTAGTATTTAAGGATATTTATGAAGCTTATTTTGGCTATTATGATTGCTATAGGGGTTGCTTATCCATTAACTTATCAAGATGCTTATGATACTTATAAAGAAGGCAAAGTTTCTATAGCCCTTGGCATGTTTGATGCCCTTTGTTCTGGTGGGGATAATACGGCTTGCTTTAGTGCTGGAATCTTTTTTAGTGGGCAACATGGTATAGCTAGGGATGAAGCAAAGATGCTAAGTTACTACCAAAAAGCTTGTAATGGCGGTATAGCTGAGGCTTGTAATAACTTAGCAGCTGAGTTTCAAAGCCAAGGTGGCAATGAAAAACAAGCCAAAGCCAAAGAAAAAGAGCTAGCAAAAGAAAGCAAGAGGATAGAAAAGGAGCAAAAAAAGCTAGCAGCACTAAGGCAAAAAGAACAAAAAGATGCCTTTGGCTACAATCCTAACTTTCAAAATAGTCAAAATTTTTATAACAACCAAAACTATGGAAGCACTCAAAACACTCAAAGCTTCCAAAACAACCAAAATATGCAAAATATGCAAAATTTTCAACAAAACCTACAAGGGAGTTTTAGTAACCAAGCACCTTATAGCACCCAAACTCAAAATCCCTACACTCAAAGAAGCTACACTCCAAAAAGTTATGAGCCAAACAGACTTCAAGCCCCCTATGCTATGAATGAAGGCTATGAAGGCTATCTTAAAGCTTGTAATCTTGGTAATTATGAAGCTTGTAATAACCTAGCACTTAGCTATCAAAATGGGAATCTTGGCTTGCAGGCTAATGAAACCACAGCAACTATGCTTTTTTACAAAGCTTGTCAAGGTGGTTTTATGGAATCTTGCTTTTATCTTGCTAATAGCTACTACTTTGGTAAAGGCGTTGGGCAAAGCTATGAAAACGCTTCAAAGCTTTATGACCTAGCTTGCAGTAGTAACGTAGCTAACTCTTGCCTAAACGCTGGGGTTATCTATGAAAGTGGACAAGCAGGAGTGCAAGATCTAAGCAAAGCACTTGATTTATACACCAAGGCTTGCCAGCTAGGGAGTGCACAAGGTTGCAAATATCTTTCAGATTTAGCTAAGCGATACAAAAATTAATGTGTTAGAATCCAATTTGAAACAATAAGGAGTTTTTAAACTATGGAGATCTTAAGGCAAGCTTTTGGAAGATGTGAGACTAACTGCTATATAGTTAAAACTAATGGCACTACTTTTATAATAGACCCCGGAGAAGATTCTGCTAAGTGGGTTTTAGAAAATGCTAAAGACGCAGATGCAGTGCTTATAACGCATGGACACTTTGATCATATATGGGATTTGCACTTAATAAAAGAAGGCTTTAAAAAGATGGGCAAAGATATAAAAGTCTACTGCCCTAAAGAAGATGCCTTCATGCTAGAAAATGATAACTTTAATCTTGGCCTTACTCCTTGTAAACCAGATGTCTTAATAGAGGGCAAAAAAGGAATCTCTTCTCTTACTATCAATGGAGTAAAAGTTAACTTTCACCACTTCCCAGGACACACTCCGGGCTGCTCTATGATAGAGATAGATGGAGAGTTTTTTAGTGGGGATTTTATATTCAAAAGAAGTATAGGAAGATATGACTTTGATTTTTCTAACGCCAAAGATATGAAAGAATCCTTACAAAGATTCCAAAGCTTAAAGCAAGATGGCAAAGTCTATCCGGGTCATGGAGAAAGCACTAGTATAAAAGAAGAACATCCTAGTGTAGATATCTGGCTAAGTAGAATGTAGGGAGGAAGATTTATGGCGTTAAATGAAGAGCAAAAACAAAGATATCTAAGACATCTTATGCTAGAAGATGTAGGAGTTGAAGGTCAAGAAAAGCTACAAGCAGCTAAGGTCTTAGTTATAGGTGCTGGGGGTCTAGGCTCACCAGTCCTGCTTTATCTTACTGCTGCTGGCATTGGCAACATAGGGGTTTTAGACTTTGATAAAGTTGATATTAGCAATCTTCAAAGGCAAGTCATACATAGAACTGCTGATATAGATGTCCCAAAAGTAGAATCTGCAAAAGCAAAGATGAACGCCCTTAACCCGGAAGTAAAAGTAGATACCTATCAAGTAAAACTAGATTCTAAAAATGCCTTAGAGCTTTTTAGTAAGTATGACTTTATAATCGATGCAACCGATAACTTCGCAGGTAAGTTTTTGATAAATGATGCTGCGTTTTTAGCTAAAAAACCTCTAAGCCACGCAGGAGTTTTAAAGTATAGAGGGCAGGCTATGACTATCTTGCCCGGAGAAAGTGCTTGCTTTGCTTGTGCCTTTGATGCTCCTCCTCCAGTTGAGTTAAATAGCTACTTTAAAGCAGGTCTTTTTGGTGTAGTACCCGGACTTCTAGGCTGTGTGCAAGCAAGTGAGGCTATAAAATATTTTCTAGGAGTTGGCGATTTATTACTTAATACTTTACTAACTGCTGATTTAAAAACCATGGAGTTTAGAAGAGTAGAGGTAAAAAAAGATAGTGAATGTAGGGTCTGCGGAAAGCACGGCATAAAAGAGTTAAAAGACTATCCTGCTTAAAGAGTTAAGCTTGAACTTACCTTCAAGCTTTATTAATAAAATAAAATCTTACTAATATAAGGCGTCGTTATGGATCTATCTACTATCATTGGTATAGTTTTAGCACTAGTTAGTCTCTCTGTAGGAGACATCTTAGAAGGTGGGAATCCTATACATATCCTGCATCTAAGCTCTGTTCTCATAGTTATACCAACTGCAGCCTTTTCTGCCATGACAGCTACTCATATGAGATATGTAAAAGCAGCATTTAAAGAGTTAAAGATAATTTTTGTAAATCCAAAAGTTAATATTAATGCAACCATTAGGCAGATGGTTGAGTTTAGCACAGAGGCAAGGAAAAATGGTCTTTTAACCCTAGAAGCAAGAGTAGCCCAACTAGAAGATGACTTTTCAAGACAGGCTATGTCTATGATAATAGATGGCAGGGAAGCAAAAGACGTTAGAGAAGACATGGAAGTGCAAATCGAGCAAATAGAAGACTACTATCATGGTGCTTCTCACTACTGGGCGCTAATGGGAGAATCTTGCCCAACCTTTGGTCTAGTAGGTGCTGTTATGGGTCTTATGTTAGCATTACAGCTTTTAGATAATCCAGCTGAGATGGCAGCAGGGATTGCCTCAGCTTTTACTGCGACAGTTACAGGTATAGTTGGCTCTTATGCCCTCTTTGGCCCTTGGGGAAGCAAGCTAAAAGCTAAATCTCATGACATCATAAAAGAAAAAAGAGTTATCTTAGAAGCAGTCATAGGTATAGCTAATGGAGACAACCCAAGAAACCTAGAAGCAAGACTGCTAGGCTATCTAAGTCCTAATGAACCTAAAATATCTCAGTTTGACTAATTAAATAAGGAGACATAGATGGCTAGAAGACAAAAAAAGACTGAATGCCCTATGGGCGAGAAGTGGGCAGTGCCCTATGCTGACTTTTTGTCTTTGCTTTTGGCTTTATTTATAGCCCTTTATGCGATATCTGCTACCAATACAGAAAAAGTAAAAGCTTTAAAAACTGAGTTTATAAAGATCTTTGACTTTGCGCCAAAACCAGAAAGCGCTCAGCCAGTTATCATCACTCCTCAAAGCTCAGGCCACGTAACTAATAGAACAGATTCTAATCGCGTCACAAAAACAGATAAGCTAAACACTTCTGTAAACTATGTCTCTATAACCCAGCTAAGCAACCTCATCCAAGATGGTGGTCTTTTAGAGCAGATGGAAAAAGGAGTTGTCTTAAGACTACCAAGTGATATATTATTTATGCCAGATAGTGCTAAGCTAATAGATAAAGATAGACAAACAGAATTAAAACTTTTAGGTAGTTTAATAGCAAAGTTTCCAAAAGAAGTGCAAATCAACATAAGAGGTTATACAGATGATGCACCATTAAAGACTTTTAGTAATCATTATGAACTTGCTAGCAAAAGAGCTTATAATGTTATGGAGTATTTAATATCTGAAGGTGTTAGCCCAAGGCAACTATCTTATACTTCATATGGCAAGTACCATCCTATACTTCCAAATAATAGCGATGTAAATAGAAATGCAAATAACAGGGTTGAGATATACTTCTCAACTTCAAGAGATGCAGTAAATGAAGTTAAAGGTATACTAGATACCCACTCTTCCAATCAGCATTAATAGGAGAAATCATTGTTTGGTTTTGGCTTTGGTGAGATTTTACTAATAGTTGTAGTAGCAATTATCTTCTTAGGTCCTGATAAACTCCCTAAAGCTATAGTAGATATAGCAAAGTTTATCAAAGCTGTTAAGAAGACTATAGATGGTGCAAAAGACACTATTGATAAAGAGTTAAATATATCAGAGTTAAAAAAAGAGGCTCTTGAGTATAAAGAAAAGTTTGAGCAACAAGTACAAAGCATAGAAAAAAAGACGGTTAATCCTATCATGCAAGAGTATGGGAACATAGATACTATGTTTGCTGACTACAATCCTAAAAAGATTCTAAACGAGCAAGTAGAAGACATAAAAGAAAGTGCTAGTGGGTTAGATTCTAAAAAGTCTAAAGATGAAGCTAGCTTAGATGAGTTAGAAGACTTAGCAACTTCTAATACTAGAACAGTCTCTAAAGTAAAAAGTGCTTCTAAAGAGGTAGATAGAGCCATAGATAAAAGTGGGCTAAATGAATCTTTAGTTTTAAATCAGCTAAATAATGACTTAAGTGTAGGTGAAGTTAATAATATACATACTGATATAGCAGCAGCCCAAGCTGGCACTCTCCAAGTTGGAAACACAAAAGCATTAAAGCCAGAAAAAAAAGTGGCAGTAAAAAAAGAGCCTATCTCGAAAGAAGAAAGAGAGAAAAGACGCCAAGCCAAGCTAGAAGAAGACGCTAGAAAGCTAGAGCTTAGAGCTAAACAAGCCAAGTTTAAAACTAATGACATAGAGCTAGAAGGCAAGCAAGCCAGACGCCAAAAAAAACTACAAAAGAAAATAGAAAAAAGTGCTAAATAAAACCCAAAGCCACTTAAAGGTAATACACGCATGTTTGAAGACTTAAAGCCCCACATACAAGACTTAAGAAAAAGGCTTATGATATCAGCCCTAACGCTGGTTGTTGCCTTTGTTATATGCTTTACTTTTTGGAAGCATATATTTGAGTGGGTAAAAGCACCAATAGCTGCTGCCTTTGCTTCAGGCGTGCACGGAAAACTTATACAAATAGCCCCTGCTGAGCTTATATTTGTAGGGATAAAAGTAAGCTTTTTTGCAGCCTTAGTTATATCTATACCTATCATCTTTTGGCAACTATGGCTTTTTGTAGCACCCGGACTTTATAAGCATGAAAAAAAGCTAGTACTTCCTTTTGTGACTTTTGGGTCTATCATGTTTGTTTTAGGCGTGATTTTTTCTTACTATGTAGTTTTTCCTTTTATTATCAAATACGTCTTAGCCTTTGGTAATGACATGGCAGATGCTAATATCTCAAGTAGTGAGTATGTGACCTTTTTTACGCGCTTTATCCTAGCCTTTGGCATAGGCTTTGAGCTGCCTGTGCTTGCTTACTTTCTAGCTAAAGTTGGACTTATAACTGATAAAACTGTGAAGCACTACTTTAGATATGCCATAGTAGTTATCTTTATAGTAGCGGCAGTTATCACACCCCCAGATGTCTTTTCACAACTTCTTTTAGCTGTGCCTATGCTTCTTTTATATGGCTTTTCTTACTTTATAGCCCTTATGGTAAACCCAGCTTCAAAGTTACCAAAAGAAGACGAAGAAGATGAAGAAAAAGATGAGGCACAAGATAAAGTAAATGAAGATGAGACAAAAGAAGATAAGCAAGAAGATACAAGCAAGTCTAAGTCTCACAAAAAGTCTAAAGGCAAAAAGTAAGTGGACACAAATAGCAAGGCTAGTCCTTTAGACTTAAGCTCTTATGACTTTAGACTAGATCCAAGTTTTATAGCCCTAAACCCACCTACAAATAAAGAAGATTCCAAGCTTCTAGTCTATGAGAGGGCTAAAGATAAGATAACTCACACTACTTTTAAACACCTTTTTGACTTTCTACCAAAAGACTATCTTATAGTTATGAATGACACTAAAGTCATCAAAGCACGTTTTTTTGGCTTTAAAAATCAAAAAAAATATGAGATCTTTTTCCACAAAGAGATCCATTCAGAAAAAAGCAAGCAAGCCTTTTTAGTGCAAATTAAAGGCAAGGTAAAAGAAGATGATTTAATCAATATAAAAGAAGGGCTAGATGTAAAAATCTTAAAGCTTTTAGATTCTGGATTTAGAGAAGTGGAGTTTATAAAAGAAGGCAAAGCACTAGAGTTAGCAAGTGTTTTAAGTCTCTTAGAAGACATAGGAGTTATCCCTCTTCCCCCTTATATAAAAAGGGAGGCTAGTGCTAAGGATTTGCTAGATTATCAAAGTGTGTTTGCAAGAAATCTTGGCTCAGTAGCAGCGCCAACTGCAAGCTTGCACTTTTCAGATTCCATGCTTACTTATTTAAAAAAGCACTATGAGTATCTTTTTTTAACACTCCATGTAGGTGCTGGCACTTTTCAACCAGTCCAAGTAGAAAATATCTTAGAGCATAAGATTCATACAGAATCTTTTTTTATAGATAGACAAAACTTACAAAAGCTAAAAGATAGCACTAAGATAGCCTGTATAGGCACTACAGCCCTAAGGACTTTAGAGTTTTTACATGGTTGTGACTACAAGCTAGAACAAGGAGAGTGTGATATCTTCTTACATCCGCTTAATCCACCAAAAAAAGCCAAAGCCTTACTAACTAACTTCCACCTTCCTAAATCAAGCCTTATAATGCTAGTAGCTTCAATGATTGGCCTAGAAAAGACACTAGAGCTTTATGAGTTAGCAAAGTCTAAAGAGTATAAGTTTTACTCTTATGGTGATGGGATGCTTATACTATGAAGCTGCTAAGCTACATAAAGCTACTTTTAGAGTGGAATGAGATCCATAACCTAAGTGGCAAGCTAAACTTACAAGACTTAAAAAGACAAGTCCTAGCAAGCATCTATCCAAGACATAAGCTAGCACCTTTTAAAACCTGCCTAGACATAGGCACAGGTGCTGGACTACCAGCCCTTCCTTTAAGTATAGTCTTCCCAAAAAGCCACTTCTACCTTGTAGAGCCTAGACTTAAAAGGGCTAGCTTTTTGAACTATGTCAAGTTAAAACTTGGACTAGATAACATCTCTATCTATCAAAAACGCATACAAGAGTGTGAGTTTAAAAACATAGACCTAATCACATCGCGCGCTGTAGGAGACCTAGACCTTATCTTAGACCTAAGTGCCCACATAGCCACAAAAACCACAAACTACTTACTTTATAAGTCTAGTAGTTTTGAAGAAAGCACACTTATAGATAAGGACTTATTAGTTAAGTTTATTATGAAAAAATGCGACTTTACTTATGTTTACTTTAGTAAGTCTTTTTAGGAGAAGATATGATAAAAATCTTAGTTTTTATAGTAGTGGTGATAGTAGTCATCTATATAGTTAAAAAGTTTTCAAAAGTTATATCTGCTGCTTCTAGTCACACTCCTGCTAAAAAAGATGATTCTACTAAGATGGTAGAGTGTGATTTGTGTTCTACTTATGTAAGTGAGAAAGAGACTAAAAGGGTTGGGGATAAGGTGCTTTGTAGCGACTGTCGCAAAAAGCTGAAAAATAAAAGCTAAAAAAGATTAGGAGATAGCAAGATGTTGATGTTTGGATTCTTAGAAACTGATAGCCTTAGCTTTAAAGTTTGTTTAGATGAAGATTCTCTAAACTCCAAAGCCATAGCCTTACTTTTACCTAAAGACTGCTTTTTAGCACGCTACTGCAGGGATAACTCCATCCCTTTTAGCCTATATCTTGATTCCAAAAGTAGCTTTACAAACTACTTAAGTGAGATAGTAGCCCATCTAAATCTAGGCTGTGAGTACGTGCTTTGTGATAGCTTATATACAGCTAGTGAAGTGCAAGGTCTAGTAGAAAAGTATGTATTAGATATGAAAGTGCTTTTATTAAGCACTAAAGATACTTTAAGGCAAGATATTCAAAGCTGTTTAGAAAATGGCATAGATGGACTTATAGATAAAGCTTGTATATTACCAAAGGCTTAAACTTTGAGCTTACATATAGTCCTTCACTCACCTCAGATTCCACCTAATACTGGCAACATAGCAAGGCTAAGTATAGCTTTAGACGCCACATTACACCTAGTAAAACCCTTAGGCTTTGATATAAGTGATGCTAGGGTTAAGCGTTCTGGTCTTGATTACTGGGATATATTAAAACTAGAAGTGCACGAAAACTTAGAATCTTTTTTAAACCTACCCTTAAAAGAGTGCTTTCACATGGCACTTAGCTCTAAAGTAACTAAGCCTTACTACAAAGAAAGCTACTTAGATGTAAAAAAAGCTAGCAAGGATGTCTATCTTCACTTTGGTGCCGAAGATAAGGGCTTTGAAGAAGCTTTTTATAAAAGCTATCTAAGTTCTAATCTAGCAACTATTCCAATGCACAAAAACTGTCGCTGCTTAAATCTTTCAAATGCAGTAGCAGTAGTTGCTTATGACTACTACACTAAAATGCTTGAGATGGATGTTTAAGATACTTTTAGTAAGGGTTTCTTAGTTAGATTCTATATCTAAAAAAAGCTTTTTATATAAAGGACTTTTGATAAAAACAAAGCATGCTTTTGATAATTTTTCTCCTTTTTGCTTAGATAGGACTAACTATTTTTGTTACTTTTTGGCTAAAATGAAAAATATTACGTTTTAAAAGGAAGTTGATTGTGGGTGGATTTAGCAAGTTAGGATTTTTATTGGCTGCACTTGGCAGCTCTATAGGATTAGGACAAATCTGGCGTTTTCCATATATGGTAGCAGACAATGGAGGCGGTGCCTTTATCATAATTTTTATAGTACTAATCCTAACCATAGGTATAAGCATCCTAATGGCAGAGATGATAATAGGAAATGCGGCTAGAAAAGATCCTGTAGAATCTTACCGCGAGTTAGATACAACAAAAAGCAAAAAGTGGTACTTAGCAGGCTTTTCACTCTTTGGCGGTATAGGCATCTTGTGTTTTTACTGCGTTGTTTTAGGCTGGGTTTTATACTACATGCTAGGTATTAGCTGGACTTTACCATCTAATGCAACAGAAAGCTTAGAAATTTTTAATAATCTCTTAGGTGATCCTTGGGGCTGGCAGCTAGTATGTTTTTATGTGATAGTTATCATCACTGGCTTTATCATCTATAAGGGTGTTGAAAGCGGTATAGAAAAACTTAACTTTGTGCTTATGCCTTTACTTTTTATCATCTTCATAGGTCTTGTCATCTACTCTGCGACTTCACCTTACTTTACAACTGCACTGAAGTATCTTTTTGAGTTTAAGCCTGAAGCCATCACTGCTAAGACTTTTGTAGACGTAGTAAGTCAGATCTTTTTCTCACTTTCAATAGGTATAGGGATAATCATAGCTTATGCTGCTTCTAGTCCAAAGAAGCAAAACCTTTTTAAAAGCTCAGTTTTTATATCTATAGCTGGTGTTTGTATAGCGCTTATGGCGGGCATTATGATATTTACAGTTGTGTTTCAATACACTGCAGCCCACAGCAAAGAAGGTATAGAGTTTTCAGGTCCAGGTCTTGTGTTTAAAACCTTACCTTTAGTCTTTCATAGTATGGGCTTTACAGGGAAGATAATCTCTTTTTTATTTTTCCTAACACTTGGCTTTGCAGGTATCACTTCTACTATATCTCTTTTAGAGCCCGGGGTTATGTACCTAGTTGATGTTACTAAAACTAAAAAAGTTAAGCTAACTCGCACTAAGTCTACTTTACTACTTTCGCTAATAGTAGCAGTTGTAGGAACCCTAGTCATCTATAGTGATACCACTGGCTTTAAGTTTTTAAATCTAACTTTCTGGGACTGGCTAGACTTCCTAACCTCAGATGTTATATTAATCCTTGGTGGGCTAGCTGTTGTTATATTTGTAGGCTGGGTCATCAAAAAAGAGACACTTAAACTCTATGCTAGTAACTCTTTGCATGGTGTCTTATTTGAGATATGGTACTTTTTAGTACGCTATATCTCACCTATCATCTTAGTTATAATCTTATATGTCTCTATAAAAGGCGGTATCATGAAGATGATAGCTTAAAAAGCTTGAAGTTAATAAAGACGCATAATAGTCTTTATTAACTTCAAGTTGGTTGTGTATTGTTTCTTTAGGCAGTTATTTTTAAAAGATTCTAGCTTTCATATAAAGCACATTCTCAGCCCTTGCGTGGTATCACAAAAAAGTGGTATTAAGCAAGCAGTAAGAGATACTACATCTTCCTACGTTAGCTTACTTTCACCTATCTTTACATCAAGCTTTATTTTTTAAGAGATTATATAAAGCACTAAGGTAAAAACCTTATATAAAAACTAAGGCTTATACTCTATATGGCTTATCTCTTCAAACTCAGCTTCTATTGCCTCACCTTCTTTAAGCCATTTATCTAAGCCAACACTATGTGCATTTTTTTCATCTAAAGCATTTTTAAGCTCCCTTATTGTCTCCTTAATACTTATAAGGTCTGGGAAGTGTTCATCAAATTGCTTTTTATTACCTAAGTTCTTGAGTAATTCTTCCTTGCTAGATTCTAAGTCTTCTTTTAGCTTACTTTTGGCTTTTTCAAAGTCATCTTGAGATTTTTTATCAAGATACAAGTTTAACCCTTCCATAGCTAAGCTGACAAAGCCTAGTGCCGCACCCAAGCCATTAGCAAGTTTGACAGCCCCCCAAGGCTTAAACTTAAAGCTTATACCTAAAAAGTCCCTAGCTGCAAGTATGCTTTTACTAGTTATCATGCCAGACTTTGAAAGATAGTTAACACCATCTTTTGCAAGCATAAGCATAGTAGAATCATAAGCCTTAACATCTCCATCAACACTATTTTTTAAAACCATTAGTTCATCCCCTATAACTCTTAGTCTTTCTTTATATTTTATTTGTATTGTAGTTTCTATATTTATACCATCCTTGCCTATTTCTCTTTGAAAAAACTCTTCAAAAGACTGTATATCAGTGCCATTTAGCTGCAATATTAGATCAGTGAAATAGTGTTGTACAAATTTTTGTAAATCTATAATAGCTTGCTCTACATCCCTTTCTATCTCTTTAAGCTGTGTATCATTACTTTTTAAAGAATCATTAAGCATCTTTAGTTGAGGTTGTAGCTCTAGGGTTGCTTTTTTTGCCAGTGGTAGTTGTTTTGTTAAGATATCACTAATGATAGTTTTTTTAACCTCATCTGCGATAGCACTTGCCCCACCATTAAGCCTTATCTTTTCTGTAGTATCTTTTTGAAGCTCATCTATGTAAGAGAGTTTTTTATACTCTTCCATATGAGAAAGCCAGTAAGCAGTGCCCTTGCCATAAGGGTTAGCAGACAAAGCGACTATAGAAAGTTCACCTTCTTCTTTAGAATCTAGCCTTATTAAGTCTTTTAACCTTCCTATAACATTGTCTTTTTTTATCTTAAAAACTTCTTTGTAGTCTTCTTCATCTGCTGGGTCTGCTACTTCATCAAACTTACTTAAGATAAATACTGTCCTTGGAAGTAGATTAAGCGTTCTAAAAAGCCAGTTTAGTTCATCTTTATGGCTTTCTTTTATAGGGTTTACAGAGTTCATGACATAAAGCACTAAGTGGGCTTCACTTATATACTTTCTAGTTATATCTTTATAAGCTTCTTCTTTTTCAGCTCCTATATTTTTTTCTTTAAAGCCAAAAAGCCCCGGAGTATCTACTAGATCTATTTTGTCATCTATGTTGTACTCAACTACTGCGTTTGAAGATTCTTGCTGACTTATGTTCATATTAGCTTCTATCTTACCTAGCCAGCCTGCTGCTATAGAGGTCTTACCTTCTGAAAAGCCTCCTATTAAAGCTACCTTTAACTTAGTAGTGCCAATCTTGTTTATAGCATCTTCTAGCTTTTTGTTTAAACTAGGGTCTATATCAACCCCAGCATCCTTGCCTACATCCAAAAAAACTTTAAGCTTTTCTAAAAGTTTTAGTGTGGTTTCTTTGCTTTTTTCAAACTCTTTTACTGTGCTGTTATCCATTGCTATCTCCTTAGTTTAGATCTCATTAGCTATTAGCTTTAAGTTATTTTTTGCTTCTAGCAGTTTAGTTTTCATATCATCCATATCTTTAATAAGGCCTTCTAGTTCATCTATGATGGCCTTTGTGCCCTCGTCTAATTTCTCAGATACCTCTTTATAGAGGCTATCTAAACTCTTTTTTATTGCTCCATGAAAGTCATGAATAGCCTTATCTGTCTTCTTTTTTTGATTGCTTTTTTTCTTGCTGTCACTAAAGAATTCCATAGCAGCACTAAATAATCCCATAGCCCCAGCTACGATACCAGCTACAGCCCCAGCCATCCCTAATATTAACCAACCTATAGGTCCTGTAGCTGTAGCTATGGCTATAGCTCCCCATATCCCAGCTCCTATACCAACTAATCCACCACCTGCACTAAACAAACTACTGATACTAAAAGAGCTTGGAGTTTCAACTTCTATATGAATCCCCTTATCCATACTAACACTAAAGCTAACAATGGCTTTTTCAGTATTATCAAGTCTTCTTCCTAGATCTTCAAGGTATTTTTTTGTCTTCTCTTTTAGTTTTTCTATATTAATCTTAATTATTTTACCTATACTACCTTCCATCAGATTAGGAACTCTTTCTAGTCTCATCTCAAGTTCTAATTTAAATTTATCATTATCTAATGCCTTACCACCATTATTATCAATGTAGTCATACATTCCTTTTCTTGTTATCTGCATAATCTCATCTATTTTACTTTCAATATCACTTCTAATAGATTGCTCTGTAGTGTTTGAACTAGTGTTTATATTTCTTATAGTAGTTTGTATGCTATTTTTATTTATATCAATGTACTTTTCTACTTTCTCTTTTAATGAACACTCTATAATCTTTTCAAAGCTAGTTAAGACTTCTTTAGCCTTGTTTAAGTGTGAAAGTAAAATCTTTTCTTTAGTGTTAACCACTAGATCATTAGTCAAAAAGCTAGCAAAGTCTAAAAACTGGGATTTTGCCAAAAGCTCTTTAGAATCTAGTGCACTTAAAAACTTCTTTTGGTCCTTGCCATCTTTTTTGCCTTCTATAAAACACTTACCTAAAGCAAGGAAAGGAAGTCTCGCTGATAAAGCTTTATGCCCCCTATAGTGCTTAGAGCCTAGTTCACTTTCAGCCCCAAGCTTAGAATCTAAGTCCTTTAGACCTTCTTCTTCGTCCTTGTTTATTAGTCCATGCTCAGGTAAGGCGTGAAGGCTTGTAACTGGCTTGTTATAAAGGGCGTACACTTCGCTTTGTGCGCCAAGCTGTCTTTTTATCTTTTCTATAGTACCCATACTTTTGCCATCACCTTTTTGTGGTGGTCTTGGCTCTCTTGTTATGTAAAATACAGCATGCGCTTGTGCTACTGCGTTATTTATAGCGTCTTGAACTAAGATTTCATTGCCCTCGATACCGGGCACATCTAAGATAGCAAAGCGCTTATCTTGATAAGCAAACTCATACTTACTAACCTCTCTTGTAAAGTCACTTCTTCCATCTCCTATGATAAGGCCATCTCTGTGCTCTTTCATAACAGTAAGAAAGCTTTCTATCTTTTCTTCAGATTCTTTTAAGTTAGATTCTATTTCTTTTATCCTTACCTCATATTCTTTAAGCTTGGCTGTTTCTTCATCTCTTATACCATCATACTTACTTAGTTTTTCTTGTAGCTCTTTTAGCTTACTGCTAGTATTGCTAAGCTCTGTTTCATAGCTATCTTGTTTATCTGTTAGTTCTTTTAGGGTCTTTGTTTGATTTTCACAGTCAGTAAACATGGCTTCTAGTGCAGACTTATCTAACTTTATCTTTAAAGTTATTTTATTTAAAAGTTTTTCTAAGCTCACTAGGCTAGATTCTAAAGTAAGTTTTTTCAGGCTTAGTTTTAACTTTGAGAAAAGCTTGAAAAATCTAACTAAGGCACTAGCGTTTTTTAACTCTTCTAGCCTCCTACTTATAAGTTGTAATCTGGCTTCAAAATCAGTCTTTTTTAAAGTTGTCTCATCTAGCTTTTTTGTGGCCTCTTGCATTTCTTTTTCTAGGCTATCTTTTTTATCTTTAGTTGATTTAATCTTAGAGTTTAGTTCATCTTTGGTTTTTGTCAATAAGACTAAGTTTGTGTTTAAGCCCTCAAGTGCATCTTGAATATCTTTTATATCTTTATCTAAGGCTTGGACTTTAGAATCTATCTCACTAAGATTATTTACATGCTCGCTTTTAGCATCACTTAGCTTTTTGATTTCTTCATGCAAGCTAGCAGACTTAGCTTCTACCTCTAGTTTTTGCTTTTGTGCTTCCTTAAACTTTTGCTCACTTTGAACTTTGGTTGCTTCTTTAAAGTAGATTCTAAGAGCTTCTATTAAAGTTGACTTTCCTGCGTTAGTCTCGCCGTAAAAAGCAAGCGTAAACGTATCCCAGTTTGCATTTTTCTCTAAAAGGGCTACTTCTTTATCTAATTTAAGCTCTTTAAATGCACTTATTTCATCTAGTATACCCTTGCCAAGCTTAGCAAGCTCATCATCCCCTTTTGGCTTTATGGAATCTATTATACGATCTATTTCGTCTTGAAGCCTGCTGTAAATCTTTTGTGGTTCTTGTGCTATGTTGTTTGTCATTAGGCTAGTCCTTTAAATGTTTTGTTGTGATGTTTTAGTGGTGTGATACCTACTTTTGTAGGACTTCTTGTGTGATATAAGAAATAGGAGTTATTATCAAAAAGGTTATATAAACAAGCTTTGTAAAACAACCTATCTCCTTTCTTAAAGCCCTTAAGGTGACTTCCTAGGTGTGCGAATATTTTAGTACCTTTTTCAAGTTTTAACTACTGGAAGGATTATAATCTTACGTAATGACAGGTTATGTCGCTTACTTGCGCCTCCAAAACAAGAAGCTTTTTATAACCTCATATAAGTATCCCTAAAGTCTTAGGCATACTTTAGTTAGAAGAGGTATTAGCTTATCTTTTAAGTAAGGCTTTATGAGAGTATCTAGCCACTCTTTTGAAGCTTTGATTCCATGAGTGCTTTGCCAAGTTTCTCTACAAGACTATCTTTGAGTACGAGTTGGTGTGATAAATACTAATGCTTTAAGTAAAAATTTCTAAATCCCATCTTAAAGCTTTTCTGAGGTAGATAAAGAGTTGCTAAGCATAAGATCTTATGAGGCTGCTTGCTTTATGCCTTTTAGCTCATTAACCCTTATCTTTGTTAGCTCTATTAACATGCTTTCTTCAGCTACACCTATGATCTTGTTTCGTAAAAGCTCTGCTTGCTCTTTGTTGGCTGACTTGGCGTGTACACTTTCATTTCTCACACCTTTTAGCACGTTTATAAAACCTATAAGTTTTATATATATAAAAAGAGTGACCTTTTTAGATAGGTGATTATTTATGGCATCTTTTATATTTGTGTTTTTAAATAAGAAGGAGTAAGTGCCAAGGTTTGGCTTGCTAAACTGCAAATCAGGCAGGGTAAAATGCTCACTTTGAACCTTGTAGTCTATACTTTTAAGACTAGGCTCTAAGTTAGTTAAAAAGTTAAACATCACTTTTGCAAACAAGTAAAGCTCTTGCTCCATAGTCTTAGAGTACTTTATAACTATGCTATTAAAGTCATAAGTATTGTCATCTTTGTTGTCTTGAAACTCTATCTCGGCTGAGACTATATTACTTATAGAATCTGGATGCAGCAGATGTATATATCTTTCTCCAAAACTATAATCTATTAGATTTTGTTTTATCTCTAAAAACTTAGCTGACTTATACATATTAGGAAAATAGCGAAAGTTAGAATCTTCGTTATCAAAGTAGTTGATTTCACTTTTCATATCTACTATTAAAGGATAAACATAGCTATTACCATAGACAGCATAGGTATGACCTCCATGGTTTGGAGTGGTGAAGTTTGCTAAAAACACATCTCTAGTTTGCACAAAGTCGTTATAGACAAGCTCTCTTAAGTCTTTTATGATAAACCAGTCTTCAACCTCTAAGCTCTTTTCATCATAGTAAGCAGGGGTTATCTTAGCATGCTTTATTTTGTCTATCGCCACAACTTTGGCAACATAGATATTTGCATAGTCAGTTAAAAAAAGTTGCAAGTAGTTAGTCTCACTCACACCTTTATAGATTTCTGTTAGCTTGTCATCAAAGGGGTTTTCTTTATCTCTTAGTTTTGATCTTATCTTGCCAAAGGCTACTTGACCTCTTTCTAGAAGCACTTTTAGATGTATGTCTATAACATCTTTTTGGTAGTAGGGGTTAAAAAGTATAAGTAGATTTTGCATTTTAATAGATAACCTTTAGAGTTTTATAAGTAGTTATATTTTAGGTTTTTTAGGTGTAAAAATATCTAAAACAACATCTAAGATAGGATAGTGGTTTTATCATGGAGTGCTCATTTTTAGTTTATATATTTTGTATGTATGCTTTTAGTAATGCTTTTAGCTTATCATTTAAGTCTTTGGGTTTTAGAATCTTGATATGAGGGATGCCACGCTTTACCACTCCAAGCATCTCTTCTTCATAAGCGACATTAGTAGAAAGCACTAGCTTTTCTTCGCTTTGTTTTACTATCTTTTGATTAGGCAAGATCTTTCGCCTTAAGAAAAACTCAATTAAGGGCTTTTTTATCTCTAATGTAACTTCTGTAACTTTTTGCGCAAACCAGTTGGCATTATTAGTCTCTATCTTTTGTACAAGCTCTTCTTTAGAACTAAAGGTTTTGTTTAGTACTTTAAGTTTTTGTATCTTGCTAAAGGCATACATCTTCAAATCTTCTTCTTCAGTCCCTGCTAGATACCAGATGCCGTTGTTGTTGATAAGCTTATAGGGATTTAACTCTCTTTTTTTATCGCTGTAAGTAAAGGTTATAACGTTGTGATTTAATATAGCGTCATTTAGCTTTTCAAAGTCTTTATCCCTTGCTTGTAGCTCTTCATAAGTGTTGATATTAATCTTATAGGGCGTATTTGCCCCTTTGTTTAATAGGCTACTTATAAACTCATTGCTTAGCTGTGGGTAGAGATTTAAGATTCCGCTTACTGCTGCAAAGTTTTTTATGTCTTTATAGCTTAGCTTTCCAAGAGAGTGCTCTTCTAGCTTGTAGATTCCACTAGTTTTATCAAGTGGCAAAGAAGTAAGCCTATCATTAAAATCTCTTTGGATAGTTCTAATGCTTACATTAAACTCCCTTGCTAGGTCTTTTAGATCTAGCTCCTCGCCGTCGTTTAGCTTAGTTATGATTTGGGCTAGTCTCATGGCTATCTTGTCATGCGAAGTTGGCATGGAGCCTCCTTTTTACTTGTGCTAACTCATTGTATCCTTGTAGGTTTTAAATGTCGCTTGTTTGCTGCTAATCTTTTTCTAAAATATCTCTAGTGATGAAGTCTTTTATACCATCATATTTATCTTTATTCTCTAAATACTTTCTAGTGTATTTGTACAAAAAGAAACCGCCTACTGCTGCTAGTGTGACTTTTATTAACTCTGTCATCTTTGTCTCCTTTGGTGGTTGTGATAAAAAGAATCTAATAAAATGTTGCGACAGGTCATGACGTTTTAAAAAAATATTTATTAAATTTAAAATAGGCTTAAAAGTAACGTACTCTTAGGATTAAAAAGTAGAGTTTATTAATATTTAGTTTTGATGCTAATGTTTTATTTTCCTAACCTCAGATGTTATATTAATCCTTGGTGGACTAGCTGTTGTTATATTTGTAGGCTGGGTCATCAAAAAAGAGACACTTAAACTCTATGCTAGCAACTCTTTGCATGGCGTCTTATTTGAGATATGGTACTTTTTAGTACGCTATATCTCACCTATCATCTTAGTCATAATCTTATATGTCTCTATAAAAGGCGGCATCATGAAGATGAAGTAATCTCTACATTGTCACTACGCTAAAAGCACAGCAGGCGCGATTAAGCAAGTATAAAAACTCATAAAAAGAATCCATAAAAGTAAAAATATTGATTTGTTATAATTGAAGTAGAGGTTGCCCTAAGAGGGTGGTGCCTCTTAGGTGTATATCTCGTTCCAAAAAAGGAAGGAGGTGATGCCTAATGAAAAAGATTTACAAGATCTTGGTTTTCATTATACTAGTTATTTTATTAACTTGTACTAAAGTCTACTAAGAATAAGCTAAAAACTAGAAAGGCACTTCTCAAAAAGTCTTTTAGCAAGCCTAGTTTTTAGTTAATCTTTTTCAAAGAAACTTGCGCTATCGCTTGTTTTTTCACCCTCTTGAAGTTGCTTGCTTACTCTTACTTAATATAGCTTAGTCACTAAGCACACCTTTTTAAAAGCTAAGTCTTTCTTAATTCTCCACATTTTAACTTCTACATCATTTTTTAAAAGTTAAGCCTTCTCTTTCTTTCTTCTATTATTAGTAAAAGATCATTTTAATATTTAAAGTGAAAAAGAGCTAAAAATAGCTAAAAGTAAAATCTTATTTCATTTTTAGTATTAACTAATAAATATTTTTTATAAAAGTTTTCACTTTAAGCTTCCTT
>NZ_MLAN01000039.1 GCF_002272875.1 Helicobacter sp. 11S02629-2
CGACCGCAATGTCGTTAAACTAGGCACTTAAGTAAGTCTATAAGACCAAAAAAGTAAGGCTAGAGGTTGTAACTTGCGTGCAAGCAAGTTACTAAGCAATCATAAGGAGACTAACATGTCCGAAAAGTTAATAACCCTTATAACTGCAATTATAGCACTGCTTACAGCTATTGTAAACCTTGCTATTGTTTTAGTTAAGTAGGGATAAAAAGCCACTTCAAAAAAAAGCACTTTATAAGTGCTAAGAAGTGGTTAGGCTTTAAGACATGCTAAGCTTTTTATACCTAAGGGCTAATTTAGCCCTTAATCCAAACAAAACAAAAGGAGCAAAAGATGTTAACTTCAATATTAAGCAGTATAAGCCTTGTGCTAGTTGCTGGCGTAGTAGTTAGCTTAGTTTTAAGTGTTAATAGACAAGATAAAAAGATAAAAAGCTTAGAAGCTAAGCTAAAAGCTTTTAGTGCTGTTATAAAAGATAGAGCTTAGAGTGCTAGTAATAAATGCCTTAGTTTACCAAAACTTCAAGCCATACTAGAAGGTTGGCACACTTTGGCTAAGTCTTAACCAAAGAAGCAAAGCTTAAAAAAAGCAAAAGAGCTATTAAGCCTAGCATATTAAAGCACAAAAAGACAAAAGAGCTTTAAATATATAACACCATGCTAGGCAAACAAAGCCTAACAAAAACTAAGAAAAAGTAAGAATAGCCAAGAAAAGGCTAAAAAACCAAGAAGCAACCAAGAAGCAACCAAGAAAAACCTAAGAAAAAACCAATAAAAGCCAAAAAGAACAAAAAAGCTAAAAACAAAAAGGATAGATATGGGACCAAAACCACCAGAAAAGATAGACATAGATAAGAGTATAAATGTATTAGAGCTAGAGCCAGAGGCGTTAGTAAAGCTTATATGTGCAGAGCTAGGACTTACTAAGGCAGAGCTTTCAAGGAGGCTAAACTATGATCCTGCAGTGCTAACAAGGCTAAATAACAAAAAAATAATTAAAACCTTACAAGTTTATAGGGGACTTTATGCACATAACTACTTTTGTCATGGAGCTTTTGAACAACATAAAAAGCTAAACAAGTATGAAAACCTAAAAGAAGAAATAGAGCTAAGAGAAAGAAAAGCTAGAAATCTAGACTTTTTAATAGTAACTCCAGTTGAAGAAGGTGAGAAAAATATAGTAGCTTTAACTATAGAAAAGTTTAAACACATAGGCATGACCCATAAAAAACTCGCCGGAATAATAGGATATGGACTAGTAGCGGTAAATAAAGCAGCAGTTGGTGAAGTGCCTAAGCTTATGCGTAAATTATTAGAGTATCTCTTAGAAAACTACGAGCTAAAAAGGGAAAATGAAGCTTTAAGGGATATGTTAAATGCAAAATACAACGAGAATGATGAAGAAGTGT
>NZ_MLAN01000040.1 GCF_002272875.1 Helicobacter sp. 11S02629-2
TTAAAAAGGTGATTCCGCTATGTGATGAAGTCTATATTTATGACAACACTAGCAATTTTAAACTTGTAGATGAGCTAAAAAGCTTTTAATACCCGACCGCAATGTCGTTAAACTAGGCACTTAAGTAGTCTATAATACTAAAAGAGTAAAGCTAGAGGTTGTAACTAAATTTTGGCAAACTTAGTCACTAGTTATAACACATAGTTAAAGGATTTAAGAAAAAATGACTAATAAAGACTTTGAAGCAAAGATTAAAGCACTAGGATTAAACAAAAAAGAGTTCGCCAAAATCTCATGTGCCGCCTATCAGACAGTAACTAACTGGAGACAGATCCAAAGTATACCCTTTTGGGTAGAGCCGTTTTTAAGCTACTATGAGCAAGCAAGAGAGCTTGAAAGCTTACTAAACACACTAGAAAAATGCAAAAAGGACAAAAACGATGCCAATTGAACCAGATTTAAAAAATTATAAAATACCTTTAGTTATAGATTCTATAGAAGCCCTTACAACCTTTTTAAAAGACTTTAATGTCTCAAGAAAAGAGCTAGCCAAAAACATATTTTTTTCAGAAGTCACAGTTATGGGTTTAATTTATAGAAAGCACATGACCTCTCAGCTTAGGTCTACTACTAATGCATTTTTAGAGTGGGATTATCTAAGAAAACAACTAAAAGGAGAAGAAGTAGATGTGTTACAAGACTTAAAACTAACTGCTATGCAAGAAAATTACTCAAAAGATGATTTTTCTACAAAGCTTGACAACTTAAAAAGCGAAGAGATTTTAAGCTACATAAATGACTTTTGTGCCAAAAACAACATTAACTACACCACTTTAAGTCTAAATTTAAATATGAGTTATGGCTTTATAGCCCACCTAACGCACACCAAAAAGATAAGCAAGGCTATGCGGGGCTTGATTTTACGCTATTTTGAAATATTAGAGATGAAAAAAGCCTTGTCTTTATACTAAAAGCAGGCTTTTCCCTTTCCACGTATCAAGATCTTAGCCCCTCTTATGTGAATACAAGCTACAAAGCTTAAAAGACATACTCTTAGGTCTTTACCTATGTTTCTTGACTAATTTTAGGAGTTGTAGTAGCATTTTGTGGTATATCAGTCTTGTTGGTTGAGGACGTGATATCTGTAAAAGCTTCAGGCGAGTATACTCTGGGCTTGTTGGACTGATATATCACCGCT
>NZ_MLAN01000041.1 GCF_002272875.1 Helicobacter sp. 11S02629-2
AAAGGAAGAGCCCTAAAATATTAAAGCAGTTTCAAAAAGGATTAGCACCTTTAGACTTTATAGACAAAAATGGCAAGGCTTATACTATAAGCCCTGAAGTTCAAAAAGAGTGGATGGATACTTTTGGCTTAAAAAATATAGAAGATACCTATATCCCTTCACAGTCAAAAGAGATAAAGAACGCATTAGAAGGCAAGGATATAAAAGTACAGCTTGGTAGCCTTAAAAAGCTAGTAAGTCAAGGTAGACAAAAGTATATCCCACAAATAAAAGAAGTACTAGAAAATCCTGAGATGATAATAAAAGATAGTAAAGAAGGCTTTTTGATGATAAAGCATCTAAAAGATGAGGACTTTTTTGTTAATGTAAGTCTGGATAAGGGTGACTACTTAGTAAGCATATCTAATGGGATAAAAGAGATAAGAAGTTTAAATAACAAAATAAGGGATGGGGGAGAAGTTGTATATACCAGTCAAGAAGCCTCAGGTCTGCTCTCGCATCGGCTTTTACAGGCTTCGCAATCCTATACCACCAACAAGACTGATATACAACAAAATGCTACTACAACTCCTAAAATTAGTCAAGAAGTAAGTAAAAAGGAAGGGCCCTAAAGTAGATGAGACTTATAAACCTTATACTTTCACTTACAAGAGTAATGATGTAAGCAAGAAAATTACAGCAAGTCCTAGCGTAGTAAAAGAATGGATAGAGACTTTAGGGCTTAAAAGACTAGAAGATGACTTTATACCTAAGCTTCCTAATGAATTGCAAGATGCACTAGGCAAAGAAGTAAGAGTAACTTTAGGTAGTTTTAAAAAGCTAGTAGGGAGAGATAGAACTAAATATATAAAAGAGCTAAGACCAACTTTAGAAAGTCCAGACATGGTATTTAAAGACATATATGGAGGGATTGTATTTGCTAAAAGAATGGATGATGCAATGTATTTTACTAGTGTTAATAAAGAGCTTGAAACATATTTTATTTCAGTGTCTAATGCACCAAAAACTAGTAACAATATACTTAATAAAGTCAAAAACGGGGCAGCGGTGATATATCAGTCCAACAAGCCCAGAGTATACTCGCCTGAAGCTTTTACAGATATCACGTCCTCAACCAACAAGACTGATATACCACAAAATGCTACTACAACTCCTAAAATTAGTCAAGAA
>NZ_MLAN01000042.1 GCF_002272875.1 Helicobacter sp. 11S02629-2
AAGGCGATGAAGTAGATATATCACAAGACATAAAGCTAACTGCTATGCAAGAAAAAAGCCAAGTAAGCATAAAAGCTTTTTGCCAAACAAACAAAATCACTTACGCACAAGTCGCAAACTGCACTAACTTAAGCACAAAAACGTTAAAGCGTGCAGGTCAAGATAAGGATCTAAGCGAACAAAGCAAAGCCCTACTAGAAACTTTCATAAAAACTTATAATTTTGCCCTAACAAAGAAAGAAAAAGAAGAGCCAAAAGATGATTTTTCTACAAAGCTTGACAACTTAAAAAGCGAGGAGATTTTAAGCTACATAAATGACTTTTGTGCCAAAAACAACATTAATTACAACACTTTAAGTCTAAATTTAAATATGAGTTATGGCTTTATAGCCCACCTAACGCACACCAAAAAGATAAGCAAGGCTATGCGGGGCTTGATTTTACGCTATTTTGAAATATTAGAGATGAAAAAAGCCTTATCTTTATGCTAAAAGCAGGCTTTTCCCTTTCCACGTATCAAGATCTTAGCCCCTCTTATGTGAATACAAGGTTAAATCTTGCAAGATGTGCTTCTTGTCTCTTTGCCCTATGTTTCTTGACTTATTCAACTCTATTTAGTAAGATTGGTGTGTCTAATGGTTGCCAGATTATTAGAGTTTGCTTTAATCTCGAAAGTAGCACTTAGCGTTAATCTGAGGTGCTAGGCAATTTTCCATATATTAACCTTCCACCATTATTGAGTTTATTGTTTAAACCTCTTAAGCTTTTAGGTGCATTACTTACAATCACCCACTTGCCATTTCTGTCACCAGCTACGCTAGTAAAGAACTTTTCTCCATTAAAGTCTTTTGCAAAAATATAGTTGGATTGGTCTTGTTTTATAATAAAGTCTGGAGTTTCTAAAGTAGGCTTTATTTTGTTTATATGACTTAGTCTATTATGTTTTGCCATCTTAATTAAACTTCCTTTTGTTAGTGACACATCTTTCCCTATGATTTTGTTAATGCTTTTTGGTATGTTTGGCATATAAGTATCTTCTATACTTTTTAAGCCAAAAGTATCCATCCACTCTTTTTGAACTTCAGGGCTTAT
>NZ_MLAN01000043.1 GCF_002272875.1 Helicobacter sp. 11S02629-2
TTTTTATAAAGTCTTCTAGGCTTTGTATCTTTGTTCTAAAAAGATCATTATTTTTAGTAGATAAGCCTAGGCTATCTAAGCTTTCATATATGTCTTTTTGTCCCTTCTTACTTACCTCTAGACTTAAGTTATAGATCTCATTTAAAGCTTCTTTATTAGCCACTAAGGTATCTAAGTCTTTGCCTTTAGGTAAAGAAGCTATCTTTTCTATAAGGTAGTTTGGACTTCCTTTTCCACTAAGCTTAAAATTTAAAGCCTCAAGATAGGTACTGATTATCTTCTTACTAAACTCTATAGCATCATTTAAAGAATCTATAGTTTCATCATAAAGTTTTAAGCCTTTATCTTGACTTATCAAGCCTTCTAGGGCTTTATTAGGAGTGCTTGGTAAAGCATCTTCTCCTAGTCTTGCAGCATTAGATAAAAGTTTACTAAAACCACTTACATCATCTGGTATATTACCTCTAGTGTTTTCATAAGAAGTTATAACCCACTGCTTTTCTCCCCACTTGCTTTGTCTTTTAGTTAAGTCTAGTTTATACCATTTCTCATTTTTGTTAAGCCATATGGTTTTATGGTTTTCATTACTACTAGCCCCTAGCCTTCCATTTGTAATTATTTCATTTAAGCCTTCTATTAGCCCTTCTTCTCCTTTTCCAAAGTCACTAAACTCTTTAATGTCTTTATCTAGTATATGGGCTAGTCCATAGCCAGTATGCTTATCTTTGTCTATAACTTTTCCATAAGGAAGGGTTATCTCTCCTAGATCAGATCTATAAAAAGCCCCACCAACTTGTCCACTTTTCTTTTTTAGCAAGTGTTTGATGGCATCTTTTTGCATGTGATAAAACCTTGTATCATCATATCCTAGCTCTTCTAGCACTAGAGGGATAGCTTCTTTGTTAGTAGTGTCTATCTTACTTACATCTTCCATAGCTTCTTTAGGGGTATTTAAGTCTGTGGTATCTTTAGAGATATTTGTATTAGCATCTACTTCTTTAGGACTTAAAGCTTCATCCTCTTTTAGCTTACTTGCAACTTTCGTGGTGTTTAAGTCTTTAAGGG
>NZ_MLAN01000044.1 GCF_002272875.1 Helicobacter sp. 11S02629-2
TCTTTAGGGGTATTTAAGTCTGTGGTATCTTTAGAGATATTTGTATTAGCATCTACTTCTTTAGGACTTAAAGCTTCATCCTCTTTTAGCTTACTTGCAACTTTCGTGGTGTTTAAGTCTTTAAGGGCTTTATCTTGATTTTTTGTTGTTTCTAGGGTAGCATTACTAGGAGTGGTTGGGCTAGGATCTGTAGCCTTGTAAGCTTGGACATCAGCCTGAAAACTATGTCCTTCACCACTCACCTCTTTAGGTATATCCCCTCTTTCCCTTTTAAAAGCAGTTGCTACCCAGTGATTGGTCTCTTTGTCATCAAAGCTTTTTCTAAGCCTTACTCTAAAGTAGTCATCTCCATCTTTTAACCATATGTCTTTTAGTCCTCTATTTATATCAACATCAACAGGCTTGCCTTCGTTTATGATCTTATTTAAGCCTTCTATTACTCCATCTTCTCCTTCTCCAAACCTTGCAAACTCTTTTCCATGCTTATCGATAATATGGGCTAGTCCATAGCCAGTATGTTTTTGGGCATCTATAACTTCACCATTAATCATATCTATATCCCCTATATCATCTCTATGCCATGCCCCTTTAACTTGTGCTTTTATGCTTGGATTTTGTCTTAACTTATAAAAAGCTGCTGTTGGGTTGCCTTTAAGATTAGGGTAGTTAACTCCTAATTCTTTTAAAGGTGGAAGGAAGGCTTCTTCACTAGTGTCTATCTTAGTTGCATCTTTTGGGGTATTTAAGTCTGTGGTATCTTTAGAGATGTTTGTGTTAGCATCTACTTCTTTAGTGTTTAATGCTTCATCATTTAGCTTGCTTGCTTTTTTAGATGTATTTAAGTCTGTAGTATCTTTAGAGACATCATTACTTTGTGCTAAGTCTTTTGAAGCCTCTTTTTGAGTGTTTTTTACAGCCTCTTTTTTATTAGCAAAAAAGCTTCTTATAAAGTTAGCCTTATAAGCCTCGCTTTGTGTTATCTCTTTCCACT
>NZ_MLAN01000045.1 GCF_002272875.1 Helicobacter sp. 11S02629-2
CTAATACTAATATCTTAGTTCAATCAATTAATGACATGGCTGAATCTATAAAAGAACAAGCTAATGGTATAACTCAGATAAATGATGCTATATCTTTACTAGAGCAATCTACTCAAGGTAATGTAAATATAGCAGATGATGCTTCTAAGATTTCTAACTCTGTAACTCATATAGCAGATGAGATAATGAATGATGCTAATAGGAAGAGGATATAAGTTTAGATTCTTTTCTTATAGGGGGGTGGGTTTTATAAATATATAGAATCCAAAAATATATGATGTTTATTTGATTAGGAATACGCATTTTATAAAAGACTATGTTGTGTGTTTTGGAATAAATAAAATAAAGTAAAGTGATTGCACCAATCCTGACGATTGATCATAATATGTATATTAGTTTCCCCCTATCAGCATGAAAGATACCCTCTTCTTTTTGAAGGTGCTTATTGCCATCTTTCATTCCTCCCTAGCGTGAAACATCTCTTTTATTCCCATCCCTATGTTCCCTCTGCAAGGAAGGGAGAACCAATAAAGCTTGACGCTTGCAATAAAGTAAAACTAAACATTAGAAAACAAAATATTGAAACATAGAATCTAAAATAATAAAAAAGTAGATTCTATAAATCCATATATTTATAGAATCCAAAATAATAAAAACCTAAATAAAAACCTAGATTCCATAAATCTATAGAGTCCATATATTTATAGAATCCCCCTACAAGAAGAGAATCTAAACTTATATCCTCTTCCTATTAGCATCATTCATTATCTCATCTGCTATATGAGTTACAGAGTTAGAAATCTTAGAAGCATCATCTGCTATGTTTACATTACCTTGAGTAGATTGCTCTAGTAAAGATATAGCATCATTTATCTGAGTTATACCATTAGCTTGTTCTTTTATAGATTCAGCCATGTCATTAATTGATTGAACTAAGATATTAGTATTAG
>NZ_MLAN01000046.1 GCF_002272875.1 Helicobacter sp. 11S02629-2
TGTTGTTATGGGTGGGTTTTTGTGGTTGGGTTGTCTTGTTGGGTTGGTTTGTATTGTTTGGTGGGTTTTGTGGCGTGCATTGTGGCGGGTATTTTGGGGGGCGTTTTGGCGGGCATTTTGGCGGGCATTTTGGGCGGCTTCTACGCTTTGTGCCTCTTGGGCTGCAAGGTGACTGCTGGCGTGGCTGGCATTTTGGGCGGCTTGTGCGTCCTCTGTGCTGGTGTACAAGCCTGTGCTTTTTGGCGGGCATTTTGGAGATTTTTGAGATTGCATGCTTTTTCCTTTAATGGTGTTTCTATTAAGAAGCCTTGTGCCTTAAGGGGCGTGCTTGGCAAGTTTTGTCTTAAGCCCTTTCTTGAACCTTGCAAAAAGCTAAAAAAGCTTTGTGGTTGGTGTTTTTACAAGAAAAAGAAAAAGAACAAGACTAGTGGGGATGCACTCCCCCCTTGTGTTTTTGTTTTGCCTTGTTCTTCCTAGTGGGGGGGTGTACCTTTTCTAGAAAAAAGAAGACGGGCTAAAACTGTCAAAGAAAAATTTTTCTGACAAGTTTTTCAAAACACTAAGGGCTATTAACCTTTTTACAAGCCTAAAAATCCGCCTTTGAAAACGTTCCCCCTCCTTCCCCTTCCTGCCATTTTCATCAAGAGTTACTTTTAAGTAAGAGTTAAGGTTAGGATAAGACAAAGTTAGGAATGAAAATTAAAAAGCTAATATTAAAGTTAAGGTAAAAGGTAAAAGGTAAAACATAAAACATAAAACATAAAACATAAAACATAAAACATAAAACATAAAACATAAAACATAAAAGATGAAAGATGAAACATGAAACATGAAATATGAAACTAAAAGTTAAAAAACAAAGATAAAGTTAAA
>NZ_MLAN01000004.1 GCF_002272875.1 Helicobacter sp. 11S02629-2
CATTTTGCATAGACTGAGTTATCTCTTCTATAGCAGTAGCAGATTGTTCTAAAGAAGAAGCTTGTGCATTAGAGCTAGTTGATAGATTAGTAATTTGTGTATTTAGCTTTTTAGCTTCTTCATTAAGTAAAGAAGCAAAGCTTAAAGAACTTTTTAACATCTTTCTTATTTCTTCTCCTAAGGCATTAGTTACTCTTTCTACACTACCTTTATTAGCTATATTACCTTTATCATCTAATACAGAAGTAGAGAAGTCTAATCTAAGATAGCTATCAAATACTCTTTCTATTTCATTCATATTACTTCCTATCTTAGTTTCTAATACATCTAACATATTATTAAGTACATCTTTAAGTTCTAGTAATTGAGGATTAGCAGGGTTTTTAGTTATACGTATACTTAGATTACCTTCTTCTATAGTCTTAGCTACTTCTAGGGCTTGTGATACTGCTGAAGAGTCTTTGGAGAGAGAAGATTGGATATTAGTAATATTAGAGTTTATTACATTAGCCATTATTTTAAATTCATCTTTTAGTTTCTTATCTAGTAGCTTCATATTACTTACTTCATTTTTATTTAAAGAAGTAAAGAAGTTAGTTAGAGAATCTTTTATATAAGTTATAGAACCTACTATGTATTTATAAAAGAGTATGCCTGCTATTAGAGAGCATATAACAAGGATGATAAATGTAATTATTAGATTAATCCAAAAGGAGTAGAGCATCTTTTGTTTGATGGGGGTCATCAAAGCGTCTAGATGATGTTGTAAGTCATCTGTGTAGACTCCAGTTGAGATATACATGCCATTGGTATTTGGGATTAAGGTAGCATAAGAAAGTTTTGGAGCAAGTGAACTGCTGCCATCTCTATTATACTTATTCCATACATAAGAGACTGTGCCGCCACCTCCTTGTGCTGCCTCATCTAGTTTACGGAATAAATACACACCATTAGAATCTTTTACATCTTTAACATCTTTTCCTACAAGACTAGCATCTGGGTAAACAAGGATGGTAGTGCCTTTTACAACAAAATAGTAGTTTTCTTCACTGCTATTTTGGAGGTTAGAGTTCCCCCCCCCCCCATTCGTATATCTGAGATGGCTTTAGATATCAAAGCTATTTGATCATTTGTATCCATGCCCTTAACTAATGCACCTAAAGAATCAGCTATAGAGTCTGTAGAAGTCTTTAAAGTCTTAGTAGTGTTTTGGTAGTAAGTCTGCGTAAAACCATTTTCAAAAAGCTTTATTTGATGCTCGCTATTGTAAAAAAACAGTACAAACACAACTATAAAAACTATAAATATAAAAGACATAAACGCCATAAGTTTTATACGCATAGACCTACCACCCCTTTTTGATTGTAAAGATGAAATTAGTTTAACTTAAGTTAACCATTATAAAAAAAGATCATTCTATCTTCAATACAAGGTAAATGTGAGAGGGATTTGAAAAATCATTACTTAAACTATAAAAATATAGCAAGATAAGTTACTTTTATATACAAAAAATGTGGATTATAAGGAAGGGATGATATAAAAACAGTAAGACCAAGACTATCAAGCACTAGATTCTTAATCTAAATCTAGTGCTTAAAATCAAAAAGATGCGACTATAAAAACTCTATAAGCTTAATTAAAACTTAAACTTAGTAAAGGCTAAGACGTTAAGTTTATCTGCTGCATTAAAGCCTGTAGCTACTACACCAGCTCCAACACTCCAGTTGATTTTGTCTTGATTGATTACCTGCCAGTTTAACACAGCTGAAGCCTCATGGTAGTTACCACCTGCGTATAATAAGTCAAAGTTTAAAGTCTTACTTAGCATAAAGCCACCAAAGACATACCATGTGCTAACACCTGCATTTAGGTAAGCTCTACTTAAAGTGTTACCACTTAAGCCAACTGGACTAAAGAACTGCCCATAAAATCTTGTCCTATCATTAAGCGATACAACGCCTTTGTTGCCTATGTACATATAACCAGCACCTAGTTTAAACATATCCATGAATGTAAACTCTTGATCTATCCAGTACATCATGCCAAAGTCGTTATCAACACCTATGCTGTTTTGCCAAAGTGTTCTAAAAGTAGTCATCGACATAACACTTGACTTATCACCTAGCTTTAAAGAAGCCCTAACTCCAGCTTGTGCTAAAGGTGCGTTAAAAGCACCTTGTCTCATCCAGTAAGCTCCATAAGGGTTAATACTTACCATATCAGCTATATTAAAATCTAAACCACCAGCAAAGATATTTCTTTGGAAGAAGTTTCCAAAGTTACCAAGTGTAGTGTTATAAGGCGCAAAAGCACTTAAGCCTGAGCCAAACTTACCAAAGTCAGAGTTAAACTCAGGTGAAAGGTTATAGCCTGTGTTTAACCAGTCATTGATATAAGTACCCCAGATACCAAAGTTTTGACTTTGATAGTTAAAAGCTATACCTTGGTTAAAACCGCCTATCCAGTCTGCTGTGTTTAAAACATCATTAACGTTATATCTACCAAGGACTAGTTTGAAGTCTTTAGAATCATACTTAAAGTAAAGATCTGAAAGATCTATAAAAGGCTTATTATAAATATTATCAAAAGAGTAGCCTTTAGTGCCTACTAAAGCATTTCTGTTATATGGTGAGAAAGCTGCTAGTGCACCAACTCCTAAGTGGACATTATCAAAAGCAAAGTCGCCTGCTATATGACCGCTTATACCGGCATAGCTTGACTGACGAGTGCCATCACCATAGTTAACTGCGTTTCCATTTCCAAATCCTAGGTCGCCAAAAGCACCCACATACCCGTTATAGTTAAAGTCCACAGCACTCGCTGCCCCAAGACCTAAAGCACCAACTAAAGCAATAGAAGCCATTATCTTTTTTGTCATATCTATATCCTTCATTCTAAAATTGCCACTTCAAAGTTGCATTCAAGATAATATCGGCATTTAAAGGACAAACTGTAAAGATGGAATCTAAAAAGTTAGCTTAGTAAAAGCCATAAGGGCATTATTATCATCTGAAATATGTTTTAAAGAAAAGCTTAGCTTTGAAAGACTAGCGTAAGAGTAAGCAAGACCTGCATCTAAAGATAGACGTTTTATGCCTTCTACTTTTAAAGTATAAAGCTTATAGCTTAAAGCAAGTGAAAGCTCTTTATAAGTGCCAAAGGCAGCTAGTGCTTGAAGGCTAAGGCGTGAAGTGCTAGCCTTTGCAAAAAGATAGCCTGTTATACTGCCAGTTTTAAAGTAGTCTATGCCGTTTAGATACTTACCATAAAACCTTGTGCTATCACTTAGTGCAAAGATGCTTTGACTTGCACTTTGTGCGCCTTTCCCAAGATTAGGCATAGCTATAGAAGCTAAAAAGCCCCCTCCTAGTTCAAACGCAAAAGCACGGTAGTAAAAGCTAAAAGCTTCATCAAACACTATAAGAGTAGCAAGGCTAGGGCTAAGCATGGAGTAAGATTCTAAGTTGTTAGCTTGAAAAAGCACATCTAGTCTAGTTAAAGAAAAGCTTGTGAGGCTAAAGTCAAACTTATAAGCACTCTTTAGCCCAGCTTGAACTAAAGGCTTAAAGTAGCTAGTCCCAAGGCTACTTAAATCATGTGTATTAAAAAGCACCCATGGGCTTATATAAAAGCCCTTATAAGAGAAGTTACCACCAAGACTAAGTATCTCTCCTCCTATAAAAGTGTCTTTTGAAGTGGGATTAAAAGGCTTTAAAGTTGTCATAAAAGAGCCTATACGACCCGCTAAGATTCCAGTTTGCAGATAAGAGTTTATATAGTTTAAGTAGATATTGGAGTTTTTAAACGCGTAGTTTATACTAGCCCCTTGTAAGGGACCATATATAAAGTCATTATCAAAAGCTAGCTTAGTAGTTTTTATATCTTCTAGGGCGTAGCGACCAGCAACTACTGTGAGATTAGAGTTTATATATCTAAAGTAGGCATTTAGCACATCTTGCCTACTTTGATAGCCAAAGTGAGTATTACTTACATCAAATAAGTATTCATTATAAGGGAAGATATTCCAAGCACCAAGCACTCCAAGTCCTACTTGATAGTTATCATAGATATCTAACTTGCCAGTTACAGAAGTACTAAGTCCTAAAAAAGTATTATTAACCCCAAAGTTAGTGGCAAAAAGGCTACCTAAGTGACCTTGCAAGCTAAGGCTTAAGATCTTATTTTTATACACTGTAGGCTTGTGATTAAAACTAGATTCTTTACTTTGGTTTTTAAGCGTATCTGCTTGTGCGAACAAAAAGCTAAAAACTAGGAGGGTAAGTGCAAGCCTTTTAGTCATCTTGCCCTTTCTGAAGTGCAAAAGTCTTTTTGCTACTAAGTGCTACTATCCTTGCTGGAATCTTATCAAGTGGAAGTATCTCTCTAACCGCACCAGCTTCTATTGCCTTTTTTGGCATACCAAAAACAACGCAGCTTTTTTCATCTTGGGCTATGGTATAAGCACCATTATCAAAAAGCTCCTTCATGCCTATACTGCCATCATCCCCCATGCCTGTAAGTATGATAGCTAGAGTGTTTGCCCCACTTACGTTATTAGCAGATCTAAAAAGTATATCTACGCTTGGCTTATGCCTAGAGATTCGCCTTTCATCAAAGGGCTTTACTATATACTTACCCGCCTCAATGCCTATTAGCACGTGGCAGTCTCCTGAGGCTACATAAACTGAGCTTGGCTGAAGCACCATCTTTTCAGTTACTTCATATACATCCATCTCTGAGTTAGCATTTAGTCTTTGCACCAAAGAGGCTGAGAAAGTTTTAGGTATATGCTGGACTACTACTATAGGAGGGAGGCCACGAGGAAGCTTGGAAAATATACTATTAAGCGCTTCTGTGCCACCAGTTGAAGAGCCTATAACTATTAACTTATCTTTTGGTGCTATGGCTGGTTTACTAGGAAGCACAGTATCTGGATGATGCTTTTCTTCCACTAAGTAAGGAGTTTTGTTTTTCATATATAATCTCTTTTAAAAGGCATACACCCTGCCCTAAGTTTTGTAAAAGCTTGCATTTAAAGATCGCGTTTTATAAAAGTCTTATTGCCAAGTCTTTCTACCTTATACCCTAAGGCTAATACATCTTCAGAGTGCCCAAGATACAAAGTGCCGCCGGGCTTTAAGACGCCAAGCAGTCTTTCTAAGATAGCTTCTTGGTCGTGAATCTTAAAATAGATTAGAACATTGCGACAAAAAACTATATCAAAATCATTTGAAGGAAAAGGATAGTGTTTATTATAAAGATTTAAAGGCTGAAAGGTTATAAGGCTTTTAAGGCTTGACTTTGCATCTAGCTCTAGCGTGCCATCACCTTGCTTTTTAACATCAAAGTACTTATCTAGCTCTACCCAAGAAGGAATCTTATTAAGCCTAGTATCTAGAGTATAGTGCCCTTTTCTAGCAAGCTCAAGCATATTAGTATCTATATCAGTTGCGATTATCCTAATAGAAGAGTTTGACTTATAAAGACTTTTAGCATAAAGACAAGTTGCAGCTATAGAGTAAGGCTCTTCCCCCGAAGAAGAAGCAGAACAAAAGATCTTAACTGGGAGACTTTCTCTCATAAGTATGTTAAGCGACCTATCTATCATGTCATCAAAGTGATAGCTTTCGCGGAAAAAGTCAGTTTTGTTGGTAGTAAAACTATTAATAAAAGCTTGTCTTAGTGCGAGGTTGCTTCTTATACTTTTTAAAAGCTGAGGGATAGAATCTATATCCTTAGCCTCCTTAGTCCTTAAAAGCGCTGTAAGTCTGTTTTTTATCATAGTTTGTTTTGTGTCATTTAGGTAGATACCACAAAACTCATACAAAGCGTTCTGGACCTCTTTTAACTCAGTATTACTAATCTGTAACATTTAGGGGCTCTTTATGTGTTTTTTACTATTCTATCACAAACGATTGCAAAGGAGGCACCATGAGACTAGGCATAAACATAGATCATATAGCAACTTTAAGAGAGGCTAGAAAAACCAACCAGCCTGACCCACTAGAAGCAGTCTTTATCTGCGAAAAAGCCGGGGCTAACCAGATAACTATGCACTTAAGAGAAGATAGACGCCATATGAATGACTTCGACTTAAAACGCATCATAGAATCTTCTTTCTTACCAGTAAATCTAGAATGTGCACTAGATCACGACATACTAGATATGGCTTGTAGCTTAAAGCCTGCACGCGTTACTTTAGTGCCTGAAAAAAGAGAAGAAGTTACAACTGAAGGAGGGCTAAGGTTAGATTCTAAGCTTAAGACTCCTATAAAAAAGCTTCAGGATGCAGGTATAGAAGTAGCCCTTTTTATAGATCCTAGTTTTGATTCTATCTTTCAAGCTTGTGAGTTAGAAAGTAACGCTATAGAGCTTCACACTGGAAGGTATGCAAACTTAAGCTTAGAGCTTTTTACCAACCTTAAAAGAACTCATAACGCACTTAAGCTAAATGCCACAAAGGCTAATCTTGAAGATGAGTTAACTGTGCTAAAACTAGCAAGCAAAAAAGGTCTTGATCTTGGGCTTAAAGTCTATGCAGGGCATGGGCTAAACTACCAAAACACCCAAGCTATAGTTGACATAAAAGAGATAGAAGAGTTAAATATAGGTCATAGCATCATAGCGCGTGCTGTCTTTGTAGGGCTACCTCAGGCTATAAAAGAGATGAAAGAGATATGTGGAAGTGATGGGAGATTTTAGTACTTTTTGTGCTTAAAAGACTTTAGATTCTAAAAGATGAGTGTTTTTAGGGATGAAAGCTTTAGGGCTTTTATAAGTTGTGGAATCTAAGATTCCACAACATAACAAAATATAAAAAAAGCAAAGCTTACATAACAAAGCTTTAAGACCTTAAAAAGACTTAGAAGCTTTTATAAAACTAGAACATATAGCTATAGCCAACTTGGATGATGTAGTTTCTTAAAGTAGCTTGTGCTTTATCACTTCCAAATGCATTTTTATCTGAAGCTTTTATATCTGTGCCAAGTAGAGGGATTTTCGCGCCTAGCTTTACAACTTGGTGCTCTCCTAAGTTCATACTTACACCTACATTTAAAGGTAAAGCAAAGCTATTACCAGCAAACTTAATAGTTTGACTGTCGCTTCCTTCACCAGGAACTAAGATAGTGCTTTTCATATCTATGCTAAAGTTTGAAAACCCTGCTCCTAGACCTACATAAGCTCCAAACATATCAGTTACGTTATAGAAGAAGTCAACATTAGCAGCTACTAGGTGGTTGAAGTTTATTGTTTCAAATGTTTGGGTTGCCTTAGTAGATCCGCTAGTACCTTCTACACCATTACTAAGTGAGATTGCATTAGTTTTGCTTGCAAAGCTTTGAGAGAAGTTATAGCTTAGGTAGTATCTTAGTCCCATTTTAGGAGTAAAGTTTTGTTGATAACCTGCATCTAGACCTAGCACATAGCCAACGCCTGTATCTGGCAGCATACTTTTATTATCTTTAAGTTCATTAAGATAGCTTGGAGTAGTTATAGCAAGACCAGCATTAGCCCCTACAAATACACCACTTTTTGCATAACTTGCAGAACCTAAAGCTAATGCCAAACATACTGCGCTTAATAAGACTTTCTTCTTCATTCATAAATCCCTTATATTTAAAAATTAATAGAGATTAAACCAAAACTAAAAAGTAGGGTTTAAAATCATAAAGTTAATGTATTCAAAAAAAAAAAAAACGCAAGCCCTCACACGTAAAAAAGGAAGTATTTTTATCTTTTTTACTTATCAGTAAATATTTATTAAAGTAATCTTGATATTTATAGCTTTTTATGAAGAAATGTTGATATTTTACTAACTACTTTTAACTAAATGAAGGGCTATTATATTTTGCTTCTATAAGAGTTTAAGGGTTGCACAGTTACTTTTTTATTAGCCTAATTTTATCTTGATGCTAGGAGATAAAAAGTCAACTTGGCAATCTTTAAATTATCATTATAAGACTTATGCAATCAAGTCATAGCAAGCATATATTTAAAAATGCCCAAAACAAAGCTATATTAAACTAATGCTTCTTTTTAATGTTTTTCATAAAGTTTGGTGTTTTGCCTTTGGCTTGTTCAAGCTTTGCTACTTCATGGAAAAGGATGACTACGGCTTCAAACATAGTAGTAGGTATAGTCCTTGAGACATCTACTACCCTATAGAGTTCGCGCGCTAGGGGTGGGTCTTCGATGATTTCTATGTCATGCTCTCTTGCTATGCCTTTTATGCGTATAGCTAGATTATCTATACCTTTTGCTACTACAACTGGGGCTGGGTCTTTGTCCCCATCAAAGCGCAAGGCTACGGCATAGTGGGTTGGGTTAGTAACTACGACGTTTGCAGTAGGGATAGCCGCCATCATCTTACTCATGGCATTTTTCATCATAAGCTGGCGGATTTTAGCTTTTACTTCTTGGTTACCTTCTTGCTGTTTAAACTCATCTTTTACTTCTTGCTTGCTCATCTTTAAAGACTTCATATACTGAAAGCGTTTTACTAAAAAATCTATCGTTGCCATGACTAAAAATATAAAAAGAAGCACGCCTATAAGTATCAAAGCTTTATCATAAAACCAGTGGGTTTGCACATAAAGATTACTCCTTGCAATGCCCGGCAAGTCTTTTAAAAAACCTAAAAATATAAAAAATGCCACTACAAAGGCTATGGATACTTTAAGGGTGATTAAGATTCCATCTAGTAGCTTTTTAAGAGAGAAAACGTTTTTCATACCCTTTATGGGGTCTATCTTTTCTAACTTTGGCGTAAGTACTTTAAAGCTTAGTAAAAAGCCAATCTGTGCTACGTTACCAACTACGCCTGCTACTACTAAGGCTGCAAAAAAAGGCAAAGTTGTGATGGCTAGGACTTTAAAGCCCATCAAAGCTAGACCATAGATATTCATCTCTGTAAAGTCAAGTCCAAAAAGGCTTACAACTTGTGTATAGAGTTTTTTAAACTCAGACACCCAAAAAGGAAAGATGACAAAAAGCACTACAAAACTAACCACTAACCCTATAAAGCCAACTAGCTCAGGGCTTTTAGAAACACTTCCTTCTTCCCTAGCCTTTTGGATCTTTCTAGCACTGGGGGCTTCTGTCTTTTCTGCATCATCTGCCATGAGTGCCGCCTTTAGTTTTTGCGTGTAGTTTTAGGGCTTCTTTATAGCTAGCCTCAGTGTTCATATTAAAAAACTCTGCTTCATCTTTTATATTTATGTATTCAAACTTAAGACTTTTTAAAAGCAAACCTAGCTTATAGTCTCCTTTTATAAGACTTTGTTTTATAGAATCTAAACTACTTAGCTCCCACTTTGAAGGCAAAAAGTGATCTCTTAAGGGCGTTTTTATAAAGGCTTCTTTTTTGGAATCTAAAAGCTTTTGCAAGGTAGCCATACTTAAAAAAGGAGTATCCACACTCATAAACACACAAGGCGTTTGCAAGGCTAGCAAGCTAGCATAGATTCCATAAAGTGGTGAGTGAGTGGATCTTTTGATATGGGTGGTAGTGGCATTTGTATCTGTAGTTATGGAATCTAAAAAGTCTTTTTTTAAAACTTCACTTTCTACTATGAAGTTTATGCTTTTAGATTCTAAGTCTTTAGATTCTAAAAGTGGGTAAGTAGTATCTTTAAGACAAAGATAGACTTTACACCTTATGCCACTAGCTTTAAAACCTTCACTTAGCCTTTCATACTGATAAAGGCTTAAGGGCTTTTTTTCAAACTCACATAGGCTTTTATCAGCACCAAAACGTGAGCTTAGTCCCCCACAAAGTATCACAAGAGTAGACATGTAAGCCTTACTACTTAAAGATGTCTTTTATACTATAAAGCTTAGGAGGCTTATTTGCTATCCAGAGGGCACAGTCTAGGGCGCCATTAGCAAAAGCAAAACGTGAGGTTGCATAGTGGGTTAACTCTAAAAACTCCCCATCTCCATAGAATCCAACAGTATGCTTTCCATAGAGGTCTCCTCCTCTTAAGCTTTGCATACCTATATCGTTTTCTTTTCTTACACATATACCATCTCTACTTTTTACTAAGTGAGACTTATCAAGCTTTCTTGCTTCTAAAGCACTATCTGCTAGGCTTAAAGCTGTGCCAGAAGGCGCATCTTTTTTGTATTTATGATGCATCTCTAAGATCTCTATATCAAAGTTAGGAAGTTTTTTAGCAACCTCGCTTACTAGCTCATTTAAGACTAAAACACCTTTGCTCATATTGGTTGAGTAAAGTATAGGCATCTTAGTGCTAGCTGTGTTTATAAAATCCATAGTCGCAGCATCTAGTCCAGTAGTGCCTATGACTAAAGGCTTAGGCGTTATAAGTGCGTGCTCTACTAAAAGCTTAGTAGAAACTGGAGAAGAAAAATCTATAACTACATCAACAGATTCTAAAAACTCTTTATAGTCTGTAGTATCTATGCTTGAAGGAATCTGCCCTTCAACTAAAGCTTTAGCAAAAACTGCCTTAGTTTTATAGGTATCTTCTAAGCTTTCTCTTACTAAACTGCCAACTCTGCCGTATGCACCAAGTATGCCTATTTTTAACATGTGTTTATCTTTAAAATAATGAGATTAAGGCTAAAAGCCTTAAGAATCCTAACGTAAAAAGTTAGGATTTAAAGTAAGGGTAGGATTATATTTTGTGCTCAGTTTCTAAGTAAGGCGCAGAATGTGTAGTTTCAAGATAGTCTATAGCAGAAAGTGCGGCTGTTGCACCATCACCTGCAGCACAGACAACTTGTTTCTTAGCTTCTACTCTTATATCACCTGCAGCAAAAAGTCCCGGTATGTTTGTGTTCATATCAAGGTCTACTTTTATAGATCCCCACTGGTCACACTCACATAGCATGCTTTTATCTTCTTGAACTAAGATTCCATTATTAACTTCATAGCCTACGAAAACAAAGATTACTCCAGTATTAAGAGTGCTAACTTCATTAGTCTCTAAGTTTTTAAGCTTTAAAGAAGTTACTTCGTTACCATCTCCACATATCTCTTCTACAACATAAGGAATCATGAAGTTAATCTTTTCATTTTTCTCAGCATGCTCTAAAGTTACAGGAGCTGCTCTAAAGCCATTTCTTCTATGTATAAGATGTACTTTTGAAGCAAACTTAGTTAGATAGATAGCTTCTTCTAAAGCAGTGTCACCACCACCTAAAACTGCCACTTCTTTACCTTTGTGGAAGAAAGCATCACAAGTTGCACAAGTACTAACGCCTTTGCCCCAGTACTTATCTTCACCTTTTATACCTGTTCTTTTTGGTCTTCCACCAGTTGTGATGATAACTGCCTTAGCTGTGTAGTCTGTCCCATCGCTACAAAAGATCTTAAAAAACTTTCCATTTTTACTTACGCGGATAACCTCTCTTAGATTGTGAGTTAGACCGAATCTAAAACACTGCTCTTGCCAAGGCTCCATGAAGTCAAGTCCACTTTTTATCTCTTTTATACCTGGATAGTTTTCGATCTCGCTACTACCAGTTATCTGACCACCTGGCATACCTTTTTCAAAAAGAACCACATTCTTTACACCACCACGAGTAGCATAAAGTCCTGCAGTTAGTCCTGCTGGACCACCACCAATGATTGCTAAATCTATCATTATAGAACCTTAATTATTATAGTAAAGAGTTGATTTTATCTTGTATAACTTGTTTAGAAGTTGCACCAACTATAGTATCTTTCAACTCACCATTTACAAAAAATAGCATAGAAGGTATGCTTCTTATACCAAACTTCGCACCTAACTCTTCTTCTTCATCTGTGTTAACTTTGCAGATGTTTGCTTTTCCTGCGTACTCAGCAGCTAACTCATCAATTATTGGAGCTAACATTCTACAAGGTCCACACCAAGGTGCCCAGAAGTCAACCATAGAAACGCCATTTTTTACAACACTGTCAAAGTTATCTTTTTTTAACTCTATATATTTTCCCATTTTCAAATTTCTCCTAAAAAATAAATATGGCGAGGATTATAAAACTATTTAGTTAATGATTCTTTTTTAAAACTCCACTCATTTTTAACTTCCCTTAAAGTTTTAGAATCTAAATCTATGCAAAGCATGCCTTCTTTATCTCCTAACTCATTTATAATCTCACCGCCTAAAGCCGCCAAAGTGTTGCCATAAAACTCCCATATGTGCCCATCGCTATACTTTACACTTCCTACTTTATTAACCCTAAATATATAGCAGCTATTTAAAAAAGACCTTACTTTTATAAGCTCTTTCCATCTAGATTCTGACCCAAAAGTATTAGCACTTGGAAGTAAGATAGCATCAATGTCTGCATTTTTAAGCTTCAAAGTTAACTCATCAAAATGAAGCTCATAGCCAAATAAAAGGGCAAACTTAAAGCCATTAGCCTCAAAGACTAAAGGAGTTTTTAAAGAAGAAGTGCTGTTATCATAAAAGCTTGCTTCATCCCAGTGAGAGAAGTTTATAAGGCACTGCTGGGCGTAAAAGTAGTTCTTATTAGGAGTTATTAGTGCTATCTTTTTATAGATCTTATCTTTATTACCAGTAATAATTGGTGCTACTATATAGATGCTAAACTCTTTTGATATATCACTTAGTAAGGCTATTTTTTTATTACTATCATTAGTTATAACACCTTTTGCTGCGTTGTTTATCTCACTAAAAAAAAGATCTAAGACATACTCTCCTATAACCACTATAGAGTAAGCTGGGATTTGAGAAAAGTAGACTTTTAGTCTCTTCATATCTCCTACTTGGCTTAACTGCAAAAGGGCTACAGTGTTACTAAAACTTTCAAGTACAATCTTTTTCATCTCTCACTCACTTTTATATTTTGATTTTAAAAAGCCTACCTTGACTAATTGGTATTTGAAGATTTATCTAGTACATTTAGTTCAAGTTTTGCATTTTCTAGCAGACTTTGGGCTTTTTGGATGTAGTCTTTAGCACTTTTGTAAAGTTTTAAGCTTTCTTTTAAAGAGGTATCTTTATCACTCATCTTTTGTGCTATCTCATCTATCTTGGCACAATAGGTCTCAAAGTCTAATTTCTGCATAATAAAACTCCTTAATAATGCAAGATTCTAGCCTACAACTAGCTTCAAAAAAGCCAATTTTAAGTAAAACTTAGCAAGAATTGCAAGCTTACAATATGTTTAAGGAACTAAATCATGAAAAAAGACATTCATCCAAAATACGTACCTTGCAAAGTTACTTGCGTAACAAGCGGTAAAGAAATAGAAGTTCTAAGCACTAAACCAGAACTAAGAATAGATATATCTAGCTTTTGTCATCCCTTTTACACTGGAACTGACAAGATAGCTGATACTGCAGGAAGAGTAGAGAAGTTCAAACAACGCTACGCCAAAAAGTAAGTCTTTCTTCCATTGCTTACCTTCATCCCAACTCCTCTTGGGAACTTAAAAGATATCACGCTACGTGCCTTAAACGCCTTTGATGAATCTGAAATCTTACTCTGCGAAGATACAAGGGTCACAAAAAGACTTTTGTATCTTTTAAAAGAAGAGGGGCTTTTAAGATGTGAGCTTTCAAGTAAAAGTTTTTTAAGCTTTCACACTCATAATCAAGAAGAGTTTTTAACCAAACTAGAATCTAATCCTAACTTTTTTGATGCTAATATAGTCTACTCAGTTGATGCTGGCATGCCTTGTATTAGCGATCCGGGTGCTAGGCTTATAAGATATGCTATAGCTAACAAAGTGCCCTTTGAAGTCCTTCCAGGTAGCAGTGCCTTAACCCTCTCTTATGCACTAAGTGGTTTAGAATCTAGTTTTAAGTTCATAGGCTTTTTACCAAGCACGCAAAAAGCTAGGCTTGAAGCTTTGAAGATTCTAAGTGGGATTAATATACTTTATGAAAGCCCAAAGCGTATACTAGAACTAATGCGTGATATAGAATCTACTTTTAGTGATAGTAAAGTTTATGCTTATAAAGAGCTTACTAAACTTCATTTTAAAAGTTTTTGTGGCACTCCTAGCGAGGTTTTAGACTTAATGAAAAAGGCTAACTTAAATGGTGAGTGGTGTGTTGTCTTAGATATAAAACAAGCTACTAAATTTATAACTATAGATGAAAAAGAGCTTTTAGAACTAAGACTTCCCTTAAAAGACAAAGCCAAGCTTCTAGCTAAGCTTAGAGGCACTAGCCCAAAAGAGTGCTATGCATTTTTGGAATCTAAAAAAGAAAGCTAAACTAAAAAGGATATAACTTCCATTTAAGCTTTACTAGATACTAGAAGTATAAGCATGATGAGATGGCTTTAGTTTTAAGGATTTTTAGCAAAGTAGCTTCTTATGCCATTAGCTATACCTATGGCTAAAAGCTCTTGATAGCCGCTATCTATAAGGCGAGGAGCTTCTATGGGGTTAGAGTTATAGCCAGTTTCTATTAAAACTGAAGGCATAAGCGCTCCTGCTAGCACCCAAAAAGGACCTTCCCTAACTCCACCATCTACTACATCTTTATACTTAGTCCTAACTGACTTAAGTGCACCAAATTGTATATCGATTGCTAGTTTATTAGAAGCTACTAGGCGTTGTGAGTTTATAGTGCTTAAAAAGTAAGACTTAGAAAAGTAGTTCATAGTCGCAGTATCACCTTGGTTTTCTATATCAGCTACAGCTAGGGCGCGCTCTGTCCTTGCCGTACTTAAAAAGTAAGTCTCTATGCCTTTTGGAGTATCAGGCTTTCCTTTAGGTATGGAGTTAGCGTGGATTGAGACAAAAAGATCTGCTTTTATCTCATTAGCCATCTCAGTTCTTCTTCTTAGGTCTATAAAAACATCACTATCCCTAGTCATATAAACCACATAGCCTAGTCTATCTAGAATCCTAGCTAGCTTTTTACCTATAGCTAAAACTATAACTTTCTCACAAACCTTATCTATGCCAAAAGTCCCACAGTCCTTACCGCCATGACCCGGGTCTATAACTATGACTTTTTTCTTAAAGCCTTGAGGCAGCTTTTCATTATCTCTCAAAGTTGCTTTTGAGACAAGTATAGGCTTATCATGGGCAAAGGTGTTTAACTCTTTTGCAAACTGTGCACTTAAAGGAGTTATATAAACTGGCTTTCTTGGGACTTCATGGCTATGGCTTTCATGCTTGTGGGTATCTTTAGTGCTAGTGCTTTCTTGCTTTTTGGCTTGCTCTTTTTTTATCTCAGGCTTTTTTATCTCAAGCTTTTTTGGCTCAGCTTTATGAGGCAGGGTTTTATGGGCTTCAGACTTTTTTATCTCAGCTTTTTTTAATTCCTCTTTTTTGGCTTTTTGGGCGCTATCTTGCTCTTTTTTGAGATGTGCTTTTTCTTTTTCTTTTGTTAGATTATTTTGCTTGGCTTTTTCTTTATGAAGTTTTTCTTTATTAATTTTTTCTTTATTAAGTTTTTCTTGCTCGCCTTTTTCTTTTTTATTGGCCTCTATTGTAGCGGCTGCATTTTTAGCCTTCAAAGCAGGACTTGCTAACTCATCTTTTATCTCTATATAAAAGTACTTTCCACTTAGCCTATACTCATAGCTTGTAGTTTTTGTAAGCTTTATGGTAATTCTCAGTGTGTGTTTGTTGTGCTGGGTTAGTGTTATAGAAGAGTGGTTGGCAAACTTATAGTCTTTATTGCTAAAAGTAAGCCTTCCTAATATATCTATATAAATCTCTTTAGGATTTTTCCTATGGATTCTAATATTATTTTTAGTTAGGGTAGTACTAGCCTCAAGTCTTAGTGATGAACTTCCAAAAGGTACTGAGCCTACAAACTTTACATCATTTGCATACAGCCCGCAAAATAGTAAGACTACAAGCAGGATATAGCGCATCTATCATCTCTGAGTTAGTTCGTCTATTAGTTCTTTTACGCTTATAATCTTATCTATCTTATAACCATTAGCACCACTAAAATATAGACCCTCACGGAGATCTCCCATGTGCCCTTTTCCTAAACTATCAGCTATACAGTAACCTACTTTTTTAGCTTCCTCACCTCTATGGCAAGGTGTGACGCAGTTGCTTATACATTTAATCTTTGGCGCATTGCCTTCTTTTAGGCGACTTAAAACACCAGTATTTACAGCCCTTGCTGGATAGCCTACAGGAGACTTTATAAGCTCTATATCTTCTTGCTTTACATTAAGCATCAACTTTTGATAAGCCTTAGCATCACACTCAAAAGTCCCTAAGAATCTTGTCGCCATCTGAACGCCACTAGCACCCAAAGACATCATATTATCTATATCATTTCTATCCCAGATTCCACCGGCTGCAATTAAAGGTATATTACCCCATAGCTTAACCTCTTGGGCTATCTCAGGCACTAAGTGTTCTAACTGAAACTCTGGCTTAAAGCAGTCTTCATACTTAAAGCCTTGATGCCCACCACTTAAAGGTCCTTCAACCACTATAGCATCTGGTAGTCTTTTATATCTATCTCCCCATTTTTTGCATATAACTCTTAAAGCCCTAACTGAAGAAACTATAGGCACTAAAGCAACATCAGGGAAGTTTTTAGTAAACTCTGGCATATTTAAAGGAAGGCCTGCTCCTGTTACGATGATATTAGCCCCTGCCTCGCAAGCATCGCGAACTACCCTTCCATACTCATTAATCGCATATAGTATATTTGCACCAAGAGGCTTATCACCACAAAGCTTTCTAGCATTTTTAAAAATCTCCATCAATGCATGTTTAGAGTAGAAGTTGATAGCTTCAAAAGGCTTACTGTTTATGATCTTTTCAGTAAACTCCATCCTTTTATAGTAGCCAGTGCCAACTGCAGATATGATCCCTAAAGCTCCTTGTTTTGATACATTACCTGCTAGCTCATCCCAGCTTATACCTACTCCCATACCACCTTGAAATATCGGATAGCTAATCGTGTGCTTCCCTATGGTTAATGGTTTTAATACCTTTTTCATGTCACCTACCTTGCCTATATCACCTAATGTCATTATCAGTTATGTCAACTTTAATAAACTTTCTCTTTCCTATTTGCACAGTAAAACTCCCCTTAGTCATCTTAAGATTCTCATCACCTATCTTTTCTCCATCTATCTTTAAAGCACCAGCCTTTATATCGCGTCTGGCTTGGGAGGTAGAAGGCGTTAAACCTGCATCTACTAGGAGTTTACATATCCATATGCCTTCAGTAGATGTAAACACATCTAAGTCAGTTGGAATCTCATTTTTACTAAAAACATTATCAAAATTATTCTTTGCTTCTAAAGCTAAATCCTTATTATAGTAAGAGCTTACTAACTCTAAAGCAAGACTTTCTTTTGCAATCTTAGGGTGAAGTTTACCACCTTGTACATCATTTTTTAAAGCATTTATAGAGTCTAAATCTTTTGCACTTAAAAGTTCATAATATTTCCACATTAACTCATCGCTTATGCTTAGCACTTTGGCATACATATCATTAGGGCTATCTTGTAAAGCTATGTAGTTATTTAGACTTTTAGACATCTTTTGCTTGCCATCTAGCCCTTCTAAAAGCGGCATGGTTAAGATACTTTGTTCTTTTTTAGCCCCATAACTTCTTTGTAAGGTTCTTCCTACTAAAAGGTTAAATTTTTGATCATTTCCTCCAAGCTCAAGGTCACAATCTAGTGCTACAGAATCATAGCCTTGTAAAAGTGGATACATAAACTCAACTATACTTATAGGTTCATTTTCTTTAAAGCGCTTGCTAAAGTCATCTCTTTCTATCATCCTGGCTACAGAAAAGCGTGAGCTTAGCCCTAAAAAGCCAGCAGCATCCATCTTTGAAAGCCAAGTGCTATTAAAACAAACCTCTGTAAGTTTAGGATCTAAGATCTTAAAAACTTGGTCTTCATAAGTTTTAGCGTTTTGCAAAACTTCTTCTTTGCTTAAGGTTTTTCTAGTCTTACTTTTGCCAGTTGGATCACCTATCATGGCAGTAAAGTCGCCTATTAAGAACTGCACAAAACCACCATACTTTTGAAAAGTGGCAAGCTTTCTTAAAAGCACACTATGACCAAGGTGCAAGTCAGGGGCTGTTGGATCAAAGCCTGCTTTTACTTTGTATCTTTGATTTGTCTCATAGTACTTTGCGACTAAAGATTCTATGTAGTCTTCTCCTATGAAGTCTATAGCGCCTCTTTTAATCTCATTTAGTGCAAATCTTACCTTTGTATCCACAATGCCACGTCCTTAGTATTTAATTTTGATATGCGTCTTTTAAGCTACTAAACTCCACAATCTTATATCTTCTGGTTATATTTAACTTAATTTCTCTTATATTTTGACTATCAGCTTCAAATATAACCTCAGCTAAAGTCTGAAACTGCTTTTTATAAGAGTCATAATTGACCTTTAAGACATTAGCTTGAAGCCTTCCAAGGGCTGCTAAGAAGTCCCCTAAAACTCCAACCTTATCTTCAAAAGCTACTAGAATCTTATAAGCCACCTTAGTGTTGGTCGCCCATTTTACAAAAACTTGACTTGCTTTATTATTAATTTCTTCATTTGCTTTATCACACATCTTATGATGCACTATCACTTTTTGTCCAGACTTAATGGCAACTATGGAATCTCCATACTTTGGATGACAACAGTAGTCAAATGTGGTTTGATTTATAGTTCTATTAGTAAAAAGTACTAAGTTGTCAAAGATTAAAGGTTTTAGCTTTATGGAAGTAAACTTCATCTTAGAAAAAAAGCCAGAATCTAACTTATAGGTATCTTTTATCTGATTACGCAGATCTTTGAGATAGGCTATATCAGTAACTGCCCTAATGCTTTTTTCTTCTAATCCATGCTCTTTTATATAGTCTTCAAAAAGAGAGTGCTCTCTATTAAATATAGTTGAAAGCATGTTTATCACACTTTTTTTATCTATATCTTTTATCTTGTTGTTGCACAAGATTCTCATACGGCTTTTTGCTCTAGAAGTCCTTACAGAATCTATCCAAGTACACCTTGGAGTTGCCTCTTTGTCGGTTACTATATTAACTATATCTCCACTTTTTAGCTTTTGTAAAAGAGAAGCTTTTTGATAGTTTACATAGGCTTCTTTTGCAAAATCCCCAACCTTACTATGTATAGCATAAGCATAATCAAGTGCAACTGAGTTAACTGGCAAGGTTACAGTATCGCCTTTAGGAGAAAAAACAACTATATCTTCTCTATAAAGCTCATTAGTTGCTAGCTCGTAAAACTCTTCTATTGAGTTATCGCTATATTGCATATTTTGCAGCCAGTCCATGCTAGGGTTTATACCACCAGTTTTATACTTCCAGTGTGCCGCTACGCCATACTCTGCGCTTTTATGCATGTCAAAAGTACGTATCTGTATCTCATAAACTGATGCCCCTTCAAACACAGTAGTATGTATAGTCTGATAGCCATTTTCTTTAGGCAAGGCTATATAGTCTTTTATGCGTGAAGGTATGGGCTTTAAGTTAAGATGGACTATGCCTAAGACTTTATAGCAATCAAGTGGGGTTTTAACTATGACGCGAACTGCTAGCAAATCTAGCATCTCATCTATGCTTATACCCTTTCTTTGCATCTTAAGATAGATAGAATAAGGTCTTTTAACGCGACTTTGGATCTTAAAGTCATCACTTAAAAAGCCCTCTTTTAAAAGCATCTTGCTTATAGTTTGCGTAAAGCTATTAAGCTTTAACTCTAGGTCTTGTCTTTGCTCTTGTAAGTATGATTCTATCTTTTTATACTCATCAGTATAGATATAATAAAAGCTTCTATCTTCAAGCTCGTTTTTAAGACTAGAGATCCCAAGTCTATGGGCTATAGGTGCGTAAACCACTAGCGTTTCTTCACTTATCCTAATTTGCTTTTTAGTAGATAAGGCATCAAGAGTTAGCATATTATGCATGCGATCGCAGATCTTTATAGCAAGCACTCTTGCATCTTTTATGCTAGCTATTAGCATCTTTCTAAAAGATAAGGCATGTGCTGTCATTTTTTCATTATTTTGTGCTGAAGGTATCTCTTCGTTTCTTATCTCTACTATCTTAGTTAAAGCATCTACTAAGTCACCTACTGCCTCACCAAAGTTAGCATAGATATAGTCTATATCACAAAGCGTATCTTCAACTACATCATGAAGCAAGCTAGCACAAATCATCGCCTCATCACCACCATAAAAAGCAACTAGTGAGGAAACACAGATAGGATGTATGACATAAGGGATACCAGACTTTCTAAGCTGGTGTTCGTGAAACTTAGTAGCCGTGTCTATGGCTAGGGTTATCTTTGGAGTAAACTCATGTAAGGATTGAAGTTGAAGTAAAGAGCCCTCTATGCTTTTTATCTCTTGTAATGTTTTAAAAAACTCAAGCACACTCTTCCTTCGATTAACTTAGTGATTTTTAAATACTATCTATTCTCTCTATACCTATTAGACCATCTGCTATCTCTTGTAAAGCGATATCAGGTAACTTATCTATACTTAAGTCAGCAGGTATTAAAGGAAGGGCTCCTTTTTTTATCTCTTTTACTCTAGCAAAGATTAAGTTTGCAAGCTTATATCTGTCATTGTCTACTTGCTCTAAGGCCCTAGCTGTGATTTCTTCACTTCTTGAAATGTGATCCATATGCAAACCTTTATATAAAGTAAAGCTGATATTCTATCAAAGATTTGTGATTTTATTTTCCATTTCTATGCTTTTGGTGTGATAAATGCTTATAGCATTTATTCTAGTTTATTTAAAACTTTTTACTTATCACTAGGATTTTGCTTTTCTTTAGCCTTACTTGCGTGTTTGCCTTCTTTACTATATTCACTCTTTTTTGACTCACTCTTTCTTGTGCCTACTTTTTCACTTAGAACTTTTGTCCTTGCAAAATTGCTATTTATTTTAGATTCCAAACTAGTATTGCTATCTTTTTGCAATAACTTTTCTTTCTCTTTTAAAAAGCTAGTATTCATACTTATAATGCCTATGCTTTCATTGCTATCACTAAAAGCTATATAAGCATAATCTCCATTAGTCACTATACTAGGGTAGCTAGCATGGCCTTTTGGTCTATAAGCAAGTGTGTCAACTTTTACAAAGTCCTCTCCTTCAAAAAGTGCTAAAGATAGCTTCTCTCTAGTATTTTTTTCTGTGCTTTCATCCATCTTACTAGCATCGCCACTATCAACTTCATTATAAACCATAGCTACTATGTGATTAAGATTAAAAAGCCCTATAGAAGAATCAAAGTTATTAATAGTGCTTTCATAAGGAGTGCCAAAAGTAAGCGTGCCATTAGCAGTTTTACAAGTTTGAAGATAAAGTTTAGGACTAGTAGTATGAGAGCCATTTCTATAAGCAAGCAAGCAGTTATACTTATCAAAAGGCACAAGTGAGGGCTGAAGCAAGAAAGGTATAGTAGTAGGTCTTAAAAGCATAGCTACATTAAACTTAGAATCTAGTACTGCTAAAAGTGGCAGCTTTCTACCCATTTCAAAGTAGAGAGGAAGTAAGGTTCTATTATCATCTAAGCTTATAGGCTCAGTCCTTACTAGATGGCTAAGGTTAAAAAAGCTTGAAAGCAAGAAGTGGTTTACTAGCTTAAAAGGGCTTTTAGTAAGCCTTCCTTCAAAGTAGTCTTTTACCTCTTTTATAGGTGCACTTAAAAGATAGATCCTTGCAGTCGCCCAGCCCCCAAAGCTAGGAGCTACCACACTTAGATAGATAGTATCTCCTTTAGTAAAAAGCACAGGATTCCCAAGCTTAGATATATAGTGCTTAGTCTGATATCTTAAAGTCATCCTATCTAGTATAGGAAGGACTTTAGAGTGCCTATCAGAGTTGGCATCAGTTGAATAAAGACTTTTATCCATGTGATAAGAGTACTGTTTTGGATAAAAGATAGATGCATAGATTTTTACATCCTTTGCCCCCTCCCTACTCCCGCCAAAAAAGCCTACTAGATAAGCGCTACTATCAATCCTAGCTATACTTGGACTATGGACTACATGTGTAGTGCCTTTTATATAAGAGACATTAATATAGCTTTTTGACTTTGCTAGCTTGCTTGAAACTTTTGCAGTCTGCAAGCTAGCTTCCTCAAAGTGCAAACCCTTAGTAACCGCGTAGTAAAGCATCCCTCCAAATGCTATGATGCCTAAAAGCACATAAAAGACTATATGTTTCATGAGATAGCTTTTATCCTATACTCAAGTGTATCTCCACCAAAAAGCACTTTTATATCACCTAGGCTTGAAGTTATGAAATCTGGCACTTGATAGTCTTTTTTTTCTAAAGTCACAAACTTATCTTTTGCAAAGCTTAGGTTGTAAATCCTAACTGCATTATCACTTATAAAGCTTTGTAAGTTTTCTAGTTTGTTGTGCTTAGCAAAAAGGCTAGTAAGGAAGGGTAAGATGATAGGGGCGTTAAAGATACCAGCTGCACCTTTTAGTTTAGATTCTATAGTGTGAGGGGCTGAGTCAGACCCAAAGCTTACTTTTGCATTAGCACTTAAGGCTAGTTCTAAAAGTGCATCTTTATCAGCCTTGGTCTTTAGTACAGGCTTACAGAAATGATGTGGATTAAGCATGCCTCCTATAACATCATCTAAAGTCATACTTATATGATGGGGTGTTAAGGTCGCATAGATATTTTTATACTCTTCTAAAAGCTTTATAGATCTTTTATCACTCATGTGTTCTATTATGATTTTTAGATTTGGAAAGCTTTTAGCTAGCTCTTTAAACACACTTGCAAACTCATACTCCCTATCCATACTAAAGCCGCTACTTTCGCCATGTATACTAAGTATAAAGCCCTTAGTTTCTGCATACCCTAAAAGCTCTAAAAGCTTAGAATCTAATACATCACCAACTCCAAGACTAGAGTTAGTAGTAGCCCCTTTTGGATAAAGTTTTAAGATTTTAATGCCCTTTTTTTGCGCACTATCTAAGTCCTCTTTGCTTAACTCGCTACTTATATACAAAGACATCAAAGGAGTAAAGTTTTCTTCCTTGCTTAAAGATAGAATCTCTTTTTCATAGCTTTCAACCAAACTAGTATGAATTAGTGGCTTTTTAAGATTAGGCATGACTAAAGCTAGGCTAAAAGGCTTTGTAGTATAAGGAAGCACAGCTTTTAAAAGCTCGCCTTCTCGCAGGTGAAGGTGCATATCAAGAGGGTTTTTAAGAGTGATACTATCCATGGTTTAATCCTTAAAGTAGATTTAAGATTATATCTTTTAGCTTTCTTCTTTTAGTAAAAAGTTTATCCAGCTAGCACTCCAGCTAACAAAACCAAGTATTAAAAAGCAAAATCTAGCATTATAAAAGTCACTATTTGACATGGCATTAACACTTACTAGTATGACTAAGATTCCAAGTGCAAGCATAGTTATATTTACATAGTCATAAAAGCGAAACAAGGCCTTTTTCATAAAAGCCATAACTAAAAACATAATAGCCCCTATCAAAAATAAAAATGCATCTATATAAAAAAGCTTATCAGAAGCCGCAAAACTTGGTTCTAAGATAGCTGCAAACAAAAAGATAACTATGGTAGTTTTATTAGGCTCTAGTATGCTTAAAAGGCGCCCTGTTCTTGAGCTAAGATTAAGACTAAGTGAGATAAGACGATAAAGCACTGGCAAGAATATAAAAAAGATAAAGCTTAAGAAAAACAAGATTCCATTTAACGAAGCAGCATAGCTTGAAAACTTATAAAACCTTATATCTTCTTCTACACTTATCTCATTAACCACTATACTTTTTGCGTGATCTAGCAAGTGCCAAAACAAAAAAAGTAAAAAAAGTAGCGATAGCACACAGGCTATACTTAGTATCAAGATGGCTTTTTTGGATTCTGAAGTTTTGCGTTTATAAATAAAACTAGCTGTATAAAAAATACTAACTATCCCAGCTATACAAATAATCATAGAAAAGACATCATAAATCCTTCCATTTTTGCTAAGCAAGATAAAGAGTTGAGAAAAAGTTGTCGTAAACTCTGAGGCTAGAAGGGCAAGCATGGTAAAAAGAGCTAGTACAAAAAATGTATAAGAGCTAATTATGATGTTATGCTTCATAGCCTACCTAAGTTTAGATTTTTATTTCCATGCTTTTAAACACCGCATTATATGGGAAATATGCGAACTTAAACTCACAACCACTTAAAAACCACTTTAGCCAGATTCTTAAACCTAAGGATTTTTAGCTTTTTTAAAACTAGAATCTAGTAGCTTTTTTAAGCCCTTAGCCCTTTAAAGCTTGCCCCTTCAAGCCTTAGTAAAAACCTCTTCATATCAAGCCCATAAGCATAGCCCCCAAGTCCTTCATCTGCAGCTATGATGCGGTGGCAAGGCACTATGATGGCTATTTTGTTTTTAGAGTTTGCATTACCTACAGCACGACACGCACGCGGATTATTAATAGCAAAGGCTATATCTTTATAGCTTGCAACTTCGCCATATTTTATATCTAAAAGGGCGTTATAAACTGCTAGTTCAAAAGGGCTTCCTTTCAAAGTTAAAGGCACACTAAAGCTTTTTAGTTTCCCTTTAAAGTAGGCATCTAGCTCATTTTTAGCTTCTAGTAAAAGGGGAGTTTTCTTATCTTCTTCTAGCTTATATCTTTCTAACTCATACTCCTCTTTTATAACTAGCAAAGATTCTATGCCTTCTTTTCCTTCTAAAACTATCTTGCCTATAGGACTTTGATAAATCAAACAAGCCACTTTTTATCCTTTTAGGTAGTATAAATTGATTTATGTAGTATATAAAGTTTAAAATTTTATATAAGCTTTAAAGATATTTATATAAGGAGCATAAACCACATGAAACAAACTGAGATAACACCAGAAAATATAAAAATGCTAATGGATGACTTTTACGCACGTATAAGAAAAGATGAGCACTTAGGGGCTATTTTTAACTCAGTCATAGGCACTGATGAAGCTAGCTGGGAAGCCCATAAGATAAAGATAGCTAACTTTTGGCGTCATATGCTTTTAGGCGAAGATACTTATAATGGCCTTCCTTTAAAAGTACACCTTGAGTTAAAGCCTTTCCCAAGGGAGAGATTTAGCGAGTGGCTAGGGCTTTTTGAAAAGTCTTTGGATGATATCTACGAAGAAGCCCCTAAGAAAAAGATCTTAGAGAGGGCACAAATGATAGCTAGTAGATTCCAAAAGATGATGTATGAGTTCCCTCACTAAAATCTAAAAAGGGGTTTATAGCCCCTTAGCCACGATATCTAAAAGGCATATACTATGAAAGAAAACATTATCTTAGTCATTATAGGAATCCTAGCTTTAATAGGAATCTTTAGCATGGTTAATCAAACCCTAAGTATCATCTCATTTATAGTCTTAGTCCTAGTCATCTTTTATAAGATATATAGGATGTTTAAATAGATTTTAAAGTTAGATATTAATAACTTAACACGCTACTTACTGCTTAATGGAATCTAAAAATAAAAAAGAGAAGTGCTAAGCTACTTCGTCATATGTTAAGAAAGATTGGTCTAGCTTTAAGCTTTTTTTCTTAACTTCTTTTCTTGACATTTTTTCTTAGCTTTTTTTGAAATAATGCAGTGTTTTAGCTTTAAAAACAGCACAGCAAAGATAAATCTTACATAGCCAAATTTTAAGAAGGGCTTTACCCCCCCCCCCCCGTATCTTTTATACAAGTTAATCCCACTTTTGGCTTAAAGTCTTGTACCACTGCTCCCCTTAAGTACTCATGCCCGCCAAATCTAGGGTGAGACTTATCAAGCAAAGTGATCTTAGCTTTTAAACTACTTAGCTTTAAAAAAGGTGTGTCTTTATAGAATCCAAACCCTAGCTTTTCTAGACACTCCTCTGGCACTAAGAAGTTAGCCCCTAGTATCTTTGGTGCATGTCCAGCCTTACAAAAGTCTATTAAGTATCTATTAAGATGGCTTTCATCATGCCACACTGCTATGACATCTTTTTGCAAGTCAGATTCCACATTAGCATGCAAAGTGCTTATAAGTTCTAAATACTCTTTAGCCCTGCCTCCATTTAAAGCACCCATAACATAGGCAAAGCCTTCATCTTCTTTTATGCAAGCTAGGGAGTTTAAGTCTTTGTGGTAGCTATCTCTAAAACTATCCCTACTATCCCAAGTTAGATCTTCTTTGATATAAGAAAAAGACGGATGCCTTGCAAAAACCAAGCCTTCTTTCTCTGAAGGAAGCACCTCTTTAGCTTGTATGTCTTCTAAAACTAAAGCATTAGCATTAAAGAAAAAGATGTAGTCAAAGTTAGCAAGCCTATCTTTGATGCTTTCAAACATAGCAAAACGCTTTAATGTATCAAAGGGCCAGCCTAGCTTTTCTTGCTTTATCTTTACTACATTATCATGAGTGCTTATATTTGCAGAATCTGTAAATACAAAGTAGGTCTTTTTAGCACTTGTCACAAAGTGCTTTTCCATACTTTCATAAAAGTCATTAAAAAATATGTCATATCGTCCTAAGGCTATATACAAAATGGCTATCTTTTTATACCTGGGATCTAACTTTTTTAACTCTAGATCAGCTATCTTATAAACCTCATCTACTTTAATGGCATCCATATTAACCATCCTTGGGTCGTTATTATCAAAACTTGGGGGCTTATAAGACTTAGCACCATAAAAAATCCCACTAGGTGTTATATAAACATCATCATCTTCTTTTGTAAAAGCAGCCCACCTAGTTGGGTTAATCTGCAGTCTATCTGGGTAAATGCCAACTATCCTAACACCAAGAGCTGCTGCAATATGTAAGGTACCAGTTGCATTAACTACTATTAAGTCAGCAAGTGAGATAATGCTTATTATCCATCTTAGTGAACCCGGCTTTAAAAAGTTAGATTCTTTTAAGTTACCTCTTTTAAAAGTAAGTAGCTCTTTCATCTCAGAATCTGAGCCAGTAACTAAGACATTATAGTTCTCACTTAAAAGGCTAGCCACTTCTAAAAACTTCTCCCTACCCCACTCTACCGTGCTTTTAAGGCTTCCTGGGTGGACTATAACTAAGGGGCGTTTGTTTGCAAAGCTAGATTCTATATACTTTAGAGCTTCTTCTTTTTCAGCCTCACTTACAAAAAGCTTAGGATAAAAGTTAGTGCTACAACCTAGAGGCTTTAAAAGCTCTAAGTCATAAAGTGCTTCACTTCTATTACAAGCAGAACGGTTTTGGATGACGCGTTTAGTTAAAAGAAGTGAGTAAAGCTTTATAAAGTTTCCAAGTCTTATCTTAACTCTAGCTTTAAAAATAGCTGGAAGTGCAAACTTATCTGGTGCAAAAGATATGGATATATCAATCTTTGCAGCCTTTATACGTGATATAAGTGCTTTTTGATCAAAAACGCCATTAGTATTTAAATCTATAAAGCCATCAACAAAGGCATGATGTTCAAAAAGTGGTGCTGTGTAAGAGTTTACTAGATAAAAAACTTTGGCATTTTTAAATCTAGTCTTTATAGCTTCAGCACATCCTAAAGTTAGCACTACATCTCCTATATGATCAAGCCTAACTATCAAAAAGTTATAGCTTTTATCTAAATCCAACTTCATTGTGCTTTTACCTTTTTAAAATACATTTATACATAATACGTATCTTGACTGTTTAGATTCTATATTTTTTTAAGCTCTAAGCAAACTTCCTTATAAACATCATCTACTTTTATAACACTCATATCAGTTCTTTTTGGATCATCTTGACTGAGATCTGGCTGTTTATAAGTTTGAAAACCGTGATATACCCCACTTGGAGTTATATAAATCCCATTATCATCTTTAGTAAAGCTACCCCATCTAAGGCAGTTCATAGTTAGCTTATCAGGATAAAAGCCTATAGTTTGCACTCCTAAAGCTCCTGCTACGTGCAAGGGGCCAGTGCTATTAGTCATAAATAAAGAGGCTTCATTAATAATGCTAATAAACTCCCTCAAACCAACTGGCTTTAAAAAGTTGTTTTCATCTAAGTTTTTAGCTTCTTTAGTTTTAAGTATGCTTTCTATTTCACTAAGACTACCACTAACTAAGACGTTATAGTCAGACTTTAATTTATTAGCAAGGTTCAAAAAGTTTGCTATACCCCAATCTTTAGAGTTACCATGACTTCCGGGATGCAAAATCACAAGTGGTTTTTTTTGACTGAAATTAGATTCTATAAAAGCTTTAGCTTTTTGACTTTCTTCTTTTGTTATATAGAGTTTTGGAAAAAAAGTATTAGTCTTTCTATCATAGGGTGTACAACCTAGAGGCTTTAATATTTCTAAATTGTACTCAGCTTCATTTTTCAAGCAAAGAGAGCGTTTTTGCCTTACTCTTTTAGTCAAAAGAAGTGAGTAAAGCTTTATAAAACTTCCTATCCTTATAGGAATACCTGCTTTATATATGGCTGGAGTAGTCTCTTTATCAGGCACAAAGGATATAGAGATATCAATATGTGCTTTTTTTAGCCTATCTACTAGTGCATCTTTATCAAACTTACCATTAGTGTTTAAGTTTATCATGCCATCCACAAAGGGGTTGTTTTCAAAAAGTGGCTCTGTGTAGTCTTTAGCTAGGTAGTAGACTTTAGAGTTTTTAAACCTAGTCTTTAGGCTTTCAGCCACTGGCAAGGACAAGATTACATCACCTATGTGATCAGGTCTAACTATCAAAAAATTATAGCTTTTAGAAACATCTAGTTTTATCAAAGTCGCACTCTCCTTATATATTGCAAGAGCTTAGGTTGTTTAAGGCTTAATTATAAAACAACTTAACTTTGTTTGCAGAATCTATTAGGTAGAATCTACTCTTACAATCGACTCTATGGAGGATACATCATGGATACTAAAGCCTTAAGCCTAGAAGACTTTTTTAAAGTAGTAAGCACTTTGCCTAGCTTAAAAAGGACAAAACTTGAGCCACTAGATAACGCACTTAACCAAGTGCTAAGTGAAGATATATATGCACCTTTTGCCCTTCCAAGCTTTACTAACTCTGCTATGGATGGCTACTGCGTGGATGCTAGCTTGTGGCATGATGGGGATACTTTTAAGGTTAAAGCTGAAATTTACACTGGTATGGATGTAAAAGAAGCTATCAAAGAAAATGAATGCTTTCTTATAACAACAGGCGCTAAGATTCCAGAATCTATAAAAAAACCAAGCATCATCTTAAAAGAAGACAGCAAGATAGAAGGTGATAAAGTCACTTTTGACCCTCACGCCTTAGAGCACAGCCTAAGATATCAATCACACGTAAGACTAAAAGGTGAAAATGTAAAAGAAGGCGCGCTAGTTTTAAAAAAAGGTACAAGATTAGGCTTTGGCGAGCTAGCAGTTTTAGCAGGCTTTGGCTACAAAGAAGTAAGCATCTATGAAGCCCCACGTATCGCTATCTTTAGTAGTGGTGATGAAGTAGTAGAATCTGATAACAGCCCAAGTAAGCTTGAAGAAGCTAAAGTTTATGACATCAACTCTCACTCTGTATTTTTATGTCTAAAAACTTATGGTTACAGGGCAAAAAGCAAGGGGCACTTAAAAGATAACCTTGATGAGTATATAAAGGGTTTAAGTGATGCTTTAAAAGAATCTGATGTAGTTATAACAAGTGCAGGAGCAAGTGTAGGAGGCAAAGACTACACAAAGCAAGCCCTAGAAAAGCTTGATGCAAAAGTACACTCTACTAAGCTTTTAATAAAGCCGGGTAAGCCTTTTTTGCTTTCAACTATAACTCAAGGTGAAGCCACTAAGTTCATCCTCTCTCTTCCGGGGAATCCAAACGCAGCCATTATGAATACTATGCTTTTAATTATCCCTATCTTAAAACATATAAATAATACGCATATGTGCTACACAAAAGTCCTAGCTACTAATAAGCTAGAGTTTAAGGCTAATTCTAAGCTAACCATTAATGTCTTAGGTGTGTATGAAAATGGCGAGTTTAGTATCTATAAAAACGGCGAGATAAACTCAAGTGATATCTACGCTTGGAGTGCAAATAACGCAATAGCTACGCTTCATTACAAAGAAGTCGTTCAGAAAGATGATAAAATAGAAGTCATACTTTATAAAATATAAAAGGAGGATAGTCATGGTAAAGATTCTATTTGGTGTGAGTGACACAGAGGAATGTAAAAAGGCCATACCTGCTATCATAAAAATATTTGGTCACAGAGATGATGTAGTCATCCACCTAATACACGTCGTGGCAAACACTGTCGTCTTTGCAGAAAGTGGGATAGTTGACTATTCAGCCCTAGAAGAGCCTCAAGAAGAAGAAAGCAATGAAGTCTTAAACTACTTTGCAGACACTTTCACAAAAGAAGGTATACACTGCAAAAGATACCTAAGGCATGGCGACCCAATAGACATAGTCTTAGAAGAATCTCATAGACACGACTTACTAGTCATAGGAGACTCTGAACACTCTTTCTTACATAAAGTCTTTAGCTCTCACGGTAGCAGTTTCATACACAACTCTCCAATACCAGTGCTTATCGCTAAGTAGTTTTAATCACACAACACACAAAGCCTAGATAATCTAGGCTTTTATTAGATTCTACAAATAACTTCAAAAAACAAATATAATCAAAATAGTGTTTTGCCAAATCTTGATTTGCTTTTAATAGCCCGCCATCTAAGCATAAAGGCTGCTTAGCGTTTTTGTATCTTGTGTATCTTTTGGGCTAGTTTGTAGCGCGCTTCCCTTCTTTTAGTCCTATTCACAATAAAAAAAGTACCATACTTTGCTAGCCTTGGTATGCCTAGGTAGCCACCATTAACATCGCGTCCAAAGTTTTTATCTTTATGATAGATATCTCCTTCTTCTATAGCGTGGGCTAAAAACTGTGAGAGTTTTTCTATATTAAAGTTTTCACAAAACTCATCATTATTCAGTGGATTTGCACGTAGCATCTTTAAGTAAAGGGCATCATCACTATCAAGCTTTTTTATATACTCTAAAGCAGATTCTAAGTTAGCAAAGTCATTTAGGTTAATAAAGCTTTCTTTATTAAAGTCTAAGTTTACATCGCTTGCTCCCCAGTAGATTGGCACACTGCCTGCTAAAAATGCATCCATAATCTTTTCAGTCACATAGCCTTTATGAGAAGAGTTTTCTATAGCAAGGGAGAACTTATAACCACTTTGAAAAGCTATCTTGTCCTTAACTGGCCCACCTATATTATTAGCAGCACGCCCACCGCTGTCTACTTGTTTATACTTACTAAAGCTATGCAAAGTATCCATACGCATAGATTCTATATTAAAGTCATTAGAGTAGATGATGTTGCAAAACTTACGATCTAACATAGCCCTATCATCACGCAAACGCAAGCTTTTATATTCATCTTTTTGAAGATCAAAAAACCCCTTCCAGATATAGTGAGGCACTCTTAAGTGTCTATCCATATAGCTTAGGCGTTCAAAGCTTAAGGCGTAGTCATAGGCGTTAAAGTTAGGGCAGATATTTTCCCCTATATAAATGATACGTTTGCACTTATATTCTAGTGCACTAGAGCCAAAGACTGAGCAAAAGACTACTTCGGGATTTTTACTATCATGTACTAGGTCGTAGTTATAGCTTAGGGCATTATGTAGTAGGTTAAAGTCTTCTTTAAAGTCATCCCAAAAGTCTATAAACATAACTCTAAGCTTTTTTTTACTTTTGCTTTTTAGGCTAGTATCTCTTTTATCTCTAAGTCCTAGTTTAATTTGAAATATCTCATAAAAGTTCACAGTCTTCCTTTTCTAACTTGGCTTAGTGTAGTTTAAAAATCTTAAGCCATTTATACTGGCGTAATTATATCTACTTCATTTTGTGTGCTAAAACTTAGATACAAAAGGCTTTAACGCACGCTACATAAATGAAAGTAAAACATAAAGTAACTTTATGTTACATATATAAGCATATTTATCAGACCATGCTTTAAATCCATACCTATGCTGTTTAGAACTGATGCTTTTACCTCTTTTTACTCAAAAAAGTATCTTAAAGTAACACTAATAACAAATATTTTATATTTTCCATACTATATGGAACAAAAAACTTAAAAACCATCTTGTATTATATTTACATAACCCAAAACAACAGAGGCGATAATGGAACAAAAGTTACAAGAAGAACCACCCAGTCGTTCTAAACTAAAAGAGGCAGGTAAGATTTTTAAAGTTTCAAGTGGAAACTTTATGGAGATGTATGACTTTGCAGTCTATGGCTTTTATGCAGCTTTCATAGCCCAGACTTTTTTCCCTTCTCATAGTGATGCTATAGCTATACTTAAAAGCTTTGTGGCTTATGGTGTTGGCTTTTTGATGCGTCCTTTAGGAGCTATATTCCTAGGGGCTTTTATGGATAAGTATGGTAGAAAAAAAGGTCTTTTGCTAACCCTTAGCATCATGGCATTAGGCACCCTTTCAATCGCCATAACCCCAAGCTATGAACACATAGGCATTTTAGCACCTATCATAGTAGTCATAGGACGCTTGTTGCAGGGCTTTTCTGCTGGGGCTGAGATAGGTGGGGCTAGTGTCTATCTATCAGAAGCAGCCCCTAAAGGACTTAAAGGCTTTTATGTAAGCTGGCAAAGTGGTAGTCAGCAAGTAGCTACCATCTTTGCAGGGCTTATAGGGCTTTTACTTTTCTACTTACTGGGAGATAAGCTTACTAGTCAGTGGGGCTGGAGGATACCTTTTTTCATCGGCTTTTTAACAGTCCCTTTTATACTTTACATACGTAAGTCACTTGAAGAGACTTCTACATTTAAAGCAATGGAGCATAAAACGCCTAAAACTTTAGGGGCTATGTTAGTAAACTTAGCTTTAAACTGGAGGATTATCATCCTAGCTATCATGTTTGTGATGATGACTACAGTTACTTTTTACTTTATCACAGCTTATACACCTCGCTTTGCTACAAGTGCTTTAGGACTTAGCAAGCTTGATGCTTTTACGCTTACTGCCATCATTGGCGTAAGCAATTTTATCTGGCTGCCAATTTCAGGCTATGTGAGTGATAAGATAGGAAGAAAGCCTATAGTCTTAGTTATGACTTTTTTAGGGCTTATAACAGCTTATCCAGCCCTTCATTTTTTAACAAGTGGACATATTAGCTTTGGCAAAGTTATAGCAGTAGAGCTTTGGTTAAGCTTCATATTTGGTGCATATAATGGCGCCATGGTAGTAGCTTTATCAGAGTTTGTGCCAAAAGAGATTAAAGCCTTAGGCTTTAGCTTTGCTTACTCTATAGCAGTTGCTATATTTGGAGGCTTTACTCCTGTAGTAAGTGAACTTTTAATAGATTCAACCAAAGATCCAGTAAGTCCTGCTTACTGGCTTACTTTTGCAGCATTATGTTCTTTTATAGCAGCCATTATAGTTTTTAGAAAAGGAGGGATTTATGACAAGGCAAGTAGATAGTATGGAAGAAGTAGATTGTGATGTTTTAATAGTAGGTGGGGGTAATGCCGCCTTAAGTGCTGCTATTAGTGCTAGGGAAAATGGTGCTGATGTCATAGTACTAGAAAGCTCCCCAAAAGCATGGCGTGGAGGTAACTCACAGCATACTAGGAACTTACGCTCCATGCACTATGGTCCAACAGATGTTTTAACTGATACTTATAGTGAAGATGAGTTTTTTGAAGATATCTATAAAGTGACAAAAGGACAGACTAATGAGGACTATGCACGTTTTGTTATAAGAAATACACCAGAAGCAGTCAAGTGGGCTAAAAGCCATGGTGTACGTTTTCAAAGCTCTTTTAGTGGTACTTTGCAGCTTGGCAGGACTAATGCTTTCTTTTTAGGAGGAGGTAAGTCACTACTTAACTCTTACTATAAAGAAGCTAAAAAGATGGGTATAAAGATACTTTATGATCACGAGGCTATAAACTTAACTATAAAAGATTCTAAGATCAAAAGCTTAGAGGTAAGAGATACTCTTAATGATAGAATCTTAGTCTTTAAGCCAAAGGCTTGTGTTATAGCAAGTGGAGGCTTTGAATCTAATCTTAACAAGCTTCGTGAGGCTTGGGGCGATGCTGCTAAAAACTTTTTAGTTAGAGGGACTAAGTTTAACCAAGGCAAGATGCTTTTTGCACTTAAAGATGCAGGGGCTAAGATCATAGGAGATCCAACCCAAGGTCACATGGTAGCAATAGATGCTAGGGCGCCTAAATATGATGGCGGCATAGCATCTAGGGTTGATTGCGTAAGTCTTGGAATCGTCGTAAATAAAGATGCTAAAAGATTTTATGATGAAGGTGAAGACTTTTGGCCTAAACGCTATGCTTTATGGGGGCGACTAGTAGCAACCCAACCAGACCAGATAGGCTACTCTATCACTGATGTAAAGGTCTTAAAGCTTTATATGCCACCACTTTTTGAGCCTATAGTTGCAGATTCTTTAGATGAGTTAGCAGAAAAAATTGGGCTTGATAAAGATGCTTTAAAAGCAACAGTAGATGAGTTTAACGCCCATGTCATAAAAGGTAGCTTTAATCACACAGTGCTTGATGACTGCCATACAGAAGGGCTAGAGGTTGAAAAAACTCACTGGGCACAGACTATAGATAAACCTCCATTTTACTGCTATCCACTCCGCCCGGGCATAACTTTTACCTATCTTGGAGTAAAAGTCACAAAGGATGCAAATGTAGTTATGGAAGATGGAAGCATCTGCTCTAACCTTTTTGCAGCAGGAGAAGTTATGGCGGGTAATATCTTAACTCAAGGCTACTGTGCTGGCTTTGGTATGAGTATAGGCTCTGTATTTGGACGTATAGCAGGACGCGAGGCTGCTAAATCAAGAAAGGTTATTAAAGATAAAGAATTAGTTGGGGATGCAAAATGAGTGAGAATAAAGAGTTATATAGTAAAGCTATAAGGCTAAGTCAGATTTGTAATGCGTGTAGATACTGTGAAGGATTTTGTGCAGTTTTTCCAGCGATGGAAAAAAGACGTGAGTTTGATATAAAAGATATGGACTATCTTGCAAACTTATGCCATCAGTGCGGAGAGTGCTTGTATGCTTGTCAGTACGCCCCACCACATGAGTTTGATATAGTAGTATCACGCGACTTTTCTAGCGTTAGAAAAGAAAGCTATAAAAAGTTTGCTACGCCTAACTTTTTAAGCCTAGCCTTTCAAAAAGCAGGACTTCTTACAACTATACTTTTACTTATCATCATAGCTATATTTTTAGCTGTGGCTAGTGGGAGTTTTAGCAAGGATGTAGGTGGTAACTTTTATGAGATCACAAGCTATGTGACTATGGTTAGTGTTTTTAGCATCTTTGCAGTTATAGCTATCATCATGATAGTTATAAGTTGTGTTAAGTTTGCAAGACATATAGGCTTTAGTGGTGTTAGTTTTATAGACTGGATGAATGCTTTAAAAGATGCCCTTACTTTAAAAAATCTAGGTGGGCATAAGTCTGAAGGCTGTACTTTTCCAAATGGGGAGAATAGATCAAATATCCGTCGCTACTTCCATCACTGTGTATTTTATGGCTTTGTGCTTTGTTTTATAGCTACGGTCATAGCAGCGATATATGATCACTTTTTAAACTATCACGCACCTTATCCCTTCCTCTCTGCGCCAAAGCTTTTTGGAACCATAGGCGGTGTGCTTTTAGTTATAGGCTGTATAGGACTTTTTAGCATCAAGCTAAAAGCAGACCCTGAGTTAGTTGACGCAAAAAGCTTAAATATAGACTATGCTTTAATTTTCATGCTATTTTTAGCGGCTTTAAGTGGCTTACTACTAATGCTACTTAGAGAAACTTCTGTGCTTCCTTATATACTAGTCTTGCACTTAAGTACTATCTTAAGCTTTTTTATAATCGCTCCTTACTCAAAGATGATGCATCTTTTTTACCGTTTTCTTGCTCTTGTAAAAAACGCTAAAGAGTGCAGACTAGAGAAGTAAAAGCTTAATCTATCAATAAAGGCCGAGTGTATATCTTTATATTTAAGAAGATAAAAAAAGAAGCTATCTTTTATATCATTTGCAAGACTACTTTAGCAGTCATGGCAATTAGATATTTCTTCCATTTATTAAAGAAGGATTCTTTAGCCCTTCCTCTCTTATAGAAGGGCTTGGGGAAAAAGGGCTAAGGGGTAAATAAGAAATAGCACGACTACATCTATATATTTGTCTTGGTGCTATTAGGCACTTAGTGTCGATTAAAAACTCATAAAAAGAATCCATAAAAAGTAAAAAATTGATTTATTATAATTGAAGTAGAGGTTGCCCTAAGAGGGTTGCAGCCTCTTAGGTGTATATCTCGTTCCAAAAAGGAAGGAGGTGATGCCTAATGAAAAAGATTCTCAAAATCTTAGTTTTCATTATACTAGTTATTTTATTAAGCTTAGCACTAAATTAAACTAAGAAAAAAACTAAAAACTAGAAAAGGCGCTTCTCAAAAAGCCTTTTAGCAAGTCTAGTTTTTAGTTAGTCTTTTTCAAAGAAACTTGCGCTATCGCTTGTTTTTTCACCCTCTTGAAGTTGCTTGCTTATTCTTACTTACTATAACTTAATCACTAAACATGCTTTTTAAAAAGCTAAGTCTTTCTTAATCTCTATCTCCATCTAACTCCACAAACCACCAACCTAAACTTATTAAGCCTTCTCTTTTGTTCTTTTGTTTTTTAAAGATTTGATTGCTTTATTACATTACATACTAGTTAAACACTAAGTGAGACTCTAAGATAGATGGGATTAGATTCAGAAGGCATATCAAAAGACCTTCTTAGCGGCAAGGAGTAAGTAAAGCTAAGCGAAAAGTACTTAATGTTGTAGTAAATCCCAGCAGACCCTCCTATGATAAAGTCGCTATGACTTAACTCATAGTCCCTTCCATAAGCCATATCAAAGCCTATAAAAGGCTCAAGACCAGCAAGATACCAAGGAAGTCCTAAGGGCTTAAAAGATATGGTGTTGTTAAGATAGATTCCATAATCTAGTGCTAGAGAGCTTTCTTTAAAACCCCTCACACTATACTCATCCCCCACAAAAAACTTATCAGTAAAAAGGAGGGGGTTTTTAGAGTAGCTGCCTACAAGATTGCCTCTATATAAGATCCCTGCTTCCTTGCTTGCATAAAGATACTTTTGATAAGCGGCGTTTAGATAGACTTTTTGATAGTTTATATCATAGATAGAGCCATCATTTTTTTTAGCACCGGGCAGTGGCAAGCCCTTTTGATACTCTAAGCTTCCATAAAAGTTACCATCAAAAAGCCTAGTTGAAAACTCTACTCCTAGATTTAAGGCAGTATAGATTCCACTAGATTCATTAAGCCTTACGTTTGCTATAGTATTTAGGCTATCTCTTAGATTAAGCGTTGTATAAAGTGAAAGCTTTGAAAACTGATTTCTAAACATCACTCTTTTTATGACTAAAGAGTGCCTTGAGACTACATTTTTATTTATAAAACTTCCAGCATTTCCACTTAGTGTAGCACTAGTGCCACTATACTGAAAGGAGTAGTAAAACGACCATCTAGATATAGGAAAACCATAGTTTATAAAAAATGTATCCTCTTTATACCTATCTCTATCACTCACAAGACGGTAGATATAATAAGCACTAAATCTATCATTTATATGCAAAAAGTTATTTTGCGTGTAGCTAAGGCCTAGTCTATTTTGACCATGGTTTTTTAAGGCATTATTATTAAAATCAATTGCAGCATTAAAGTACTTTGGCTTGCCAGTAAAGATGATATCTGAGTAGCCTTCTTTAGTGCTTGCAACTATATTTGAAGTGATATCTGGAAAGGCAGTAGAGAGGTTTTCTATGCTTTGGTCTAAGTCATAGAGGTTTAAAACTTTGCCTTTTCTTAAAGGCACACCAAGGACTGTTTCAAGGTCATTTCTCACACCATTTAATATCACCTTATCTACATAGCCATACTTTACTTCTAAGACTAAGATGGCATTTTTTTCATCTATGCTTTTTATAGTTATAAGAGTGGTGCTATAGCCTTTGGCAAGGTAGGCGTTGCTAAGCTCGATGATTATTTGATAGATATCATTTAGAGTTAGATTCTTATTAGTGTATTTTTTATTTATCTCTTTAATCTTGTAGTTTTTATGCTTACTATCAAGTAGCTTTATAGTTTTAAAAACATAGAGTTTTTGAGGCGTTACACCCTCTTTGCTAGATTCTAACTTTGGAGGGGCTGCTTTTTTTTCTACGCTATCTAACTCATTAGTTATATAGTTATCTCTTTGTTGTTTTTGGAGTAAGTCTAGGTTTCTAACTGGGTTACTTTCAGGATTAGTGCTGCTTAAAGCTTGCACATAAGTGCTAAAAGCTAGGAGGATAAAAAGAATCCAGGCTAGCTTTTTTTGCCACAAAGAGTTAGTTTTAGTCATCAAAAGAAAAAGAAGTCCCACTTGAAGTGCTTAGGTTTGACTTAGTGCTTTTATCGCTTAAAGTGCTTGGGGTTTTGTTAGCTGTGCTTTTAAGCACAGGCTTAATATTTCTATTAACACTTAGAGGAGTTAGAGGTTTTTCATCTTCAGATTCTAGGCTTGAAGTATCACTTGAAGCACTGCCTTTTAAGTCATCCATACTAGCTACACCAAAGTCAGTATCCATCACATCTTTATAGTAGTTTAAAGTCTTAGTTGCATTGTGATAGGCCTCTTGCTCTAAGGCTTGGCTTTCATATCTTTTAATGTTTGCATCCCTATCTCCACCTTCATGCCCGCCATCAAAGTAGTACTCGCCATTTGCCTTAAGTATCCTTCCGACATTTGCCACTTCTGGTGCTAGCTTATTTCTATTTTCTATAACACCAGCTTGGAACTTGTGGGTTAATTCATGAAAGCCTGATTCTAAAGCGTTATCTTTTGCTTTTTGTTCATTTGGCTCAAAAGTAAAGTCTGTGCTATAAGTTTTTGGGATATTTAGTGTATTAGCCACGTGGTTAAAAGAGATGGTATCTGCTGTTATGCTATTTTTAACTAAAGGCGTTGTAGTCTCTATGCCATTACCCCTCATAGCATCACTCCACGCTCCTGCCATATGAGTTAAAAGAGGCTTATAGTTATCTAGCAGTCTAAAGTCTTTTGAAGTTACAGAATCTATATCTTTGTGCAAGACTAGGTTTTCTACAGCATCAGCTGAGACGTTATGAAGCAAGTTTTTATACTCTGCTACTTGCCCATCCCCACTAGTTAGCATGTCACCAAATGGTGTAAATATATGCTTATTAGCCGCTAGTTTTACCATGTCTCCAAAAAGGGACTTTTTAGAGTTTAAGCTAGCTTGTGAGTTTAGCAAGCCTCCTTCTACTAAGTCTGCTTTTTGCTCTAAGCTTAAGCTATCAAAGCCATTCCCAGTTCGCTTTATAAAATCAAGCGTATCAAGAGAGTCACTAACACTAGAAGTTTTATAAGTGCTTGTAAGAGGGGCTTTTATAGGGATGCTAGGAGGATTAGAAACATCAAGTATAGGCTTAGTAGCTCTATCAACACTAGGTTTAGAATCTTTTGGGTCATTAGGTGCGTAGTTTGGCGTTTGTGGCTTTTCACTATACTTTAAGACTAGTGTTTCTTTAAAATCATCATCTGGGTTTACTACCCTTATCGTTTTAGAAGCGGGACTTTTAGGGGCAGGATTTTTAAGTGCGTCCATGACCATATTAGCTATCTTTCCACCAACTTTATGGGCTTCATCTTCAACTGGTTGTCTTTTATAAAGCCTATCGTCATAAGTGTACATGCTAAGGTTAGAGTAAAGCACATTTATCCAGCCTCTAGCCTCGCTTTTAAATTTATCTTGATTTTCCCCTAAGTCATGTTGGAGTTTATGAGTCATCTCATGGAAGGCGCTATCAAGTAAGGTTTTTTGTCTGCCATCACGTTTATTTTCTGTGGCATATCTAGTATCAAAGTCTTTTGGCATGTTGATATATTCATCATCACCATCTTTTATAAAAGCAAAGTCTTCATCGCCACCACTTTTTATACTTGGCTCTTTGGAATCTTTTATACCATTAGCCTTTATAGCCTCTGTATAAGCCTTAGCTACATCACTTACTACAGACTTAGCATTATTATAGTTTGAAAGGTCTTTATCTAGCTTGGCTAGATTGCCCTCTCCTTTTATGTAGTTGTTATAAGCGTCATTATGTATCTTATCAGTTAGGGCATCATAGTCTTTTGCATTTTTACTTTTATCCTTCCATAGGTTTAGATAGACTTGTCTTACTGCGTGATTGATTAAGTTTTCATCTTCTAGTTGTATCTCACCTGATTTAGTATTAACTATACCTTTCATGATCTCGCCAACTTGTTCTACATCTAAGTCTTTAGTTTTTATAGCCCCTTCAACCCTTTTAAACACATCTTTAATATCAGCCTTATCACTATTTGACTGTCTTTCTTCATTATCTATTTTTATATCTTTTGGTAAAGGTTTTGGGGGATTGGCTATATCTATAACTGGCTTAGTAGTTCTATCAACACTAGGCTTAGAATCTTTTGGGTCATTAGGCGCATAATTTGGCGTTTGTGGCGTTTCGCTATAGCTTATATGCAGTGTTTCTACTAGTGGATTAGATTCTAAAGAGGCACTAGAGTTAGCTTCTTTAGAATCAACCAAACCTTTTGGGTCATAAAACTTAACTACGCCTTTATCATCTTGCTTTTTATTTTTAAGGGCATTGGTTAGTTTTTGAAGGGCATTTTTACTTTTTGGAGTAGTAGCAAGGTCATCTTTTAAGTTTTTACTTAGTTTGGGATATTTATCTTTTAAGATCCTTTCAAAGTTATCCCCAGTTACAAAGGCTTCTTTTTCAACAGGCTGATTTATATATATATCCTTGCCATAGTTTGAAGAAAAGTAGTTGTTGTTTTCAGAGTTTAGCTCATAGATGCTATGGGCTGCTAGCACGTTTTCTGGTAGCTTGTCTTTTTCTTTATTAAATACTTCTTGTCTTCCATGTGTTAGCTCATGTAAAGCTACATTAGCTAGCCTTATAGGGTTTACATCTTTATTAGATATAGCTAAGACATTAGTCTCACCAGAAGATGAGTAAGCCCCAAGTTGTTTCATATCATCTTTGATCACAACTTGCGCTTTGATACCGCTTAAACCCTTATCTTGTAAGACTTTTGAGTACTCACTCTCTATAACTTTTACTAGCTCCCTTTTGTTGTCTTTTTTACTTAAGTCTGCTTTTAGCTTAGCTTCAAAGTTAGGATTTGATAGAATCTTATCTGTAACTTCTTTTGCTATATCTCCTGTAAAGTTTTTATAGCCTTCATAGCCTTCATAGTTTTCTAAGTTTTTACCCACACTTGCTACCACTTTGCCAAACTCTTTTCTAGTTTCGCTTTCATTGGTGTTAAGATTCTTATAGATTTGATTATTAGCTATGCCTTTTAAAAGACTGCTTACATCTTCTATCTTTTCTATGCTGCTTGCCCCAGTATTTGCCCTTTTTAAAAGATCACTTATATCTTTTTTATCACCTTCACTTGGTGCTTTTGTGCTATCTTGTATAGCAGCACTAAGCACGCTATCTCTTGGAGGAAGACTAGGAGGCAAGGTAGTAACTACTGGCTTAGTAGTCCTATCAATACTTGGAGTATTATCTTGGTATTCACTGCTTGCTATAAAGCTTGGAGTAACTTCTTTATAAGTATCAGCCTTTGAAGTTAGTCTATCTGCTAAATCTTGTGCTAAAACATGAGGCTCTTTAAGTAAGTCTTTATACTTAGTGTCTAATAAGCGACTAAGCTTTGCTTCATCTGTAAAAGCTTCAGCTTCCATAGGCTGATTAGCATAGAATCTATAGCCTATAAGTTTTGGGTCTACATAGTTTATTTGATTGATACTTAGTATTTTTACTATATCTTTCATATCATCATTAAATCTATTCATATTAGGGTGCAAGTTTAGATTATCTTGCCTTGCGTGAGTTAGCTCATGAAATATCGTAATAGTTAGCTCTCTTGGATGGCGGATATGATTTTCTTGTAAGTAGACTACATTTTCATTTGGCTCAAAGTGGTTTAAGTTCCCACTAACTTTGATTTTAGGTGGATAGAAGGTTATATTATGTTTAGCACAAGTTTCAGCATATGAACATAATATAGCCTCACCTAGTTTTTCTACATTTTTGTTATCTTTTAAGTCACTTTGAAGGTAGTGCTTCCAGTCTTTATTATTAACTAAAGATTCTTGTGCGTCATCAAAAAAAGTATTTGAAAACTCATCATAAGCCTTTACTCCTTTTAAATCTTCCCTACTAGTTAATATCCTAGGAGTGATCTTATCCCACATCTCACCCATAGTTGTGCCAGTTAACAAGTAGTCTTCTCTAAATGCCTCTTTATAGCTTTTATTAGAAGTTGTTGCCTCTAATAGCTCTCTTAAGTCTTTTAGTTTTTCTAAGTCATATAAGTTATCACTTATGTGCTGGATAGAATCAATTACATCTTCTTTATCCCCTTGTGTTAAGGCTACTTCTTGCACATCTAAAGGCTTTCTTTCTAGTGGCTCTGGGATATAGTTTATGCTAGTTTCATCTTTAGTAAGATAGCTTCCATAACTAGTTGTTGCACTATCATCAAAACTAGCTGTGCTATAAGTGTTTTTCTTAGTAAGCTTATTTTTTAGCTTGCCAAAGGCTGATTTTAAAGCATTAGGCTTTTTACTTGTGCTTGTATCTGAAGCTAAAGTTGCTAAAGACGCTAAAGATGCACTAGATTCTAAACCTTCTTCTTTAGGGGCTTTTGGATTTTTAGGTGCGCCTAATAAAACCTCATCTTTTTTGATAGCATCTTTATAAGTGTCATGTTTAGCTGCTAGATTATTAGCTAAAGTGCTAGCTAAGGCTATAGAATCTATCTCATTACTTGCATTAGGTTTAGGTTTAAACTTATCTTTTAAGCCTTTTAGCATATCAGTGCTTAAGCTTGCATTCATACTACCACCAGCAAAGGAGCTATCTTTTATTGTAGTTGTATTTATCACATCGTGATTTATATCTGCGTCTTTGCCATCTATCTTAACATTAGCCGCACTTAAGACTTTGCCATCTTTTGCTATATGGTCATTTATATTTATATCAGCACCGAAGTTATGAGAGTTACCACTGCCTACAGTGCCACCTGATAGATTGACTAAAGCACCATCACTATGATCATATATATCTAAGTCTTTATGCTTTAAGATTCCACCTAAGTTTATATTGCCATTTTTAGCACTAAGGGTAGCTCCACTTAGATTTATATCATTACTAACCTTTCCATTAAGAGTATTAGTAGCGACAAGGGAGCTTTGTTTGTTAACTAAGGAAGCATCTTTTTGGTTATAGCCAACTCCGACATTACCAGATGCAGCAGCTATAACTATAGTGTTAGTAGAAAGACCAAGTGAGGCATCTCCTCCTAGGTTTAGATTAAAACCTGTGCTATTAGTCTTATCAAGTAAGGAGCTAACTTTTAAGTCTTTTCCTATGTTTAAGCTTACATCCTTTGCCTTTGTATTTGTGCCTTCTAAGGTTGTATCTTTTCCAGATTCTAGACTTAGGGCATTTTTAGCACTAAGGTTTGAATTAGTATACTTAGTGCTATCTTCTTTGTTATAAGAGCCATTTACACTGCCTCCAACTCCGACATTAACGTGCCCTCCATCAAGCATGCCATAGCCTGCATTTTCACTTAGCCTCGCTTCTGCACCAAAGGAATAACCTACAGTATGACTTTGAGACTTTAAGGCTTTTATATTTATGTCATCTTTTGCTTTTAAGGCTATGTTGTTAGCTTCTAGATTGATTCCATTTAAGTTAAGATCACCCTTTGTTGCTTGAAGGCTTAAGCTATTATTAGCTTTTAAGCTTCCTCCTACTTCTTTTTGAGTGTTGCTATCTTGCTTGTTATATGTAAAGCCTAGACTTTGTATACTGTCTTGATTAGCCAAGTCTCCCATCACCATATTAGCAGCGTTACTTGCCACTTGAGCAGCTACTATGCCAGCGTTTAGCTGCTTGCCACTTTCTGTATTTTGCACAGCAGTGCTTAGTTGGTTAGCCGCACTTGCTAGGTTGCTAGTTGTATGAAAGCTTTGTTTAGCATAGATGGAAAAGCCTTCAGTGTGAGTACTACTTTCATCAACTGCCTTTGTGGAATCTAACTTGCCAGCTACTACACTAAGGTTGTTTTTAGATTCTATATTAACCCCACCTATATCAGCTTTATCTTTTGCGTTTATGGCTATGTTGTTGCCTTTTATGCTTGAAAGGGTGTTTTTGGTCTCGCTTATAGTAGTTTTTTGTTTAGCTAGCTCTAGACCTACTTCTGCAGTAGCTAGGGCATCAGAGTTCATAGTGCCATTAACATTAGCTGTGTTTGGTGCTTCATTGGAAGTATTAACACTTGCACTAGTGATATTTTCATTAGTAGCAGTGTTAAATGCAGCATTAGCACTAGCATTAGCAATGCCAGCTTTTACACTACCTACTAGCCCAAAGTTAGTGCTTTGTACTTCTTGCTTAGTCTTACTAACTCCTGCTTTAAAGTCTATATTTTTAGCATTTAAACTAGTCTCATCTGCACTTAGTTTAGAGCCTGTGACATTTAAATCTTTTGAAGCTAGTACGTTTAGATGTTTAGCACTTAAGCTAGACCCTATGCTTTGAGTGCTTTCTAGCTTAGTTACTTCTTGGCTATAGCCCAGGATTTGGGCATTTTCATCTATAGAGTTTTGGTTGATTAAGTTTTTAGAATCTGCTATGTTTATATCTTTAGCTACTAAGTTTAGATCTTTTTTAGCCTCTATATTGCTAGCGTTTATATCTAGCTTATCATTTGCTTTTAGGTTGATACTTCCAAGTCCTGCTATGTTGCTAGCTTCACTTAGGCTTGCTACTGTGTGCGTGCTAGTGTTGTGAGAGACTTCAAGCATATGAGTAGCATCATTAATACCAGCAAAGTATGAAGCTGTAAACTCATCTACTTTTTTCTTAGCATCACTTACTGTTAGTTTATCAGCCTCTAAAGAGATAGCGCCATGTTCGCTAGTGCCTATTAGATTAGTTCCTTTTATATTAAGACTATCTTTTGCTATCACATCTATATTGCCAGCACTTATATTAGAACTTAAAACATTGCTAGTAAGGGTGTTAGTTGTAAGCTTAGTGCCTGCTAAGTCTTTTGTGTTAAAGCTAGATTCCAAAGAGTTATCATTTGTGATATTGATATCTCCAGCTTTTGAAGCTAAAAGGATCTTAGAGTTAGAATCTTTACCAGTTATGTTGCTATTAGTTATATCTAAGTTTTTATCTGTGATGATGCTAATATCTTTTCCTTTGATATTAGACTGATTTGAACTAGTAAGCTTGCCACTTCCATCTATGCCAAGTTTAGTGCCTATAGTAGCTTTTTTGGCAACTACATCTACTAAGTTAGATTCTATATTAGCACTTATATTTTTAAACTCACTATCTGCTTTTAGTGCTACTTCATCTTTTGCTTTTAAGTTACCATAGTAGTTATCTATGCCATCACTTTCTACTTTTAGACTTTTGTTAGCCACTATGCTTGAAAGGTTGCTAGAAAGATTTGTGCTATTAGCTAAAGTATCTTTTGTTAGATAAAGCTTTGGTGTTAAAACATCTACTCCATTTATCTTAGTAGTCACGTACCAAACTAGGTTGTTTTTAAGACTACTTACTTGAGCATTAGTTAAAGGAGTGCCTACTTTTAGCCCTAAGGTTTTACTAGCTTTTACTCCATTATCTATAAGTGATTTTACTTCTGGTGCACTTAGGGTCATGTTGTTTTTAAGCTGTGCGTTTAAAGAAGCATCAAGAAGGGCGTGTTCATAGTAGGCATCACCTATAACAGTTACAGGTCTTTTACTATCAAAGCCTATCTGAGTAAAAAAGTACTGTGAGCCATAAAACTTAGACATGTCTATATAGTCTAAATTAGTCTCTATATAGTAGGTTACTTTTTGATTAAAAAGACTATTAGCACTAGCTTTATCTATCACTTTAGCGACTAATGCAAGCGTGTTTTCTGAGTTAGAATCACCAGCTTTTAAAGCAGGGTTAGCTAAATCTTTTGAAGTATCAGTAAGGCTAGGCTTATTTAGCAAAGCCTTCATCTCACTAGATTCTATCCCTCCTAAAGAGCTAAGATCTTGGTTTGCTTTGTCTTTACTTGGAGTTAAAAAGGCCTTATTAACACTAAAGATTTTAGAATCTAGTGAAGGCCTTAAAGGGTTAGTGCTATAGTTTAGATCTAAACTTTTTACACTGCTAGAAGAGATGGCATAGGCTACATTACTATCTATGCCTGAGATATCAGTGTGGTTTTTTAAGTTATTACCAACTAAGTTTATATTACCCCTGCTTGCAGTTAGTGCCCCTTGTGTTGGAGTAAAAACTAGCTTTGCGTTATAGTTCCACGTACTAGGGTCTGGCACGAATTTAGAGCTTGCATAGTCTGTGCCTAAGAAAAGTGATAAGTACTCATTTAACGTAGGGTTTTTAGAAGCTGCGTCTTTTATAGCAGTCCAAGCAGTTTGTTTTTGGTGAGCTTTTATACCTGAAGTAGCAAAGAACTTTAAAATAGTCAGCATATCAGCACCACTACGGAAATAGTGTGAAGAGCCTGTTTTTAAGCTACCTAGATGCTCGGTAAGATCAAAGCCTCCATCTGTCCTTACAGAACTTAAAATGCTTTGTATACCAATGCTAGTAGTTTTAGTTTCATTATTAAGATTCCCAACTGAGTTTAGATTTCCTCCAGCTACTATGGCTGAAAGGATGTTGTTAATAGTTGCATTTTTATCTTGACTAGCTAGATTTATGTTTATATCCTTGCTGGCTTTTATAACTGATTGCTTGATGTTGCTTTCATAAGAGTAAGTTGGGAGATTTAGTATAACGCTTCCAGTCCAAGTTTTATAAGCAGTATCACCATAGTTGGCCTCTCCACTACCTGTTACAAAACTATTTAGGGCTGAAGTGACTATCTTGCCATTTTGAGTTGAGATATTAGTTATGTTAGGAGATTCTAGGCTTAGATTTTGATGGGCATAGACTAGGTTTTTATTAACTATACTTTTAGCACTTAAACTCATATCTCCTAGGCTTTCTAAAGTGTCGTTATTAGCTAGGGCTTGTGCTGCTTTTATACTTAAGCCATCTTGTGCCCATATATAGCCACTATTAGTTATATTTTTAGCACTTAGCGAGATAGACTTACCACTTGCTAAAAGGGCATTAGCATTAGTTATATCACCAGTTGTGTTTAGGTTGATACTACCTTCATTTTGATAGTTGCCTAAGCTTATGTCGCTTTTACTAGTTATATTAAGACTATCCCCACTATAAAACTTACCTAATGAGCTATCTAGGCTTATCTTAGGGCTAGCAGTTAAGCTTAGGTCTTTTTTAGCTACTATCTTGCCATTAGCATTAGTAAAGATGCTAGTTAAAGTGTCACCCTTACCACTTAGCTTGAGACTTAAGTTTTTATCACTTAAAAGATTCCCAGAGTTATTTAAAGTGCTAGCATTTAGGTTTAAAAGACTAGAAGATTCTATATCTCCAGTATTAGTTATAGCGTTTGTAGAAGCTAGTAAGATGCTATTAGCCTTAATAGTTTTAGAGTTAGTTATAGAATCTGCTTTAATTCCTAAAGTATCTGCTTTCATATCACCACTATTAGTAAGGCTACTAGCTTGTACTCTAAGATCACTTGCTTCTATGTCTTTAGTATTAGCTATATCCTTGCTTGCACTTATATCTAGCTTGCTTGCTTTTAAAGCCCCATCTTGAGTAAGGCTATCTGTAGTTAGCCTTAAAGCACTGCCTGCTAGTATATTTTTAGTATTAGTAGTGCTAGTGCCTTTTGCAGTTATATCTTTTTGTGAGGCTATATCTCCACTGTTACTAAGGCTGTTATAGTTTAGATTCAAAGTATTTGTTGCTTGAAGGGTGCCACTATTAGCTAGGCTAGTAGAATCTAAGTCTAAGCTAGTAGTATCTATAGTGCCTTTGTTATTAAAAGTATCAGTTTTAAACTTAGCACTTCCTCCTTTTATATAAGCCCTGTCTATATCTTTTAGTCCCAAGCTAGGATCAAAGCTAGCTTCATTAAGAAAACTTTTAGCATTTATATCTAGCGTGCCTCCTTGTATAAGGCCTTTGTTAGTAAGGCTGTTAGCTACTTTCAAGCTAGCACTATTTGCTTCTAGGTAAGAAGAGCTTATATCACTTGCAGTTATATTTAAGTTTTTAGCAGCCTTTGCCAGTAAGAGGTTTGCTTTGCCTTTTGTGTCTAGTGCTACATCGCCTCCTGTGCTAACTATAGATCTAGCATCTAGTGCATCAAGCACACTAAGGCTTACATCTTTAGTGGCTTTTAAAAGATTAGTGCTTTTTAAGTAGTTAGCTTTTAAGTTTAGGTTGCCTTCTTGACTAAGGATGTTAACGCCTGTGATAGTGCCTGTAGAATCTAAAGTTATATCGTTTTTTGCTTGGGTATTAGTTAGGCTTAAGTCCTTGCCTTTTAGGCTTACATTACCTTCTTGGCTTAGCAAAATCTTAGCACTAAGATTACTAGTTGTATTAAGACTTATATTTTTAGCTGCTTTTATAGTATCTATGTTTACATCGCTTTTAGTGTTTACACTTACATTGCCTTTTTGACTAAGGATGTCTTGTGCGTCAAAGCTTTTAGATTCTAAGTCTATATCTTTACTTCCATATACTTCACTAGCTTTTAGTAAACCACTAGCTACTTTTGCGTTTATACTTCCTTCAGTGCTAATTAGAGTTTTAGTGCTTAAATCACTAGTAGCTATAAGCGTTATATCTTTGCTAGCTTGAAGTAAATCATCATTACTTAAAGAGTTAGCTTTTATGTTTAAGCCACCAGTTTGGCTAAGGAGATTTTGACTTTTGATAGTGCCTGTAGAATCTAAAGTTATATCGTTTTTTGCTTGGGTATTAGTTAGATTTAAATCCTTGCCTTTTAGGCTTACATTACCTTCTTGGCTTAGCAAAATCTTAGCACTTAAGTTACCTTTAGATTCTAAGCTTATATCTTTGGCCGCTTGTACTGTATTAAGTGTGGCAGTGTTAGAGCTTGTGCTTATGCTTCCATCTTGTGAGTAAAGACTAGAGTTAAGTAGGTTGCTAGCTTTTAAGTTTATATCACGACTTGCAGCTACACTCTTAGCATCTACTTTGATTCCAGCTAAGGTTATACTCCCACTATTAGCTTTTATGGAATCTAAACTTAGATCACCTTGTGAGGCGATATTAGCATTACCACCACTTACTTCTACTGTCTTAAAGTTTGCATTTTTGGAAGCTTTGGCGTTTAGATTCCCAGCAGCTACTAAAGTGTCATCTATGACTGCATCACTACCATTTAAGCTAAAGTCATCACTTGCAACTATGGCTTTTTTTATAGTGGCATTATCTGAAGTTACATTTAGTCCCTTGCCAGCGTATAAAAGCTCATCACTACTTAGACTCTTACTCTTTATAGCCACCTTCCCAGCGACTGCAGCAGCTACGCCAAGGCTGGCATCCCCTTTAGTATCTACTTTAAGATTACCCTCTGTGCTTACTGCATCTTTTAGATTAATATTTCCTGCTGCTAGCACCTCTAAGTCATGCAAGCTTTTTATACTACCTTCATGCCTTACGCCAACTCCATCTTCAGTGCTTATAAACCTTATCCTATCAGCATACATCGAGCCAAGGGAGCTTCCATCTATGGCATAAGTTGGCTTAGTCTTATCATCACTTCTAGATTCTATAACTTTAGGGTTTGCTTTATCTTCTAAAGAGACTATATTTTGCCCTGCTACTAGGTTTATAACTGGTCGTTTAGCTGGATTTAGCGGGACTATACTTCCAGCTAAACTCATCCCTCTAGCTATGATATTAAAGTAGTCTCCACTTACGCCTATGCCTTTTTCTAGTATCTTTACTTGTCCACTCCCTTTTATATCTAGTCTGTTTGCTTCTATAAGCCCAGTTGTAAGTGTTAGCCCATTAGCATTTATAAAGCTAGCACCATTTACTACTATGCCATTTTCATTAGCAAAGATTAAATCAGCACTTTTACCAAAGACTTCAACAGAGCCATTTAAGCTTGTTGGATTAGCGCTATGTACTTCTGTGATGATAAGTCTTGCATTAGTAGTAAGGTTTGGGTTCTTAGTGACAAAGCCTCCAGTTTGAGAGACGCCATTAGCTTGGCTGTTGTTTAAGATAACAGCACTATTAATATCAAAGGAGTTAAAGTTATTATGAGAGATTCCATCTTTTGGATTGGCTATGTTTACTACATCTGTGTCATTGGCTGACTTAGTAAGGTTTACATTTCTTGGAGAGATATTATTTCTCACCCTTAAGTCTGCTCCAACTAGATTGCTAGGTAAGACAGCAGAAAAAGAGACTATGACTGATAGGATTTGCTTAATTTTTTGTGCTTGTAGTGGTTTTTGTTTTTTGTTTTGTTTCATGTTAGGTCACCTAGTCTCTTTGTCTCTTTATGCTTGAAGTCTTTGACTACCTAAGCCCTTTTTAAGCCTTTATACCGCCTAGCTTCTTTTTAAGTTTTAGCTAAGGAAGCTTAAAGCTAAATGATATTAATTATCCTTAAAAGATAAGGTGCGCTATTCTAGCAGTCTGGTCTAATAAGTCTAGTGAGGGTTATCAAGTGCTTTTAAAGTTGGCTTGTTAGAAGAGAGTGTTAATCTCCCCTCTAGCTAGGAGTAGCCTTACTTAAAGCTTACTAGTTTTTAAGCTATCACTTTATGAAGTTTTTAGAAGATATTTTTGCCCAAACACTAGATATATGCCTAATAGTAAAAACTTAGTTTACATAAATGGCTAAGATAATAGGCTTAACACAGCAAAAGCTTGGTTAACTTAAACTTTCTTTATCTAGTTTAGGAAATATACACCTTAAGGTGCTATGGAGAAAAGTTTTATAAATCTATAAAATAAGTAAGATAAAAAGTTAACCTCCTAATGGCTAAGCATTTGCAAACTTCTAACATAATATACGCCCAACTTCACAAAAAAAAGGAGACGCCAATGAGTGATAGAGCTATGAATGGAAAAAATGCAAAAAGCCTAGCAAAGCCAGTTTATATAGATGGTTTTAATCCAAAAGATTATCTAATCATAGATGTAAGAGACAAGGATGAGTATGATAAAGTACATATAAAAGGTGTTACTAACCTAGATGAGATGGATGACATAGAAGCTAAAGTAAAAGCAAATCAAGACAAAAAGATACTTATCCAATGCAGACGTGGCGGAAGGGCTGCAAAAGTAGGTACTCACCTAGTTGAAAAAGGCTATGATGTGTACTACTTTGATGACTTATTTAGCAAGTTTTATGATAAAGACAATATAACTTTAGAAGGAAATGATGTAGATTCTTTAAGGAATCTAAGTTATTAAAAATTAGGGGTAGTTAGGTTTAAGATGCAAGAACAAGAAAATGAAAAAAGTAACGATGAGGTCTTAGAGTACCGTATCAACGTAGAAGGTATGACCTGTGCTGCGTGTCAGGCCTCCATAGAAAAGTCCTTAAAACGCAAAAAATATGTAAAAGATGCAGAGGTGTTTTTACTAACTAACTCTGCAGCCTTAAAGCTTGATGTCACAGAAAATGCAAACGCTTTAGAAGATACGCTAAAAACCATAGAAAAGCTAGGCTATAAAGCCTCTTTAAAAGAAGATAAAAAAACTGAAAGTAAGCAGCAAGCTACTTCTAAAAGCCCTGCTAAGACACAAACACAAAACTTAGAAGACTATGAAAATCTTCCTTTTTGGTATAAGTTCAATCACCTTTTTAACACTAAAGAAAAGCTTATCTTAAGTGTGATACTAACAGTTATAATCGTTTATATCTCCATGCTTCATGAGATGTTTAACTTCTATCTACCAGCCTTTTTAGAGCAGTACACCGTAAACGTAGTTGTACAATTAATAATAGTGTTAATAGTCATGCACCTAGGGCGAAACTTCTTTATAAGAGGTATTCAAGCACTAATTAGACTAGCACCCAATATGGATTCTTTAGTTGCCATAGGTGCTCTAGCTAGCTTTTTTTATAGTATCTATCTAGGGTTTTTTACAGATGGAAGTCATGGCCTTTACTTTGAAAGTGTCTGTGTTATCTTAACTTTTGTCATGTTTGGAAAGTACATAGAAACTAATATTAAAAACTCAGCCATGTCAGGCACTGATGCCCTCCTTTCAAACATGAGTACTACTGCTATCAAACTTGAAGGTTTTAATGGCACTGGGTCTAACTATACTGAAAGAGAGATTCCAAGTGAGGATGTAAAGATTGGCGATTATATAAAAGTTATGCCTTTTGGTTATGTGCCAGTAGATGGAATCTTAGTCTCAGAAAACGCAAGTATAGATGAAAGCATGCTTAGTGGTGAAAGTATGCCAGTAGTAAAGCAAACTAAAGATCTTCTTTACTCAGGCACGCTAAATCTAGAATCTGCCATCATCTTTAAAGCCACCCAAGAGGCTAAAGATTCCACTCTTAATAAAATAAAAGAGTTAGTAGAAAAAGCCAGAGAAAGCAAAGCACAAATCGCACGTATAGCTGATAGAGTATCACTTTACTTTGTGCCAACTGTAATCTTACTAGCACTAATTGGGGGTATTGCTTGGTGGATAGCAGATATGAGTTTTGCTAAAGGACTTGATGTCTTTACTACTACACTTCTTATCTCTTGTCCTTGTGCCCTTGGTCTTGCTACTCCTATGGCGCTTCTTTTTGCTAACTTTAAATCCAGTGCTAATGGAATCTTTTTTACAAAAGCAAGTGTTATAGAAACGCTTTCAAGAGTGGATACTGCAGTTTTTGATAAGACTGGAACGCTAAGTACGGGTAATATCTTAGTTAAAAAAGTAAATATCCTTGATACAAAGCTAAGTGAGTTTGATATCATGCAAATAATTGCAAGTATTGAAGCACAAAGCTCTCACATCATAGCTAAAGCCCTAGTCAAACACGCCCAAAACGCTAATATCCCACTTTTAGAAGTTACTAGCTCTAAAAGCATCTTAGGCAAGGGTATGGAAGCACTTATAAATGGAGTAGATTACAAACTAGGTAATGCCGGCATGTTTGAACATATACCTGAAGCACTAACTAATGAAGCTAGTATGATGGTCTTTTTAAGTAGAGTTGAAAATCCAAATACCCCAGATTCCAAAGAAGAACTACTTAGTGCTGTTATCTTAGAAGATGAGTTAAAAGCTACTTCAAAAGAAGCTATAGCTAGACTTAAAAAGATGAAAGTTAGTGTGCACATGCTAAGTGGAGATAACATCAAAAACGTCGCTATAAGTGCTGAAAATCTTGGCATAACTGACTATAAAGGTGACTGCACACCAGAGACTAAGATACAAAATATCGAAATGCTTAAAAAGCAAAATCACATAGTGATGATGGTAGGCGATGGGATGAATGACGCCGCAGCCCTAGCGAGGTCAGATGTAAGTATGGTCATGGCTGAAGGAAGCGAAGTTAGCTTAAAACAAGCTGATGTTATAGTCTTTAACAACGAACCAAAGGCGGTTTCAAGTGCCATAGCTTTAAGTCGTGCCACTTTAAGAAATATAAAACAAAATCTTGGCTTTGCTTTTGTCTATAATATCATCTGTATACCTATATCTTTAGGTGCTTTGGCTGCCTTAGATATATGGTTAAATCCAATGATAGCAAGTATAGCTATGAGTCTAAGTTCAGTCTCAGTTGTACTTAGCTCATCAAGACTATATTATTTTAAAGGATAAAACGATGAAAAGTGTTTTAAAAGTAGAAGGTATGAGTTGTTCTCACTGTGTTGATAAAGTAGAAAAATTTATAGGTGAACTTGAAGGCGTAAGCTCAATTGATGTGAGTTTAGAAAACAAAACTGTAACAGTAGAGCATGATGATAAAGTAAAGCTAGATACTATCAAAGACGCTATAGAAGATGCTGGATATGATGTAGTAGGCTAGTTTATCTCCAAAGTGCTTTTTAGTTTTTATGGAATCTTAGATTCCATACTTTTATAATTGCTTAATTTTTTTACTACTCCCTCTTAATCTTCATATCATAAAAATCCTAGCCTTTTTTTATACTGTCTTTAAAAATACAAAATATATGTACGGGCAAAAAGTAACTTATAAGATAGATAAGAGTTTAAAGCCCTTTTTGGGCTTTAAAAAGATAAGGACTTATAGCTTAAGCAAAAACTACTTAAGCTATAAAAGCCTTACTTAGAAGCTTTAAGATTCACACCTTCGCTTATAACTTTTATAAGGTTGCTTGAGTTTATAAGCTTAGGATCTCTAAAAACTGGGTGGAAGTTGTTTTTAACTAGTGGCTTAGCATTAGCTTGAGGTACGTGGCAAGTAGTACATACAAACCTTGTCCCATCTAGCTTACCATTGTCATCTTTGTTGCGTCTAAAGTCAAAAAAGTGAGACTTTGGTATAGGCGTAGACCCTACACTACTAGCTACATTTGGCATATGGCAGCCCATACAAGAGTTGTTATCCTTAGTTATAGGTAGTAGTCCTTCAGTGCTGTGTGGTATTTGAGGAGGAGCGTTTTCATAAGCTCTTTTTATCCTTACAGCCTCCCCTGGCCCCTTGGTAGTCCAGCTATACTCTGGCAACACTACATCTGTAGCTATAAGAGGCTCTTTTCTTAAAGACATCTTATCTTGAGTTACCACGTCTGGATTACTTGAGTTATATAGAGGATCTTTTTTACTTATATCCTTAGAACCATTAGCATAGGTTGCTAACACTGATGCGGCAAAAACACAAATAGCAGTAAGTTTTAGTATATTTTTCATCATCTCTCCCTTAAGCTTTATATATGTTTATGGCGCATTTTTTGTAGTCAGTTTGGAAAGATATAGGGTCTGTAGCATCTAAACAAAGTTTATTTACATACACCCTTTCATCAAACCACGGTATAAATACTAGTCCACTTGGAGGCCTATTCCTAGTGCCGCTTAGATCTAGTCTAACCTTTACTTTACCACGTCTGCTTTCTGCCCAAACTATGTCATTATGTGCTACACCTAGCTTTTTAGCATCACTTGGGTGCATATAGCAAAGTGCTTCAGGTACCGCTTTAAAAAGCTCAGGTACTCTCATAGTCATAGTACCACTATGCCAGTGTTCTAGCACACGTCCAGTAGCAAGCCAGAATGGAAACTTAGAATCTGGCATCTCAACAGCTTCCATATAAGGTCTAAAAAAGATCTTAGCTTTATTGTGCATATCTATCTTTTGGGTTCCTGGCTTATGAAGATCTCCTGTCAAGATAGAGGCTTTTTTGTGTCCATAGAAAGCAAAAGCTTTGCCATCTCCAAACTTTCTTGCATAGTAGTCATACTTTGCATTAAAGCGCCACTTAGTCTCTTTACCATCAACTACTGGCCACCTTAAACCTCTTACCTTATAGTATAGATCAAATGGTGCTAAATCGTGCCCATGTCCTACACCAAACTTCCTATACTCTTCCCAAAGATACTTTTGTATAAAAGTGCCATAGCCTTTAAAAGGCTTACCATCACTTCCTATGACATTTCTCTTATCGCCTTTTGCTTCTGTGTTTAAGTGCTTTGCAGTTAGAGGGTCACTTGCTTTATAGCTTTTTGCTTCTTTGTTGTTAAAAAGTACATCAAAGAGTGTGCTATCTTCACTGTAGCCCATGCTTTTAGCTTCAGCTAGTGCGTTTTTAAGCCCAAGCTCTGGAAACTCCTTAGCCCACACTTCTTTTAACTTAAAGCGTTTAGAGAACTCAACCATCTGCCAAACATCTGGCATAGAGTTGCCTATAGGAGTTACGCTTTGCTTCCAGTGCTGTGTTCTTCTTTCAGCATTACCATAAGCACCCCACTTTTCATATATCATAGAACTAGGCAAGATTAAATCAGCCACCCTCGCAGAGATACCCGGATAGCACTCACTTACTACTATAAAGTTATCCATCTCCCTAGCAGCTTTTATCCAGTGGTTGGCATTAGCTGTGTTTTGCCAAGGGTTATTAACTTGAACCCACACAAACTTAATCTTAGCGTCTTCCATATCACGCATGATTTTTACAAAGTGAGACCCCGGCTTAGTGTTTATAACACCAGTTGGTATATGCCAGATTTTCTCAGCAGTTTTTACGTGCTCAGGGTTAGTTACTACCATATCAGCTGGAAGTCTATTCATAAAAGTACCTACTTCTCTTGCAGTACCACAAGCACTAGGTTGACCAGTTAGAGAAAAAGCACAATTACCCGGAGTTCCTTGCTTACCAACTAGGAAGTGAACCATGTAAGATTGCTCATTAACCCATACACCCCTTTGGTGTTGATTAAAGCCCATAGTCCAAAAACTCATAACTTTCCTATCTTTTTCCATATAGTAGTTAGCTAGGGCTTTAAGCTTTTTCTTATAAGATTCTAAGCTTTCGCTAGCATCTCCTTTTGAGATTTTAGCTACGTAGTCTAGAGTATAAGGCTTAAGTGCAGTTTTAAACTCTTCAAAGCTTATAGCCCAGTGTGCACCTGCTTTTTTGACATGCTTCATCTCTAAAGTATCTCCAGCCTTCATACCAAGATAGCTAAGACCGGGTGCTTCATCCTCACTTATCACTTTTGCATGTTGCTTTTTCATGGTTTCGCGTTCTAAGTCTGTATACTTTGGATTATCAGTATCTTCTCTCATGCCATAGCCTATATCTACAAAGCCAGTAGTAAAGACACAGTACTCTTTTACAAAGTCCCAGTCTATAGAGTTAGGGTTGTTATAAACTATCTCATGGGCTATATAGTTCCAGATAGCAAGGTCTGTGCTAGGCTTAAAGATTATCTCTATGTCTGCCATCTCACTAGTTGGGTTAGAAAAAGTACTAAGGTTTATAAGCTTATATCTATCAGGCTTTCTAAACTTAGAATCTATTACACGACTCCAAAGCATAGGATGCATCTCAGCCATGTTAGATCCCCAAGTTATAACTGTATCAGTTATCTCTATATCATCATAGCAACCACTTGGCTCATCTATACCAAACACTTGCATAAAGCCGCCAACTGCAGATGCCATACAGTGGCGTGCGTTTGGATCTATATTATTACTTCTCCAGCCTGCTTTTACTAGCTTAACTGCAGCGTAACCTTCTTGTATAGTGTACTGACCAGATCCAAAAACACCTATGCCTTTAGGACCTAAGTCGTTATAGTACTTTTTAAACTGCTTTTCCATCTCATCAAAAGCGCGCTGCCAACTTACGACTTTAAAAGGTGCTTTTTTATCAAACTCACCTTTATCATTTAGCCTTAAAAGAGGTTCTTTAAGTCTATCTTGTGCGTACATTATCTTAGAAGTAAAATAGCCTTTAATGCAAGTTATGCCCTTATTTACGGGTGCTAGCAAGTCCCCTTTTACAGCGACTATCTTGTCATTTTGTGTGGCTATCATTATCCCACATCCTGTCCCACAAAATCGGCACACACTTTTATCCCAAACCCACTTTTCTTCAGCTTTGGTCGCTTTTGCACTAAGACTAGTGCCAACACTTAGCCCTGCACTAACTGCAGCACTAGCAAGTGCGGCAGTTTTGATGAAGTCTCTTCTGCTTAAACTACTTTCCATGCTCTTCCTTTCATAATAGAATGTAAACATGATAGAACATTTTTCCTAAAAAGCAAGCAACATGAATCAATAAAAATGAAGTTTTTTTGACATTCTCATAAAAATAGTAAAAAATATATAACTTTTATAGTATTTTTAGGAATTTTTTAAGATTTCAGAAAAAGAAAACTAACTTTTGCATCAAGCTAGTCATCTTTATGGATTTAATGTTATATTACTACCTTATTTGATTCTAAGGAGAAAATATGAAAAAGATAGAGACTAAAAAAGCACCAGGTGCTATAGGACCTTACTCTCAAGGTATGATAGTTGGAGACTTTGTCTTTACTAGCGGACAGATTCCACTTTTACCTGATGGAAGCTTTTTAGATGGAAATATCAAAGAGCAAACTCACCAAGTTTGTAAGAATCTAAAAGCTGTTTTAGAAGAAGCGGACTCAAGCCTTACAAAAGTTATAAAAACTACAGTTTTTTTAAGTGATATGAGTTACTTTGCAGAGTTTAATGAAGTCTATGCGGAATACTTTTCACACAAGCCCGGACGCAGTACAGTAGCGGTTAAAAGCCTGCCTAAAGATTCTAAAGTAGAAATAGAGTGCATAGCTAAGTTGTAAAAATAATCTTATACATAAGTCTTATAATGACGTAAGATATTGTTTGTTTCTTTGCTTATCCCCTTAGCCCTAAAGCGTCATGGCAGGGGAAATATAAAGATAATTATTTAAAAATAAATAGTTTTTAGGAAGGGTAAATTTAGATTATAGAATCTAAAAATATCTAACTGATGCATTATTCATTGCACTCTTTTCTTGTGATGACAAAAATAGCATTAAGAGAAGTAGCACAGTAAAGATACCCAGAAAAGATGATAATTTTGTAATCTTGATTTTTATTATAAGTGGTGGAGTGTAGGGGGATCGAACCCCTGACCTCAACGCTGCCAGCGTTGCGCTCTCCCAGCTGAGCTAACACCCCTAGTTAAATTAGGATTTAAAAATGCTAAGGGCTAAATTATAAAGTAAAAAGCTTAAATATAACTTATTTTAAAGGCTTAGGATTCTCTTTAAAACTCCAAAGTTACTCTAAAAAATACCTAATCGCCGCAAATCCAGCCACTCCTAAAGACTTAACTAAGTCTATATTAGAACTATCTATGCCACCTAGTGCTATGGTTTTAGACTTTAGTTCTAAGGGAAGATTCTTAAAGTACTCTACTCCTTTAGGTGCTCCCTTATTAGGTGTGGTAAATAGAGGGCTTAAAGTCACAAAGTTTGCTCCAAGTCTTAAGGCCTTTAAAGCTGTATCTTCATCATGAGTTGAACATATAACATCAACTTTAGTTTTGTCAAACTCCAACATATCAGAATCTAAAAACGACAAAAATTTTTCTTTTAGATGTAAGTTAACTTTTAAACCTTGCTTTAATAAACTAAGGCTAGTTTCAAGATAAGAAAGATTAATAAAAGGCTTTATACCTTTTTTATCACAGACTTCTAAAAACACATTAAGCAAAGCTAGCTCTTTAGAATCTAACTCTTCACTCTTTGTGATAAGCCTAAAACATGCAAAGTGCACGTCTTTTTGACTTGCTTTTAAAAGAGTGGCTTTAAAAACAGAAGGAGAGTTATCTGGATGATAGATTGGTGAAGTTATAAGATAGCTAAACATCGACCTAGTTTACTTAAAGCTAACTTTAAGGCTTTAAGTCTTGCTCACTACTAAGTCTATCAGTAGTCTTGCTAAGAGCTTCTTTAAAACTGCCCTGCTCGCTTAAGGTCACAAAGTAAAGCATAACGCGCAAGAGGAGATTAAAAAACATGCATAGACAAAACGCAGCTAGTGCGTAAAGCACTGCTAGCAAAAAAGGTCTAAAAAGAAAGAGGATGACTACAGCACTAAATATAGCCAAGCCGAAAAACAGCCCTATAAAAAACCTAAGACTAGCTATTAGGAATCTTGCAGACTGCTTTTCTTTAGGCGTCACTTTAGTGTTCTTCGTCTATTATCACAGCACTTGCTAGATAGATATAAGTCAGTATCATAAATACGAATGCTTGAAGCACAGCCATAAACATAAGGATAGCAAAAGGTAAAAGTGGAACTATCCAAGGGATAAGCTGCAACATAACTAGCAAGAACATATCATCGCCTTTGATGTTTCCAAAAAGCCTGAAAGCTAGTGACACTATCCTAGAAAGGTGAGAGATTATCTCCACTGGGAACATAAGCGGTGAAAGAAGCAGTATAGGACCTGCAAAGTGACCAAAGTACTTCTTAAAGCCATTAGCCCTTATACCTTCAAAGTGGTAGTAAAAAAAGACTATGAGTGCTAAGACTAGGGTGTAACTAGTACTTGAGCTTGGTGCTTCAAAGCCCGGTATGATACCTATAGCATTACAATAAAAAACATAGATTCCAATAGTACCTGCTAGTGGAAAGTACTTTCTAGCTAGTTTATCACCTAGTGCGTCTTTTCCTATATAAAGCATACCGCCTATGATGTACTCATAGAAGTTTTGAAGTCCTGTTGGCACAACTTGCATACGTCTAGTAGCTAGCATGCTTATGACTATGGTAATTATGGCAATAAGAACAGTGTAAAAGCCTATGACAAAGCTGTGATTGTTACTTATAAGCCCTGCAAAAGTAAATAATCTTCCTTCCATATACACCCTTTTTTTATAATGTCGTAAGGATAGCTTGGATTAACTTAAAATATATTGATTTTAGTATAAAAACAAGTTTGGAATGATTTTGCATATTAAAGTGTAATATTTAAATTTGACAATGCAAATTAGCTAGATATAAAATACCAAAACTATTTAAGCAGGTTTAAAAGGAGTACAAGTACTATGGGACGAGCGTTTGAGTATAGAAGGGCAGCAAAAGAAAAAAGATGGGATAAGATGAGCAAGGTCTTCCCAAAACTAGCAAAAGCTATAACTGTAGCTGCAAAAGCTGGGGGAAGTGACCCTTTGATGAATGCAAAGCTTAGAAGTGCCATAGCTACAGCTAAAGCCCAAAATATGCCAAAAGATAACATAGAAGCAGCTATAAAAAGGGCTAGTGGAAAAGATGGCGACTTTGTAGAGCTAACCTATGAAGGAAAAGCACCCGGTGGAGTTTTGATCTTTGTAGAGTGCACTAGTGATAACCCAACTAGAACAGTGGCTAATCTAAAAAGCTACTTTAATAAAAGCAAAAACTCTACTTTGCTGGTTAATGGGTCAATTGACTTTATGTTTGAGAGAAAAGCACAGTTTAAGTTTAAAACTAATGATGATTTAGATTCCATAGAGTTAGCTTTAATAGACTTTGGACTAACTGAGATAGAAAAAGCTGAAGATGAAGAAAGTACCTACATAGCTTATGCTAACTTTGAAGACTTTGGGCACATGCAGCAAGGACTTGAAAGCATGCCAAGTCTTGAGATTCTAAGCTCAAAAACTGTAAGAGTGCCAACTACTCCTATAGAAGTAGATGAAGAAAACTTAGAAATCGTAGAAAAACTGCTAGATAAGATAGAAGATGATGATGATGTATTAGCAGTTTATACAAATATCTTGTAATATATATTTTAAGGAATCACTAAGTCACTAAAAGTTGGCACTGAAATTGCTTAGTTTTGGCAGTTGCATTTAGTTATTTGCAAGGTTTTCAAGGAGACTTCATATGGATATAAGTAGCACTTTAAGCCCAAGCTTTGATACTTCAAAGGCTTATAAGCTAGTCTATCAAGCACTAGATTATAGATCTTTAAGACAAGATCTTATAGCTAGCAACATAGCTAATATAGACACGCCCTACTATAGACCAAAAGATGTGGATTTTGAAAGCATGCTAGCAGAGAAGGAAAGAGAAGTCTTTGACGGAGATAAAGGGCAGCAGACTTTAAAGCTAGCAGAGACTTCAGGGAGACATTTGCCCGGAAACACAGCCTCTTTAGATAAAGCTTCTATATTTTTTAGAGATGGCCACCTAGCAAGAAATGATGGTAACAGCGTAGACTTAGATGTAGAAACTACAGAGCTTTCTAAAAACTCTATGATGTATCAAGCATTAACTACAGCACTAAAGATGCATAAAGGTATATTTGCCTATGCACTAGATTCTAGTAAAAACCTATAAGGACTAAGCCATGTTTTTAAGTACTTTTGATATCAGTGGATACGGCCTTTCAGCCCAACGCTTTAGAGTAAATGTCATCTCTTCTAACATAGCTAATGCCAACACTACTAGAACAGATGAAGGTGGACCTTATAGAAGACAAGAAGTTGTACTAAAAGCATTTGATTTCAATAAAATGTTAAATAAAAAGCTTTCTAAAGATAACGACATGATAGGCTATGAAGACCCACTAGATGAAGGAGACTTAGATAAAAAGCCAAATCCTGCCATAACTGGCGTTTATGTAGATAAAATAGTACGTGATGATAGTGCACCTATCATGAAGTATGACCCATCTAATCCTGATGCAAACTCTGCTGGATATGTTGCTTACCCAAATATTAATCCAGTTGTAGAAATGGCCGATCTTATAGAAGCTACAAGAGCATATCAAGCAAACGTAGCTGCTTTTCAAAGTGCTAAGAACATGGCGAGCAACGCTATAGCGATGTTTCACGCCTAGAGTTTTATCCAAGGAGGACAGAAATGGCGCAAATTAACAATATAAGTGTTCCAAAGCTTAGTGATATCTCTCTTACAGACTCTCCTAGTAGCGTCAAAGAAGGTGGAGCTAACTTTTCAACACTGCTTAAAAAATCTTTAGATGAACTAAATGTATCTCAAGAGGCTTCTGATAAAGCTTTAGCAGATATGGCAAGTGGTCAAATTAAAGATTTACACCAAGCAGCCATAGCTATAGGCAAGGCAGAAACTAGTATGAAACTAATGCTAGAAGTACGTAATAAAGCAATCAGTGCCTATAAAGAGATACTAAGAACACAAGTTTAAGCTTAGAGTAGGCTTTACTTGCAGAGAAAAAACTTATTTACAAAAGATAATACCGCCTCTAAAACCTCTTCAAGCATCCCTCCTAAAGAGGATGATGTAAGAAGAAGTAGGCTAGATGAAAACAAAACAAACACACAAAAAACTTACACAAATACCAAACAAGACACAACATCTTTTAGCTTTTATGAAAGAGATGCTTTAATAGAAAAAAAGATTCAAGAAGAAAGACTTTTAAAAGAACAAACCCAAATTAAAACTAAGCAAGAGTTGCTAAGACAAGAAGCACAAAGACAAGAGACGCTAAGACAAGCCAAGCTAAAAGAACTTCAAGAAGCAAAAGAAATATCTAAAAACTTAAACACTAAAAGCAAATCAGCTAAAAAACAACTTCCTTCTAACCAGCAAACGCTTACAAAACAAACAGACACAAAATATCTAAGTAGTCCAAAAATACTTCCTAGCGACAAAGTAAGCAGCGCCCAAAAGAAAAGCACTACTAAACACTTATCTATCAAAGAACATCAAAGCACTAAGATAAACCCACGCAATCTAAGAAAGACTTTTAATGCCCAAGCTATAAGTATGGGGAGAGAGCATGAAAATGTAGAAAAGTTTTTTAGAGCTACTAGACTTCTAGGACTAGTTGTCATACTTTTTGTATGCTTTTTAGTCTTTGTGCTTGCAGTGCTTGCTAAAGGTGTACTGCCCCGCAAGATTCCAGCAGTAGTCATTAGCAAAACAGATGTTGCAAATAGAGGCTCTATTTATAGTAGTGATGGCTACATACTTGCTAATAGCTCAAAGCTTTACAAGATAAGCATAAACCCACAGTCTATAAATCCAGCCAAAAAAGACCTCTTTGTAAACCTCCTTTCAATCTATGGGAATCTAAAAAAAGAAGACATACTAAAAGCACTTGCAAAAAAAGGCTATGTGACTATAAGCTATAAAGTACCCGCCACAGTGGCTGCAAACTTAAGACTTTTGAATATTAAATTTATAGGCTTAGATGTCTTTCAAGAATACACTGATGCTAGAGGCAAGCTAATACAAAAGATGGGGCTTGATATACAAGATAGCGGGATAAATAGAATCTATCCTTTACAAAATGCCATAGAGCCAACCATAGGCTATGTAAGGAAGATAGAATCTGGTCGCATAACACGCGTTGAAGGTGTAAAAGGCATAGAAAACTATAGAGATGGAATCTTAAGCTCAAAAAGAGATGGCAGAGTAACTGGAAGGCGTGATATAGGAGATAACATCATCTTAAACAAAAGCTCTGAGATAGTCTCAAGAGAAGATGGTTTTAACATAGTTTTAAGCATACCTCTAGATCTGCAAATAAGAGTAGAAAAGCTTTTAAAAGAGGCTAATGATAAGTACAAAAGTCGTGAGATGATAGCTGGCATCATGGATCCAAAAACTGGTCAGATGCTAGTGCTTGCCTCATCTAATACCTTTAATCCCAACCTTATAAAAAAAGAAGACTATCCTTCGCTAAATAGCAGTGCAGTTGAGACTTCTTATGAGCCAGGAAGTACCATAAAGCCTATGATTTACTCCTATCTTTGGGAGCATGGACTGCTAGATCCTAATAAGATTATAGATCTAAACAATGGAGTTTATAACCTAAGAGGCTACACTATAAGAGATTCTAGTCCGCTTGCCAAGGCTAAAACTAAAGAGATACTTATACGATCAAGCAACATTGGTATGATGAAACTAACGCAGGGCTTAAGTGGTCAACAGATGTATGATATATTTAAAAACTTTGAGCTTTCAACTATCACTGGTATAGACTTGCCTTATGAGCAAAATGGAATCTTGCCAAGTATAAGCCTTTTAAATCGTGAAGTGTATAAAGCAACTGTAAGTTATGGCTATGGCTTAAGGGTTACTTTCATGCAGCTACTTAGGGCCTATGCTAGCTTTAGTAATGGCGGACTTTTGATGAAGCCAACTATAACTAAGTACTTCATAGCACCAGATGGTGAGAAGTTTAGAGCTAAGCCTGAAGTGCCTAAAAGAGTGCTAACGCAAGATATAGCTAATGGCATGGAAGGCTTACTTCATGAAGTGGTTACTAGCGGTACAGGAAGGCGTGCAAATGTAACTGGAGTCATAGTTGGAGGAAAGACTGGAACTGCAAGAGAGACTAAAAAAGGACGCTATGGAGACCTTTATATAGGCTCATTTTTTGGTTACGCAAAAGATGATTCTAACACCTACACCATAGGAGTAGTAACCTTTGGCTCCCACTCTAATGAAGAATACTACGCCGCCCAGACAGCAGCCCCAGTCTTTTCGGAGATAGTAAAACTTTTAATTAATGAAGGCTATCTTAAAGGTAGCAGTAAGTTTGATAAGAAAAAATAGCCTTTTATAAGTTCTATAGTTTTATAGAATCTATTTTTATTAAATCTTATAAATGCCACTCTTGTGATTAAAGCCATAGAATCTAAAAGCTTTAAGCCTTTTAGATTCTACTAATGCCACTTAGTTTACAACTAAGCTAAGATTTTTATAGCTTGCTTGGTTGTTAAGACTTCACTTGCTAGATATCTGTAGTTTATAAGGGCTGCTAAGTAGCCATCACCTTCAGGAAGCTTAGCCCCAGCTGTAGCATCTTTTATAACTGCCACTTCAAAGCCTTCTTCTTGCAAGTTTCTTAGGTGAGATTCTACACATAAGTTTGCTGCCATACCACAAAGTAATATCTGACTAATGCCTCTTTTTCTTAACTGCAAAGAAAGGTCATTGGTTTGATTCCCAAAGATCTTATGAGGGCTAGCGATTATGGTTTTATTATCCAAGATGTAGGGCTTAAACTCAGGCATGAAGTCAGCCCCACTCCCTTCAAAGCCTTCCATAGTAAAAGCACCCTTCCTATCAAACATACCAGTGTTATGCATAAAGTGCTCACCTGGCCCACCAAACTCCCACTTATGGTCAGTTGGATAGTAAAAGTGAGGTGAAACTGCTACTACTATATTAGCCGCCTTTGAAGCTTTAAAAAGTGAGAGTAAGTGCTCAACTGTATTTTGCTCTTTTAAGCTAGCACCAAAAGCACCCCAACCTACACCTTTTGGACTTAAAAAGTCCACTTGTGGGTCTATCACCACTAAGGCAAGTTTGCTTTTATCAAACTTCATAGGCACACGAGGCAAAGCATACTTTTCTGGGTCTTTATACTTATCCATATCACTTACTGCTTCACTTGTGTTTGCTGCGCTTGCAGATGTTCCTGCAACTACTGCACCTAATGCACCAAGGGCTGCTATCTTTGCACCAGTGCTTAGGGCATCTCTTCTATTTAGTAACTTTTTATCTTTGTTCATTAAAAACTCCTTTAGGTCAAAACTAAAATAAGTATATTTAAAATTCTCATCTGATAATTAATCATTTCTAAATAGTATGAATTTTTCTTAATATTTAAAGTTTGTGCAAATAATCTAATTGGGGAGATGAACTAATTGAGGAGATGTAAAAAACTTTAAGCCCTTAAAAGTAAGGACTTAAATAGAAGCTATAAAGGCTAAAGATAGAATCTATTTAGATTCCATCTTTACTAAAGTAATGCTAGAAAGCCTTAAACTTTCATCTTTTTAGGTTGTTTGAAGACATCTACTGGGTCTGCTTTGCCTTTATATTTTTCAATGTTTACTAGGGCAGTGTTAGCACAGTTTGCATTAGCAAGTTTTGAAGTAGGTATATCAAGCGTTAGGATGTTTGGACAGCCATTTTTGCAAAGTGAGCCAATTTTTCCGGGCTTAACTGGATCATACCAAACACCTTCACTTAGTCTAACTACTTTTCTTGAGATATCTTTAGTTACATAAGCTCCAGCTAGAACTTCACCTCTTGCGTTAAATACTCTTACTAAGTCACCATTTTTGATGCCTTTTTCTTTAGCATCTTCTTCATTTATCCATATAGGCTCACGTCCAGCTATGGCGTAAACATCCCTTAGCTTAGTTTGAGACATCTGAGAGTGAAGTCTATAACCACTATGCGGACTTACCATGTGGAACTCTGCAGGTTTGTTTTTCATACCTAGCCACTCAGCTGGCTCAAACCATGAAGGGTAAGGACGGCAGTCATCGTACTTAAAGCTTGCGATTTTCTCAGAGTAGATCTCTATCTTACCGCTTGGTGTTCCTAGTGGGTTTAAGATAGGGTCTTCTATAAAGTTAGCATATCTTACAAACTCTCCACCTTCTTGAGATTCTTCAAACTGTACAGGTTTATTTTTCTCCCAGAACTCTTTAAACTCTGGCATAGGAATCTTTTGTGCCTTAGCTTGTTTTAAAGCACCGTTATAAAACTCTTCTATCCAGCCAAACTCATCTTTACCACCACCACTAAACTCTTCATACACGCCAAACTCTTTAGCAAGTGAGCTAAATACATCATAGTCATCTACGCTTTCAAACTGTCTTTTTACAAGTGCTTTCATAGGAGTTATCATGATGTTTGAGAAGTCTCCGACCATAGAGATGTCATTTCTTTCATACTCTGTAGTTACTGGCATAACGATGTCTGCATATCTTGCAGTTGGAGTCCAGTAAGCTTCATTAACAACTACAGTGTGAGGCTTTCTCCAAGCTTTCAAGTTATTGTTAGTATTTTGATGATGCACTATAGGGTTTCCACCTACCCAGTAGATCATATCTATATCTGGATAAGTTACTTTGTGACCATTAGCGTCAATTGTTTTGCCCGGATTTAAAAGGGCGTCTGCGATTCTTGCTACTGGGAAGGCTACTTTTGCTGAGTGACCAGCTGTGTTCATACCACCTATTACTGCGGCTTTTCTAGTTGGAACACCACTATTAGCATAGTGGTAAGCTAGACCAAAACCACCACCTGGAAGACCAATTTGCCCTATCATAGAAGCTAAGGTTACTAACATCCAGTGAGGTTGTTCGCCGTGGTGTGCCCTCTGCATAGACCAACCACTCATAAGCATAGTTCTATTTTCATAGAAAGTTTTGGCTAGATTTTTTATAACATCTACTTTTATACCTGATATCTTAGAAGCCCAAGCAGCGTCTTTTACTACGCCATCAGTCTTACCTAGCATATAAGGAAGGAACTTATCAAAACCTTCAGTATAGTTAGCTATGAAGTCTTTGTTGTACTTACCTGTTGTATACATTGTGTGCATGATACCAAGCATTAAAGGTACATCTGAGTGAGGCACTGGAGCTATCCACTCTGCATCTAGTAACTTACAAGTTTCATTTCTTACTGGGTCTATGAAGATGATTTTTTTACCACTATTTTTAAGTTGGGCTAAGAAGTCTGCACCTAGTCCATCGCTTACTGCAAAAGAGATTCTAAGTGTTAGAAGTGGGTTAGATCCCCAGATAACTACTACTTTAGAGTCACTTAATACTAAAGGCCATACAGTTTGTTGTTCATAAACTTCTATGCTTCCTACAACATAAGGCATGATAACTTGAGATGCACCAGTTGAGTAATCGCCTGTTATACCAGAAAAACCACCTGTCATCCCTAGGAATCTTTGAAGCAAAGCCCTACAACTATGAACGTTACCACTTGACTTCCAGCCATAGCTTCCGGCAAATATACCTTCACTACCTTTTTCTTTTCTAGTGCGTCTTATAGCATCAGCTATTAGCTTAATAGCTTTGTCATAGCTTACTCTTACCCACTCATCGCCACCTCTAAGCTCTGGCTTTGGTGAGAGAGGATTTTCAAGATAAGACTTTCTTACCATAGGGTATCTCACTCTAGATTCTGTATAAACCATATCGCCAATGTACTTTTGCATAGGGTTTTCCATCTTTCTATCAAGAGCAGATTCAGACTTAACTATCTTACCGTCTTTCACAGTAACTTTTACTACACCCCAGTGAGCACCAGTTATAACCTCTCCATTTTTTACTAGCTTGCTAGTGAACTTTTTTCCAGCGACATTGGCCATTTTTTCTTTAGCAGAAAGGGTTCCACCAAAAAGACCTTGAGCCATAGGCACCATGGCAAATAAAGCACTAGCTTTTAAAACCGTTCTTCTGCTTATTTTTTCTGTCAAGTTGTTCTCCTGTGTTGAATTTAAATATGTGTGAATGCTTAAAGATTATCTTCTTGTGAAGATAATCTTAAGATGTTAGAAAATGCTTCTTCTTTTGTGTTTTTGTTTTAAAAGTAGCTTAATTGATACTAAGTAATGCTCTGTACTTATTTTGTGTTAGTTCCCGGCATATCGCTTGCATTTTTTTGAAGGTATTGAACTAAAAGGTACTTATCCTCTTTTGGTATACCAGTTCTTGGGAACATAGAATCTACAACACCTGGCCATTGGTTAGCATTAAACTCTTTTGTTGCGTGTAAGCCGTGGCATATAGAGCAGTTTTCACCATAAAGTGCTTTTGCTTTAGAGTATAAAGATTCTACATCTTTTGAAAAGTTACCACCATCTGTATAAAGTTGTACTTCTACTTGGTACCATTTTTTACCGCTTTCTTTATCGTTTATCTCTTTTACTTTTTTAACTTGGATGTTTGCACTTTTTGCAAGACCAGCTACTAAGATTCTTCTATTAACTGCGTAATAAATAGCGTTATCTACACCTTCTTGTGAGTAACCTTCTATCTGTATAAGCTCTTTATTACCCTCTTGCTTTATCATCTTAACTGCTGATGTTGGAAGCAACCTACCAACTACCTTATCACTTCCCTTTTGATAAAGAGACTTAACAGTTGTAGGATACATAACATTATCCGCCGCAAACATAAGACCAACTAGAGCTAAAAACACTAGGACTACTTTCTTCATTCCATCATTCCTTAAATTAAAGATATATATGAATTATAGTCATTTTTGATTCTTAAAAGGTGTAAATAGTCAATTTTTATACATAATTTTTAACTTTTAGGAAAATTTGGTTAAATATTTTTAACTACTAATAACATTTTTTATTTGCATACGTATCGTAATGAGTGAAAATCGCTTTTTATACAAAAATGTTGGGTAAAGATAAAACTTACCTAAATGAAGATGTTTGATGGGCAATTACTTAGGGCTTTGTAAAAAAGCCCCATTTTTAATAAAGATCTTTAAAAGAGGATAAAAAATATTAAAAGAAAATGCTATTAAGCTGCTACAATCCACAACCCTTAAAAGTTTTTAGTCAAATCCATACCCTTATACATACTAGCGACCTCTTCGCCATAGCCATTAAACATCTTAGTAGGTATACGTTCATTAAAGAAGCTATCACCTATATAGTTTTCGCTAGCTTGAGACCAGCGTGGATGCGGTACATTTGGATTAACATTAGCATAAAATCCATACTCATCACTAGCTAGATTAACCCACATAGTACTTGGTAGCTTATCTACAAAAGAAATTCGCACTATACTTTTTATAGACTTAAAGCCATACTTCCAAGGCACAACTAGTCTTAAAGGCGCACCTGATTGAGGAAGTAAAGCTTTTCCATAAAGCCCTATGGCAAGAAGTGTTAAGTCATTATATGCTTCATCTAGCCTTAGCCCTTCGATGTAAGGAAACTTTATACCACCAGCTATACTTGGTGACTTAACAGCTGGCATCTCAGGGTCTACTATAGTTTCAAAGTGGACAAACTTCGCACTGCTTAGCGGCTTAACTACAGCTAGTAAGTCTTTAAGCCTAAAGCCCATATAAGGTAGATTCATACTCCATGCTTCAACGCATCTAAAGTGGTAGTTTCTTTCTACTAAAGGCATCTTAGCTACTATAGTCTCTAAGCTTAGTTTTACTGGCTTTTCCACTAGCCCATCAATCACCACACTCCAAGGGTCAAGCTTAGCTTTGCTGAAAACTTCATTTGCTGCTTTACTAGATGAAGGATCTTCTTTTTGCACACCAAACTCATAGTAGTTGTTATAAGTTATAGCCTTTTTTTCAGGTGTCAAAGAGTTAGGGGTAAGTTTAGAAACTGGAAATGCTGGGTCTTTTTTAAAAAAGAACTTTCTTTGTATAAAGTCGCTTTTTTCAGCCGCTGCTTGTGCTTGCAAGGAGCTGCCTAGTGGAAGTGCTAGAGCACCTAGGGCAAGGGCTTTCATTATAGTTTCTCTTCTGTTATAGTTTTCTATACTTGTTAGTTCGCTATCTTTAATCTCATAAGGTTTTGTCCTTTTTATTAACATATCTCATCCTTTTCCTAGTGAATCTAAAATGCAGCGATTCTAAAGGAAAAGTAACTGTAATAGTAAATAAAATCTTAAAAGTAAATATAAAGTTATATATAAGTCTATCTCTTGAAACTATCTATATAAAAAGTAGATTTCTAAAAGATAAAAGATTAACTTATACTTAACTATCTAAGCTATCTTCAAAGACTACAAAGCTTATAGCATAAGGAAGCATGGAGATTCTACCTGCCTTTAAAGGTGTGCCATTAAGCTCTGGAAGCTTTTCATCTTTTAGCATTAAAGGCACACCATTAAGACTAACTTCTCCATTACTCATAGTCTTATAAGGGTTATCTGAGTGGTAAGGACTAGGTGCTAAAACATAAATCATCCCGCTAGTTTTAAAATCAAAAGTATGCAAGCTACTAGTAGGATTTATAACCATTAAAACCTTCCCTTTTTTACTACCTTTTAAGCTATGTGCATAGATTCTAAGTCCTTTTACTTTTAAGTTAGTTTCATAGACTTCTTCTCCCATAAGCTTTTGCCAAAGAAGGGCAGCGTAGTAGTTAGGTTTGGGCTCATAAGTCTCACCATCAAGCAAGCCATATTCACTAGCACATAAAGTATTATGCATAACTACTTTTACACCAGATTTTGCTAGGCTTCCTAGCTGATTTAAGAATCTAAAAGTATCAAAAAATGTAGCAGCCCAAGGGTTCCCCCCACAAGCACTATCAGCAGTCTCGCTTATCCAAAGAGGAGCTTTTGGTAAGTACTTATCACGCAAGTTTTTATAAAACTCAGCCACGCCATCAGTCTTATCTAACCACTCTAAGCTTAAGGCATCTTCTAAAGTAGTGCCACCTTCTTTAGGACTTTTAGCACAACGCTTAGAGACCGCCCCATAGTAGTGATAAGAAAAGACATCAAACTTAGGCGTTGGCGTAGCAGATAAAAGCATTTCAGTGTTTAAAGCAGACTTGACCATAGGCAAGGCCCCACCTTCACCCACACAGCCCGGCCCCAAAGTTAACATACTTGGAATCTTTTCCCTTGCAAACTTGGTAAAAACTGCTACATCTTTAGCAAAAGAACTAGCATTATAACCCTTAGGCGCAGCACTTACTTCTAAGAGATTAGGCTCATTAAAAAGCTCGGCTGCAGCGATATGACCGCCAAGTTTATGAGTATAGTTTGCTATCTTAGTGGCTTCTTTTGGAGTCCAGATTCCATCTTTATTGCGTGTGCCAGAACTGATGGCAAAAGATGTAACTAGCTTTGCATCAACTGCTTTTATAAAGTCTATAACGCCCTTCCACTCTTTACGCGTTAGTACATTTTCAAAGCCTTTAGGGGCTTTTTTAAGCTTAGGCTTATCATCATCTTGAAAGTAGATGCTATTAGCCCAAGTGCCACTAACACGCACATAGGCTGAACCTAGCGCACTTGCTAGCATGCGAAGTTTTTTATCACTTAGATCAAGTGGCTTTAAGGCTTTATAGAGGTTAGAATTATCATGGCTTAAGTTTTCATTTGACTTTTTAGAATCTATGTCTTTATAAGGCGCCCAAAACTTGCCACCTACTACTTCTACCATCTCTATGTTATAAGATAGATAGCACTTATCAACACTAGTTAGATAGATAAAAGATTTAGGATTGACACTAACTGAGCTTTTAGGATCCCAGCCAGCAAAACTTTTCTCCATAGTGTCATCATTTGCTAAAAGAGAAGCACCTAGCAAAGTCTTTGCCATAGGAGTAAAGGCTAGCAAGGCACTAGCTTTTAAAACTCCCCTTCTATTAAGTCTATCAGCCATGTCTATCCTTTTAAAATGATAATTTTAAAAAGCATTGTAAAACTATATTCATTAACTTTAGTAAAATAAGCCCAAAGTTAAAAGGACATGATGAAAATGGATTCTTATGAATACGGTGAGTTATTAAAAACATTAAGCACAAAAACTACAAATATAGAAAAGATCATAAACCCCACACACATAAAAGAAAGGCTAAAAGATATAGAATCTAAGTCTTTAGACAAAGACTTTTGGGAAGATGCCAGCCTTGCTTCAAAGCTTTTAAAAGAAAAGCAAAGGTTAAACTCCTTGCTTAGTGCTTACATAACAGCAAGTGATAATCTAAAAGATGCTAGCGAGCTTTATGAGATGTCTTTAGGAACTGAAGATAATGACACTTTAGAGCTTTTATATCTTGATAGTGAAGGCTTAGAAAATAGCATCAAAGACTTAGAGATAAAAGTCATGCTTAGTGATGAGTTAGATTCCATGAATGCTATCTTTACTATACAGCCAGGAGCTGGTGGGACTGAAAGCATGGATTGGTGCTTGATGCTTTATAGGATGTATGTTAGATGGGCACAGCGTCGTGGCTTTAAGCTAGAGCTTTTAGACTATCAAGAAGGTGAAGAAGCAGGTCTAAAAGGAGTAAGTTTTATTATAAGAGGAGAAAACGCTTATGGCTATGCAAAAGTAGAATCTGGTGTGCATAGACTAGTTAGGATTTCACCTTTTGATTCTAACGCTAAGCGTCATACTTCTTTTGTAAGCGTGCAAGTAAGTCCTGAGCTAGATGATAATATAGATATAGAGATACTAGATAAAGACATAAGGATAGATACTTATAGAGCTAGTGGTGCAGGCGGACAGCATGTTAATAAAACTGAATCTGCTATAAGGATAACCCACATCCCAACTGGCATAGTAGTGCAATGCCAAAATGACAGATCTCAGCACAAAAATAAAGCCACTGCTTTAAAGATGCTAACTTCTAAACTCTACGCCCTAGAAAAGCAAAAAAACACTGATAGGGCTAATAGTAATGATAAAAGCGAGATGGGCTTTGGCTATCAGATAAGAAGCTATGTCTTAGCACCTTATCAGCAAGTAAAAGACACTAGAAGCAACCTTGCTTACTCTAACACCCAAGCCATACTTGATGGCGAGATAGATTCTATAATGGAAGGCGTTTTAGTAAGCCTAAATCAAGCCAAATAGCACAAGCTAATAACATGAATAAAAGATGATAAAATCACATATGCTAAACCCTACTTATAATAAAGACCTTGCGATGAGAGATGACTTAACTGATATGGATTCTTTAAAAGAAAAGTGTGCTGTAACTGGGATTTATAACTCAAATCACGCAGCTAACCTTGCCTACTACACCCTCTTTGCCATGCAGCACAGAGGTCAAGAAGCAAGCGGTATAAGCGTTAGTAATGGCCACGATATAGCCACTTTTAAAGATAGTGGATTAGTAACTGATGTCTTTAAAAAAGACACCTTAAAAGCCCTAGCTGGCTTTAGTGCCATAGGGCATAATCGCTACTCAACAGCAGGCGATAACTCCCTTGCAGACTCCCAGCCTCTTTTTGCAAGATATAACTTAGGTGAGTTTTCTATAGCCCATAATGGCAATATAACCAACGCTTTAGAACTTCGCGAGATGCTTACTCGTGAAGGGGCTATATTTCAAAGTCAGCTAGATACTGAAGTTATCCTCCATCTTATAGCCAGAAGTAAGCAAACTAACCTTACAGCTAGAATCATAGAAGCTATAAAGATGCTTAAAGGTGCTTTTGCCTTAGTTTTTATAAGCCGTTCTAAAATGTTTGCACTGCGTGATAGATTTGGTCTTAGGCCTCTTTCACTAGCCCAGCTTGATAATGAAGATGGCACTAAAGGCTACGTAGTAGCTAGCGAAACCTGTGCTTTTGATCTAATAAATGCTAAGTTTATAAGAGATGTAAAACCGGGTGAGCTACTAGTCTTTGAAAGAAATAAGATGGAATCCATTCATGAAGCACGATTTGTAAGTACTATGTTTGATGAAAGCACTCCTAGTAAGCCTTGTATCTTTGAGTATGTCTACTTTTCAAGACCTGATAGCTTGGTGTTTGGAAGAAGTGTGTATGAAGTAAGAAAAGCACTTGGGAAAAGACTAGCCATTGAGCATAAAGTAGATGCTGATATGGTAGTGCCCGTGCCAGATAGCGGCATAGCAGCAGCCCTAGGCTATAGCGTGCAATCAGGCATACCTTTTGAACTAGGCTTGATTAGAAACCACTACGTAGGAAGGACTTTCATAGAGCCAACACAATCCTTGCGTGAGTTAAAAGTAAGATTAAAACTAAATCCTATCAAAGAAGTGATAAAAGATAAAAAAGTCATCGTTATAGATGATTCACTAGTTCGTGGGACTACTTCTAAAGCCATAGTTAGACTTTTAAGAAACGCTGGAGCTAAAGAGGTACATCTTTTAATAGCTGCTCCTCAAACCATAAGTCCTTGCTACTACGGGGTAGATACACCCAATAAAGAAGAGTTAATCTGTGCTAATAAAAGCTTAGAAGAAGTAAAAGAGTATCTTCACGCTGATAGTTTAGGCTTTTTAAGTTTAGAAGGTTTAGAGGCTGCACTAACTGAGATAAAAGACGTAAAAAGTGAGACAAATCGTTGCAGTGAGTTTTGTAAAGCCTGTTTTGATGGAATCTATGTAGAGTAAAGGCAATATGCACCATACTTATATGCTAGAATGTAAGGGTAATAAAATAAAGCAAGGTTATATATGAGTTTTTATCACAAAGTTAGATCATATATATTTAAACTAAACCCAGAGACTGCACATGAGATAGTGGAAAAGGCCCTCTCAGGTGTAAGCTACACCCCACTAATAGAAAATATGCTAGCTTCACACTTTTGTAAGTACCACGCTAGCCTTGATAATGAGATTTTAGGTATGAGATTTTACAACCCTATAGGCTTAGCACCGGGTTTTGATAAAAATGCCACAATGGTTAGAGGGCTAACAACGCTAGGTTTTTCACACTTAGAGCTAGGTACCATTACTCATAATCCACAAGATGGCAACCCAAAACCTAGACTTTTTAGACATGTGGAAGCTAAGTCTTTACAAAATGCCATGGGATTTAATAACCTAGGCGTTAGGGCAGTTATAAATAACTTGCAAAAAGTCTATCCTTTTTGTATACCTCTTGGCATAAATCTAGGTAAAAATAAAAATATAGCTCTAGCAGATGCCCTAACTGCTTATGAGCTAGCTTTAAAAGCTACTATAGATTATGGCGACTACTTTGTTTTTAACGTCTCTTCTCCTAATACTGTTGGCCTTAGAGACTTGCAAGATGTAAGCTTTGTAAATGAACTTTTCTCTATGGCAAAAAGCCTAACTAATAAACCGACTTTTTTAAAGATCTCTCCTGATATGGAATTAGATTCCATGCTTGAAGTATGCAAAAGTGCACTTAGTAGTGGGGCAAGTGGACTAATAGCTACTAATACTACGATTGACTACTCCTTAGTTTCTAGCCCAAAGTTAAAAGATGGAATCCCTTTTGGTGGGCTAAGTGGTGAGGTTTTAAAAACTAAAAGTAATGAAGTTTTAAAAGAGCTAGGCAAGGCTTTTTTCAAAGAAGGCATCATAGTCTCAGTTGGTGGTATAGATAGTGCTAGTGATATTTTAGAAAGACTTAAAAATGGTGCGTCTTTAGTTCAGATTCTAACTAGTATAATATATGAAGGACCCGGAGTAGTAAAAAGACTAAACAGTGAACTTTCTTCGCTAATGGTGCAAGAAGGCTTTTCTAATATAAAAGATGTTATTGGGATTAATGTAAGATGAGATTTGTAATAATGATAGGAGTTTTAATGAGTGCTCTAAGTGCGGCTGTATCGCTACCTTTTCAGGTAGAAACACTAAAAGAAAATGGACTAAATATAGTCGTAGTGCCTTTAAGAAATGGCTCTAATGTCATAGAAACTGATGTTATCTATAATGTAGGCTCAGGCGATGAGAAAATGGGCAAAAGTGGTATAGCGCATATGATAGAGCATATGAACTTTAAGTCAACCAAGAATCTAAAAGCTGGTGAGTTTGACACTATAGTAAAACGTATGGGTGGAGTTGATAACGCTTCTACTGGCTTTGACTACACTCGCTACTTTATAAAATCATCCTCTAGTAACCTAGATACTTCCCTAAAGCTTTTTGCTGACTTAATGGGGAATCTCACTTTAAAAGATTCTGAGTTTCAAACCGAAAGACAAGTAGTTATGCAAGAAAGACTTTGGAGAACTGAAGATAACCCTATAGGCTATCTTTACTTTAGATTCTTTAACACTGCCTTTGTTTATAGTCCCTACCATTGGACTCCAATAGGCTTTCATAGCGATATACTTAATTGGAATATTAAAGACTTAAAAGACTTTCACAAAACCTACTATCAACCAACAAATGCAACTGTTTTAATAGTTGGCGATATAGACCCAAAAGAGGCCTTTGCTAAAACAAAAAAGTACTTTGGTAATATCAAAAATAAGAAAGAAATTCCTGCATTTTACGAAAACGAACCAGATAGTGATGGTGAAAAAGTAGTAAATATACACAGATACACAGGTGGCTTAGAGTACCTAGCCCTCGGCTTTAGAACTTCTAAACTAAGTGATAAAAGAGATGAAGCAGCCAAGTATAAAGATAAAGTAGTCTTAGATGTACTAGGCTATATCTTAGGTGGCACTAACTCTTCTTTGCTAGATGAAAAACTAAGCGATGAGTTAAAACTAACTAGTGATATAAGTAGTTTTAATATGAAACTAAAACATGGCGGAGTATTTTTCATCATAGCTACTATGAACAAAGACAAAAAAGCAAGTGATGCTAAAGATGAAATCTTAAAAGTGATACAAAATATCAAAGAAAGAAAGATAAGTGAGGCTGACTTAGATAAGGCTAAGGCTGCTATTAATGCGAGATTTTTATATAGTTTTGAAAGTAGTAGCAAGCTAGCTGGAATCTTTGCAAGCTTTATAGGTGGGGCTGATAGCAAAGACGTAGATGTATCCTTAAAGCATCTTAAAAACTACATAAAAGATGTGAACTCTGTGAACTTAAAAGACTTGCAAGATGTTTCAGACTACTACTTCACTAAAGCTAACTTAACAACACTCACTATGAGTCCAAAGTCCAACTCACACAAGGAAGATGAATGATAACTGGAGCCATGAGTGCTTTAATCACGCCACTTAAAAATGACAAGATAGACACAGAGACTTATGAAAAACTAATAATTAGGCAGATGAAGTATGGCATGGATGCTTGTGTGCCAGTAGGAACAACTGGCGAAAGTGCTACTTTAAGCCATAAAGAACATATGGAGTGCATAGAGATAGCAGTTAAAACTTGCAAGGCTTATAATGCAAAACATGGCACAAAAGTAAAAGTGCTTGCAGGCGCTGGGAGTAATAGCACTAAAGAAGCTATAGAGTTAGCTAGGTTTGCCCAAAAGTGTGGTGCAGATGGAATCTTATGCGTTACACCTTATTACAACAAACCAACCCAAGAAGGCTTATACCTCCACTACAAAGCTATAGCAGAGAGTATAGAGCTTCCAGTCCTACTTTATAACGTGCCGGGTAGAACAGGAGTTAATATAGAAGTAGAGACTGTTATAAGACTATCAAAAGTTAAAAACATCTACGGTATAAAAGAAGCTTCAGGCTCTATAGAAAAGGTTATGGTTATGAGGATAAAGATGCCAGACTTTGTGGTGATGAGTGGAGATGATATGCTAAATCTTCCTATATTACTCCAAGGCGGACAAGGGGTTATCTCAGTTACTGGGAATCTGCTTCCAAAAGAGATATCAGACCTAACTAAGCTAAATTTGAAAGAGGCTTCAGCTATAAATAATAAGCTTTATGATATAAATAAAGCTTTATTTTACGAAAGTAATCCAATTCCTATAAAAGCAGCTATGCATTTAAGTGGGTTAATGCCTACCTTAGAGTACCGACTTCCACTGTGTAATCCTAGTGATGAATGCTTAAAGGTACTAGAACAAACTTTAAAAGAATATGAGGTACAACTATGACACAAGACAGCACTCAGGGCTATATGAGAGGAAAAACACTAGTTATAAGCGGGGCGACAAGAGGCATCGGAAAGGCTATACTTTATAAGTTTGCCCAAAATGGCGTTAATGTGGCATTCACTTATAACAAAAACGAAGAAGAAGCAAAAAAGATAGCAGCTGAGTTGGAATCTAAGTATAAGATAAAGGCTAGATGTTATCCACTAAATGTACTAGAGCCAGAGCAGTATGTAAGACTTTTTGAAGAAGTAGATAAAGACTTTGATAGGGTTGACTTCTTTATATCTAATGCCATTATTTATGGCAAAAGTGTAGCTGGTGGCTTTGCGCCTTTTATGCGTCTAAAACCAAAAGGACTTAATAATATATACACAGCTACAGTTTTAGCCTTTGTAGTAGGTGCACAAGAAGCTACAAAACGTATGAAGCTTGTAGGTGGAGGCTCTATAGTCACACTTAGCTCAACTGGCAACCTAGTCTACATGCCAAACTACGCAGGACATGGTAACTCAAAAAATGCAGTTGAAACCATGGTTAAGTATGCTGCAACTGAGTTGGGTGAGTTTGGTATAAGGGTTAATGCAGTAAGTGGTGGGCCTATTGACACAGATGCACTAAAAGCCTTCCCAGACTATGCCATCATAAAAGAAAAGGTTGAAGAGCAAAGCCCGCTTAACCGCATGGGTACTCCAGAAGATTTAGCTGGGGCTGCATTTTTCTTATGCGATAAAACTCAGTCTGGTTGGATGACTGGACAAACTATGGTTGTTGATGGTGGAACGACTTTTAAATAAGGTCTATACCTTACAAAATGCATTTTTAAACTATTATGCATTTTTACTTCGCTTTAAGTTCTACAATTTTTATAAAGATGTTAAAGAAAGCATTGATGATGAGTTATTAGTAGAACTCCCTATACACCCTCCACTAGAAAAAGAAAAAGACTTAAAAGTTCCACTTGATAGTCTTAAAGCTACTCCTACTTATAATGACCTTTTTATACTAGACCCAAAGCTTAGGCCTTTTGGCAAGACAACTAGAGCCTTTTTGATGCTTTGTAATATTTTAGTTAATAAGCTTTTCCCAAAAGCCTTCATAAGACACATAGCTTTTATACGTATAGATGACTTAAAGATACTAAGAGTAAAGATAAGCAAGCATGATCTAAACTGTGAGTATAAAGGTAGCTTTAAAAGCCTTGCGCTTTATAAGGCCTATGAGAAAGAAAAAGACTTTGCTTATGAGCATTTAGATATAAAGATATTTGATAGAGCTGGCGATAACTATATCTGTCATCTTCACTACACCTTGCCAAGTCACATACAAAACTTACAAGATGCCTATAAACATAAGATGTATTTTATAAATCCAATCTTTATGTTTTCTCACATGGGGAACTTACACCCGCTTCTTGCAAACTGTCTAATAGTAGTACAAGATAGCTTACAGTTTTTAGTACTTGGCTATACAGAAGGCTGTTTAAGCTTTACTGGCAATGCAAAAAGAGAAAAAACTATAAAGCAAAACGATCTAGCCTATCTGCTAGCAAAAGTTCAAAGACACTACAAACAAACCTACTACTTTGATCTTATAGATGTCTCTGGAATCTTAAAGGCTTTTAGATCAGTTGAAGAGTTGCTAGACCTAGGAAGAGATGACATCTTAAAACTACTTAGCTTCCATCAAGCAAAAAATGCCTATGGATATTACAACTTCCAAAAGCCACTCATCACAAGACATAAAAACTTTAATATAAAAACTGCCTTAAAAAGCCTAGTAGCTGCAGGCATAGTGCTTTTAGCCCTACCTTTTATAGAGTTAGCCTTTGCTTCAAAAGAAAGTATTAGCATAGTATCTCAAGAAGAGATAGATACAAATCATAAAAAGCTTTTAAAAACAAGTTTTGATAAAAACTATAAGCCAGTTTACATGCAAGCTTACGAAAAGATGCAAGAAGAAAACAGCCAAGCTATAAGTATAGACAACAAGTTCTAAGCCATGTCAATAACTTTTAAACAATCTGATATTATTCACAAACTAAAAGATACATCTCAAAGGAAACAAAATGGAAAAAGACGACAAACAAACCAAGCTTTATCAAGAGCTAATAAGCCAAAATGAAGTCTTACAAGATGATATAAGAGACCTAGAAGCCCAAGTCTTTGATCTCTTACAAGTTAGTTTTCATTTTGCTGGTGTTAAAAAAGACTACATGCAAGAAGCCTTAGAATCTTATATGGAGCTTTTAGGAGAAGAAGATAATGAGGCTGAGTTCTCAGTCCATGAGATAATAGCCCTCATAAAAAAGATAAAAGCCAAAAGCCCCCATCTTTTTAATAAATAAAAAGCTTATAGCAGTTATTAAAAAACACAAAAAAAGCTAAAGGCGTGCTTTTTAGCTTTTATCCTTTTAATCTAATGGAGACAAGGAATCTAAAGATAGCTTTTATAAGCCTTTTTCTTTCATAGTCTGATAGTAGATTCTTATCTACATTACCAGCTAGTACATCACAGATAAACTCTTTTGCTACTTTTATCAAAAAGCCAGCTTTAAGCCTTCCACTTAACTTTTTATAGTTCCATATATAAGTAGCATACTTCATCTTACAGATAACTTTTTTTAGATGGTGATAGAGACCCTTTTCTTTGGCAAAGCGTCTTATCTCAGCACACTCTTTTATAACACAGTAGGCCTTTTCTTTAGTATTTACAGAGTTTATAGAAGAAGCTTCATTATCTATCCTATAGTGAAGTAGCACATCTTCTATCATGCCAAAACGTTCACTCATGGCATAAAGTTTAAAGGCAAAAGATGTGTCTTGATAGCTTGCTCCTGGTGTAGGTAGAAAAAAGATCCCATTATCTTTTATCAAGCTTTTTTTGACAAGATTAGTCCAGATAGCAGGCGGCTGGTAGAAAGTTTCTACCTCATCTAGTGGTCTATAAACTGTATTTTTAGTGATATAAGAAGTATCACATAAGATGTTTTCATCATCTTTAGAAGTGTATAAAAAGTATTGACATCTTGCTATATCTAAGTCGTTAACCTTAGCTGTAGTGTAGAGTTTTTCAAACATATCTGGCTCTATAAAGTCATCAGATTCTACTATGCCTACGTAGTCACTACTTGCTAAATCTAACCCAGCATTCATAGAATCTCCATAGCCTGAGTTTGGCTTATTAATAATTTTTATGCGGGAGTCATAGCTTGCATACTCTTTTAGTATCTCTAGTGTGCTATCAGTTGAACCATCATTAATGCAGATTATTTCTATATCTTTTAAGGTCTGGTTAACCACACTATCCATGCACTGTCTTAAAAACTTTTCTACGTTATAGCAAGGAATTAGCACTGATACATAAGGGCCTTTTCTTTTTGGACTTGGCATCTATACTCCTAACTTTTAGTTACTTCTGCAGTAACTGCATAAAAGTGAGTGTTGTGTGCCATTTTTAAAGTATTAAAAGATTTCATACTCTTGATCTTACGCATCAGCTTTTTTGCCTTATCTTTCTTAAAGTCTCATTTAAGATAGTAGAGCTAGTGCCTTTTGTGTATGGGAAATACATCACTTTAACACCTACTTTGCTAAATTTTTCTTCCATATCTTTCCAGCTAGCAGAGTTATACCAATCATCTCCTACAAATAAAATATCAAAGTGCAATTTCTCCCACATCTCGTATTTATCCAAGCTTTCTTGAGGTATAGCAGCATCGACATATTTTATATTACGCACTATCTCAAGCCTCTCTTCAAAAGGTATGACAGAACGCTTATTTTTATACTCTACTAGCTTATCTACGCTAACTCCAACTATCAACTTATCACAAAGTCCCTTTGCATTTTTTAGCAAGTTTAAATGCCCTATGTGAAATAAGTCATAAACACCAGATGTATAACCTATTTGCATGTTTGCCTCTCTTTTTGATAATGTTAAAAATAACTTTGAATATAAAAATTACTTATTGTCTATCTTTTCATACATATTTAAAAACTGTTCTAAACACCAACAAAGCCACTTTTGATCACCACTCATCCCCACTGTGCAGTCTTTTATAAACTCTGGCCTTGAAGTTTTATAGTCTTTTAGCCAAGCGTCCATAGCCCTTGGCATGGGAATCTTTGTAGGGATATTTATATCTGGATAAGCTTTTTTAAAAAGCTCTCTTAAAAGGTATTTTGGTTCTCCTGCCCTTATCCTTTGTAAGTCTAAATGTTCTACTTGCATATATGAATATGGATCTAAAAAAGAGATTCCAGCTAGTTTAAAAGCATTCGCATAAGAGCTTAGAGATTCCACCAACATATCATTGTTTATAAGCTTTATAAAATCTATTTTATTATTAGGCAGTTTATATTTTTCATACTCACTAGTTACATCCACATAGTCTTTTAGAGCCTTGCTTGGTTCTATATAGTTATATCTTGTTACAAACTCTTCAAAGTTCCAGTCTTTTGATAAAAGCTTATCCATACCCCCAAAGATATAATCTGCACTATCACCTATAATGATTTTTTCTATACCTTGAGTTTTAGCATGCAAAGCAGCTTTTAAAAGTTGCACCTCTATTGAGTGGAATGGCACTTGATTAGATTCTAAAAGCTTAGGAGTTAGTTTTTCAAAATCACTCCAGTGCATTTCTATTATCTCGTGACTTAAAGCATATCTATGTGTGTATTTTTTAGCTTGGCTTGTTTCGTCTATAGCATTTTCACCTATACACTTAAAGGTGTAAGCTTTAGTATCCTTTGGTAGGTAGGAGGCTAAGATCGCACTATCTATACCACCTGATAAAAATAAAGCAGTTTTTTTAGGCTCATAAAATTGCATTATCTTTTCTTTCAGAATCTTGTCCACATCAACTGCCAATCTTACTTTATAAGGCTTATCTAAAATCGTATATTTACTATGCTTTAGCCCAGAATAAAAGTTAATATTTACATTGCTTATGAATCTAAATGCAAGATAATTACTCATGCAGTATGTTTTATCTACCATAGCACTCTCCTTTTAGTCTATAAAAAAGTAAAGCATTTGGGCTTAAGCGTGGATTTAGTTTTTTTACATCTATCGTATCTATGCTGACATAAACTAGAGTATTTTTAAAATTAGTATCCATTTTCTATCTCCCCAGAGCCTTAGTTATATACTCTGCTATGAGTTCTCCTGACGCACCATAATAATTTTTAAAATACATATCAAAGAACTTTTCTCTATTATTTTTCATAACATCATCTTGACTTATAACTACTGTTTTAATAAAGTCTTTTATGGAGCTAAAATCTTTTGCTATATAGCACTCTTCAAGTACCAACTTGCCAAAGTTATTAAAACGAGTTTTTAAAGTAGCCTTATCTTCCCACCTATTTATAAAGCAAAGTGGCTTTTTTGTGTACATATACTCAGCTAAGAAAGAACCACTATCTAAGATAAGAGCATCACTGCTTGCAAAAAGTCCAAAGTAGTTAGCACCAGTGTATACTTGCCCATTGGGCAAACTATTAAAGCTAGCCATATAGTTGTCGTATTCTTTTTCGCTTAAGATATTTAACTCTAAAACTCTACTTTTTAAAAGTGGATGTGGTCTTAAAACTACTTCTATATCTTTATTAGCTTTTACATATTCATAAAAATCTTTGTAATACAAATGGAAAGTAGCAAAGTTTATAGCCCATGTTGTATTTATAGAGTGATGAGGTGCCCAGATAAGCTTTTTGGCAGTCTCGTTTTTCCATTTAAAAGGTGGTGGATTTAGCAAAGCATCCATCTTTGGATAACCAGTAACTAAGACATTTATACCATTATTATCAGCATATCTTTGAGATAGAAGTTTTGCTTCATTTGTTTCGGCACAATTTAGCCAAACTAAATTATGAAACTCTTCATTAAACGTATACTCTTCTATAGCACACAGCATAAACCCATAAGGTATACTCAAGCAAAGGGCTTTGTTGTAAAAATGCTTCACATCAAAGCTGTCTAATATGTCATTCATCCAATGGGTTTGATAGATTATTAAATCAGGTAGATTAGATTCTAAATCATAGGCAGTTTGCGTTTTAAAGTCATAGCCTTTTATAGTATTAAAACCAAGAGAGACAAAAAAGTTGTAGTTATCCTCTAACACTTTTTCTCTCAAGCACTCCATTATCTCCAAAGCAGGTGATATCAAGATGCTTAGTTCAAAGCCTTTTAGTTTTAAAGCCTTGCAAAGAGAGTGCATAGAAAAGTGCTCTTTATGATAGATGATGATAGTTAGTTTTAAAGGGCGTTTTAGCAACTTCTTAGATTCTAAAAGGTTGTTAGTCATAGAAGGCACAAGTGCTGTGTAGTAAACCTTTTTATCTAAAAAAGCTAGTTTAGATTCTAAGCTAGCTATCTTTTCTTCTAGACTTATTTGCTTAATGTCTATTTTAGAATCTACAAAGGCTTCTAGTCTTGGCTTAAGCCTTTTTATAAGTACACTTTTTATCTTTGCTTTTAGTTTTGCTTTTAACCCTAAAGTGTTGCCTGATAAGACTTTTTCATATTTTTCATTTTTGAGTGCTTTTATAAATCTAGAGCTAACACTATCACTTGGATAAAACATCTTTGCATAGCTACTAGCTAGCTTTAAGACTTTTAATCTATCTTTATCTAAGGAGTGATTAAAAGAAAACTTGAAGTAGCTTTCAAATACCTCTAAAAATAGCCCTTCATAATCCTTATAAATATCATGCTTTATAAAAAACTCATAAAGATTCTTAACTACATACAAGTGATCTATAGCGTGCTCACTTCCGCTAAAAGTTTGATGCATGATGGAGTTCTTACGTCTCCTATAGTGGTAAGGATACTTGTCTATAAAGTAAGCACTTTTACAGCAAAGGATGTACTTAAAGAAAAACTCTGCATCTTCGTAGTATATACCTTCTGGGAAGTCTATATCAAACTTATCTATGATGTCTTTTTTAAAAAGCTTATTGCAGGGAGATACATCTATATTAAATATAAGCTTATCTTGAAGTATAACCTTTCCTTTGTGCTTTACTCTGTAATATTCACTATCAGAATTTATATCGCCAATGGCCATATCTCCAAATACTTGTATACCATAAATGACTATATCTACATCATCTATATACTTTAAAGCCTCTTCATAAAAGTCTAAGTCTATATAATCATCATCATCTATAAAGGCTATATAGTCCCCACTTGCTATTTTCAAGCCTTCGTTTCTAGCACTACCTGACCCCTTGTTTTCTTGGCTTAGTATTTTCATACGGCTATCTTTGGCTGCATAGTCTTTTAATATATCTAGTGAGGAATCTATAGAGCCATCATTTATACAGATAATCTCTAAGTTTTTATAGCTTTGGTTTACTACACTTTCTAAACACTCTTTTAGATACTTTTGAGAGTTATAAACTGGGATTATCACTGAAAGAAGGGTCATTTTGTCATCCTTAGTTTCTTTATCTTAAAGATCATGCCTCTATCAACTCTTACAAGAAACATCAACTCTCCTTTTTCACTTCTTCAAACACATCAAAAGCACGCTCTATAGCTTTGTCCATGTCGTAGTATTTGTAATCACCTAGGCGACCTAGAAAGTAGGTGTTGCTTAACTTCTTAGCTTCATCTAGATATGTGTTATAAAGGGTAGTGTTTTCCTTGCAAGCCACTGGATAGAATCTCTGGCTACTCCCAAGCTTAAAGTCTTTTGGATACTCCTTAGCTATGATAGTTTTTGAAGTTTTAGTATTTAGATAGTGCTTGTATTCATGTATCCTAGTAAAGCTATAGTTGTTAGGATAGTTTATGACTGAGTTTGTTTGATAAAACTCTGTATCGTGAGTTTCAAGCTTAAAGTCTAAACTTCTATAAGGAAGCACTCCAAACTTATAGTCAAAAAACTCATCTATAGAACCAGTAAAAAAAAGTCTTTTGTACCTAAAATCTTTGCTATAGCCTGTGTTTAGTCTAACTTCTATGCTTTTATGATCTAGTATGTTTTTAATAGTTTGTGCATAGCCAAGCATGGGTATACCTTGAAACTTATCTTGAAAATACCTTTCATCAAGGCTGATATGAACTGGCACTCTAGCAGTTATGCTTTTATCTATGCTTTCTGGAATACTCCCCCACTGCTTAGTTGTGTAGTTCAAAAAGATTTTTTCATAGATAAATCTAAACAAGAAGTTTAAGTCTTCATCTTTGCTTTTTTGAAACTCCAAGATAGGTACTTTTGTGTTATAGCTAAACTCTTTTAAAAGCTTTATCTCTAGTCTTTTAGCTAGGGTTATGGGTAGGAGTTTATGGAGTGTTTTTAGATTAAAAGGCACACTTACTTCTTGCCCATCAATTAGGGCTAAAACTTTATGCATGTATATATTAAAAGTGGTGAATCTAGATATAAAATCCCATACTTTTTCACTCTCAGTGTGAAAGATATGAGAGCCATACTTATGTATCAAGATTCCATCTTGCAAATAGTCAAAGCTATGTCCTGCAATATGGTCTTTGCAGTCTATAACTAGTACTTTTTCATCTAAGTTTTCTGCTATAAGCCTAGCTATAACTGCACCTGAAAAACCAGCTCCCACTACTAGATTTATATCATCACTAAAGATTTGCTCCATACCTTATCTACCCTTATCAAGTTCTATCACCACATAATGTATATTGTGTGGTGGTATATATCTTAAAAAGTAACAATTTTATGGAGTAGACAAGTTATTGTAGGAATATACTATGATGATATAGAGTAAAGTTTGTTTTTAGAAGTTTCTTTTTGGAATATTTTTTAGATATAAGGAGTAAGATGTAAATAAAAACATCTGTGTTATAATCTTTGTTAGTTTTTAATCACACAAAACACCACACAATATACATTATGTGGTGTTAATATGTTACATTTTTATACATAGATTATTTCATAAAGTTTATCTTTAGTTTGTTTGTGTTTAGTAAAAGTTGTCTTATATAAGCCTTTTTAAATTTATAAATATAAGATACTCATCATCTTTCACATAAGACGTAGCACTTTTTACTGTAACACCAAGTAGGAATATTAGACTATTAAGTATCACTAGACACAGCTATAGTGTGAAAGAAGTTTTATTTAATTAGTAAAACTTTAGGCAAAGCCAAGCTAAATATACTTATAAGTATATTTATCTCTACCAATCAAAAGCAGTTTTTACCTTCTTACACAAAGCATAGCTAAAGCTTTTTTCTCCTTCTTTAGTTTCTATCACAAAGCCTTTATCATCACTGCTTAGTAAGATGCCTTCAACTATGCTTTTATCTAGCAGTTTTACGCTTAGTCTTTCACCCTTGCTTAGTCCAAAGTGATTAGGCGTGCTTAAGATTCTTTCAATACCTGGTGAGCTAACTTCTAAGTAGTAGTTTTCCATATCAGCTAGCTTTACATCTAGTAAAGGTGAGATAAGGTTACTCATAAAAGTGCAAAAATCTAAGCTTACGCCACCTTCTTTGTAAAAAGAGATTCTAAGTATAAGATTGCCATCTTCTTTTACAAAACTAGCATCATAAAGCTTGGCACCATTTGCTATAGCTAGTGCACTAAGCTCATCTTCTAGGGCTTTATCTAACATGTTTTTCCTTCTTGTGTCTTGCTTTTTTAATCTTTCTTTTCATCTTTGTGGATTTGCTTAAAGATCTCATCTAGCCTATTTTGTGCTTCCAAGCCATCATCTATGATAAAGTTTAGCTTAGGTGGGGCATACCAGCCAGTGACATTTAAGATGTACTCTTTTAAGATATTTCTAGCTCTTTTTAAAGCGTCTAAGACTTCTCTTTCATTATCAATGCCTAGTTTATCAAGATAGATTTTTACATCCTGCTTGCCTCTTGAGACTTCAACTTTTGTGATGGTAAGAGAGTTTATACGTATATCACTAAGGCTAGCTAAGGCAAGGCTTAGTGACTCTTGCAAAAAGGCTTCTTGTTTTTGCTTTATGATCTCATTTTTTTGCATGTAAGTCCTTAAGTAAAAGAGTTTTTATGCTTGCTTTATCTTGTGGTCTTTTTAGATTCTTAAAGCTCTCTTTTTTTGGCTATCTGCTTATAAGTTTCTATAACATCTTCTGCTTTTAAGTCATTAAACCCTTCTAGCATGATCCCACACTCAAAGCCTTTTTTAACTTCCCTCACGTCATCTTTAAAGCGTTTTAAAGAAGCTATCTTGCCTTCATGTACTACTTTGCCATTTCTTATAACTCTTGCAAGTAGATTTTTTTCTATCACGCCCTCATTAACCATACATCCTGCGATAACTCCTACTTTTGCCACTGAGAAAAGCTCTCTTATCACAGCTTCGCCAGTTATCTCTTCTTCCATGATAGGAGACATCATACCGCCAATTAGTAGTTTAACTTCATCTAATAAGTCATAGATTATAGAATAAGTTTTCAGACTAACACCTAGGTTTTTAGCTTCATTTTTTATCTCATTGCTTGCTTTTATATTAAAGCCAAGTATGATGCAGTTAGTGCTTGCACTTGCAAGGTTTACATCTGAAAGAGTGATACTTCCAACTCCAACACTTATAACATTAATCTGTACTTCATCATTACTCAAAGCAAGAAGGGAGTTTTTGAGTGCTTCAAGACTTCCTTGTGTATCAGCCCTAAGTATGATAGGAAGGCTTTTAAGATTCTCTTGGGCTACCATAGTACTTAGCTCATCAAAGGTTACTTTTGTGGTTTTGCTTAAAGCCTTTTGTCTTAGGTAAGCACTCCTTTTCATGGCCTGTTCGCGCGCTTCACTATCAGTCTCTGTATAGTAGACACTAGATCCTGCTAGCGGGACTTCATTAAGCCCAGTTATCTGTGCTATCTCGCTAGGGTGCAACTCAGTTAGCTCATTACCCAAGTCATCTTGCATAGATCTAATCTTCCCATAAGCAGTATCAGCTACTACGCTCATACCAACTTTTAAGATTCCTTGCTCAACTATTATAGTAGCAACAGACCCTTTGCCTTTTTGCTGGGAACCTTCTAAAACTATAGCTTTTGGCCTTGCTTTAAGGCTTGCTTTTAGATCTAAAAGCTCAGCTTGTATAAGTATAGTTTCAAGAAGTAAGTCTATACCTTCTCCACTTTTTGCACTAAGTGGTATAAAGTCATAGTTACCACCCCACTCACTTGGAGTAAAGCCAAGCTCAGCACACTCTGATTTTAGTTTGTCTGGATTTGCGTTTTCTTTATCCATCTTATTCATAGCGATGATTATTTGTACATTGGCATTTTTAGCATGGTTTAGTGCTTCTATACTTTGTTGTTTTACACCATCATCAGCAGCTATAACTATGATAGCTATATCTGTAACTTGCGCACCCCTGCTTCTCATCTGTGCAAAGGCCTCATGCCCCGGAGTATCTATAAAGCTTATCTTTTTGCCATTTTTTTCTACCATATAAGCACCTATGTGCTGGGTGATACCACCTGCCTCGCGGCTTGCTACCCTAGAGTTTCTTATCTTATCTAACAGGGAAGTTTTACCGTGGTCTACGTGACCCATGATAGTTACAACTGGTGGTCTTTCTACTAGATCTTCTTCGTTTATAACTTCTTCTAAGATCTCATTACCAACTGACTGTATTTTTACATTGATTCCAAACTCGCTTGCTAGTATCTCTATAGTATCTCTATCTAAAAAGTCATTTTTTAATACTTTTAACCCTAGGTTAAAAAGTACTCCTAAGACCTTATTTAACTCTATGCCAGCTTTATCAGCAAACTCATAAACCCTTACATCTTCAGGTATTAGAATCTCTTTTAGGTTGTTTGCTTCATTTTTTTGATTATTTTTATCCATGCCCTTATTTCTGCTCTTTCTAGTAGATCTTTTTATAGAACCTTCTTGCATGTAAGGACTGTAGCGATTAAGCCTTATCTTGTCATTAACTGCTTTTCTTACTTTTTCTATCTCGTCTTCATTTTTTAGTTCTTGCTCTCTTAAGTCTAAAAGCATAACTTCTTCATCATCGTCATCATAGCTACCAAAGCCAAGCTCTCTATCTAGCTCAAGATACTGAGTGTGGTGGGTTGACTTAGCAGAAGCTTTTGGTGCTTCTTTTTTCTTTTCTTTTTTAGGTTTAGTGCCTTCACTACCTGCTAGTTTTATCTTAGCTAGGGTTTCATTGGCATTAGTTAGGTCAATCTTTGGCTTTTTGTCACTTCTAGGTGCTACTTCTTCACTTTGATTCTTACTTACAACTCTAACTCTTCCATAAGTCTTTCTAACATCTTGTTCTACTGGTCTAGGTAGAGAGTTACCTTCAAGTTTGGCGTTATTAAGATCGTCTTTTATCTCTTGTATGGCTTGCTTTATCTCTGGCTTATTTAGATTAAGGATAGGTATATCTTTTTTAGAATCATTTCTAGAATCTTCATTTTTCATATCTTGTAAGCTCATAGCACTAGCTTTAAAGTTCTCATCTTTTTTGGTATCAGGCTTTATATCAGGCTGCTTAGTTTCTACTTTAGGAGTGCTTACTATCCTTATCTTGTCTTTAAGTGGCTTTGCTTCTTTTATATCATCTTGACTACTTACAGTATCTTGGCTAGCTGTAACTTCTAGGTCTTTTTTGGTGCTATCTTTTAGTGCTGCTTTGACATCTTCTTCTTTTTTAGCTTTTGTAGTTTTAGCTATGTCTTGCTCTAATGCTTCTTCAATCTTAGCGGCATTATCTTGGCTACTAGAGTTAGCTTGATTAGAAGCATCTTCTTCTTTAGTGGCATTAGAATCTGCAGCTACTTTTGTGCTTGCGTGAGTGTCTATACCTTGAGTTATATAGGTATATAGCCTTAAGGCTTCTTCATCATTTACTGAGCTCATCGCCCCTTTTATATTTAAGCCTAACTCTTTAGCCTTTGTTACGACTATGCTAGGTTTTTTTCCTAAGTCTGCTGCTATTTCACTTATTTTTGCCATTCTTATGTCTCCTTAATACAACACTACTATTAGCAAGTTTCATCAATATATTTTTAATATCTGCTCGCTTAGAGCACTCATCACAGATGTAAAAACTTCTTCCTATCCCACTAAAAAAAACTATTTCCTTGTTACTAACTTGCAGTCTAAAAAGGCTACTTTGAGGTAGTCTCTTTCTACATCTAGCACACATGCGAATACTATTTTTTGAAGCAGGTTGACTAAGAGCTGTCTGCTCTTGCAGGGCACTAACTAGCGCATTTATATCCTTTAAGGTGGTTGTCAAATTAAAACTTCTCTATCTTTACGCCGTCATTATCAAATGCGACATCAAAAACTCTATACTTTGAGAATCTACTTTGAAGCTTAGCACAGATAGCACTAGCATCATCTTCATAACAAAGACTAAAGATACTAGATCCACTCCCAGAAAGCGTAGACATAAGAGATCCTGCATCATAAGAAGCGTTTACTATATCAAAAAGCACAGGCATATCTCTCATCCTCTGATCTTGATGCATCCTATCAACTGCAGCTTCTTTTAGCATATCCCATCTTTCTTCAGCAAAGGCAAAGCTAAGTAAGCTTGCATGAGATAGATTAAAAACGCAGTCTTGGGTGTTGTAAGCTTTTGGGAGTATATTTCTTGAGTACTTAGTGTTCATAGCCTTAGGAGGTATGACCATGACAGCTCTAACACAACTAGGCATATTTTTTCTTAAGGTTATAACACTGTTATGGTTTTTATGATGTTTTACTATGCTTACATTAAAGCCACCAAAGACTGCTGGAGTAATATTATCAGGATGGTTTTCATAGTTTAAAGCAAGGTTTAAAATCTCTTGCTTGTTTGGAATCTTATTGGCAAGTTTATACGCACTAAAGATAGCACCAACTATCAAAGCACTTGAGCTTCCTAGCCCTCTTGATATAGGTATAAAGTTATTAAAGTTAAAGTCATACTGGATGCTAGTATCACCTATTTTTTTTGTGACCTCTTTAAAGATTTTTACAAACATATTATCATTTAAGAACTTAGCCCTATTGCTGCCTTCTCCATTTATCTGTATGCTTTGAGTCTGAGAAGGTGTGATAGTGAAAAAATTTCTAAAATTCAAAGAAAGCCCAAGACTATCAAAGCCCGGACCTAGGTTTGCACTTGTAGCTGGTACAGAAAAGTTCAATCTTTCTCCTTAATAGATCACACTATTAATTGTTGTATTTTGCAGATTCTTGAAGTATAGCAAGACTTGGCTTAAATAGTACATCTTTTAGCACTTTCTACTGGCTAACTAGTCTAGTTATATCATTTAGTGTTCCTATAAGCATCAAAGCTATTAAGATAACTATACTTAAAGTTATAAGCACTCTTGCTATGAGGGCATTAACACTGCGTCTAAAGATCCACTCATAGGCGTTAAAAACTATCTGCCCGCCATCTAGCATAGGAAGGGGGAGGAGGTTTAAGATTCCAAGATTTATAGAGATTAAAGCTATGATATTTATAAAGACAAGCACATCTTGATTTAAAGCCTTAGTGCTAAGCTCTGCTATACCTATAACGCCACTTACTTCTTTTATCCCAGCTAGGTTAGTTACCATCTTTTTAAGTCCAGCTACTATTAAGTAAGCATAGGTTTTAAACAGCCTCCCTGCGTCGATAAAGGCTTCTTTTATAGTTGGTTTCACATAGTAGACTGCTTGGGTTACTCCTAAAAGAAGACGGGAGTTTTGCTCTTTTAGCTCTACTTGTAGATTTAAGATTCTATCTTCTCTTTTTATCACTAGATCTGCTGTGCGTAAAGACTTATTAGAGTTTAAGATAGTAGATATATCTTGAAAGTGACTTATATCTTTACCATCTACTTTTAAGATTAGATCTTTTGGCATTAAGACTTTAGCACTAGGAAAGCTAGGGTCAACTTTGCCAACTTCTGGCCTATCTAGTGGCTTAGCTATATGATGAAAAGATATAGCTAAAAGCAAGATGAAAGCTATCAAGAAGTTAAAAAACGCTCCTGCAAAAAGTATAGCTATCCTTGCTAGGTGATGCTTAGTATCAAGGCTATCACTTTTAAAAAAGTCTCTTTTTGTCTTTCTATACTCTAGTATTTTTTGCTTTTCAGACTTAAGGCTTTGTGGTTTTTGCTTTTCATCAGCTATCTCATCTCTTTCGCCCTTTAGCTTTACATAGCCTCCAAGTGGGATTAAAGAGATGGCATAAATCGTGCCTTTATAGTTATAAGCTAGTAGCTTTTTACCAAAGCCTATACTAAAAACTTCAACTTTTACTCTAAAAATCTTAGCTACTAAAAAGTGACCTAGTTCATGAAAAAATATTAAAAATCCCAAAGCTATGATAGAGATTATTAGATTCATCGCTTCAAGGCCTTGTAGTACTTAAAGGCATAATCAAGCCCAGAATAAAGTGTAATAACAACTGCTATCCATAAAAGTATATCTCCACCCGGGAAGTAGTCAGCTAGTAAAAAAGCTATGGCTAGAATCTGAAAGCCAGTTTTATACTTACCAAGACTTGAAGCGGCTATACTTTCTTTGCCCATGGCTGCTACTACTCTAAGTCCAGTTATAAAAAACTCTCTACTTAAGATTATAAAAATTGCCCAAGTATTAGCCCTATGAAGGAACAAAAGTCCAAAAAAGGCAGCCAAGATGAGCATCTTATCAGCTAAGGGGTCAAAGACTTCGCCAAAGGCGGACTTAAGATTAAAGTGCCTTGCAACATAACCATCAAAAAAATCAGTAATAGAAGCTAGGCAAAATATAAGACAAGCAAAGTAGTTAAGCCAAGTTTTATCTACATAAGAAGGCACAAAACTACTCCAATGAAGTATTAAAGCTAGCAGTAATATCGCTAGTATCATCCTAGAGACAGTTAAGATGTTGGGAATGTTTCTCATATATAAACTCGCTTGGCAGGATACTTATAAAGCCACGGGTGGGCGTATGTTGAAAATTATATCCTAATGTTTTGTGATAAAATTAAGCCTGCTTAATGTGTAAATGAATATATTCAAAAAAGGGCTCTAATAGGTGGTTTTATGCAAAAAACAATTACAGTTAATCTACCTGTAGACGAGGAGGAAAGCAGAAGGCGCGTTCCTAATGCTTTTGATAAAAAAATACTTGGCGAGTATGTAGAAGATAAAGATGAAAATGAGAAAAAAAAGTATAAATTCCTAGTCTCACTAAAAAAGCTTTATAGACTAAGTAATACAAGAGATAGATTCCAACTAGTAGGAATCTTTTTACTTACCATATTTTTATCTTTTATGGAGACCTTTGGCATAAGTGTCATCATGCCTTTTATAACCCTAGCTGCCACACCTCAAAGAATCCTAACTAATAAATATGCTCACGCAGTCTATGAGTTTTTTGGCTTTAGCTCTACTACTCAGTTTATGGTGACTTTTAGTGTTATCTTGATACTTTTTTATATATTTAGAGCTTTTTATCATGTGATGTATTCTTATATTACTAATACTTTTTCTTTTAGGAAGTATCACAACTTTGCCTTGCGTTTGTTTGCCAAGTCTTTAGAGTTAACCTATCTAAAGTTTACTTTTACTAATAAAGACAGACTTAGGCAAGTCGTCACAGGCGAAGCACAAAACACAGCTAGTTTCTTACAGTCAGTTTTAAGCTTTTTAAGTGATGTCTTAACAGCTCTTTTTCTTTATACGCTTTTATTAATAACAAACTGGAAGATGACTATCATCCTAACTTTAATCCTTGCTGTAAAAGTTTTAATCATCTCTAAAGTTTTAAATAAGATAATAGTAGATCAAGGTCAAAAAAGAACCAAGTATGACCAAACCTTTCTTGGCCTTTTAAGTAGAAGCTTTGGTAACTTTAAGCTAACTAAACTTCGTGGGAATCAAGATGAGCTTTATCAGATATTTAGCGATACTTCTTTAAAAAGAGGTAAAAGCTCTATACTTGTTAGCACCCTTAGTGTTACTCCTAAGATGCTACTAGAAACCATAGGCTTTTCCTTACTTATAGCCTCAGTTGCTTACATACTTATAAAATATAATGACGCTTCAGCAGTTTTACCCATCATAAGTATGTACGCCCTAGCCTTATATAGACTTTTACCAATAATTACTAACCTCTTAAATAAATACCAAAGTATGCTTTATGAACAAAACTCAGTCAATATAGTATATGAAGCCTTGCATGAAGTAGGTGAGAAAAAAGGCTATGGACCAATTGAGTTTGAAAAAGACATAGTATTAAAAGATGTAGATTTTGCTTATATAGCTGATAAACCAGTTTTACAAAAGATAAATCTAAGTATTAAAAAAGGACAAAAAGTAGCCTTTGTAGGCCCAAGCGGAGCAGGTAAAAGCACCTTAGTTGATCTAATCATAGGTGTATATCACCCAAAAGGGGGTAATGTCTTAATAGATGGCAAACCTTTAACTCCTGACAATTTAGACACGTGGAGACGTAAGGTTGGCTATATACCTCAGCAGATATTTTTATATGATGGGACTGTGGCTGCAAACATAGCCTTTGGGGAAGAAGAAGATGAAGATAAGATAATAGAGGCTTGCAAAAAGGCAAACATCTATGACTTCTTAGTAGAACATAAAGGTATAAAAACTACAGTAGGTGATGGAGGAGTTAGATTAAGTGGGGGTCAGTTGCAGCGTATAGGTATAGCGCGTGCACTTTATAATGACCCAGAGATCTTAGTCTTAGATGAGGCAACTTCAGCCCTTGATAATGACACAGAATCTAGGATTATGGATGAGATATATAAAAGCTCAGAGAATAAGACTTTGCTAGTTATAGCCCATAGACTAAGCACTATAGAAAGATGTGATACTAAGGTTGAAGTTAAGGCTTATAGGCCTTCTTAAAGGTCAAAAGAACTAAGCTTTAAGTAAGCCTAGTTATAAGTTTTTAAGTGGAAGTGGAATCTAAAAGATTCCATAAAATAGCTAAGGCTAAAAAGGCTTATTTAAAGTCTTTAAGTAAAAGTTTTTCTGTGTCCATAAGTCCTATGCCTTTATCAAGTATATCTCTTGCTATAGCTTGTGCTTTTTCTAGTGAGTGCATCTTAGCGGTTCCGCACTGATAGATGTTTAGCTCAGGTATATCAGACTTTGAAGCAACTTTTAAAACATCATTCATAGAATCTTCCCAAGCTTGTCTAACATCTTCTAAGTTTGGATACCCTATAACACTCATATAAAAACCAGTCCTGCAACCCATAGGTGAGATGTCAATTATCTCAACATCACCTTGATTAAGATGCTCTCTCATAAAGCCCGCAAAAAGATGCTCTAGAGTGTGGATTCCTTCTTCGTCTAAGATTTCTTTATTAGGCTTGCAGAATCTTAAGTCAAAAACACAGATATCATCTCCATGTGGAGTTTTCATAGTCTTAGCTAGTCTTACAGCTGGTGCTGGCATGATGGTATGATCAACTTTAAAGCTATCAAGTAGTGGCATTTTCAATCCTTATAATTATGGTTTAATACTATATGAAGTTTAAGTATATCAAAGTTATAATAAAGCGAAAGTTTTATAAGTTTTAAAAGGATAAATACATGAAAAAAAGTATATTTGTAGGGTGTGCTTCGTTGCTGTTTTTACTAACTGCTTGTGCTACTAAAAGCGTGGAACTGCCTGAGTCAACTTGCAATACTTTGCATGATGTTAGCTCTTTTGACATAACAAAAGATGCCAGCTCTAATGACAATCTTCCAGACTACTTAGTAGAAGATGCTATAGATAACGCTTTGGATAATGCCTGCTTTAACGTTGATAAGTCTGTTTTTCATAACCAAGACAACAAAAAGCTAAGAACTGTATATAAGATAGTAGAAGAGGATAAGTCAACTGAAGGGCTTTTAAAAGACACTCAAACTAAGACTTTAAAGATAACTGTTACTTCAAGCCTCCAAACTGTCAAAAAACAAAACAACGAGATGACTAAAAGCACAAAGTACAACACTCAAACTGTCATCCAAAAGATAGATGCTAACCAGCTAGCAGGAATAGGTCAAAAGGCAAACTTGCAAAACTCAGACATCATGAACGCACTTCAAGGGGCTATACAAACATCTATTAACACCATATTAACTAATGAAGATAAGTAGATGAAGCTTATCTTCTACACGATGATACTTTCTATCATAGTCGTAGCTTGCACAGGAAAGCCAAAGACAAATGAGGTAAATGGAGTTTTTAACCAAACCCAGTGCAATATGTCTTGTGTAAATGGCAAATGCAAGCAAATATGCATAAACTCACAAGGTACTTTTAAGTAGCCTTCTTGAGATAGCAATGGCAAAAACTAAAAGTATAAAAAGTATCTTTGAGTGCCAAAACTGCGGCTTTAATAGCACCAAGTGGCTGGGCAAGTGCCCAAGTTGTAATAGCTGGGATAGCCTAGTAGAAATAAAAGATAGCACTAAGATAGAGTATATAACTAACACTAGTCTTAACTCTTTAGACCTAGCTAAAGCAGAAAAGATAACAGATATAAAAGAAGAAAGTTTTCATGCCTTTAGCTCTTTTCAGTCAGAGCTTGACTTAGTCTTAGGTGGTGGAATCTTACAAGGAGGACTTTATCTAATAGGAGGAAGCCCCGGAGTTGGAAAGTCAACACTACTTTTAAAGATGGCAGGTGATATAGCCAAAAGTGGTAAAAAAGTGCTTTATGTAAGTGGCGAAGAAAGTGCCCACCAGATAAAAAAGCGTGCTTCTCGCTGTGATGCTTTAAGTGAGAATCTTTTCTTACTAAGCCAAATAGAACTAGAACAAATAAAGCTAGCTTTAAATACTGATAACTATGAAGTTTGTATAATAGATTCCATCCAAACCCTTTACTCTCCTAATCTAAGTGCAGCCCCGGGCTCTGTCTCTCAGGTAAGGGAGATAACTTTTGAGCTTATGCGTCTTACTAAAACTAAAAACCTTGCTACTTTTATAATAGGTCATATAACCAAAGATGGAACTATAGCTGGTCCTCGCGTGTTAGAGCACATGGTAGATAGTGTGCTTTACTTTGAAGGCGATAAAAACTCTCAGATAAAGATTTTGCGTTCTTTTAAAAATCGTTTTGGGTCAACTTCTGATATAGGAATCTTTGAGATGACGCAAAAAGGACTTATCTCAGCAAAAGATGCCAACAAGCAGTTTTTTCACCAAAAAAAAGATTTGCCCGGCAGTGCTGCAACTGTCATCATGGAAGGAAGTAGAGCGCTTGTTGTAGAAATACAAGCCCTAGTTAGTTCTAATGAATATGGCATGCCAAAACGCCTTGCAAATGGCTTTGATAGCAACCGCTTAAACATGCTTTTAGCCCTCTTAGAAAAAAAGCTTCAAATCGGCCTTGGGCACTATGACGTCTTTATAAACGTAGCAGGAGGTATTAAGATAAGTCAGACTAGTGCAGACCTAGCCCTTATAGCCTGCGTGCTTTCAAGCTTTAAAAACAGAAGCCTTAAGCATAGCTCAGCCTTTTTGGGTGAAGTAAGCTTAGTTGGTGATATAAGACCCATCCCAAATGTTGAGATAATCCTAAAAGAGTTGGCCTCTTTTGGCTTTAAAAACGTCTTACTTCCCTATGTGCCACCAAATATCAAAACATCTTTAAACTGCATAGAAGTCACAGAAGTAGCACAAATCATAGACTGGATGTAGCTAAAAAAGATAACTTTATCTTTTAAAAGTATTAATCATTTTTATGGGTAGTTATGATTACTACATCAATATAGGCATCTTCTAGCACATGATATAAAAACTACCTAAGATATATGATTTAATAAAAAAGAAGGCTTTAAAAGCTTTGGTTGTAAATGAATGATAGGGATAAGTGATAGTAAGTAGTCAAGATATTTTAGATAAGCACTAAAAGTATGTAGTGCTTTTTACAACTTTGCAAAGTTTGTAGGCTAGATAAAGCCCTAATGCTAGTCTTAGTTCCTAACTGCTATCTAGCTAAACTAGGAACTAATACATCTTAGAATCTATAACGATAAAGATTATGTGTATTCTTAAGGTTTGTGCCCTACATACAAGCGTATCTTACGCTTATGCACTCTGGTATGCTTGCTAGCTCACTTAAAAGCTCTTTACTAACTGCATTATCAACTAGGATTAAAGCTAGGGCTTCATTTTTATCTTTGCTGGCTTCCATGCTTCGCCCTAGTCTAAAGTCAGCTATATTTACTTTGTGCTTAGCTATAGTATTACCCACACTTCCTATAACGCCGGGCACGTCTGTGTTTCTGAAAAGTATTATGTTGCCATTTGGCTCTAAGTCCATACCAAAACCATTGACATTACTAAAACGAAGGATCTTATCTTCATAAACTGTGCCACTTACTGAGATGCTTTCTTTTTGTGTGTTAAGCGTTAAAACCAACTTGTTTTTAAACTGATTAGCACTTTGTTTATAAGTAGAACTTACGTTTATGCTTCTGTTTTTAGCTACAAAAAGGGCGTTCATATGGCTTACTTTTTCAGATAAGCTAGGCTTTAAAGTACCTACTGTTGCAAAAAGCAATAAGTTTTCAACATAAGGCTCTAAGTCAAGCCCACTAACTTCTAAGTTTATAGAGCTTATAGCGCCTTCTACTACTTGGGCTGCAAAGAATCCTAACTTTTGTGCTAACTCAAGATAGGTTTTTATAAATACTGGGACATCTTCTGCTAGTGTTGGTAGATTAAGTGCGTTTGGATAGCCAGATCCTCTTACAGCACTTAGTGCAGCACTTGCGGCTTCTAGGGCTATCTTTTCTTGAGATTCTAAAGTGTTAGCTCCTATGTGAGGAGTTACATAAATATTATCAAGTTCTAAAAGCTTATTGCTAGTAGCTGGCTCTTTATCAAAAACATCTATACCTGCAAAGGCTATCTTTTTTGACTTTAAGCCTTCATATAGTGCATCTTCGTTATAAAGTCCACCGCGTGCGCAGTTTATCAAGATAACGCCATCTTTCATCTTGGCTATCTCTTTGACATCTATCATATTTTTAGTTTGGGCATTTTTTGGTGTGTGTATGGTTATGATGTCACACTTTAAGATGTCTTCAAAGTTTTGAGTGTACTCCACACCCATATCAAGTGCCTTGCTAGCTTTGATATAAGGGTCATAAGCAAGTACATCCATCTCAAAAGCCTTAGCCCTTTTGCCAACTCTTGAGCCTATGTTACCAAAGCCAATGATTCCAAGCTTTTTATCTTTTAACTCAGTGCCATACCAGTCTTCACGTTTCCATATATGGTCATGTTTTAGTTGGTGGTTTGCACTTGGCAGTCTTCTAATAGCACATAGCATATGAGTCATAGTAAGCTCTACTGCAGCTATGGTATTGGCTGTAGGGATGTTCATAACTACGATTCCATAGTTTGAGCACTCATCTATATCTACGTTATCTACTCCAACCCCAGCTCTAACTATGGCTTTAAGTTTAGTGTTTTTAGCAGCTTCTATAAACTTAGAATCTACATTAGTAGAACTTCTAGTAATAACGCAATTAGCATCACCAATGTGCTTTAAAAGTTCATCTTTAGGCATATCAGCTAGATAGCTTACTTTTATATCTGGATTAGACTTTAATAGATCTATACCTTTTTGGTGGATGTGATCACAAACTATGATGTGGTACTCTTGCATTGACTATCCTTTTATAGCTTATAGCTTTTGATTAATTTGATATTTTATATTGTAATAGCGAAAATCTTTTAGCATACTCTCCCTTAGTGCAGCATCTGGTATAGATACTAGCAAGGCAAGCTTATCGCCACTTTTATAATAAGAAAACTTTATGTGCTTTTGTCGCAAAATCTCATTTAAGTAGAAAAATTTATATTCATCTAAGTTTTCTATCAAAATCTTAGTTGGGTCAACTTGCATTTCATTTGGTTTTTTGACACTTATGTTGATATTTATAACATTGATTGGGAATTGAAAATCAGAGTTTGGCACATCAGCCTTAGCTAACCACCCTGAGTTATCACCAACATCTAGCTTTGGCTCCGTACCTAAAGTGCTAGTCTCTATGACTTTTGCATTTTTTAGTGCTAAGCTAGAATCTACCTTGATAGCTGGTGGATTAAATCTTTCATAGAAGAGGTATAAAGTATACCCTCCTAGAATAATTATGATGACAAATAGTCCAGTAACGACTTTGTACATATCACTACTGTAGTTTACCTTTTAGTAAGTCGCCTAGTGAGTTCATCCTTTCATTACCTGAACTATACTCACTTAGCTCTTGCCTTTCTTTTTGTTTCTGAAGACGTCTTACTGAAACACGGATCCTGTTAGCCTCTGTGTCAACGTGAGCTAAAACTCCATTTATCTCATCGCCTACTTTGATCTCTTCTTTTTTAAGAGGGGCTAGGTCATCGTTTCTTATAAGTGCATCTACGTTTTCATCTTTTATCTTTATAAACACACCAAAGTCTTGTATGTTTATAACTGTTCCTGAGATTGGATCATCTACATTGTACTTTTTACTGAACTTCTCAACTGGAGATTCATCTAGTGCTTTTAGACTTAGACTTACTTTTTCATTAGTCTTATCTATCTTTATAAGCTTAACTTCTAGCTCATCACCTATTTTATAGATCTCTTGAGCCTTCTTGCTTTTATCCCAGAATGCATCTTCGTTGTGCAATAGTCCATCAATACCACCTAGGTTTAAAAAGATCCCAAATGGAGTAAATGTCGCAATCTTGCCTTTTATAATGTCTCCAACTTTATGCTTTTCAACAAACTTGGTAAATGGCTTATCTTGCTGCTTTTTAAGAGATACTCTAAGTCTTCTGTTTGCAGAATCTATCTCTATAACTTCTACATCTATCTCTTCGCCAACTTTTAGATAGTCACCCGGATACTTTATGCTTTTATCCCAAGATATCTCAGATATATGCAAGAAGCCTTCTAGGTCATTACCCAAGTCTACAAAAGCACCATAAGTTTCTATGTTACTAACTACAACTTTTATAACATAACCTACTTTTATCTCGTTTTGTATCTCTTGCCACGGATCCTCAAAAAGAGCTTTTATAGAAAGTGAAAGCCTTTTTTTCTCTTCATCATACTTGATAGGCTTAACTTTTATCTTATCACCTTCTTTGTAAAGTTTAGAAGGGTTAACTGGCCCTTTATGACTTATCTCAGTATAGTGTACTAGACCTTCTATGCCATCTATATCTACAAACATACCAAAGTTAGTTATGTTTTTAACTACACCTTCGTAAGCTTCTCCACTTTGCACTAAAGATATGGATCCATCATGCTGTCTTTTGCTGCTTACTTCAAAATAGCGTTTTCTTGAAACTATTATAGAATCATCTCTAATCTCTATTATGCACACTTTAAAAGACTTGCCTATGTGGGCGTCTTTCTTACTTCCGTCATCTTTTAAAGCAGAGGCAAACTTAGGCATGAAGTACTCAACGCCATCTTTTTCAAGTATGTAGCCGCCTTTGTTTTTGTTGATAACTGTAGCTTCTATAATCTTGTCTTTATAGTTGTCAGCTGCTTTAAGCTTGTTTATCTCATCTTGAGTTATCTTATGCTTTAACATCTTTTTATAAGAGACTACGCCACGGTTGTTGGTATAGACTTGTATGCTATCGCCTTTTTTAAATAAAAGCTCGCCGTTTTCGTCTTTAATCTCTTCTACTGGTAATCTACCTTCAGACTTACTACCTATATCAACCATAGCATATTCATCATTAATCGCTACAATAACTCCATCTTTAATAGATCCACTGTTGTTTTTCTTCTCGCTTTGCTCAAACATACTAGCAAAGTCGTCTTCCCCTTCGCTATTTACTAAATCTCTTAGCTCATCTTTCTTCAGATTTTGCATTCACTACCTTTTCTCAAAACTTTTCAATTATTCTAATATAAATTTTATATAAAACACACACTTTTTTTATAAAATAGACATTTCGTCTATATACATTGTAAACATGTAAAGGGTACAATCAGTTATAAAAAAGATTCCATCATCCCAAGTTTCAAGGTCTATTACTAATGCACACAGCTCAAACCATACTCGATACTATAAGTAACGTAAATATACTCTTTTACATCATAGCCTACTTAGTGGGTGGGATCCCCTTTGGTATGATGATAGTAAAAATCAAAACTGGAAAGAACATCCTAACAACTGGTAGCAAGAGTATAGGTGCAACTAATGTCTATCGAACTTTAAATGAAAGCAATGTGGCTAATGCTAAGATATGGTCACTAAGCACTTTGATACTAGATGCCATAAAAGGGCTAATAGTAGTCTTAATAGCTAAGCTAATGGGCTTAAGCTATGAAACACAGTGGGCTATAGCTATCTTAAGTGTTATAGGTCATTGCTATAGTCCGTGGATTGGCTTTCATGGAGGGAAGGGCGTATCAACTGCTATAGGAAGCGTTATCCTCCTTATGCCAATTGAAGGAATAATAGGCCTTATCATATGGGGAGTAGTAGGAAAGGTCTTTAAAATCTCTTCTCTTTCATCCTTGCTTGGCGTGCTTTGTGGTGTCATACTAACCTTTATAGTGCCTCATATCATACCGCTGCCAGATAGTATAAATATAATCGCACAAATCCACTCTCACGTCCCAGTAGTAATAATCGCCCTAATAGTCATTTACACCCACTGGAAAAATATAGTAAGGCTTTTTACCTTCAAAGAAAAAAAGTTTACCACTAAGTCTGAAGGTGCAAGTACTGCTAGTTCTAACTAGATAGCCTTGTAAGTCTTAGGTCTTTTTTTGGCGTCTTGCCTAGGAAGGGTTAACCTCCTCTCCTCATTTTTTCAACTAAGCTGCGGGTCAAAGCCTTTATTTTTGGAAAGAAATAAGCAAGCAGTAGAAAGTAGGATGAGAAAGCACTGGGATATAGAATCTAAAAATCAGATTCTATAAAACTAAAAAAAGTTTTTTAAATATATGATTATTTCGTCGCATTACACGCTTCTTGCAAGGGTATGTAAAATGATACTTTTTACAAAGTCCCTTCTTACACACCCTTGCAAAAAGTGACTTTAAACTATCAAGTAATTGCCCTTATATATAAACATATGATATTACTAAGTAGAAGTAGTGCTAAAAAAGAAGTTTTATAGAATCTAGGATTCTATAAAATTGTGAGTGATATTTATGAAGGAAGTTAATTCTCTAATAAGCCTATTTAATCTTTTCTAAAGCACTTCTCATACGCTTAAAGCCCTCTTCTAGCTCAGCATCACTAATGATAACTGGAGGTAAAAGCCTAACTACATTACGACCACTTTTTAGAAGTAAAAGTCTTTCAGCCTGGGCTACTTTTATAACTTTTTTCTGAGTATCTAGGTCTTTTGCCTTAAGTCCTCTCATAAGCCCTAAGCCTTCTTTACTTAAGAAAATATTAGGAAAGTCTTTTAAGATAGCATCCATAAACTCATCTACTTTTTTAACTGTCTTTGCAACCGCACCGCTTTTATAGTGCTCTTCAAGCAGTCCTAGTGCACTTAGACAAGCTGTAGTTGAAAGGGCATTACCTCCAAAAGTAGTACCGTGTTCACCTGGCACAAGTGCTTCTTTTATAGTAGTGACATTAGCCCCTATGACTAGTCCTCCAGCAAGACCTTTAGCAAGACTTATAATATCTGGCTTTACATCATAGATCTGAGTTGCTAAAAACTCCCCACTTCTATAGATTCCACTTTGGACTTCATCTACCATAAAAAGTACTTCATGTTCTTTGCAAGTTTTTTCTAGCTCTTTTACTTGTGCTTTATCTAGTGCGTTTACGCCACCTTCACCTTGGATAAGTTCTATTAAAACACAGGCTACTTCTGGGTCTCTTTTTACCTTTCTTATCATATCTTCTAAGTCTTTTGCATACTCAAAGCCTGGAACTAACGGATAGAATCCTTTTTGAAGACTAGGCTGTGCAGTTGCAGTAATGGCACCATAAGTTCTACCATGGAAACTTTGCTCTAGTGTTAGTATCTTATACTTGCCTCTTTTATTACCCCACTTTCTAACTATCTTAAATCCACACTCATTAGCCTCAGCTCCAGAGTTATAAAAGCTAACTTTTCCTTCTTTGATACCAGCTAACTCTAAAATCTTTTTAGCGGCTAAGCCTTGGGATTCTATATAGTAGTAGTTTGATACGTGCAAGATCTTAGCTACTTGGTCTTGCAAGTCTTTTACAAACTTAGGGTGAGAGTGCCCAAGACTTATAACGCCTATCCCAGAACAAAAGTCTAGATAATCTACATCTTTATCATCATAAAGCCTAGCACCCACTCCTCTTTTAAAAGAAAGAGGTATCCTCTCATAGGTTTGAAGTACGTAGTCTTTGAAGGTTTGTTCTGTTTGTTCTAAAGTTTGCTCTTGCATTTTTACTCCTTATGCATGTAAATTAGGTTGTGTTGTGTTTAAAGACTAACACAAAAAAGATTAGTTTTATATAGAAGTTGTATTTTAGTAGCATATATTTATATATATGCTACTTTTTTATACTTTTCTTATATATCACACTTTGAAAAACTGCATATTATCTTTAATATCTTGACTAGACTGCTTTAACTTCTCTACTTCTTTTACATTTTGTAACATAAGCTCATTAGTGCTTTCTGCCATCTTCGCACTTTCTTCTATATTTTTTTGCAAAGTAAGGATCTCATCAACCTTTTCTTCTAAGATAGCACTAGCACTACTTGCATCTTCTAAAGAGTTATTAGCACTCTTATAGATTTCATCTAGCATGTTATTAGTATGTAAGACCATATCTTGTGAAAGCTTGGCGTTACTTACACTTTTTTCTATGCTTTTAACACAGTCTATTATATTAGATTCCACTTCTTTTATTATCTGCTGTATGGCTATGCTGCTTTCTGCACTTCTTTCAGCAAGCTTTCTTACCTCATCAGCCACAACTGCAAAGCCACGTCCATGCTCTCCAGCCCTTGCTGCTTCTATGGCTGCATTAAGCGCTAAAAGATTAGTCTGATCAGCCACATCTGCTATCAAGTTTGCACTTTCGTTAATGTGCTTTGAGTTTTCTTGCAAGTTTTTTACCAAAGAAGCACTTTCTTCTATATTCTCAGCCACAAGAGATATCTTACTTACTGCCTCACTTACTCTATCTTTGCCCTCTTGGCTTAAAGTCTGGGTGGTGTGAGAGTTTTCAAGTGTTCTTTTTGCACTGCTTTTTATAGTGTCCATAGAAATTGCAAGCTTTGTTACAAAGTCTTTGTTTTGGTTAGTAAGGCTAGATTGCTTAGAGATTATCTGAGTTGTGGTATCTATACTTGTAGTTATATTTTGTGCACTTATATGGACTTCATTAGCAGTATTTAGTACTGAAAGTAGGTTTTCTTTTAGTCTTTTACTTAAAAGGGCTATCTTTTCCATGATGGAGTTTTTCTTAGTGGTTTTTAGATCTTCCCTTAAGTCTCCCTCACTTAAATTTGAAAGGCTTAAAAGTGCTTTAGTTGGATTTTCCCCTATGGTGTTAGTTAGGAATCTATCAGTTAGTATCATGACTATGATGCCAACTATTATTAGTGCTATGGCAAGGGCGATTAGTATCTTATAAGTTACTGTTACTGAGTTATCTACTACTGGAGATAAGCCTTGATTCCTCGCTTCTTGCAAGTCTATGAACTCATTTATAAACTTTAGCCAGTTGGTAAAAAGAGGTCTAGTTTTATTAAGCTCTTTTAAAGCGGCATCATTCTGTCCAGATAGTTTTAAGCTTATAGCACTTTGGATTAACGGCTGTGCTGTGTCTTCAGTCTTATTTATACGAGAGAGGATTTCTAGCTCTTTGGCATCAAGACCATTTTTATCTACAAAGTTAGTTTGCATATTAGTTTTAGCTTCTGCATAGAAGGCTTCAAGACGCCTTATATCTTTTATGTGAGAATCTACTTCAGAACTATCATTATCTATAATGACATCTCTTAAAGCTATAGCTCTATCATGCACGCTACCCCTAAAGTTGATGGCGTATCTTTGCTTGACTGAGTTTATAGTGTTTATCTCAGATAAACCCTTTTCTATGAAGTTAAGCTCTCTTATAGAGACTATGATAACAATAGCTATTAGTATGTAGATGATGCCAAAACCAACTAGTAAGAATTTATTTTTCAAAGCGTCCCTTTTGTTTTGTATGTTTCTTTAAAGGATGATTCTAACATTATACAGATATTGTTAAGAAAAATTTATCTTTAACATTTAGATAAAAAGGCGACTTAAGATAAAGGTTAAAATAATAAACTATGAGATAAGCCTAGCTTTTATTTAAAGCACAAGCTAGATATCTCTCTTATTAGATTAATGCAAAATATAGCCATAACTATATACGCATTTTAGATTCTATAATCTACTAGAATCTAGCAAGATTAAACTAGCTCTTTTTACTGTTAGCTCTCTTTGCTACTAACTCTAGACTTAGCACTTTTTACTGTATTTAAAAGCAAAGAAGATATAGTCATAGGCCCAACCCCCCCCGGCACTGGAGTTATATAGCTACATTTTGGCGCTACGCCTTCAAAGTCTACATCGCCTTTAAGACTGCCATCTTCCATCCTAGTTATGCCTATATCTATAACTACAGATCCTTCTTTTACCATGTCTTCTTTTATAAGTCCTACTCTACCAGTAGCCACACATAAGATATCAGCTTGACGCGTAAAAAAGGCTAGATCTTTTGTGAACTTATGGGCTATAGTAACTGTGGCACCTGCATTTAACATAAGCATGGCAAGGGGACGCCCTACTATAGTGCTTTCGCCAACTATAGTAACATCTTTACTTTTTATATCGATGTTGTAGTATTTTAGTAGCTCCATAACGCCTAGAGGGGTCGCTGGCACAAAGCCATTAAGCTTAGAAGTAAGTTTTCCACTATTAATTGGATGGAAGCCATCTACATCTTTTGAAGGAGTGATGGCATTTAGCACGGCATCTGCGTTTATGTGAGTTGGGAGGGGAAGTTGGATTAAGATTCCATCTATTAGAGGGTTTAGATTAAGATTTTCTACCATGCACAAAAGATCTTTTTGGGTAGTTTTTAAAGGCATCTTATAAGTTATAGAAGTTATGCCTACTTTTTGGCAAGCTTTAGACTTCATATTAACATAAGCTTGGCTTGCTGGGTCTTCGCCAACTAGTATAACAGCTAAGCTTGGGAAAATGTGCTCTTTAGCTAGAAGGGCTACTTCTTTAGTTATATCATCTTGAATCTTAAGAGAGAGTTTTTTACCATCTAATAAGGTCATATTAAATCCTTTTGCAAATAGATTCCGTATAATATACTTTTTTTGGAAGGCTATGAAGTTGCATAAAGTTGTTTTTGTATTTTTTATGTCTTGCGTGCTTGCTTTTAACCTAGTGTCTGGGCAAGACTTCTTAACAGATAAAGAGTATGGAAGGCAGCTTTATCTAGACCCTCGTGGAGTGGCTTGCATCAAGTGCCATGGGGTTGATGGCAAAGGAAGCTTTATCGCTAAGTATAAAACTAGGTCTGGCAAGGTTAAAGAGATAATAGCCCCAGATATAACAAACCTTGACTATGAGCACTTTAAAGAAGGTATCATAAATGGCAAGGGTGTTATGCCAAGGTACTACTTAACTGATGAAGAGATTAATGCTATCTATACATATATAAACGAAGGACAAGAAGATGTCAGATGAAAAAAAGATAGAGTATCCTTGTATTTGGGAATATAAAATATTTACTAGTGATAAAGACTATGTGCTAAAAGAGATAGCAGATCTAAATAACAATATTAAGATTCTAAGCTCAGATAGGCAGTCAAAAAATGGCAAATACACAGTCATAGACACCAGCTTGTATGTCGAAAATGAAGAAAAAAGAAATGAAGTTTTTACCAAACTAAGGAATCTAAAAGAAGTCCACTTAGTCATATAATAAAAGTCAAATCAAGTTTTAAGGAAAGCGATGCGTTTAGTAGAAAAGATTTCAGGTAGCATCTACCTCATAGTTTTAGGACTTTGTATAGGGGGGATAGTCTTAAGTGCTATAAGTGCGGCTACTATCTTTGATAGTAATGCGATTTTAAGGATTAATGACTTATCAAATAGCATACTTACTCGCTTTGATGAAGGCATCATCATGACTAAGATTTTTGAAAGATTTGGCTATATATTAAATATATCAGCCATCATTATCTTAGTTTATGAAAGCCTTTCTTTTAAACTCCAAAAAAGTGGCTTTTTGCTATGGCTTTTAGGGATCTTAAATGCCATTTTAATATTTCTTTTTACCTTCTACTACACTAATAAAATAGTCACTATGCAAAATGAAGGTGCAAGTGTCACAGCAGGGGTAGACTTTAATCTAGTCCATAAGCAAAGTGAGGTAGTTTTTAAAGTCTTACTAGTCACTTTGATAATAGCTTTTATAGCAAGAGTGTTTATCCTAGCTTCTAATAAGACTTTAGAATCTAAGCCAAAAACAAGGGCCAGAAAAAAGACTGAGTAAAAGCTAAGTGCAAGGCAAGGTAAAATTAACAAGGCATGAACTAGGCTAAAAAGCAAAACTAGATTCTATAAAAATGGATTCTATAAAAGATAAATTTAACAAAAAGAAAGGCTAGTAAAGTGGGCATAAGGAGACTTGGTTAAGTAGCCTATGGCTTTATTTGTCTATAATGTTTGTTTTTGAATCTTTTTAGAACTTATAAAATATTCATAACTTTAAGGAGGTTAGTAGATGCTAGCACAAGTCGTATTAAAAAAAGTTGCTTCTAAGTTACATGAGGTAGACCCAAGCATAAGTTTTGAATTAGTGCTTTGGGATAAGGGCGTTATAAAAAAAGGAGATGGTGAGCCAAAGTTTAAGATAGTTTTTACAAAAACTCCTACATCTAAGGTACTAACTGGCGGGACTATGGATGCTTCACTTATCTTTGGTGAGCTTTATATGGATGGCTTTATAGAGATAGAAGGAGACTTTGATAGTGCTATCTTGCTACTTCATAAAAACTCTATCAAAAAGTACACAAACAAAGTTAAAGACATAAAACCTCCAAAAACTACTGATGTAGAAAAGAAAAATATCAAAAGTCACTACGATATAGGTAATGACTTCTATAAACTATGGCTTGATAGCACTATGAGCTATTCATGTGCCTACTTTAAAACTAAAGAAGATTCTTTAGAGCAAGCCCAACTTCAAAAGATACATCACACCCTAGCAAAGCTAAACCTTCAAAAAGGTGAAACCTTGCTTGACATAGGCTGTGGCTGGGGCTATCTAGCTATAAGTGCTGCTAAAAAATATGGTGTAAGAGTTTTTGGAAACACTATAAGTGAAGAGCAGTTTAAGTTTGCAACTAATAGAGTAAAAGAAGAAGGCTTAGAAGACTTAGTAACTATCAAACTTTTAAACTACCAAGATCTAAGCTTGGAAGCTTTAGGGCTAGATAAACCGCTTGATAAAATAGTAAGTGTGGGTATGTTTGAACACGTCGGCAAGGCAAATATCAGCTTTTATCTTTCAAAAGTTAAATCCATATTAAAAGAAGGCGGTAACTTCTTACTTCACTCTATACTTTGTGAGTTTGAGGGTAATACTAACGCCTTTATAGATAAGTACATCTTCCCGGGTGGTTATATACCAACTTTAAGAGAAGTTATATATGCAAGCACAGACTTAGAGTTTGAACTAGGTATGGCAGAAAGCCTTAGGATCCACTACGCCATGACACTTGATAAGTGGAGTGAGAACTTTGAAGCTAAGATTGATGAAGTTAGAAAGATGTATGATGAGAGATTTATAAGAATGTGGAGGCTTTATCTAGATTCTTGTGCGTCTGCTTTTAGAGTAAACTCAGTTAATATCTATCAGCTTTTCTTTACCAAACACTTTAACAACAACGCCCCTTTAACTAGAGAATACATCTATAAATAAGACTAAATCTTAAAGCACATCTTAGTTTTATGGAATCTTAAAGATTCCATAAAGCATCATTTAAAAAATCTTTTTTAAACCATGTAGCACAAACTTAAGTCCATACACATAACGCTTAGTCATGCCGCTTGCTTTTTGTCTTAAAATATCAATAAAGCTTTAAAACCTACTTACTAAACACTTTCTTTTTATATATGTAGTAATATTTGAGACACATTAAAGCACATAAACTCTCTTTACAAAGGTAGCTAAATGGAAGCAGTCGCAGGCATCGCACTTTTATACGTTATATTGTTCCTTTTATATTGGGGTGGTACTGCTTATATCAGAGTAGATAGAGAAAGGACTATGCCAAGAAAGAAAGGGTTTAGATTCTTTTTCTTCCTTTTTATAGTTGGGATAGTCATCTTTGCTGTATGGTTTCTTTATGAGACCCCAAGCAAGATGACAGCCATAAGCTTTTTAGCCCTTGCTTACTTTGTAGTATTTGCCATATTTTGGATAGCTTCAAGCTTGCAAAGGAGGATAAAAAAGTGCCCTTATAAAAGAAGTAGCTGGTTTAATGCTTTTATGATTTTATTTGTAATATCTATAGCACTTATGATAGCAGGGCTTGTAAAAAGCTTGCCTGATAACTACGCTACAAGCATGCCGACTATATCAGAGAAAGATAGCACAAATCCCTATGCTAGCAAGTATGATGATGCAACCCTTTTAAAAACTATAAGAAAAGATGCTAGAAATACCTTTTATAACAAGCCCTACAATAAAGACAATAAGTTCGATGATGGTCTAAATAAGTCTTTAGCAAGAATCTTAAAGCAAAACAATATACCTGATTCTTTATCGCAAAACTTTACAAACTGTGTGAACTATGAGATCTGGACTAAACCAGAAGATGCCACGTTTGACCTACCTCTTAAGACTTGTGTTAGCGACTATAGCAGTGGTCTTATGCAAAAGACAAAGTATGTAAATCCAACCTATGCTATGGCTAATTTTAAAAAAGATGATGAAAGCAATGCTGCTCTTATAAACTATGTCAAAACTCATATGAATGCCAAAACTAGCTTTGAGCATGTAAAAACTAGCTACCAAATAGAAGACACCAACACCAAAAAAGGTGTGTTTATAAACATGACTTATAGGCAAAGAAATGTGTTAAATGAAACTGTAATTAGCCATATCTACGCAAAGATAGATGATAAAGGTAAGATAGTAGTACTAGATAAAAACTAAGTACATGCAATAAGACTTTGAGTTAAAAAAGTAGATTCTATAAATTTATAGAATCTATTTGTATTTATGTCTTAACGCTAAGGCATATAGTATTAATGAAGCAGTCTCTATCTTGTCTTGACACTAAAAGGCGACATAGTCACTAACGTAATAGTTGTGCGTTTGCGTCATCATGGGAGTGCAGTGGGCACGATTAAACAAGCATCAAAAGAATCCATAAAAAGTAAAAATATTGATTTGTTATAATTGAAGTAGAGGTTGCCCTAAGAGGGTGGTGCCTCTTAGGTGTATATCTCGTTCCAAAAAGGAAGGAGGTGATGCCTAATGAAAAAGATTGGGAAAATCTTAGTTTTCATTATACTAGTTATTTTATTAACCTGTACTAAATTAAACTAAGAATAAAAGCTAAAAACTAGAAAGGCGCTTCTCAAAAAAGCCTTTTAGCAAGCCTAGTTTTTAGTTAATCTTTTTCAAAGAAACTTGCGCTATCGCTTGTTTTTTCACCCTCTTGAAGTTGCTTGCTTACTCTTACTTAATATAGCTTAGTCACTAAACGCACTTTTTTAAAAGCTAAGTCTTTACTAATTTCCATCCAACTCCACAAACCACCAACCTAAACTTACTAATACTAAAAGCTAAGCTTCTCTCACTATGTAAAAGTTAAGCCTTCTCTTTCTTTCTTCTATTTTAGTAAAAGATCATTTTAATATTTAAAGTGAAAAAGAGCTAAAAATAGCTAAAAGTAAAATCTTATTTCATTTTTAGTATTAACTAATAAATATTTTTTATAAAAGTTTTCACTTTAAGCTTCCTTTAATACAAAAAAAAAAAAAACAATTAGAATTTTCTAACTCACTAAGTTAGTGGTAATTAAATTCTAAAAGTAAAAAGGATAAAAGATGAAAAAGGTTACTAAGATAATACTAGCTACTAGCTTGATAGCTAGCTTAAGTAGTGTGGCTATGGCTGCTACCCATCATAAAAGAGGTAGTCACTCTAGAGAAAGTATAAGCTCTAGTAGTAATAATGACATAAGAGGAGTTAAGTTCTTACTGGGGGCTGGAGTTGGCACAGGACTAGATATAAATACTAATAAGGGCTTTAATGTAAATCTAGCGCCCAATGCAGGACTAGATGCTAAGTTAAAACTAGGTACTGGAATCTTTACTACTACTAGATCTAGCACGCTAGGTTTACAAGCGACTATAGGAGTAGGAGCTAACTCTATAGGTAGTACTTCTAGTTTTAATCCTCAGTACTCAGTTAACTTAGACTTTATACAAGCCTTTAAACTTGGAAGCACAGGCTATATAAAACTAGGTTATATAATAGGCGCTGGTGTTGCTATAAGGACTAATGATGGTGGTAGTAATGGAAGAGGAAACTTTAGTGGTGATAGTGTAGTTGGGGCTGCTGTGGCTAGGATAAATGGGATTGACAATCCAGCTGCTAATGGTAATACATTACCAGATCATATAAATAGTGGCACTGAATCAAATAATTATAATGATGCAATAGCTAAGGCTAAGCAGGCATATAGCTCTGCAAAAAGTGGCAACTTTCAAGATGCAAATATTTACATAGCTGCTGCACAAGCTAGTGCAGGCAAGGTTTCAGGATTTTCAGTTTTGGGTCCGGCTGCTCTAGTGGTACCAAGCAGTTATGCTGGAGGACAACAGCTACAGGCTGCTGCAGACCTAAAAGACACTATAAACAATCTAGCCGTTCTTATCAAACAAATGCAAGATACTAGGATATCGGGGTTAAATTCTCAATTAAGCTCTGCAAATTCTAGATTAAATGATCTCCAAAACCAACTAAACCAAGCAAATAGCGATAAGACTACACAACAAAATAGAGCAGATACTTTACAGTCCCAGCTAGATACAGCTAACAATAAAACCATACCGGATTTAAAAAGTCAAATAAGTACTTTAACAACTGAAAAGTCTAAGATACAAGAAGATTTAAATACAGCAAATACAACTGTTGCAGCCTTAAAAGCAACTTCAGGTCAGCTAACTCCAGAACAAACAAAAGCTTTAAATGCTGCTAAACAGCAAGTTACAGATCTAACAGCTGAGTTAGGCACAGCTAATACAAATCTAACTAAGGCTCAAGGTGATTTAGAAAGTACTAAAACTCAACTAAGTGCAGTAACAGCTCAACTAGATGAACTTAAAAGACAAAATCGAATAGCAGCTGCTAATGAAGAAAGTGAAGCAGAGCGTAGACGTAGGGCAAGTGCTAATAACACCCCTTCACTAATGCCTACTCTTAAAGCTGGGCTTATAGCCTTTATAGGTAAGCATCAAGCAGTATCACTAGAGTATCAGTACTACTTTAGAAATACCATGCCTAATACAGCTAGTAGTGATATCTCATTTAACTATACCTACTACTTTGGAAGTAACTAGGAGATTAGATAACAACCATTAGACTAAAGCTTGGGGGTTGTTGATATGAGTTAGTAAGAGTTATATGTGTTTGAAATATTTGTCATTGCTAGAAGGTCTTTAGATCTACTTGGCAATTAAATATTTAAGATTTAAGATTCTATTTATTTAAGAATCTTAACTCTTTGGGTTTGGGTGGGTGGGATGCATTACTTAAAAAGTAGTCTAAGAGTTTATGAAGATCTTTTTGTATGTTTGATCTTTATAACTAACTTTAAACTACTTAAAGACTTAAGTTTTTAGGAGTGATTATATTTTGTATGTTTATAGTCACAACAAAAACTTAAACCTTTGTCTTTTTAAGATCGCTTAGGGCTAGATAAACTTTATAAGCTTTTATTAGTGACAAAAGCTTATAGGTCTAATCTAGCCCTTTTTTATTGTACTTCGCTGTAATTAGTGCTTAATTAGCTTACATAGTTTTAAAAAGCCTTAAGATTTAAAACCTAAAACTCTGCATGCCAAACTCCCTGCCCATAGCGATTTGTGCTTGTATCTGGGCAACTTTGTCATCTTTTATAAGCGACTTAATCGCAGGCGTATTAACTAAGATCTCACAATCTAGCCTCATATCCCCCTCTATACAAAGCAGTTTTTGACATACTAAGGCACTAAGACTATCAGCTAGATTAACCCTCATATCACTTTCAAAGCTGCCTAAGATTCTAAGTATCGCACTTACTGCATCACTAGCATGGAAAGTACTTATCACAAGATGCCCGCTTAAAGATAGCATGATGGCTTCTTTTAGAATCTTAGGACTTAGTATCTCTCCTATAACTACTACATCTGGGTCTTGGCGTAAGCTTGCGTTTAGACCAGATTCAAAGCTAGATATATCTTGACCTACTTCTTTTTGACTTATGAGGGAGTTTTTATTAGCGTGCATGTACTCTACTGGATCTTCTATAGTGACTATGTGCTTGTTAAAGTTAGCGTTTATATAATCTATCATGGCACTAATAGTGCTACTTTTCCCACTGCCTGTAGCACCACAAACTAGCACTAAACCATGCAACTTATCACAGATGTCTGAAAGTACTAGCGGAAGGCCTAAGCTTTGAAAACTTGGGACTTCTAAAGGCAAGATCCTTAAGGCTAAAGAAAGGCTGCCTTTAGACTTATAAAGGCTAGCTCTAAGATTTAACTCTTTTAGTCTTAAAGTCTTACTTCTTTCAAACTCTAGACTATACTTTTGCTTTAAGTCCACAAGCAAGGCACTTAGATCTACTTGGACATCTTGTCTTAAAAGCTCTTTTTTAACCCTAAAGTACACGCCATCTTGTGTTATATGTAAGTCGCTTGCTCCTAGCTCTTTAGCCTTAAGTAATAAGTTTTCCATTAGTCTTCCTTTAATATGAAGCGTTTTATAGCACGCAGGTTGTGAGTGCTAAGCGGGCTTTTAGATTCCACAACTATATCTAGCAAAAGGCTTTTGTCATCTAGTCTATTAACAAAATAGCTTCCTTTGAAGTGAGGACTTAGATCTAGACTTTGGGTTGCACACTTTTCTAAGCCATGCTTTCTTAGACAAAGCAGTGCCATATCTTTAAGACTAGATATATAAAGTAAAGACTGAGAGTGGATGTGCAAAGCTAGTGCGTCTTCTTTTCTTTGGAAACTTATATGAAGTGAAGAGATGACAACAAGGCTTATACTTAGGGCTATAACTAGGGCATACAAGCTAGCAAAGCCACTTTTAAAACTCCCATCCTTAAGGCTTTTAAAGCTTGATATAAACGCCATGTAAGATAACCATATCACTTAGGCAAGATTTAGTGCATATCTCTAGGTGCAGTGCATCAAGACTGCTATCTAGAGGATTAGATTCTATCCTTGCGTCAAGTTTTTGCACTTTATCAAGAAGGAGGGCGCCATCTAAAAAAAGACTGCTATTTTTAAGCTCTAAGATATGAGACTTTAAAGTAGGTTTAGAATCTAAAAAAGACTTACCTTCTTTTGGTGCTAGGTATAAGTCATCATAGCCCTCCCACTCTAGTCTATCTTTAGTGAGGCTAAGAGAGTTAGGATTTGCATCTACTAGATAGTTACTTAAAAGCATGTGGGTTTGGACAAGCCTTCCTTGCTCTGTGCTTGTAAGGCTGATGGCTGCATTTTGAAGTTTTAGTGCGGCTGTGCTTTTAGTCACACCTATGCCAATGATAGCTAGCACTATGATAGCTAAGAGGGCTTCTAGCATGGAAAAAGCTGGGCTAAGACGCTTCACTCTACACTTTCAAACTTGATGTATCTTAAGCTTTCTGTGCCAACTGTAGCACTGTAGTGCTTGATGTTATAAGTTAAAGCACTATTTGTTAAAAGCTTAGTAGTTGGCGTGCCATCAAGCCTAACTTCATTTATAAGTGTGCTTTTAGCTAACATGTGGTTAGTAAAAAGTGGCTCATTCAAAGCAGTTGTTATATGAGACTGCAGTAAAAATATAGTGTAGTAGCTTAAAGAAGTGACTATCAAAGCATAGATTAGATCTGGGAGGATAAAAGCTTCTTTAAAACCTTTGTGACTAGAATCTTTTTTGATAAAAGCCTTTAAAGTAAGGCTTTCTTTAAGACTAGTAAGTTTTTTAGTCTTAAGAAAGTAAGTTAGTTTTTCTATGAAAACCCTAAAATTCTTCATTATAGTAAAAAGTTTTTTGATAGGTTATGTAGTGCTCTTTTCTATTAAGCTTATACTTAATAGTAAACACACCATCATATCTACCAAGCTTTTGAAGATCTTTAACTTTTACAGTGTAAAGCTCTAAATTAGCCTTATCTTGTATCATGTTATAGTCTAGGTCTATATTGGTATCTATCCTAGAAAGTTTTAAGTAGATAGATTCTATCTTGGCTGCTGGGTCTTTAACTACTGGATTTAGTTTTAAAAAGATCTCATCATCACTATCGGTAAGTATGCTGTGGTGAAGCTTTTCATCAAACTTCCTTCCTATGTGCTCAAAACTTCTTTGATCAACACTAAAATAAGGAGTTTTTAGCTTGTCATATCCTATCTCATCACCATCTTTAGTGCCTGCAAAAACAGTGTAGTTTTCTTCAAACTGATACTGCATTTTTAACATATCGTTAATGTTGTGATCTACATAGTTCTTTGATAGCCCATAGTTGCTATTAGTCTCTATTGGCTGCTTAGAAGAAGCATAAATAATAAGACCTATAAATATTATGCCTATGATAATGATGCCTATGATGCCTATAGGCCAAAAAGTCTTCTTTTTCATCTATATCCTTTATCTTATGCCTTTTTTCTTTGCTTACTCTTATAAGTCCCATATAAAAATAGACCTACTAGCACTATAAGCATCAGATACAACAACCACTTTATGATCCCTTCAGGCTTGTCTGATGGGTTAAAAGCAGACTGAACTTTTACTCCATAATGCTTTGCACTTTGTTGCACAATAGCAGAGTATAAGTTAAACAGAGAATAGTCAATTTTCTCTTCCTTTTGCATAGGTTTTTCATTACTAAGCGGCAAGTATGGATAAGCATAGTCTTCTAAAAGCTCATTAGGATTTAAAAAACTGCTATCAGTTCTTACATTTATCTTATAGTCTTGCTTATAAAAAAAGATAATCGCATAAGGGGAGTTTAGCTTTCTAATTACATTGTCTTCATAAATACGTCTATTATCAAAGGCTTGTTTTAGGCTTTGATCATTTATCTTACTATCTATCTTTGTATATGTGGGAGTTTTATCAACTAGTGATATGTACACAAAAAAACCAGCCTTATCCCTTAGCTCTCCAGAGATTATATCTATGCCTTTTAGACCGCCTTTTATAAGGGTCTGATCGCCAACTACAAAATCTTTATAAGGCTTATCTTGGCTTATATCCTGTGCTTGTAAAAATGTGCATACTACTAAAAGTATGCACAGAATGTATTTTTTCAAAACTTATCGCTTATACCGCGTGTAATAAGAAGTTAGGCACTAAAGCCACAACTATACTAACTATCGCAATAACCACTAGTGCAAAAGCCACTAATTTTTCTAATCCAGTAAGTTTAGGTTTCATTGTATTACTCCTTTACTTTGTGATATGTAATAGCCTTGCTGTTATCTACACTCTTCATCTGTAAAGACGAAGTATTTATAGTGTAGTAATCAGTTGCATTCTTCCTTTGTACATAGATAGCACCCCACCCTACTATGACTGCTCCTATGACAACAAGCAAGACTGCTATTATGAACCCTGTATACCCGTTTAATCCAAATCTTCCATTCATCGCATTCTCCTTATTCAAGTGGTCTTTTAGAAGCTATAAATGCATCTAAGGCTTTTATTTGAACATCTGAGAAGTTAAGATACTGGAAGCTTGGCATCTTTCCTATCTCACCATGTTTACCATGAGTTAACACGTGTTGAAGGAAGGCAAATTTACCATACTGTGTTAAATCAGCTGCAAATCCAGCTACACCACCGCCATCACCTTTACCATCAACTCCATGGCATGCAGCACATGCACTAGCAAAGATTTGCTTTCCTTGTGCTACTAAGGCTAGGTCATATTTAGTGCTAGTATCTTTTACAAGATCACTCATAACATACTCAGCAACAGCCCTCTTATCGCTTTCTTTGCTTAATAGACCAGCTGGCATTTCACCTGCCATAAAGCCTAGTCCTTTACTACCATGAGTAATAGTATCCATTATACCTTCTACTTTTCCCCATCTAGTAAGGTTTTGTGCTTTACCATCAATCCCTTCTGCAGTTAAACCGTGGCATGAAGCACACTGAACTAAAAATATCTCTTGACCCATCTCTTCAAACTGAGAGGTAGTCATGTTTTTATGAAGCTCAGCAAATCTAGCGTTATAGTCTCTAACTTCTTGGTTGTATTCACCAATTTGTGAGTAAGAGTTTAATGGATAGCCAAAAAATATATACCATAAAGCCCACAAGATAAGGATGAAAAGAGACAAAAGCCATCCAGTTGGGATGTTGTTGTTAAACTCTCTAATACCATCCCATGAGTGCTCACCTAGTTCACCTTCTGCCTTGCTGGTCTTCATCTGCTTGATATAAAAACCAGAAATGACAATAGTTAGCACCAAAATAACTATTGCTGCTATAAAGCTCATTAAATTTATATGATCACTTAACCAGCCCATTATTTTTCTCCTCTCTTTTTGTCTTCCTTGTTGTGTCTACTCTCCAACAGCTCATCATTTATATCATCGTTTAATACAAGATCAGAGTACTTTTCATAGTCCACAAGCCCCTTTCTTTGCGCTCTATATAGGTAAACTATATAGGCATATAAGAAAATTACTAACAACACTGTTACAACTAAGTAGGCACTAGCTCTTCCAAATAAGTCAAATCCATCTATCATCAAAGTCATGAACTATCCTTTACTTGCCTAGTCTTTTTTGTCCCAAGCTATTTAGATAGGCGATAAGTGCAACTACCTCTTTAACTTCACCTTTTTTAAAGCTTGCAGCTATCATTGGATTTTTCATCTCTTCTACTACTTCTGCAGCATCTTTCATATACTCTTTTTTAGCATCATCTAAAGTTCCAAGTTTTGTTTCACCCGGTTTATCATAAGGAACTTTAAATACTTTTTTCTGAGTATAAGCTTCTGCGTAAGCAGTATTAAAGTCTGTATCTATCCTATAAAGATGCTTATAAGAAGGCATGATAGAACCCGGAACTACAGATCTAGGATCCCACATGTGGTTAGCATGCCAGTCACTACTTCTACTATCACCTATCCTATGTAAGTCTGGACCAGTTCTTTCAGATCCCCAAAGGAAAGGTCTATCATAAGCATATTCCCCACTTAAACTATACATACCATAACGCATAGTTTCACTCCTAAAGTCTCTTATAAGCTGAGAGTGACAACTTATACAACCCTCTTTTATATACACTTGACGACCTGCTGTTTCAAGCACTGTTAAAGGTCTAAGACCTTCTAGTGGCCTTGAAGACTTCGCAAAGTCTGGCAAGATCTGCACCAACCCAGCTATGGAAAATACAACCACAAAAGCCAGTGTAAAAAAGAATGGATTTCTTTCTAACCATGCAAACATATTTTCTCCTTTTAAGCTGCCATAGGTGAAGCGTACTGAGGCTCTTTTGTAAGCTCTTTAGCCGCTACTATAGTCATTATTACATTGTAAATAAACATTATGAATCCAATTAGATATAAAGCACCACCTATAGCCCTTATGACATAGTAAGGGTGTATAGCAACTACTGTATCTATAAAGGAGTACTTAAGCTCTCCATAAGGTGTTAAGTCTCTCCACATCATACCTTGAACGATACCAGCTACCCACATACTTGCGAAGTAGAAAACTATACCGATAGTCATGATCCAGAAGTGGATTTCAATAATATTTTTTGAGTAGATCTCTCTTTTAAACATCCTAGGCAGCATATGATAAAGACCAGCGATGATAGTAAAGCCAACCCATCCTAAAGTACCATCATGAACGTGACCTATGATCCAGTTTGTAAAGTGAGCAAGGGCGTTAACAGATCTGATTGATTGGATCGGTCCTTCTAAAGTTGCAAGCATATAGAAAGTTGATGCAAGAACTAAGAACTTAATCAAAGGTGATTCTTTTAACTGATGCCACTGACCTCTCATAGTAAGAAGCATGTTTATAGCAGTACCCCATGAAGGAAGTATTAACACAACAGAGAAAACTGACCCTAGAGTTTGTACCCAATCTGGAACAGTTGAATATATAAGGTGGTGACCACCAGCCCAGATATACACAAACATCAAACTCCAGAAAGAAAATAGCGTTAACTTATATGAGAAAACTGGGTTACCAGATTCTTTAGGTAAGAAGTAGTAAATTAACGCAATGATACCGCTTGTGAATACAAACGCAACAGCATTGTGTCCCCACCACCATTGAATTAAAGCGTCATTAGTTCCTGCATACATTGATATACTTTGCCAAAAGCTTCCTACACCAGCTATAAAGTAGGTTGGAACTGCAAGGTTATTAAATATATAAAGTATAGATATAGCAGTAAAGGTAGCTATGAAATACCAAAGCGAGATATATATGGTTCTTTCACGTCTAACAGCCATAGACCCAAAAAGACTTATACCCCAAACAACCCATACTATAACGACTAATATATCCACTGGCCAATCTAGCTCTGCATACTCTTTAGACTGAGTTAAGCCACCAAAAAGAGTAACAACAGCTACAACTAGTAAGATGATATATAAAACTACGTGTAAGTAACCTATGAACTTAAGAAACGGATGTTGATTATAAGTAATCTTTAGCGTTCTTTGTCCAATGTAATACCAAGCAGCCCAGATACCACTTAACGTAAATCCATAGATGATAACGTTTGTGTGAAGTGGTCTAAGCCTTCCAAATAGCGAGTACTGACCTGCTATGTAGTTTAGGTCTGGATAAGCTAGCTCAAAAGCTAGAACTAGACCTATTAGCATACCTATGAAGCCAGTGACCAACGCTATGTACAAAAACCATTTTGCAATGGAGTAGTTGTACTCTAGTTTTGAACCCTCTTGCATTTATATCTCCTTCAAAAAAATCAATAAGCGTGACAAAGATTGTAATATGATTAACATTAGCCTTAACTTAAAAAAGCATCAAAGTTAAGTTAATATTTACCAAGCATTAACAATCATAAATATTGTGAAATGTGATTTAGCTTAATGCTATTTGACTAAGCGTTTGAATATAATATCTTGTTTTCATTCAAAAGATGCAAAAATATGGAACTTGGCGTACTAAGTTTTTCTCATCTTTGTAAAAAGATTACAAAGGTAGCAAAATACTAGAATTTGGATTCTAAAACTAGTAGTAAAAGAAGTGATGCTGGGGATGAAAACTAGCTTTATTTAATAGGAAAGATATTTGAGAGATATATGGAAAAAAAAAGGTTTTAGCACCATCATTTTAGTAGCCTTCATAGGTATGTTTATAGATTCTAGTTACAAAGTGCTACTATATAGTGCCTTGATAGAGACTAATAGTCCACTTTACTTATACTTTTTGCTAGCACTTTTTATCATACTGCCTTTTTTACTAGTCCTAAGCCCCATAGGTTTTGTAGTGGACTTAGTTTCAAAAGCTAGACTTTTAAGGGTGCTTTCTATGATTAGCTTTATAATAATGCTTATAGCTGTGCTTAGTCTTTGGTTAGGTCTTTTTTCTCTTAGCTTTTTTCTTTCTTTGCTGCTTAGTTTTCAAAGTGCTATCTTACTTCCAACCTTACAAGTCCACTTAAAAGAGCTAGTTGGCGATAGATATCTAGCTTGGGGTAATGGAATCTTTAGAGCTAGCTTTTTAGTATCTATCTTTTTTGCTATCTTAATCTTTAGCCTTTTGTTTCATGGCATCTACCCTCTAGGCGTGCGAGATATCACAGTCATACTTCATGCAATCTGGCCTCTAGCACTTTTACTACTTTTTATATCTTGCTTACTAGTATTTTTTACTTACAAACTGCGTATAAAAAGATCTAGCACAACTATGAAGTTTGATAAAAAGGCCTATTTTGAAGGAAGGCTTTTAAAAGAGAATCTAAACTTAGTCTTAAAAGATAAGCATCTTTTATATCCAACCCTTGGCATGTGTATATTTGCTGGTATCATAGCTACGCTTTTTTCTTACTTTGGTCTTTTAAGTATAAGTAATAGCACGCTAGATTTCTACTTCCTAGTAGGGATAATAGGCATGACACTAGGCTCTATCATATCTGGGCGCTTTTCTAAAAACTACATAGAAACAGGACTTATACCCCTTGGACTTATACTAGTTTGTGTATCTTTAATACTTCTTATGATGAAAACTTATATCACTCCTTATATAAGTTTTTTTATATGTGGTATAGGCATGGCTTTTTTAATAGTGCCTTTGCACACCCTTTTGCAGTTCTACTCAAGTAAAAATGACGCAGGAAGGATCTTGCTTACTTCTAACTTCTTGCAAGCCTTAGTATCTTTAGTGGTTTTAGTCATCTTTTTTATCTTTGCCCTAGCAAAACTTGATATAAGAATCCTTTTTAACATAGTTGTCATATGCAGTATCATCATATCTTTTGGCGTCATAGTAAAGATGCCTTTTTCACTTTCAAGACTACTTACAAATCTAACTTTTGCCCAGCGCTACAAACTCATAGTAAAAGACTTTTTTAAAGTACCAAAAACTGGAAGCACTCTCTTGCTTGGGAATCAGTTCTCGCTAATAGACTGGGCTATAGTACAAATGGCTGTGCCTAGGAAGGTCTTTTTCGTCCTTGATACTAGCGGGCTTAGCCTAGTTTTAAAACTCTTTTTAAGATTCTCAAACGTCATAGATAGAACCAAAAAAGACTACCTAGAAAAGGTAAAAGCTGTGCTAGATAAAGGGCATATAGTCTGTATGTTTTCAAGTGGTGAGCTTTCTCTTAATGGGCATATAACTGATATTGATGATGAGTACTTAAAACTAAAAGATATGGAATCTAAAACTGTTATTGTGCCCTTTTATATGTGTGGACTTTGGGGGAGTAGCTTTTCAAAGTCAGATGCTGAGTTTAAGCAAAGACGTAAGAATCTTAAAAAACGTCTTGTAAGCATAGCTTTTGGGAATCCTATAAGTATAAGCTCTCCTCCTTCGCTTATAAAAAAGAAGATTTTTGAGTTATCTTTTAAAGCGTGGCGTTCACGCTGCGATAGCCTAGGAGATATAGGAAAAGCTTTTATCTACTCATGTAAAAAAAGAAGCACTGATATAGCCATAATAGATTCTATGATAGGTGAGTTTAGCTATCTTAAAACTCTAGCCCTAGCTTTAATCTTAAGTAAAAGCATCCCTAAAGACACCCAAAACATAGGCATACTTTTACCCTCAGGCATAGCAAGCATACTTTGTAACATGGCTATCTTTCTAGCTGGTAAAACTAGTGTGAATCTAAACTTTACCGGTGGAGATAAAAACGTAAGTGATTCTATAAAACTAGCTGAGATAAGCTATATCTATACTTCAAAGGCTTTTTTAGAAAAGCTAAGTCTTAAGGGCATAAACTTAAATCTAAGTCAAACTAAAAACTTCTACATGGAAGAAGTGTTTGCAAAGATAAAAGAGAAAAAAGCAAAAGCACTTAGCTTTATACTGCTAGCTAAGCTTTTACCTGCTTTCTTACTAAACCTAGTTTTTAACAATGTAAGAAATACCAAGACTTGTGCTTGCATACTTTTTAGCAGTGGTAGTGAAAGCTTGCCAAAAGGAGTGATGCTAAGCCACTTTAATATTATGAGTAATATCTCTCAGATCTCAGATGTCATATACGCTAGTAACAAAGACGTTATGCTTGGCTCCTTACCGCCATTTCACGCCTTTGGGTTAACTGTGACTACCTTGCTTCCTTTGATAGATGGCATAAAACTTATAACCTACCCAGATCCTTTAAACTCACTTGAGATAGCAAAGTGCATAGCTAAAAACAAAGTAACTATCATGTGCGGCACTTCAACACTTTTTAATATCTACTCTAAATCAAACGCGCTAAATGCCATGATGTTTGAATCTTTACGCTTAGTAGTAGCTGGGGCTGAAAAACTTAGTGCTGAAGTAAGGGTTAGATTCTTAAAAAAGTTTAATAAACCTATACAAGAAGGATATGGGGCAACTGAAACTACTCCTGTAGCAAGTGTGAACTTGCCTGATAGGTTTGACACCACTAAGTGGGTATGTCACATAGGCAGTAAGGAAGGCTCAGTTGGTATGCCACTGCCTGGCACTGCTATAAGAATAGTAGACCCTGATACCTTAAAAGAGCTACCTACTAACGAAAGTGGCCTTATCTTAATAGGTGGGCATCAAGTCATGCTAGGCTATCTAAATGACTTAGAAAAGACTAATGAAGTAATAATCACTCAAGATGGAATCAAGTGGTATAAAAGTGGCGATAAAGGCTATCTTGATGAATGTGGCTTTTTATACATAGTAGATAGATACTCACGCTTTGTAAAAACTGGCGGTGAGATGATAAGCTTAAGCCTTATAGAAGAAGAGATAACTAAGCTTATACCTGAAAATTTAGATCTGAAAATCCACGCTTGTGCACTAGAAGATTCCAAAAAAGGTGAAGTTGTAGCCTTACTTATCCAAGATAGCAAAGATTCACATAAAGAACTTATAGAGCTTATAAAAACTTCTAATCTAACTAATATCTATAAGCCTAGCAAATACTTTGTAGTTGAAAGTATCCCAATACTAGGAAGTGGCAAGGTTAATATAAGCCTGGCTAAGAAACTAGCAAAAGAGCTAGATGAAAAAGCACGAAGTGAAAAGTAAAATTTATTCATGCAATTTAGGGTACAAGTTATGTAAAATAAGCAAATAAAACTATTAAAGGCTGAAATTATGACTATGACAATAATCACCCTAATCGCACTTTTATACATCATTATATTTCTTTTATACTGGGGTATATCTTACCTAGTAAGAAGAAGTAAGGAGATTTTCACTCCTAGACCTAAAAGCTTCAAAGTCTTTCTTTGGATCTTTTATCTAGCCATTATAGTTTTTATCATCTTTGTCTTCTTTGCCACTTCAAGGGCGGCATGGGCGTTTTTAGATATATCTATAGTGTACATGGTAGCTTACATCATCTACTTCATAGGCTCAAGTATAGAGAGAAAAGTTAAAAAGATAACTGATAAAAGATCTAGAATCTTTGGTCTTTTAGGTGCCCTTTTCTTATGGGCTATCATACTTTTAATCTTTGCAATAATTGCCCTTACTACTAATGCATTTTATAGCTAACTAACATACGCCACACAAAGCACCTTTAGTCCTTGAGAAAGGCTAAAAGTGCTTTTTTACTATTATGCAGTACTTGCTATGTTTCTAAAAAAACGTGTTAGATTTAAAAAAAGTAAAACTAAACTAGATTCTACAAAGCTATAGAATCTAAATAAATCTTTAATATATAAACTTTACTACAGAGTCAAAACTTCGTCTAAGCTGTGCTTGCTTCCTAGGACTTGCAGCATAGCCAAAGCATAAGACTAGGCTTACTTGAAGCTTTAAAGGATCTAGATTGAGAGTAGATTCTAAAGTCTTTTTATCAAAGCCCGCAACTATGCAGCTTTGTATGCCTAGGCTTGCTGCCATATTAACCATATTAGTGCTAGCTATGTAACACTGAAGTGAAGAGTAGTGATAAAGGGCTTCATCACTAAGCCCTTCAAACCTAGCTTTATACCACTTCTTATACTCCTCTTTTTGTGCATCGCTCTTATCATGTCTTCTAGTAACCATCATATCAGCATGAGGTCTATTAGGTCTTAAGTCATCAATCTTAGCTAGAACTACTACAAGCTTTGCACACTCTTCTACTTGAGGCTGATTATTACAAGCTAGCCTGATATCATGTTTTAAGCTTTTAGATTCTATAACGTAAAACATCCAAGGCTCTATGCCTATAGAACTAGGGCTTTTACGCCCTGCTTCTAGAATCTCTTTAAGGTTGATATCGCTTATATCTTTTTTAGGATCAAAGTTGCGACAAGAGTACCTTTCATCCATAACATCCATATAGTTCATAGCCATTCCTTAAGATTTTATAAAGGCTTCTATCCTAGCTATACCTTCTCTTATATCTTCTATACTGCAAGCAAAGCTCATCCTTACAAAGCCATCCATACCAAAAGCAACTCCCGGGACTAGTGCAACGCCTTTTTGATTTAATAGCTCTTTACAAAACTCCATACTATCTCCATTAAAGCCTTTGACTTTTGAGATATCTATAAAAAGATAAAAAGCACCATCTGGTTTTACCACACTTATACCAGAAATCCTTTTTATAATGGCACATGCCTCATCCCTTCTTGCTTCAAAAGCCTCTCTCATCTGCTCTACTTCAGTAGTAAGGCTAAGGGCGATAATAGAAGCTTTTTGAGTTATAGAGTTGATATTTGAAGTGCACTGTGATTGAAGATTAGTCATTAGCTTAACTAGCTTTTTATCCTTAGAGGCAGCATAGCCCATGCGCCAACCAGTCATAGCCACTGACTTAGAAAGACCATTAATAGTCACAGTTTGTTTTAATATATCTTCACCTAGTGATCCAATAGAGTGAAACTTAACTCCATAAACTAGCTTTTCATACATCTCATCACTTATAACCCAAAGCTTATGTTTAACTGCCATCTTAGCTATCTCAGTTAGCTCCTCTTTGTCATAGACCATGCCTGTTGGGTTATTAGGACTAGTTAAAACTAGTGCCTTTGTTTTTGGGGTGATATGCTTTTCAAAGTCTAGGGCACTTGCTTTAAAGTTATACTCTTGCTTAGTTGGCACAAAAACTGGCTTACCACCACTATAGGTTACAAGCTCAGGGTAAGTTACCCAGTAAGGAGAAGGGATTAAGACCTCATCACCATCATCTATTAAAGCTTGGAAGGTATTAAAAAGGCTTTGTTTAGCACCATTACTAACTATAATCTCATCTCTTTCATACTCTAAGCCATTATCCCTTTTTAACTTTTCTCTTATAGCGTCTAATAGCTCAGGGATTCCAGCTACTGGAGTGTACTTAGTAAAGCCAAGATTTAGCGCCCTAACTGCTTCATCTTTAATGGGCTTAGGTGTGTCAAAGTCTGGCTCACCTGCTGAAAAGCTTAAGATGTCTTTGCCTTCTGCTTTTAGCTTTTTGGCTAGTGTGTCAACCGCTATGGTTGCTGATTCGTGTAGTCCTAGTATTTTTTTAGAATATTGCATTGTTTTGCTCCGTGTTATTTAGTTGCGTAAAAAAGTTTCATATTTAACTTTTCATCTAGATGTATATGTACACTTGAATTCAAAACTCGATTATCATCGGTCATGAAGTTCACTTCTATTTTATCTCTAATCTTTAGTTTTAGTAAGAATCCAAAGATATTATCAGATATAGGATAGCTTTCTATGAACATAATGTTTAGTGTGGTAAAGGTTGGGTTACTCATATGAGAGATTGGGTCTGACTTTGCGATCTCAAAAAAGGCTACTTTAAAGTCTTTGAAATCTTCATAACTTTCTATAGGACCATGACACTCTATATTTAAAGTCTTAGAATCCAAACTGCCAGTTACTTCAAAGTTAGCTTCACTCATCTAATCACACTTTTTAAGTTAGTATCTTCCATAAGGCTTTAAAAACCTCGCCTAAGTTATCTTTAAATATCGCCACCATAGAAGGTATGATAACTATTAAGGCTACTAGTCCTATGGCGATTTTTACTGGAAAGCCAATCACAAGCAGGTTAAACTGCGGGTGAGTTTTCATTATCATCCCAAATATTATGTCAGAAAACAAGATGATAGCTAGCACTGGAAAAGCTAGCATAAAGCCTAAAACAAACATATGACTAAAGGCTTTTACAAAGTAGTTTAACACATCTTGCTGCAAGACAAATCCCCCAAGCGGCGTGCTATTTAACGTCCTAGCTATGATATCTAAAAATAAGTAGTGGAAGTTAAAATGCAAAGCCATAAGAGTCATAAGCAAGATAATAACTTGTGCTATAACTGGCTTAGTGCCTCCACTCATGGGGTCAAAAGTAGAAGCTAGGGTTAATCCCATAGCAAAGCTAATCATATCTCCAGCAAAGATAATGGCTGAAAAAACTACTTGTAAGGCAAGACCGCAAATAAAGCCAAGTACTATCTCAAAAAACCCAGCCATGATTAACTCACCTAAAGAATCTACCCTCACAACCACATGAACTAATGGAAAAAAAGTAACAGTCAGCACAAAGGCAAGGGCAGCCCTAACGCTTATAGGCACTAGTTGATTATCAAAAAAAGGAAAAAAGGCAAGGATAGCACCAAATCTTAGTAGCAATAATACAAATGCCACTATATTATCCTGCGTTAAAAACCCTAAAAACTCTAGCAACTTTAAACCTTTTTATATCTCTTCTTTTCACAAACTAGCAAAATATCTACTAATAAAATCCTATACATGGCAATTTGAAAGGCTATTATCTCTAAAATAGCATTTTAAGTATCTTTAAAATTTAAATTATTTGCATTGCTAAAGGTTATATTATGCAAAATAGATTCTAAGTGTGTAAGCATATTTAGTATAATCAGACCTGACCTTACACAACATACTTGCAACATAATGGGAGTGAGAATGAAACAAAATAAGAAAGATGACAAACCTTTAACTAAAGATGGTATAAAAAAAGCAGTAGAAGGCATGATATCTGTAGTCAATGCCATGACTACTAATCAAAGCGAAAAAGATGAAGGTCTTTTAACAAAAAACGAAGCACAAAACCTTAAGCCAAGTCTTTATGCAGTTATCATTTTTAATGATAACTACACAACTATGGAGTTTGTAGTAAACATGCTTATGATGATTTTTGATAAAGATAAGACTGAAGCAAACTTCATCATGATGCACATCCATACAAAGGGTGAAGGCATAGGCGGTATATATCCATATGATATAGCTGAGTATAAGTTGCAAGCCGCAAGAGATTTAGCTAGAGAAGCTAAAGAGCCTTTAGTGTTAGAAATAAGGGAAGTATCATGAATAATAAATTAGATGAATTTTTATCATATGTATTTAATGCAGCTATAGAGTACGCTGGCATTTTAAGGCACAGCGTTTTAACCATAGAGCATGTATTTCATGCTATTTTAAAGCATGAAGTAGGTGTGGAAATCCTTACTTCAGTAAAAGATAACATAGATATAGATAAGCTTAGTGGCGCCATAGAAAGCTATCTTCAAAGATATGTCCCAAGCACTATAAATCTTAACTATGATCACGAACTTCAAAACACTCCAGCTTTGATGAGAGTTTATGCAAATATGATGGATCACTTAGAGAGTGCTGGTCAAGAAAACGCAGGCATAGAAGACTTTTTAGTTGCTATGATGAGTGAAGATAGAGCCTACTCTGTAAAACTTTTAAATATGGAAGGTGTAACTTTAGGGAATCTTAAAAAGGCTGTGATTAAGTTCCAGCTTGAAAAGCAGATGTCTTCTCAGCTACATCAAGATACTAAGCGTAATGCTAAAAAATCTATCTTAGATGAGTTTGCTACTAATTTAAATGAAGAGGCAAAAAAAGGCAAGATTGACCCACTAGTAGGAAGGACTAAAGAGTTAGATAAGATAATTCAGATTCTTTGTCGAAGGAAGAAAAATAACCCTGTGCTACTAGGTGAAGCAGGCGTTGGTAAGAGTGCCATCATAGAAGGTCTAGCCCTAGCTATAATTAATAAAAAAGTGCCAGCCAAGCTAAAAGATTCCATCATCTACTCTTTAGATATAAGCTCGGTTGTAGCAGGGACTAAGTATAGAGGTGAGTTTGAAACTAAGATGCAAAACATCTTAAAAGAGTTAACTGCAAGAAAGAATGTAATCATATTTTTAGATGAAATCCACATGATGGTTGGGGCTGGGTCTACTACTGGAAGCACCATAGATGTAAGTAATATCTTAAAGCCTAGTCTTGCAAGTGGTGCTATAAAAGTCATAGGTGCTACAACCTTTGCAGAGTATAAGGCTACTTTTGAAAAAGATAAGGCCCTTAGCCGCCGCTTTTTACAAGTAAAAATCGATGAACTAAGTCCTGAAGATAGCTTAAAGATCTTAGAAAAAATAGCGCCAATTTATGAAAAGTTTCATAATGTCAAATACGACCATGAAGCCTTACAAGCAAGTGTAGAGCTATCTTCAAAGTATATATTTGATAGACATTTACCAGATAAGGCAATAGACTTAATAGATGAAGTAGGTGCTAAAACCCAGCTTAAGTCTAAAGGGAAAAGTGAAGCAACGCTTATTACAAAGCTTCAGATAGAAGACTTACTAGCTAGTAGTATAAACATACCAAAAAGCACGCTTACTAAAAGCGAAGATAGCTTGCTTTTAGACTTAGATTCTAAGTTAAAACAAAGAATCTTCTCTCAAGATAAGGCTATAGATGAAGTAGTCGCAAAGATCAGGATTAACAAAGCTGGACTTGGTGAGTTAGATAGACCTATAGCTACTTTTCTTTTCGCTGGTCCTAGTGGGGTTGGCAAGACAGAACTAAGCCGTGAGTTAGCTAATACTCTAGGGATAAAGTTTGAAAGAATTGATATGAGTGAGTATGCAGAATCTATCTCAGTAACTAAGCTTATAGGCTCAGCACCCGGCTATGTTGGCTATGATAATGGCGGCTTGCTAGTAACTAAGATAAGAACTAATCCGCACTGTGTTTTACTGCTTGATGAGATAGAAAAAGCCCACCCTGATATCTATAACGTCTTGCTTCAAGTTATGGATAGTGCAACCCTAACTGATAATATGGGCAATAAGGCTGATTTTAAAAATGTCATCTTAATCATGACTAGTAATGCAGGAAGCAAAGAAAGTGCTAGCATGGGCTTTTTAGATGCTAAAAATAAAGAAGATAGGGCTATAAAAGATCTTTTTACCCCAGAGTTTAGAGGCAGACTTGATGCAGTAGTGCACTTTAACCAGCTTGGTGAAAAAGACTATGAAAGGATAGCTATTAAGTATATCCATGATTTAACAGCTAGTCTAAAAAGCAAAAATATAACTTTAAAAATGGATTCTAAAGCTAGTAGCTTTATAGCCCAAAGGTCAATTGATAACTCACTTGGAGCTAGAGAGATAAGACGCATAATAGATTCTGATATAAAACCAAAACTTAGCATGCTTATACTCTTTGGTGAGTTAAAACATGGAGGAGAAGCAAAAATAAGCTGTGATAAAAATGGGCTTAAAATAATCCCCCTTGCTAAGAAAAAAGAAAGCTTAAAAGCTAAAAAAGAAAAGGCTTAATTAAAAGCCTTTAGGGCTTAATTAGACGCATTTATAAAAGGTCTTGCCTGATAAATAAAAGCTATAATAAGCCTAAATACTAAATCTAAGGTAGTAACATGGGTTCAAAAGTATGGAAGTTTGGAGATAACATAGACACAGACTTAATAATCGCTGCTAGGTATCTAAACACAAGCGATGCAAACGAGTTGGCTAAAAAGATTTTCGAAGATGCAAGAGTTGGCTTCGCTAAAGAGATTAGCGAGGGTGATATAGTAGTAGCTGGAGAGAACTTTGGCTGTGGCTCAAGTAGAGAGCATGCGCCAATTGCTTTGAAGGCTGCTGGCATAAAAGCAGTTCTAGCACCATATTTCGCACGTATCTTTTATAGAAACTCTTTTAACACAGGTCTTCTTATACTAGAGTTAGATAAAAAAGATATAGATTCTATAAAAGAAGGTGATAACTTAGATATAGACTTGAAAGCTGGAGTTGTTAAAAACCTTACTCAAAACACTACTTATAAGTTTAATGACATCCCAGAGTTCATGCAGTCTTTAGTTGATAGTGGTGGTCTTATGTCTTATGCTAAAAAGCAACTAGATTCTATACAAGGCTAAGACATAATGAAAAAAGTTTTAAATATAGCAGTACTAAAAGGTGATGGCATAGGTGTTGAAGTAGTTGATGAGGCTTTAAAAGTACTAAAGGCTTTGAGCGAAAAGCTAGGCTTTGAGTATGGTTTGAATGAAGCCTTGATAGGAGGGGCAGCCTATGATGCCTTTGCTACTCCTTTACCAAAAAAGACACTAGAGGTCTGCAAAGCAAGTGATGCTGTACTTTTTGGTGCTATAGGTGGCCCTAAGTGGGAAAGTATAGAAAAAGATAAAAGACCAGAAGCAGGACTTTTAGCCCTACGTAAAGAGCTTGGACTTTATGCCAACATAAGACCTGCTTTTGTCTTTGATGAGCTAGTAGATGCAAGCCCTGTTAAAAAAGAAGTAGTGCAAGGGGTTAATCTTGTCATAGTAAGAGAGCTTATCTCTGGAATCTACTTTGGCACCCCAAGGGGTATAAAAAAGCTAGGCAGAGATAGATATGGCTTTAATACTATGGGCTATAAAGAAAGTGAGATAAGAAACATAGCCCACGTGGCTTTTAGGCTAGCTATGACTAGAGGAAAGCATGTCACAAGTGTAGATAAGGCTAATGTCTTAGAAGTAAGTGAACTTTGGCGTGAAGTAGTAACTGAGGTAAGTAAAGAGTACCCTGAAGTAGTTTTAAATCATTTATATGTTGATAATGCTTCTATGCAGTTAATAAGGGCACCAAAAAGCTTTGATGTAATAGTAACTAATAATATGTTTGGAGATATACTAAGTGATGAGGCTAGCCAGCTAACAGGTTCTATTGGTCTTCTCCCTTCAAGTAGTATAGGTAGCACAACTGCCCTCTTTGAGCCAATACATGGCAGTGCTCCAGATATAGCAGGCAAAGATATAGCTAATCCAATCGCTTGCATACTATCTTTAGGCATGCTTTTAGACCATCTAAAAGTGCCAAAAGCTAGCGCTTTGATACTAGATTCCATAAAAAAGGCTTTAAAAGAAGGAGTTAGAAGCAAAGACCTTGCTAGCTTTGATGCCAAAGAGGTTTTAGGCTGTAAAGAGTTAGGAAGTCTTCTAGCTAACAATATAAAAGAAGCAAAGCTTTAAAATGTATAGAAAGCTTTTAAGCCTAGCTTATGTCTATGAGATAAAAGGGAATCCAAACAAATCCAAGCTTATCTATGAAAAGATTTTAGAGCTAAAAGATTCTACTGATGAAGCCCTAACTCCTTTAGAGTTATACGAAGCAAAACTTGGCACAAAAGCTATTAATCATATAGAAAGTAAAAGTATCTCTGGTAGTCTTAATACAACAAACTTAAAAGATAAGATAGATGGGATAAAAACACAAGATGAAAGTGTTATAAGGTGGCTTTATAGATGGAACTAAAAGATGTAGTCCTTCAGACTTTAAACGAGCTTGAAAATGCAGTAGATGAAAGAGGCTATCAAGATATAGGTATTAATGCTAATGCTGGTGAAGCGGAGTTCTTACACGCCTTAAAAGAAAGACTTTTTGTGCTATTTGAAGGCATAAAACCTAGTAGTGATGATGATGAGATAATAGAGATACAAACTAATGATAGAGTAAAGCTTAATATGATATGCAACTTTTTGCAGTTTCAACTAGCTTTGATTGATGCAAGATTAGAGTTAATAGAAGGTAGTAATAAATAATAAAAAAAGAAAGTATTGAAATATAGAATCTAAAACTATAAAAATTAGATTCTATAAAACTAGAAAAGTTTTTTTAATATTTGATTTCTTTATCATGCATTCTGTACTTCTAGCACATGAGACAAAAACTACCTATAAAAACGATCTTTTTTACTTTTTAGACTTTCTAGCCCTTTCTCTAGCCTCTCTTTTTTCTAAGGCTTCATTTTGAAGTCTTATAGCCTCTTTATATTTAGGCTGCTCACGTAAAGAATCCATATCTTTTTTTAGTCTTTTATAAGCCTTATAGACATTTAAGATAGCTGCTGCCACGCCATAAACTAGCCCTATAACTATAAACCACTTCCAGTCAGTGAGTTTATAAAGAGCATAGCCTATGCCTAGCCCTATAAGCACAGCCACGACCATGGATATGCCAAGGCTTGCATTATAAGCGTTACTTACTAGTGAGTACCACTTAGTGCCTTCCATATCAGAGTTAGGCACACTTTTATTAGTAGTATTAGAATCTTTAGGACTAGGCACTAAGATAGCCTTTAAGCATCATGTTTTATCTCTTTTAGGGCATCATTTGACTTAACTATGACTTCATCCATCATAGCTTCATTCATAGGGGCGCATATAAAGCTAGTTTCAAACTGGCTAGGTGCAAAGTAAACACCACGATCTAGCATCTTAGCATGCCATCTTGCATAAAGCTCAGTATTAGATTCTAAGGCTTCTTTAAAGTTAGTTACAGGTTTGTCATTAAAGAAAAAGCCAAACATCGACCCTCTTACTTCAGTTTGCAAACTAAAGCCATTACTCTTAGCACCCTCTTTAAGCCCAGTAACTAGCCTAGTAGCCAAGCTTTCTAGCCTTTCATAAAGAAGACCATCATCTTGCCTTATTATTGCTAGGCTCATAAGTCCTGCACCTACTGCTATAGGATTCCCACTTAAAGTACCTGCTTGATACACCCCACCAACTGGACTAAGAAGCTTCATGATGTGATCACCACCTCCAAAGCAAGCTAGTGGAAAACCTCCACCTATAACTTTGCCAAAGGTATATAAGTCAGCTTCTACTCCATAAAACTCATAGCTTCCTCTAAGACCTGCTCTAAAGCCACTCATGACTTCATCTAAGATTAAGACTATGTTGTGTTTGGTGCAAAGTTCACGTAGCTCTAATAAAAACTCTTTTTTAGCTGGGACTAAGCCCATGTTGCCTGCTATTGGCTCTATTATGACGCAGCCTATGTTTTTACTTAGCCTTAAGGCTTCTTTAAAAGATTCTATAGAGTTATACTCTGCAACTATAGTGTGCTTTGCCACATCTTCTGGCACACCTAGAGAGCTAGTAGCCCCAAAAGTTGCTAGACCGCTTCCAGCCTTAACTAAGAGGCTATCACTATGTCCATGATAGCAGCCGCTAAACTTTACTATATCATCTTTACCACTATAAGCACGTGCAAGCCTTATAGCACTCATAGTGGCTTCTGTGCCTGAGTTTACAAAGCGTACTTTTTCTAAGCCCGGTATTAGCAAAACTAGCTCTTTTGCCAAGGCGGTTTCTAGCTCAGTTGGTGCACCAAAGCTAAAACCATTTTGCATGATTTCATGTAAGCACTTTAAGACACTAGGATGTGCATGACCAAGGATTAAAGGACCATAGCTTTGCACAAAGTCTAAATAAGTGTTATTGTCTTCATCACTTAGGTAAGCGCCCTCTCCTTTTTTTATAAAGCGAGGTGTCCCACCTACAGCACCAAAAGCACGAACTGGAGAGTTAACACCACCGGGTATTACTTGCTTTGCTTCATTAAAGTCATTAATGCTATGAAGGATATGCTGTTTTGAAAAGTCTTTATACACTACTTGCCTCCTAGATAGTCTTTGATATTTGCCACAACTGAAGCAATAAGAGTGTTTTTAGAATCTTCATAAGCCCATGCAACATGAGGAGTAAGCAAAAGCTTATTTTTATCCTTAGAGTTAAAAAGCTCATTAAACACATGGTTTTTTTCCATAGGCTCTTTTTCTAGCACGTCAGCACCAAAGAAGATATTTCTTTTTTTAATCTCACTAGCTAGATCTTTTTCATTAACGATTCCACCACGACCAAGGTTTAAAAGCACTGCATTTTCTTTTAGTAAGGCTAGTTCGTTTTTAGAGATTAGATTCTTAGTTGTTTCATTTAATGGTGCATGGATAGAGATGATATCACTAGTGCTTAGCAAGTCTTTTAAGCTTTTATTAGGATAGCTAGCGTGCGTGTTTTTACCACTAGTTGAGTAGTGACTTACTTTTGCACCAAAAGTAGTGGCTATCTTTGCTACTTCATGACCTATGCTTCCAAGTCCTATTATCCCCCATTCTTTGTTGTTAATATCTTGTAAAGGAAAGTCTAGGTTGCAAAAGATCTCACTTTCTTCCCACTGCTTACTTGAAACATAGTGTGAGTAGTATGAAAGCTGACCTAAAAGCCCTAAAGCTAACATAAAAGTGTGTTGGGCTACTGACTTAGTAGAGTAGCCTGCTACGTTTTTTACAGCTATGCCTAGCTCTTTGCAGACATCTAAGTCCACGTTGTTAGTACCAGTGGCTGAAACGCAGATTAATTTAAGGTTAGGAAGCTGCTTTAAGGTATCTTTTCTTAACTCTACTTTATTAGTTATAACTATAGTGGCGTCTTTACATCTTGAAAGCACATCTTCATTTTTAGTTATGTCATAAAAGACACTCTCAAAGCCTTCTATGTTAAATAGACTTTTATCAAACTGCCCTAAGGTTAAAGCATCAAGCATTACTAACTTTTTCATAAGCGTCCTTTTATATTGGATTTGATTCTGACTTTATTTTACCTATATATTACCCACATACATAGTGTGATTTATAAATTCCACACTTTTGGAATCTACTTTTAACTAAATGCTAACATGCCTTAATATTTGACTGCCTCAAAAAGGCCAAACTAAGACTTAAGCTCGCCTCTTTTTTTCTTTCTTTTATGCTGTAAGTAATAGCCTATATAGCAAATAGCAGTAAAGACTATAGTTCCATAGATAGCATATCTTTGCTCAGCATCATACATAGACCCAATAATTGAAGCTGCACAAAGCACTAGGGCGATTATTGGCGTATAGGGCATAAAAGGAGTTTTGTAAGGAAGGGAGTTAAGGTCGCCTCCACTTCTTACAAAGTGGCGTCTAAAGTTAAGCTGGGATAAACTTATAGCCATCCAAGTGACTATGGCAGTAAAGCCACTTATGTTAATTAAAAGCTTAAATATAGTCTCTGGCTCATAGACTTTAGAAAGAAGGGCGATTATCCCTCCTATCATAGAAACTATAACTGCAACTACTGGAATCCCGCGTTTGTTTACATAGGCAAAAATAGGCGGTATAGTCTTTTTCTCTCCTAATGCATAAAGCATCCTAGCACTTGCATAAAGCCCAGAGTTACTAACTGAAAATATAGCCATGATAATGACAAAGTTCATAATATCAGGCGCATATGGAATCCCAATATCACTAAGGACTGTAACAAAAGGACTTTGAGATGAAGAAGCCTCTTTACTAGGAAGTAAAGTAGCTATAATGAAAATAGACCCTACAAAAAAGACTACTAGTCTCCATAAAGTCGCATTAATCGCAGCAGGCATGGCTTTTTGTGGATTTTTGGTCTCGCCTACTGCTACACCTATAACCTCAGTGCCAGAAAAAGCAAAGTTAACCGCCAAGATTACCACTAAAACCGCACTTATGCCATGCGGAAAGATTCCATCTTTATAAAAGTTAGCAAAGGTATAGCTAAAACTGAAATCATGAGTTATAAACCTATGTGCTATAGCCACTATGCCTATAACTAAAAAGATGATAACTACAGCTACTTTTATAGATGAGAAGATAAACTCACCCTCACCAAAGATTTTAACTGTATAGATATTTAAAGCAAAGATTATGATTCCAAAGATTAATGCAAAGACCCAAACATCTATATGGGGAAACCACCTCTGCATCAAAAAGCCTACAGCGGTAAACTCACCTCCTAAAGCAGCAACCCAAGTAAGCCAATAAAGCCACGCTACAACATAGCCCGTGCTTGGACTTATAAATCTATGTGCATACTCACCAAAGCTAGAAGTGTGGGGAAGATAAGAGCTAAGCTCTCCAAGAGATAACATAACTGAATAGATGATAATAGCCCCTAAAAAGTAAGCTATGATAGTACCTACAGGACCAGCTTGGAAGAGGTTTTCTCCGCTTGCTACAAAAAGCCCTGTGCCTATAACGCCTCCAAAGGCTATCATCATTAAATGTCTTTTGGTAAGACTTCTTTTAAAGGAATCTTGTGCTGTAAAGTCTTTAATCTTTTGATTAGAGTAGTCCTTCTTCCTTTGCTCCTTCTCCATTACCTACCTTTAAAAGTTCAAATTGGCTTGCATTATATAGAAAAGATTCTAAAAAGATGAAAATCTATGCACAAGACCCATGCCTACACTCTATCTTTTTTTCCAAACTTGGTTTGTGCAAAGTAGCCTATAAGACAAACTATACTAAAGCCTATAGTTGCATAAATAGCATATCTTTGCTCAACATCAAAAAAAGACCCAACTATCGCTGCAAGGCATAAAATGATGGCAATTATGGGAGTATAAGGCATAAAAGGAGTTTTATAAGGCAAGGACTTTATGTCTCCTCCTTCACGCACAAACTTACGCCTAAAGTTAAGCTGAGATAAGCTTATAGCCATCCATGCTATAAGGGTTGCAAACCCACTTACATTAATCAAAAGTAAAAATACACTTTCAGGTTCATAGATCTTAGATAAGAGGGCTAAGATACCTCCTATCATGGAGAATATCACTCCATAAATCGGTATACCTCTCTTAGTAGTCTTACCAAAAAAAGCAGGGATGGTTTTTTTCTTACTTAGAGTAAAAAGCATCCTAGAGCTTGCCCAAAGCCCAGAGTTAGCCACTGAAAATATAGCCATAATAATAACAAAGTTCATAATATCAGCCGCATATGGAATCCCAACATCACTTAGCACACTAACAAAAGGGCTTTTAGTAACTGCTGCTTCACTAGAAGGTAGTAAGGTAGCTATCACAAAAACTGAGCCTATAAAAAAGACAGCTAGGCGCCATAAGGTTGCATTAATAGCTGAAGGCATGACTTTTTGAGGATTCTTAGTCTCACCTATAGCTACGCCTATAGATTCAGTCCCAGAAAAGGCAAAAGTAACTGCTAGGATGACCATTAAAACAGCACTTAGTCCATGAGGAAAAACTCCATCTTTATAAAAGTTAGCAAAGGTATAGCTAAAACTAAAATCATGAGTTATAAGCTTATGCACTATTGCTACTACACCTATTATAAGAAAGGCTATCACTGCTATAACTTTTACAAAAGAAAAGATAAACTCTCCCTCTGCAAAAAGCTTTACTGTGAATATATTTAATAAAAATATGATGATTCCAAAGATTAGTGCAAACACCCAAACATCAATGTAGGGAAACCACCTTTGCATCAAAAAGCCTATAGCTGTGAACTCACTCCCTATGGCCACTATCCAGTTAAGCCAGTAAAGCCACACCACCACGTAGCCAACACTAGGAGAGATAAAGTTATGTGCATACTCTCCAAAACTAGAACCATTAGGAAAATAAGAGCTTAACTCCCCAAGACTAAGCATAACTGTATAGATGATAAGTGCACCTACAGCGTAAGATATAAGTGCACCTAGTGGACCAGCTTGAGAAAGATTATCCCCGCTTGCGACAAAAAGCCCTGTGCCTATAACGCCTCCAAAAGCTATCATCATAAGATGACGTTTTGTTAGTTTGCGCTGTAAGTTACTATCTTGTGTAGTATCATTTTTAAGGCTTTCTATACTTGTGTGTTTTTTCCCTGCAGCGTTATTGCTTCCCAACTTCTACCCTTATAAAACTTAAACTATAAAATACGTGAATGTAAAAACATTATATAAAAAAGATTCTAAAACTAACTAGGCTAGATAAGATTCTACTTAAAATCTTAGCTAGCTATAAAAGCCTGCCATTAAGACTAGGAATCTTACAAACTTCATAGGTTTTAAAAGTAGCTATACGCCCTTTTGCAGTTCTTTCCAAAAAGCCATTAGCTAGCAAATAAGGCTCTATAACATCTTCGATAGTGCCTTCATCTTCACTCATAAAAGCAGCGATAGCACTTAGACCTATGGGGCGATTTTGTGCATTAGCAAGTAAGGTTAGATACTTTAAGTCTAGCTCATCAAATCCTAGCTCATTAACCCCTAACTCATCTAAGGCGTGGCGTGCTAAGTCATAGTCTATACTATCTTTTTCAGCAACATCAGCATAGTCTCTTATACGCCTTAAAAGCCTTAAAGCTATACGTGGTGTGCCACGTGATCTTTTTGCTATCTCGCTTGCTGCTTTAGAATCTATTGCCTTATTAAGCTTGATGCTAGCTTTTTCTATGATAAGGCTTAACTCATCTTGATTGTAAAACTGCATCCTAAAGTTCATGCCAAATCTATCCCTTAGCGGATTAGAAAGCATGCCCGCCCTTGTAGTAGCACCTATTAAGGTAAAAGGAGCAAGGTCTATCTTTATAGTCTGGGCAGCTGGGCCACTGCCTATGATGATATCAAGCCTATAGTCTTCCATAGCCGGATAAAGTATCTCTTCTATAGCTGGGCTTAAGCGGTGGATCTCATCTATGAAAAGTATATCGCCTTCATTTAGATTAGTCATTATGGCTGCTAGGTCGCCTGACTTTTCTATCATGGGGGCGGCACTTACTTTTATGTTGGCATTCATCTCATTAGCCACTATGTAGCTAAGGGTAGTTTTACCAAGTCCTGGAGGGCCAAAAAAGAGGATATGATCTAGACACTCTGCTTTGTTATTCCCTTCTTTTTGACCTTTTTGACGTCTTTTTTTGGCAGCACTGATTGATACTTGGAGATTTTTTTTAATCTGTTCTTGCCCTATGAAGTCATCCCAAAGACTTGGGCGTAAAGTGCTTTCTTGCTCGCTTTCTAGTTTAGTGCTTTCAACTAGCTCATTTCTATCTATGATGGAAAGTTTTTCCATGTCTTATCTCCTTGAAAGCAGCTTATATCTTTAAGGAGACAATTATAGCAGCCGCCAAATTAAGGTTCTTTTAAAAGTTTATCTGATATATTCTCAGTCTTTTTTTACTAAATAAAAGCTACCAGATGGACAGGTGGGTGAGTTGGCTTAAACCACATCCCTGCTAAGGATGCGTAGTCGCAAGATTACCGAGGGTTCGAATCCCTCCTTGTCCGCCAGTATAAAATCCCCTTTAAACTTAATCTTAGCTTAAAACATCACGCAGGGCAACTTTGAAAATTAATAGTTGTATTATTAACTTCTTAGCCATCTTGTTTTACTCCTTTAATTTAAGATTCTATCTAGTTGATATAAAAACAATATAATTATATATTAAAATGATTATGAAGTTCAGGCTTTTTCATCATATGCATATAAAAATACTATAATATACGTGTATAAAATATAAAAAGGTTAAAAGATGGATAAAGACGCACTAACTACTAGATTAATAGAGCTAGGTATAAGTAAAAAAGACTTCTCAGATTTAGCCAACATCTCTTATAACACAGTTAATAACTGGAATAATGATACTAAGCCAGTCCCTGCTTGGGTTGAACCCTTTTTATACTACTACGAGAGGGCTAAAAGGTTTGATGAGGTTATAGATATGCTTAAAAAGTATGGGGGATAAAGATATAAAAGATATTAAAAAACCATTAAAGCATCCTTTTCAAACCTGCTTAAGCCTCTTTTAGACTTTTACAACTACATAGCTAGATTAAAAGTACTACAAAATGGAGATCTTAAGCACTAGATTCTAAGCCACCTTAGCCCACGCGGGTATATCAGTGCAGATTCTTAGATCTTTTAGCTTTTTTAGTTGATTATCTAGGGCACTTGTATCTACCCCAAAGGGCGTGCAAGCTTCTAGCTCTATGGCTAGGTTTTCATTGGTGTTTGTGTCTTTTGGGTTATAACAAGCCTTTATACATATTGATGGTACAAATTATTATAAGAATCCTCTAAAGTTCTATGTGTTATAACAGGATTTGTCATGTATTCCCAGCCTTCTTTGTTATAAGAAGTTTGCAACGCTAGGACTTGGAGTTAGATAAAGCCAAGCTAACTTTTATAACTTTTCTTGCCTTATTGACCTCTTGGCCTGCTCTATTATATTTTCTGTTCTCTTATATAACCATATTATAAATCCTATATACCACTTAACTACATAAAAAGCCATAACTAGCAACACAAGAAAAACCAAAAACACTATGTATGCAGTTACTATCCACATATTTTCTCCTTTTCACAACCTCTAGGACTTTTTAAAAAAATCCATTCATCCTTTTAATCTTTATCATTACTATAAATACTACCTAAAAGAGCAAAAAGATGCAAAGTGAACTAACCTTAAAACTAAAGCCAGACTTTGATGATCTAAGTAAAGCTATAAATAGAGTTACTAGGGCTACAGGGGCTAATCTAACTAATACTTTAAGCGATTCTATAAAGAAAGCTACTAGCAACTTAAATACTAACTTAAGTTTACGCAATATCTTTTCTAAAGAAGTAGGAGAGCTAAACAAACGTAAAGCCCATTTAGGAACACCCCTTACTCCTCTAGCCCAGTCACTCACACTTGATCTATCAACACCTATAGCTCTTTTAAAACACTTGCATCTAACATCTCTTGCCTTTAAATATGAAAATATTCTTAATTATAAATAAAAGGGGGATGAATGCATTTTAAACACATTTATACTTATTAAAATGGATACTTAAAGTTTTTACAACGATGCTAGTTTAGATTTAAGCTCTTCTAGCTCCTTTTCTTTTAAAAGAAGTGTAAACATAACGCTAGCCCACTTTGGAAGCTTCCCTTCCTCTCTAGCCCAAAGTCCTACAGTGTTTTCAGTAACTCCTATTTTTTTTGCCAGCTTCCTTTGTGTTATGCCCTCAGTTTCTAAAAGCTCTATTAAAGGTACAAAAAGCATATAGAGCTAGAAGGGATAAACTAGAAGTTAGTATCTACTCTTTAAAAACTCCCCTTTCTATAAACAACTTTAAGATGAAACCAACTAAAGGTGGAACTAATGTCGAGATACAAAAAGGTACTAGGACTTTTTTTAAAAGTGGCTTTGTAGTAGATAAAGACAAAGGAGTATCTGTGTATGCAAGCAGGATAGATAAAAAAACAGGGAAATTAAAAACTAAAGGCAGGGGTGGACGCTTTTTTGCCACCAAAGACCCTAACTCTAATCACGGCTTTGAAGCAAAAAAAGCAAAACTTTATAGATATGAGAGTATAAAAGGACATAACCGCAGAAGCAGCAAATATGACGAGGTTAGCTATCTTTACACTAAGTCTTTTGAACTTATAGCAAATGACACTAAAACTAAGCTTATAAAAGAGGCAGTAAAGATTTTTAAAGCAGAACCTAGCAAGGAGTAAAAGATGGAAGAAACTTATATAGCAATGCAAGGAGAAGCTAAGATAGATAAGTTTAGTATCTCTCAAGTTAATCACAATGTAAGCTCACAAGGCTGGGATATGAGTCTAACTTTGGAGTAGGAAAATATGCTAGAATGGCATATTAAGGAGTCATATATGATTTTAACCCTAGTGATATTAGTTATTATCGCTTTCTTGCCTTCTATATTTGTATTTTTCTACTCTGCAATAAAGGAGGGGCTAAAGCATGCAAAAGAAACACAAGAAAAAAGACTTCCTAATCCTAAACACAAAAAACTTAATATGTGGTTTAATTCTATAGCATCTATAGTTTCGCTAGTGCTTGTTTTAAGCTCTTTTGCACTAGGTCTACCTCACTACATCACCATACTTTTTTTATACTCTTGCTTATGTTTTACAGGGCTTTTTATCTACTCAATATATCTAAAAATAAAGACAAAAGAGTAGGGTCAAAACACTAGCTATATAAAAGCTAATGGGCTTTTATATAAACAAAAACAAGGCGTTAGCTTCCTTGCTTTGTACAAGATTTTTTAATAAATCTTTTTTAGAACTATGCCCTTACTTAAGCTTTTACTTAGTTTTTCTCCTAAAGTAGCAGTTTGCCTATCAAACTGATGCAGGCTTTTAGTAAGTGTGCTTATATCTGCGGTTATGTTTAAAGTTACTGCCATTTTTATATCCTTTTATGCTTTCTCTTCCATCTTTGCTTTTTTATATCAAACTTTTTACCTTGCAGCAGTTTATAAATTAGATAGAGACCATTTAAAACTTCACTGCTTATATCTTTTACTTCTTTTTTGCTAAGCATGTGGCTATATCTACTCAAAGTTAGCACTCATGCTCCAGCTTTCAGGGCTTAAAGTATGGCTTACTTGGGTTAGTAAGTAGCGCTTAATTTCCCCTCTTAACTTTAGATCTAAAAAAGCCCCTGCAAAGATAACCCCTCCTACTTTTGTAAAGCTTCCTTTAGTTAGTCCCTCACTAAGCCCAAACCTAATTTAGAAAATATAGCCTTTTATAAAGCAAAGATGATACTGCTAAATGACTATGACCCAAAACCTTTAACTAAACTTTTAAGTAAAAAGATAACTACCTATCTAAAGGCTAATGAAGTAAAAGACCCAGAAGGCTTTAAGGCCTGTGCTAGATTTAATATATTTAACAATCTTTATGATGATGGCAAAACCATCGCCATAGACTTTTTGTTAAATAACTGCAAGTTTGATGATAAAAGCAACCTAAAAGCCTACCAAAATATAGATGCCTTTAAAGAATTTATAAGCCTAAGTAAAGAAAAACTCCCTAGCAGTAAAGATATAACCTTAAGTGGGGTTAATGTAAATAGGCAAGGTGTGCTAACTATAGCCCTACTAAGAAAAGGGGAGTGCTCTAAAAGATTTCCTTCCGCCTCTTGCAAAGATGCCTTTGTAAGAAAGTTTGATAATGGAGGGATGGTATTTTCATACAAAGGTAATATTATGGGTGTTGGTGTGCCAAGTGGGACTTACTAAGTGTTAGTCAACACAAAAACACTAGCTAGCTTGCTAAGTCTTACTGACAGGCATGTGTACAATCTTGAAAAAGCAGGAGTGCTTAGCAAAGAAGAAAAAGATGCTTGGGATGTAAAAAAGTGTTTTAGTGCTTATCTAAACTATAAGATAAATCTTGAAAATATAACTGGTGATATGGGCAAGATAAAACTAAAACGTGAGTTAGCAGAGGCAAGATTAAAAGAGCTAGCTTTTAAGGTGCAAACTAAAAAGCTAGTAGATATAGACACTGTGAGTAATACGTGGAGTGATATAAGTAATGTTGTAACTCACAAGCTTTATGATTTGCCAGTTATAAGAATCTCCTAAAGTCTTACATGTTATAATGAGAAGGAAAACCGAAAAGAACACTTAGATAAGATGAGCGAAAAAATGCTTCACAATAACTTAGAGCAAATAAAAAAGACAATTAATAAATTACAAAATAAAATAAAGAGCACTAACAAAAAAATAAAAAATTACACAAAGGCTGAGCAAGCTATCAGACAAGCTTTGTTATTTAGACTTCAGACCCCAACAGATGAAACTGTAGAATATATAAAAAATTCACAGACTACAGATTATCACGATCATGATGAATTATTAGAAGATTTGCAAAATGAAAACAGGCAAGAAAGCTAATTTATGTGAGAGCTGAATATCCAAAATACTTACGTAAAAGATTTAAAATTAGTGATCAAACAAAGATGGGACGTAGAATCCATCAAACAAGTGGTTGATTCTTTGATGCAAGATGATGTATTAGACAAAAGGCTAAAAAACCATCAGCTAATTGGAGAGCAAGGGAGTTATAAGAGTCCCCTAAAGTTCTATGTGCTACAATAAAAGCAATGATTGACTGGGACTGCTATGAGTTATAAGAGTCCCCTAAAGTTCTATGTGCTACAATAATTGAAATGCTCCATTTTAAAAGTTTCAGGTTATAAGAGTCCCCTAAAGTTCTATATGCTACAATTTTCGATGAGCTGTTTAGACTTAGCAACATGTTATAAGAGTCCCCTAAAGTTCTATATGCTACAATCTCCCAAAATGGTCAAATTCAGATTATGTAGTTATAAGAGTCCCCTAAAGTTCTATGTGCTACAATTATAAAAAATTTTAATTTTTATACAAAAAGGTTATAAGAGTCCCCTAAAGTTCTATGTGCTACAATGCAGTTGTTAGTTTTGTGACTTGCACTTTGGTTATAAGAGTCCCCTAAAGTTCTATGTGCTACAATCGTTCTAGCTCCCCACCACTAAGACTAGGAGTTATAAGAGTCCCCTAAAGTTCTATGTGCTACAATACATGTCGGACTTAAGCCCGTAATTTAGGGCTTTGAAAGCATATTTTTAAAGCTTAAAGTAGTTTTAAACTTTAAAATGCTACAGTTAAAGCCTCCAAATGTAGAACTTTAGGGGACTCTTATAATAAGACTTAAGATTTTAAAGTCTTAAGTCGCACACACGTGGTTTAAGACCACGGTTTTCTTAAAGCCAAGGCCTTAGGGTTTTGTCTTTAAGATACTTTAATATTTTTATCTTTCTATCATTACAGCTATCATCATCACAGACATTACAAGCGTGAGATTATACCCCAAGACAAACCTAACTAGATCTAATAAAGTATTAATTAACTATCAAATAGATGCATGCAGATATAAACTACAAATCCAAAGATGGTATCAAAAATGACGTAAATATGGCTTTTATAAAAAGTAGATTCTATGTAAGCAAGAACCTAGGAGTAGCTATAAGCCGAGTTCTGTATTAGGCAATCATTTATCTTCTTCTTTATCTCGCGATAAAGCTTTAGCGAATAGCTTTAATATTAAGACTTATTTAACCTGCTATTCTTGCTACGGATTGGGTTTACATGGCATTTATAATTGCTTATAAATCGGTAGGCTCTTACCCTGCCTTTTCACCCTTACTTTATGAAATCTAGATTCTATAAAGCGGTATATTTCTGTTGCACTTTCCCTTAGTTTACACTAGCCATTTGTTAAATGGAATCCTAAGTCTTTGTAGCTCGGACTTTCCTCTAGTGCTTAAAAGCATACTAGCGATTGCTTGCTACTCCTAGTGGTGCAAAGTTTAGCAAAAAAAGGCTAAACTTGGGGAATTAGAAAAAACTTACTTAGAGATGACATGCAAGCAAACACTATCTTCAAACTCCTAACTTTTGGAATCTTACTTTTTGGAGTAGCTTTCTCGCGCCCAGTCCTAGTAAAAACTACTCCTATTAAAGAAGGTTCTTTAGAAAAGCAAAGCGTTTTCATAGGCACTATCAACTACAAAGAAAGCTCACAAGTCGCCTCACAAAGGCAAGGTGTAGTTCAAGACTTGAGATTTAGCGTTGGAGAGAGGGTTAAAAAAGGTCAAGTTTTAGTAAGTCTTAATACTGACGTACTGCAAAAAGAGCTTGAAGTCAAAGAAGCAAAGATCGAAGAGGCAAAGTTCCAAGCCCAAAAGATTATAAACGAAGTAGCAAGGTATAAAAACTTACTTGATGAAGACGCTATAGCACTTCAGCAGTATGAAAACTTAGAGTTTGAGTTAAAAGCCAAGATGGCAAGTATCACTAGCTTACAAGCAGACTATGACTTATCTAAAGAGGAACTTACTCAGATGGATATAAAAGCTCCCTTTGATGGCATAGTTATAAATAGACTTACAAACGTCGGCCAGTGGCTAAAGGTAGGAGACCCAGTAGCACTTATACTAAATACATCTCATATAGAAGTTATAGTCTATGTGCCAAGTAATATAGCAAAGTTTCAACGCATAGGCTCTAAAGTTAATATGGATATAGATAACAAACACTATCTAGGCAGGATAACAGCCCTTATACCACGGGCTGATGAGCTTTCGCGCACCTTCCCTATACATATATCTTTGCCTTATAGACCAAACTTTCTAGATGGCATGGCTGTAGAAGTAAGGCTTAATACTGAAGGGCTAGTTAGCGGCTACCTCGTGCCAAGAGATAGTGTTGTTGAGTATCAAGGAAGAACAGTTATTTTTATAGTGCAAAATGGCAGATCAAGGGCAGTTAATGTCAGTGTGCTTTCATTACAAGAAAAGATAGCTGTAGTGCAAGGAAGTATGAGAAACAAAAACTTAGTAGTCATAAGTGGTCAAGATAGACTGCAAGATAATATAGAAGTACAAGTACAGCCTTCCCATCCCACAAAACCAAGTCATACACAAAAAGCTATAAAAAAGGGCTAGATTTTGAGACACTCTATATTTTTCACTATTAATGTTTTATTTTTGGTGGCATTAGTGCTTTTTCTTACTTTTTCTTACTTTTATGCCCACGTCCAGCCTGAAGTTGAAAGCCTAAGACAGTATAACAACATAGCAGCTTCTATAAACCGCCTTTTAAAGTATGACGCTAGTATAGATGAGATAAGGGCGTATCTTAAAAATATAAACTTTGTAGAGATAAAAGACATAAGGGATAAGATGAAGCTAGAGCTTCCTTCCATCATGCCCTACTCTTTAGATAGACGCGCAAGTGTCAAAATCTTACAAGTTTATAATGACATCTATATCTTGATACAAACTCATAGAGATATATTTGTCTATAAAGATTCCACGCACTTTTCGTGGTCTAGATATCAGATAATAACTCTTATAGGAGTTTTAGCCCTTTTACTAACTTACTTCTTACTTGTAAAAAGACTTTTGCCACTTAGAATCTTACGCCACGACATAGTGCAAGCCTCAAGGGGTGGGACTATAAAAGAAGTGGATATGAGCCTTTATCAAAAAGATGAGATAGGGCAGCTTGCCTTAAGCTTTAACATGGCAGTTAATAGGATAAAAGCACTTAATCAGTCCCGCGAGCTTTTCTTAAGAAGCATCATGCACGAGCTTAAAACTCCCATCACAGTAGGCAGGATAACTGCTGAGATGTTACAAGATCAAAAGCAAAAAGAAAGACTTTGCAAAGTCTTTGAAAGGCTTAATCAGCTTATAGATGAGTTTGCTAGGGTAGAAGAGCTAGCTAGTAAGAGTTATAACTTAAATAAAAGTGAGTTTTTACTAGTAGACCTAATAAGCTTTGTAAAAAAGATGCTTTTAATAGACGCACTTAATGACCCAATAGAGCTAGAAGAAAACAACGACTTGATAAAAGCAGACTTTGAGCTTTTTGCCTTAAGCGTTAAAAACCTACTTGATAACGCCATAAAGTACAGTACTGATGGCAAGGTTAAAGTTAAAAGTTCTAAGTGCGACCTCATAATCTCTAATCTTGGTGAGCCTTTAAAGATGAGCTTAAATGAGTACTTTAAGCCCTACTTCAAAGAGAAGAAAAACCCTAACTCTAAAGGCTTTGGCTTAGGTATGTATATAATCAAAAATACACTAGATGCCCAAGACTTAAAGATAGAGTACAACTATAAAGATGGCACAAACTACTTCATCATAAAAGACTGCATAGTGGAATCTTTTTGTGCCCTTCCTAGTAAAGAAGGAAAAGCTAAAGACACTAAAACTCAAAGCGCCAAAAGAAGAGATGGCAAAGGCAAAGATTCTAAAGGCTTAGAAGACTTTGATATCTAAGATACCCAAAGCCTTTAAATGGCTATCTTGCCAAGACTTATAATGTATAAGCCAATGCGCATAAAAGTCTGCCACTTTACATAGTACCTAAGAGACTTAATACAAGCTTTTATGTAAGCTAGTTTAAAAGCATCATATCTATACTCTAACTCTATAACTGACTTAAGGATGTTTTGCGCTCTAGTTTTAGATTCTAAAAAATACCTATTAGCATTAATAGCTTTTATGGAATCTAGCCTATTAAACTCATCTATAACAGCTTTTAAATCCTCTACTTTTTTAGCTGTGCTTAAAGCGTCTCTCTTTCTAGTTATGGAGCTTGCACTCTCGCAGTAGATATAAAAACGCCCTTTAACGCCTATGCTTTTTTTAGCTAGTGAAAGCACTATGAAAGTTTTTAGGGCATCTTCTGCCATCTTTAGTCTAGGCATATCTTCCATATAAGCTAAGGCTTCTTGCAAAAGGTCTTTTCTAAATAGCTTAGCCCCTATCTGCCAAGGTGGAGTAGCACAGTCTAAAAACACAGCCTTTAATACATCATCACCTTTTTTTGTATCAAGTACTACTTTTGGTGAGACCCTCTTCCAAGTCTTTGGATGATACTCCATACCAAAAAAGATAGCATCAACTACTTGTCCATCTTGTGCTAAGGAATCTAAAATCTTTGCCTTTAAAACCTCACAAGCTTGCAACTCTATATAGTCATCAGCATCTAGAAATGCTATATACTCTCCCCTTGCTTGCTTTATACCTTCTAGTCTTGCGTGAAAAGTGCCTAAATTGCTTGCATTACTAACTATGCTTATACGAGGGTCTTTAGCAGCATAGCCCTTAACTAGGCTAATAGAACAATCACTAGAACAGTCATCAACTACTATCACTTCTATGTCTTTTAGACTTTGGTTGATGCAAGATTGTAAAGTTCGCTCTATATAGCTTTCTGCATTAAAAACTGGGATGATGATGGAGATAAAGATTCTATCTTTAGGGTTTGTATCTTGCATGGATTATCTTACCTAACTAGCCTATTAGTTTATTTATATTTGCGGAATCTTTTAGCAACACTCTTTTTTTATGTGTCTAAGCCTTAAGCTAGTGCTAATGGTAGCAAAATCTATTAGCATATACATAAGCTTTCTTAGCCTAAAGACGCATATCAAAAAAAGATATAAATGGATTTTCATAGCTTTTGTAAATGTTTTAGCCAAGCTTTTAACGCTTGGCATTTCTATAGCCACTAATACTAGCGATTCTTTTTTTAACTTAATATATTTTTATTTTAAAGCTACTTTGGTCTCTTTTAAAAGTCTAGCTAGATTAAAATATACTTTCAAAGCAACTTTTAGATTCCATATTTAATAGTTGTAATTATCATATTTTCTAAACCTGCAAGATTTAAAGCCACTCAAAGCCACTCTTAGTATCTTAAATCTACTCTTTTAATATTTAGCCCAACCCCCCTCTTTAGAATTAGAATTTTAAGGAGAAAAGTTATGAATGTAGTAGAGCCTATAAAAAATAAAAAAGACTTACAGAGGATAGAAGCAAGACTTGCATTAAGAAATAAGCGAGATTTACTGATGTTTGAACTAGGTATAAATAGTGGACTTAGAATCTCAGATATTTTAAAGCTAAATATAAAAGATGTGCGTAGTCAAACCCATATACATCTTGTAGAAAAAAAGACTAAAAAGGTTAAACGCTTCCCCTTAAACCAAAAAGTGAAAGGCTTAATCCAGTCTTTTATAGAAGGTAGATATGATGATGAGCCACTTTTTAAGACGAAGTTTAATAATAGGCTTGATAGATTCCAAGCATATAAGATAGTTAGCAAAGCCTGCAAAGATGTAGGCATAAAACAAAAGATAGGAACTCACTCCTTACGTAAAACCTTTGGTTACCACCACTATCAGCAGTTTAAAGACTTAGCCATCTTACAGCGCATCTTTAATCACGCCCAAGCAAGCACTACGCTTAGATATATAGGCATAGATCAAGAAGAGATAGATAAAAGCTATAGCAGTTTTGTACTATAGTGCTTTAAGCTTTAGTGTTTAGAATCTAAACACTATCACACCACATAATAGGTATTGTGTGGTGTTTTCCTACTTAAGATTAGCAAAAATTGTAGCACATTTTGTGTCATAGATAAAAAATATAAACATTTGCTAATTTATTAACAAATAAGATTCTATATTTTCCCATAAGTTTAGTCTCACAGGCTAAATCTTGATACATTTTCTCTCCACGTTTTACTTGCTAGTAGCAATTATCCACGTTTTTAAAAACCTAGCACCACACAATACCTATTGTGTGGTGTAGTGAGGTAAATCATGCAAAAACTAATCATCCAAGCAGGGGGTCGTGGCACAAGGCTAGAAGGTCTGACTAGAAATAAACCTAAGTGCTTAGTCCCAGTAGACAACCTCCCTATAATCTTTCATATCTTTAAACATTTTC
>NZ_MLAN01000047.1 GCF_002272875.1 Helicobacter sp. 11S02629-2
AATTAAAGTTGCTGCTGATATTGGATTTCCTGTCACCTGTCCAGCCACTGCTTGAATCCCCGTAGCCCCTGCTAAAACTGCACTACTTGCAGCAGAAGATGAGTTCATAAAACTGCCATTTTCATCAAGAGTTACTTTTAAGTAAAAGTTAAGGTTAGGATAAGACAAAGTTAGGAATGAAAATTAAAAAGCTAATATTAAAGTTAAGGTAAAAAGATAAAAGTAAAAAGTAAAAAATAAAAAACAAGACAAAGTTAGAGATTAAAAATGAAAAACAAAACATAAAACATAAAACATAAAACAAAAAGCAAAAGATAAAAGATAAAGTTATGGATTAAAAATGAAAAACAAAAGTTAAAACATGAAATATGAAACAAAAAACTAAAAAACAAAAATAAAGTTAAGACAAAAATAAAAACAAAAGCTAAAGTCAAGATAACACATGTTTATAGATAAAACAAAGCATAAAAGACAAAAGATAAGATAGGAATAAAGATTAAAATAAAGTCTAGATAAAAAGATAAAAGACCAGATAAAAGTCAAAGTAAAAATGAAAAAATAACCTTTAAGATTTATATGTTTATATCTTTATATCACATGGTTGATAGTTAGTTTTAATTAATGATTACATATAGAATCTATAAGTAGTTATTGGTCTCATATTGGCTAGTAGCTTTATAAACATTTTAGATTGTTTTATATAAGGAAACATTACAAGTAGTTCGCATTGCATTAACTAGTAACTTTATAAGTGTTTTGCACTCTATGATAGAAGCCAACCTTC
>NZ_MLAN01000048.1 GCF_002272875.1 Helicobacter sp. 11S02629-2
TGCGAAATGATAGTGGCAAGCAGGCTGCCACCTAAAAGGTGTGTGTACAAGCTTTTGCAAGCTTTTATTACAAGAGAGACTTCTCAAAAAGGTATTTGTAGAGGTTTTGTCTCTCTTATAACATTAATAAATTTACATCTATTAGGACAATAATTATAACACACAATTTAAAGGATTTAATAAAAAATGACTAATAAAGACTTTGAAGCAAAGATTAAAGCACTAGGATTAAACAAAAAAGAGTTCGCCAAAATCTCATGTGCCGCCTATCAGACAGTAACTAACTGGAGACAGATCCAAAGTATACCCTTTTGGGTAGAGCCGTTTTTAAGCTACTATGAGCAAGCAAGAGAGCTTGAAAGCTTACTAAACACACTAGAAAAATGCAAAAAGGACAAAAACGATGCCAATTGAACCAGATTTAAAAAATTATAAAATACCTTTAGTTATAGATTCTATAGAAGCCCTTATAACCTTTTTAAAAGACTTTAATGTCTCAAGAAAAGAGCTAGCCAAAAACATATTTTTTTCAGAAGTCACAGTTATGGGTTTAATTTATAGAAAGCACATGACTTCTCAGCTTAGGTCTACTACTAACGCGTTTTTAGAATGGGATTACCTAAAAAGAAAACTAGAAGGCGATGAAGTAGATATATCACAAGACATAAAGCTAACTGCTATGCAAGAAAAAAGCCAAGTAAGCATAAAAGCTTTTTGCCAAACAAACAAAATCACTTACGCACAAGTCGCAAACTGCACTAA
>NZ_MLAN01000049.1 GCF_002272875.1 Helicobacter sp. 11S02629-2
TAAAACATAAAACATAAAACATAAAACATAAAACATAAAACATAAAACATAAAACATAAAAGATGAAAGATGAAACATGAAACATGAAATATGAAACTAAAAGTTAAAAAACAAAGATAAAGTTAAAGACAAAAATAAAAAGTTAAATTAAAAATAAAAGACCAGATAAAGCCAAAGTCAAAATAAAATCAAAAAACTAATTACTTAAACTAGTCTTTTATAAATCACTTAAATAAAAAAGCAAAATCAAAGAATTATCTATTTTAGCTCTTATATGTTTTAAACTCTAAATTTTTTAAAATATAAGAATTTAGTATTTAATACTTACTTAACTAATCTTTTACAATCCTATAGATTAAACTTAAGAAGACAAGAAAGAAATAAAGAATAAAGAATAAAGAATAAAAATAAAGAATAAAAATAAAGAAAGACTATCTCAATGAGAGTATTTTATTTATTCTTGCATTCTCAAATTAGAAAGAAAGACTACCTTCTAGGTAGTCTGTAACAATCATTAAAGCTATCTAAATAGCTTTAATGCCTTCTCCAGAATGTTTGTGTTTACATTAAGCTTATGAGCTTGGTTTATACAGTGCAGTGCGAAATACTTAGAAGGTTGGCTTCTATCATAGAGTGCAAAACACTTATAAAGTTACTAGTTAATGCAATGCGAACTACTTGTAATGTTTCCTTATATAAAACAATCTAAAATGTTTATAAAGCTACTAGCCAATATGA
>NZ_MLAN01000050.1 GCF_002272875.1 Helicobacter sp. 11S02629-2
TTAATGTTATAAGAGAGACAAAACCTCTACAAATACCTTTTTGAGAAGTCTCTCTTGTAATAAAAGCTTGCAAAAGCTTGTACACACACCTTTTAGGTGGCAGCCTGCTTGCCACTATCATTTCGCACGATAGTGTCAATGGGCAACTTTTATTATTCATCCTCTTCCTCTTTTGCTCTTTCTTCGTCAGTTTTTCTGTCATCATCATCAACTTCTCGCAAAAATTCTAAACTAAAAAGCTTGTCATCATAAGCTAGATATGCCCCATCTGCTCCCACTTTGTTGCCTGCAACTGTTGCGATGTCAGTGATGTAAAGTGTGCCACAATCTAGCTCTTGCTTGTCTTCTGTGTGGGGTTCTAGCTCTTTAAAGTTGTCTATGGCAGGTTTTAGTGTATTTAGTGCTTCGTAGAATCTCTCAAGTAGGTTTTTCTCTCCCTTAGTAAGTTTGCTTGTATAAACTCTTTCTGCTATGCCTAGATTTACTTTTCTGTCGTAATCGTTTAGGTAAATCATAAGTCTGCCGTCTTTTCTTCTGTTGTTTTATTATAAATACACTTAATTAGTATATTTATAGATGTATTTTATACTTAATACATATATTTGTCAAGTCTTTTGGCGTATTTTTTTACTATTTGCAAAAAAGTATATAAAAAAGCCTTTTATGTGTGCTTCATATAGCCTAGTTTAGGGCTTTAAGTCACTTTTTAGCCCTAAAATATACCTTTTAAAGCC
>NZ_MLAN01000005.1 GCF_002272875.1 Helicobacter sp. 11S02629-2
CTAATACTAATATCTTAGTTCAATCAATTAATGACATGGCTGAATCTATAAAAGAACAAGCTAATGGTATAACTCAGATAAATGATGCTATATCTTTACTAGAGCAATCTACTCAAGGTAATGTAAACATAGCAGATGATGCTTCTAAGATTTCTAACTCTGTAACTCATATAGCAGATGAGATAATGAATGATGCTAATAGGAAGAGGATATAAGTTTAGATTCTATTCTTGTAGAGGTGGATTTCTGCCTTGCTTTAAAACTAGAAAAGTTTTTAAATATTTGCTTCTTTTAAATAATCTACTCTCTAACCTCCAAAGTGCGGGGAAGGGAGAACTAAACACAAATAGTTTGTCACTCTAAAACTCAATCATTATAAATACATGATTAGATTTTTTCTCAAGATTTATCTTTGTTTCACTCTGTCAAGAACTATGCGTTTTTTTATCTTGTTTTATAAGATTTCTTTAAAACTTTTTGCTTTGGGGTTATAATCTTACATAAAGCCCATGTTAAGTTAAGGATATTAGATGCAGTTCATCTTCCGCTTTAGAGATAAACTTAAAACCATACTACCCGGTCTTATCATGGCCATCATCATAGCCCTTATTAGCATGTATCTTGGGCGGTTTGTCCCTAGCCTTGGAGCAGCAACTGTAGCTATATTTTTAGGCATCATAGCTGGGAACTTATTCTTAGGGCAGAAGGTTTTTCAAGGCGGTTATAAGTACTCAGAATCTAATCTTTTATCCTACTCTATAGTCTTACTTGGTGCAACCGTTGGTGTATCAACCCTAGCTCATATTGGCATAAATGGAGTTGTTTTTATAATAGTGCAGATGGCAGTTACTATACTTGCCATCCTTTATATTGGCAAAAAGTTAGGGTTTAGTAAAAACTTTAGCTTTTTGATGGCTGGGGGGAATGCAGTCTGTGGCTCTTCAGCCATAGCAGCTATAGCACCAGTTGTTAACTCAAATGATAAAGATAGAAGCATGTCTATAGCTATAGTTAATGTCACTGGTATAGTTTTGATGTTTGTGCTTCCGGGCATTGGCAAGTTTTTATATCACTATGAGACTTTGCATACTTCAGCATTAATTGGCGGGGTGTTACAGTCCATTGGTCAGGTGGTCGCAAGTGGGGCTATGGTTAATGGTGAAGTAAAAGACTTAGGGACTATCTTTAAGTTAGTTCGCGTTATATTTTTAGTAGTAGTGGTGTTAGTTTTTGGTTATATGTATCATAAAAGCAGCAAAGAAGTTATTACCGAAGAAGAAGTTGGCATGAAGTCCAAAAAGATAACTGTACCTTGGTATGTTATAGGCTTTTTTGTGATGTTTGGGCTTTACTCATTACACATCATCTCGCCTACTGTATCTCACGCGCTTAAGAGTATAAGTGGGGTCTTAGAAGTCATAGCCCTTGCGGCAATTGGCCTTAGAATCAATATAAGAGAGCTTGTAAAGCAAGGCAAAAAGCTAACTATATACGCTTTTTGTGTGGGGATAGTACAGATAGTTTGTGCGTTAATACTTTTAAGTTTTATCTTTAAAATATAGATGCCTATCAAGCTAGAAAGCCTTTCTAGTTTGATAGTTAAGAAGTTCTAGCTAAGTTTTGCTTTTATGTCTGCAAGATGTTTTTTAAACTTAGCCCGTTCAGCCAAGGCTTGCTCTAAGCTTACATCTATAAAGTAGATTTCTTCATTTGGCCTTAGTTGCCCTAGCTTTGAAAGATCACTTGATATGATAGTAGCTAAGCAGGCATAGCCCCCACCAGAAACAGCATCATTACAAAGGGCTATAGGCTGATTACCACCGGGGACTTGGATAGAGCCTATAGGGTAGGGGGCATCTACTATGTTTGAAGGGTCACTTCCTGCGCCAAAAGGAGGAGTTCTTTCCTTAAACTTTAAAGCCCTCCCACCTTTAAATCTATAGCCAACCCTATCAGATTCCTGACTTACTGTCCACTTATCTTCTAAAAAGCTTTTTATGGAATCTTCTTCTAGCAAATTAGCATAGATTCCAATAGTTACTTTAAGCTCTTTTATAGGCTCTAGTTTAAGATCTATGCTTCTAAGTTTATAAGGCTTAGGAGGGAAAAGCTTTAGCTTATCACCATCTATAAGCTTTCTTCCCTTATAACCGCCAATTTGCCCTAATAGATAAGTAGACCTAGAATCTAGTATCACTGGCACATCTATTCCGCCGCTAAAAGCTAGGTAAGACCTAGCGCCAATGGTTGCAAACTTAGTGCTAAAGATATCGCCTTTTTTAACTTCCAAAGAGGTATTAGACGCTACTTCTTTGCCATTTATTACAGGGGTCATATTAGAGCCACAAAGGGCGATGATACTATCTTGCATAAACTCTATAGTAGGCCCTAAGAAAGTACACTCTAGCACTGCTGCATCTTCATCATTACCAACTAGTAAGTTTGCTACCTTATATGAAAGCTTATCTAGGGCACCACTAGGTGGGATGCCTGCTTCATAAAAGCCATTTCGTCCATAGTCTTGCACACTAGTAGCAATGCCTGCTTTTAGAATCTTTATCATCTCTAAGCCCTCCCTTCTAAGATATCTATAACCTGCTTGTTATAGCCTGCTTTGTCTTTTTGAAAGCTTTCATAGCTAAATGTTAAAGGCTTGATATTTGGCTTATACTCGCCTTTTTTTATCTCTTCGCCTATCTTTTTATACTCTGCATCATCTATAACTTTAAACTTCACTATATCACCGGGTTTGTGAAATATAAGCGCTCCATTAAAATAGCTTATATTTAGATCTGGGTTATAGATAAACATAGGGGTGATTCCAAGTTGTTGATAGCCTCCACCACCTCTAACTGAGTAAGTCACAGCAAAGCAGCCTGCATGCCCTATGGTGTTTTGTAAGGTGTCAGTTCTTGGACTTAGGTACTTTGGTGCTTCTATCTGGTCTTTTCTATCTACCATCTGATAAAACCAAGGAAGCCCTGCTACAAAGCCTACCATAGTTACTATCCAAGGGCTAGTGCTATGTTTTAGTATAAGCTCATCAACTGACTTTAAGCCATTTATCTTAGCGGTGTATTCAATATCAGTTAGGTTTGGGTCTTGGTGCCTATCTCGAAATCTCATAACTACTTCTTTAGTATAAGGGTCATTATAAAAAACGGGCACTTCTATAACTCTAGTATCTAGGTTTATAGAATCAAGCTTGAGATTAGCTTCTAAGTCTTTTAATGTTTCAAGTAGCTTTTTGCCATTAACTAAGTCTGGGTTATAGCGGACTTGATAGCTAGCATTGGCCGGGCAGATATCAACTATGCCTTTAGTTTTCAAAGCCTTTAGCTTATTAGTCACTTCTAGGGCTTTAAAAAAAGCCTCTAAACTCATATCTTCTTCAATCTCTACAAAGATAAATTCATCTCCAGCTAAGCTATATCTAAATCCCATCTTCATCCTTCCTCTACTCTAACTAAGATGCTTCCTGCTTCTACTACGCTTTCATTTTGCACTAAGATTTCTACTACCTTCCCAGAGCACTCAGCTTTTATCTCAATAAAAGTTTTCATAACTTCTACTAAAGCTACAGTAGTATCTGGTGTAACTATGCTTCCTACTTTTACAAAGTCTTCTTCTGTTGGGCTTGGTTTTGCGTAAAATGTACCCGGTATTGGACTTAGTATATCTATCATGATGCCTTCCTTACAGTTATATTATTATCATCTAATGTTTTTTTAACAGCCTTTATAAGTTCTAAGCAGCCAGCAGTGTCACTATGTATGCACATGGTTTCAAAATCTATTGCTATCTCTTTCCCAGAGACTGACTTAATGACTCCTTTTTTTAAAGCTAGTTCTACTTTGTCTTTAACCTCAGCAGGCGTATAAGTCCTAGCTTTTCTAACTAGCACAAAGTTACCATCATCATCATAGTCTCTATCAACAAGTAGTTCTTTTATATAAGGGTGCTTAGCTTCAAGGGCTGCTTTTTGTAAGTAGCAGTTTTTAGAGCTAAAGCCTATTATTGGCAAGGTGGCATTTTTCTTTTGTAAGCCTTCTATAAGTGCGTAGGCAAAACCTTCATCAAGCACTGAGTGAAGGTATAAAGCACCATGAAGTTTTATATGGCTTAAGTTTTCATCATGAAGGCTAGCTAACTCTTTAAGTGCACCTAGTTGATAAAGTACGTCATTTACTAGCGTTTTTGGTTCTTCTTTTATAAGGCGTCTTCCAAATCCTACTAGGTCTCTAAAGCCCGGATGTGCGCCAACTCCTACTTTATGTGCCTTAGCACTAAGGATGGTTTGTTCCATGATGTTTGGATCACCTGCGTGGAATCCTGTAGCGATGTTTGCAGAACTTATATACTTTACTATCTCAGAATCTACTCCATCGCCTATGACCCACGCACCAAAGTTTTCACCCATGTCACTATTAAAATCTATAACCGTTTTCATATTTAAGCTCCTTAAAAATAACTTTTTTTATAAGCCTCATTTTTAAGATAGCAAGTTAAGAGGTTAAAATCATGGAATCTAACTTTGCATTTATGGATATTTCGCACGCCTAGCGATAAAAAGTAACATTTTTTTTATAAATCTTCTTTATTTTGTAAAAATTTCACATTTTTAACCTTTTATCTAATACCATGAGTTACAACTTTATTAAATGAAAAACAAAGGATTTCAAAATGGATAAGCTAACACAAAGACGTTTAAAAGCCACTCCTAGCGGTATAGGTATACTTTGTGACTGGTATATAAAAGACGCAAACAACGCAACTATCACAAGCACAGATGGGCGTGAGTTTATAGACTTTGCTGGAGGGATAGCTGTCTTAAACACTGGGCATAAACACCCAAAGGTTTTAAAGGCTGTAAAAGACCAACTTGATAAGTTTACTCACACTGCTTATCAGATAACTCCTTATGAAAGCTATATAACTTTAGCCGAAGAGATAAACGCCCTTGTCCCAATTAATAATCCAAAAACTTGCTTTTTTTGCACAGGAGCTGAAGCTGTGGAAAATGCCATAAAAGTAGCTAGGGCTTATACTAAAAGGGATGCAGTTATAGCGTTTGGGGCGTCATTTCACGGACGTACTTTTATGACTATGGGGTTAACTGGGAAAGTGCTTCCTTATAAGGGTCAGTTTGGCACTCCTAACTTCCCAGTATATCATGCCCTTTATCCTAACTTTAGCGATAACGTGGGCGTAGAAGAGGCTATAAGAAGTATAGAAAGGCTTTTTAAAACAACTATAGCACCTGATAAAGTAGCAGCTATCATCTATGAGCCAGTACAAGGTGAAGGTGGCTTTAATATAGCAAATAATGAGTTTGTAACAGCCTTAAGAGCTATATGTGATAAGCATGGGATACTACTTATAGCTGATGAAGTTCAAAGTGGCTTTGGACGCACAGGCAAGATGTTTGCAAGTGAGTATTTTGATGCTAAGCCAGATATCATAACTATGGCAAAAAGCATAGCTGGGGGCTTTGTGCTTTCTGGTATAAGTGCAAGGGCTGAAGTTATAGACTGTGTTAATAAAGGTGGCCTTGGAGGCACCTATGCTGGGAATCCTATATCAATAGCTGCAAGCTTAGCTGTGCTTGAAGTTTTCAAAGAAGAAAAACTACTAGATAGATCTAACTTTTTAGGGGATAAACTGCAAGCTTTCTTAAATGAGCTAGTAAAAAAAGAAAATCTAGTGGCAAATGTTAGAGGGCTAGGGTCTATGGTGGCATTAGAGTTTGGAGACGCTGGGCTTCCTAACTTAGATATAGCAAGTAAGGTTCAAGCTAATGCTATGGAATCTGGTCTACTTTTACTCACATGTGGGGTCTATGGCAATGTGATAAGGTTTTTATACCCTCTAACTATAGAAGAAAAGACTTTTGATAAAGCACTTGATATCTTAAAAGCAAGCATCTTAAAGGCACTAAAATGACTAGCTTAAAACATCTTTTAAATCACCCTGATATTTCATTTACAGAAGTGCCAGATTCCATAAAAGTTAGCAATCCTGCAAGTGGAGAGACTTTGTGCTATGTTAAAAAAACTAGTGCTAAAGACTTAGAATCTAAGATTAAGCGTTCTAAAGAGGTTCAAGCAAAGTGGCGTGAGTTGACAGCTAAAGAAAGATCAGACCTACTTATGGCGTGGCATGATGAGATATTAAAAGAAAAAGAAAACCTAGCGCTTTTACTTACTAAAGAGATGGGTAAAAGCTTAGGCGAATCAAGAGGCGAGATAGGCTATGGGGCTAGTTTTATAAAATTCTTTGCTGAAGAGTGCAAAAGATTAGATGGTGATATCATCCAAAGTGTTATTAAAAACCAAAGGCTTTTAGTTTTAAAAGAGCCAATTGGCGTAACTGCAGCCATCACCCCTTGGAACTTTCCTAATGCCATGATAGCTAGAAAGGTAGGCCCTGCCCTTGCTTGTGGCTGTTCTATGTTAGTTAAGCCAGCAAGTGCTACTCCTTTAAGTGCTTATGCCTTAGAAGTTTTAGCCCTAAAAGTTGGACTTCCTAAAGACTTATTACAAAACGTAAGTGGAAGTGCAAGTGAGATAAGTGAAGTATTTTGTAAAAGTGACATAGTAAGAAAGATAAGCTTTACGGGCTCTACTGAGATAGGTGCTAAGCTTATGGAACTAGGTGCTAGCACTATAAAAAAGCTTAGCCTTGAGTTAGGAGGTAACGCACCAGTTATAGTCTTTGAAGATGCCAATATAGATAAAGCAGTTGAAGGCATCATGGCTTCTAAGTTTAGAAACAGTGGTCAAACTTGTGTCTGTGCTAATAGAATCTATGTGCAAGATTCCATCTATGATGCACTTTCTTTAAAGCTAAAAGCTAGGCTAGAAGCCTTAAAAGTAGGTAATGGTGAAATTGAAGGAGTAAATCAAGGCCCTTTGATAAACAAAGCTGCGGTTACTAAGGTAGAAGAACATGTAAATGATGCCATTAGCAAAGGCGCTAAGCTAGCCCTTGGCGGCAAGCCCCACAAGCTTGGCGGAAACTTCTATGAGCCTACTTTGATTTTAGAGGCTAATGAAAAAATGCTAGTTTTTAAAGAAGAAACCTTTGGGCCAGTAGCCCCACTTTTTAGATTTAAAAGCGAAGAAGAAGTCATCCAAAAGGCTAATGACACTATCTTTGGCCTAGCAAGCTATATCTTTACTGAAAATGCAAGTCGTCAGTGGCGAGTAAGTGAAGCTTTAGAGTATGGTATGGTGGGGGTTAACACTGGTCTTATAAGCAATGAAGTAGCACCTTTTGGAGGTGTAAAACAAAGCGGCTTAGGAAGAGAAGGCTCAAAATACGGACTAGAAGAGTACTGCGAGTTAAAGTACGTGTGTCTTGATCTAAGATAGGCTAATAGTATCTTGCTTGTTTTGTCTATATGAAAGAGAGGATAGATTCTATTAAGTTATAGAATCTAGAAAATATTTGTTTGCCATAGTTTGCCTTTGGCAAACTTCATAATGATAAAAAGACGCAATCACTACGCCATTAACTAAGTAACTTAATGTCTAAATGAATTTAAGCCACTTTTTGCTATTTCTTGCTCTATATACTCTTTTTTCTTTAAAAGTAAAGTTTTTATAAACTCAGATTTCTTTTTATTTAGTCGAAATAAAGGCACACTTACACTTATAGCAGCAAAACTGGTAAAAGACTGTGCGACATTTTGCAAGGCTACTGCTATACAGCCTATGTCTGGGTTAGTCTCACCGCTTTCACTAGAAATCCCACTTTTTCTAATTAGCTCTATCTTCTTAAGAAGCTCTTCCATGCTATTAGTAGTCTTAGGGGTATAAGCTACTAAGCCATTTGGATAGAGTGCACGTATCTCATCATCACTCTTGCAAGATAAAAGTGCGCGTCCTATAGCTGTAGCATAGGCATTTAGTGTGTGACCAACTGAAGAAGTAAGCCTTATAGCAGACTGGGTTTCTACCTTGGCTATATAAAGCACCTCACCGCCATCAAGCACGCCAAGCTGGCAGATCTCATCGCACTCATGGGTTATTTGATTCATAACTTTTTTGACTAGCTCTGTATGGTCAAACTCAGGAAAGTAGCCAGTACCTACTTGGAAGGAACTTTTACCTATTTGAAACTTATTGCCATTCATTTTTAAAAACTGAGTGTGCAAAAGGGTTAAAACGATGGGGTGTAAGGTACCTTTTGGAATCTTAGTCACATTTGAAAGTTCTGTTAAAGTTAGTCCTGTTTCGTTTTTATACAAAGCATTTAAAACGCTTGTGACACGCAGGGTTGGGTTGTGTAGAGCTGCCATTTTACCGCCAATAAATTTTTAAAATATTTTACAAAAAGAGATTTAAGACAAAATCTATATTCCGCTTTGCTTTCTTTGTGCTAATCTTACATCAGTATATATATACGAATGATGTTTGTATATACTAACATAATCATATATTGAAGGGAAGGTTATGAAAGCGAAAATTTTCACTCCAGTTGTCACTGCCTTTAACAAAGAAGAAAAGCTTGACTTTAAGGCTAATGAGAGAATCTGGAGCTACCTTATAAAGCATAACGTCGATGGCTTATTGCTATTTGGAAGTACTGGTGAGTTTAGTGCTTTTACTTTAGAAGAACGCAAAAAGCTAGCTAAGCACTGCGTTGAAGTAGTGGCTAATAAAGTGCCTGTAAAGATAGGTATTACTAGCATGCTTTTTAGTGAGACTTTGGAGATGCTAAAGTATGTACATGAACTAGGCGCTAAAGCTGTAGCCCTTATGCCTTACTACTTTGGGGCAAATGAACAAAATGTATTTGACTACTATGACACTTTGGCTAAGGCAAGTAAGGGTGATATCTATATTTATAACTATCCGGGTCGTACTACTTGTGATGTAGGTAGTGAAGTACTTTTAAAAATAGCAAATGCACATAAAAATATAAAAGGCATAAAAGATACAGTCTTAAATGTCTCTCACACTAAAGACTTAATAAAAACACTACTTCCAAAACATCCTCACTTTGAGATCTATTCTGGCTTTGATGATCACTTTATAGATAACGTCACAGCTGGTGGAAGTGGCTGCATATCTGGTCTTAGTAATATAGCCCCAGATATCTGGTCTGGCTTCGTAAAAGCCATTAATGAAAAAAATCTTTCTAGTTTAGAAAAACACTCAAAAGCTATTAATAAGCTAATGGAAATCTATGCCCTTGATATTAACTTCTCACTAATTTTCAAAAAGCTTATGAATCTTGAAGGGCTAGAGATAAATGAGCAAGCAATCTTTCCTTATAACTCACTTAAAAGCAATCTTTATGAAAAAGCTTGTGAGATCTTAAAAGAAGCAAAAACTCTAGTTAAGTAAAAACTACTAAAGGAATAAAAATGAAAGAAAGAGTAAAAGCACTACATGTAAACCCAATAGACAATGTAGCAACTGCTTTAGTTGAACTTAAAAAAGGCGAGAATGTCTTAGGGGTAACTTTGATAAATGACATACCAAAAGGTCATAAGTTTGCAATCAAAGATATACCTAAAGGCACTCCAGTTATAAAGTATGCAAACCATATAGGTGTTGCAAGTCAGGATATAAAGCAAGGTGAGTGGGTACATGTCCATAATATCGCAGGTGAAAGAGGTCGTGGCGATATAGATGAAAATGTAAACCACGTCCCTCAAGAGACTTGTTCTCATAAAACTCCAGCTAAAGAAGATTCTAAAAAAACTTATAAGCTAAGAGGCTATAGAAGGGCTAATGGAAGTTTTGGTTTTAGGAATCATGTCTTAGTTATACCTAGTGTTAACTGTGCTAATAAAGTAGTAGAAAACATAGTCAATATAGTCAACTATCAATTTAGCCTAGGTAATGAAGACTGCAAAGTAGTCTATGTCACACATCAACATGGCTGCAGCGAGTTAAGCTATGACGCTAAGCAGACCCAAGATGTTATAGCAGGTAATGGGGCTAATCCTAACGTTTATGGCGTCTTAGTAGTAGGACTTGGATGTGAAGTAGTGCAATCAGATGCAGTAGCTAAGCAGATAAAAGAACTCGCCCCTTATAAAGAAGTAGAGCACTTTACTATCCAAGATGCAGGTGGTAATGAAAAGTCTATACAAAAAGGCGTAGAGATAGTAAAAGGCATGATCTCTCGTGCCTTGCAGATGCAAAAAAGTGATGGTGACTTGAGTGATTTAATCCTTGGTACTGAGTGCGGGGGAAGTGATAGCTTTAGTGGACTTAGTGCTAACCCAGCACTTGGAAATGCAAGTGATATAGTCATAGAACATGGTGGAAGTGTAATCCTTGCTGAGACTACTGAGTTAATAGGCGCTGAGCAAATCCTAGCATGCCGTGCTAAAAATGACACTGTTAAAAAAGAGATTCTAGCAACTGTAAAAGGCTTTGAACAAAGGGTGATAGACGCTAAAGCTGACATTAGAGGAGCTAACCCAAGTCCGGGAAACATAGCTGGAGGTCTTAGCTCCATAGAAGAAAAGTCTTTAGGCTGTATATATAAAGCTGGTAATGAGCCAGTAGTTGCAGTTAAAGGCTATGCACAGATGATAACTGATAAGGGCTTAACGCTAATGAACACTCCGGGCAATGATATAGAACAGCTTAGCGGCATGGTAGCAGGAGGGTGTAATGTCTGTGTGTTTACCACAGGTCGTGGCACTCCAACAGGAAGTGCCATCACGCCAACTATAAAAGTCTCTTCAAATACAGCCATCTTTCAAAGGATGCCTGATTGCATAGATATTAATGCAGGAGAGATAGTAGATGGCACAAAGAGTATAAGTGATGTAGGTGCTGAGATCCTAGATGCCATAGTGGGTCTAGGTGAAGGTAGATTTAGCAAGGCTGAGATTAATAAGCAAAATGACTTTGCAATCTGGCGTCTTGCTACAACGGTGTAAAAGCATAAGTCAAAAAAGTGGCTTTAAGCCACAGGGTAGATTAATCACATATTCAAAGGAGATATTATGGATTTAAAGTTAAAAGACAAAGTAGTTATAGTAACTGGTGGTGGTAAAGGTATAGGTGAAGGTTTTAGTTTATCTTTGGCAAAAGAAGGTGCAGTGCCTGTTATCTTTTCAAGATCAAAAATCACAGATGAGTTTAAGAAAAAAATAGAAGCCATAACTACAAACTATGACTTTTATCAAATAGACCTTAATAACACTGATGAGATAAAACCTTTAGTAGATAAGGTAGCTGAGACTAGAGGCGGTATCTATGGAATCATAAATAACGCAGGAGTAAATGACAACAAAGCCATAGAAACTACTTCATGGCAAGACTTTGAAAAGTCAATCCACGGCAACTTAACCCACTACTATGAAGTAGTAAGAAGTGCACTTCCTTACTTAAAAGAAAGCAAAGGCTCAATAGTTAATATCTCTAGTAAAACCGCCCTTACAGGTCAAGGAAAAACTTCAGCTTACGCAGCAGCAAAAGGTGGAATCTTAGGGCTAACAAGAGAGTGGGCAGTAGCTTTTATCCACTATGACATAAGGGTTAATGCAATAGTAGTAAGTGAGTGCTTTACTCCACTTTATGCTAACTGGATAAAAACTTTTGGTGATGAAGCCCATCAAAAAGCAAGACTAAAAGTTATCACAGACAAGATTCCATTAGAAAATAGGATGACTACACCTGAAGAGATAGGGGATACTGGAGTGTTTGTGCTTAGTCCAAAAAGCTCTCATACTACTGGTCAGTGGATATTTGTAGATGGTGGGTATGTGCACTTAGATAGGGCACTAGTTTAAAACGAGATTTACGCAGTAAAGGATAAAGGATGCAAAACAATAAGAATGTAAAACTAGCGATAGTTTTGGTTACTACATTATTTTTTCTCTGGGGATTTAGCTATGGTCTAGTTGATGTTATGAATAAGAACTTTCAAACTCATCTTCATGTTACAAAAGCAGAATCTGGCTTTATACAGATGGCATACTTTGGTGCTTACTTTATATTTGCCTTGCCTGCTGGATGGATAGCTAGGCGTTTTAGCTATAAGACTGGGATAATAGTAGGGCTACTACTATATGCTATAGGTGCTATATTAATAGTACCAGCTGCACATTTAGCAAGTTTTGGCTTCTTTTTGTTTGCCTTCTTTGTTCTTGCTTGTGGTCTTGGCTCACTAGAGACAAATGCAAACCCTTATATAACTAAGCTTGGAGATGATAAAAGTTCCTCATTTAGGATTAATGCTGCGCAAAGCTTTAATGGGGTAGGACAGTTCTTAGGGCCAATTATCGCTGGAACTTTGCTTTTATCTTTTGCGGCTAGCAAAGATGTGAGTAAAAATATGAACAACATCTCTTGGATCTATATAGTTATAGCCATAGTTGTGCTTATCATCATGATAATTTTTATAGCTGTTAAGATGCCAGATACTGTTGAATCTGAGGCTGATAAAAAGGCTGAGTTAGAAGCCAAAAAAGAAGGTATAGAAAGAAAGCTTAGCTCTCATACTAACTTCCCTCTTGGCGTTTTAGCACAGTTTTTATATGTCGCAGCCCAAGTTGGTGCGGGTGCTTTTTTCATAAACTATGCCCTAGCACACTACCATGGACTAACTCCAGAGCATGCAGCTTATTTCTTCTCAGTCGCACTTATAGCTTTTATGGCTGGTAGGATAGTAACTACTCCACTTATGAAAGTAGTCTCAGGTGATATTTTACTTGGAATCTACTCTATTATAAATGTGATACTAACTATCTTAGTTGTAGCGGGCATTGAAAAAGTTTCAGTCTATTTGTTAATAGCAGTATTCTTCTTTATGTCTATAAGCTATCCAACTATCTTCTCTATAGCCTTAAAAGGTATGACTGGAAACAAAGTTAAAACTGCAAGTTCAGTTATCGTTATGAGTATCGTTGGTGGTGCTATCTTGCCTTTCTTTATGGGAAAAGTAGCAGACGTGGTAAATATACAATGGGCTTATGTGCTTTTAATCCCTTGCTTTATATATGTCGCTTGGTTTGCCTTTAGTGCTTCTTTCTTTGAAAGAAGAGACCTTGCAAAACTTGCAAAAAGAGCAGCCCTAGCACACGAACATGCCGAAAGTAAGTAGCTAAAAAGTACTCAAAAGATGCTAGCTTAAAACTTAAGCTAGCTAAAAGCTAAGGCTTGAAAGGATAAAAGATGTTAGAAGTAGTAGATAGCCACTTTCATATATGGAATCTAGATGTATTAAATCTACCTTGGCTTAAAGACTGCAAAGCCATAGATAAAAGCTTTAGCATGGATGACTACGCTAAGCTTTATGGGAGCTATGATATAGACTTTAAAGGTGGGGTCTATGTCGAAGTAGACTGCGATGATAGATTTAAAGAAAATGAATATATATACGCCTTAAACTCTCCTCTTATGCTAGCTAAAGTGATGAGGGCTAGGCTAAGTAAGGCTATGAGTTTGCCTTTAGGTATAGCTGGGGTTAGAGAGCCCTTACACATTCCAAGTAACCCACGTGGTAGATGCTTAGAAAAAAGCTTTATAGAAGGCTTAGAAGTTTTAGAACAAAATGGCTTGCTTTTTGAAAGTTGTAATAGAGTAGGTGAGCTAGAAGATGCTTATAATGCATTCTCTCAAGTTCCGGGTGTAAAAGTAGTGCTTAACCATCTAGGTAATGTGGAATCTTTAAGCCCAGAGTATAAAAAAGCTATGGAAAAACTAGCTAGCTTGCCTAATCTTTATGTAAAAGTGAGTGGGTTTAAGAGTGATGATTCTAAGTTTACTAATGAGCTTTTGCACTTTATAGATAAGACTTTTGATAGAAGTAAACTGCTTTATGCTTCAAACTTCCCGGTTATAAGTTTATATGCTAGCTTTGATACTCACTTTAAGACCTTGCGTGAGTTTTTTAAAGACGACCCAGACTTTTTTGCAAAAAATGCTAAAAAGCTTTATAAGATTAATGAAACCATAGTCTTTGCAAGTGTTATAAAACTTCGCCCTGAAAAGATAGCCTACTACAAACACTTGCACGCTAACCCATTTCATGGTGTTAATGAGATGATAAAAAAGTGCGGCATCACGAGGTATGAGATCTTTAATAGAGGTGATATGCTTTTTTCTTTCATGGAGTATAGTGGTGATGACTATAACTATGACATGGCACAGATGGCAAAAGACCCTCTAACTCAAAGATGGTGGGAAGAAACTGATCCTTGTCAAACTCGCATAGATGGTGCTTATAAAGATGAGTGGTGGGCTGATATGAGTAGGGTTTATAAACTAAAATAAAAGCCTTAAGATAGAATCTACTTTTATAGTGGCAAGCTAGAAGTTTGCCACTAAGTAAGATAGCCTTAAGTTGCTATAGTATTTTTTCATAATAACTTTTCATAATAACTTTTCATAATAACTTGGGTTGTGAGCTTAGCTAGACTTTAAGAAAACGCCAGTTTCCTTGAAAACGTTAGTTTCCTTGAAAACGCTAGTTTCCTTGAAAACGTTAGTTTTACCTATTACTACTTAAAATATATAAACTTAAAATATCTAATATAATTATCCAACTAACATCTACTTAAGGATATCTATGAAGGATTTAAAAGAGGAGTTTTTTAACTACCTCAAAAAACAAAACTTATATCTAACTAACGAAAAAAGTATAAATCTAACCAAGCTAAAAGATGATATCAGAGACAACAAAGCTAGTGTTTTAAAAGTCTTACTAGAAAGCAATCTAATGGGGGGCTTTTTTAAAAAGGTAGATTCTATAAGCGTGTTTTTAAAAGATGAGTTTTTATACTTTTTGCAAAATAAAAGTGTGCTAAATGATAGCTATACCTTATATAAAAATAAAATCGCTTTAAGCACAAACAAAGATGGCAAAGTAGTTATAAACTTTCCTTTTAAAGACTGTGTTTTGCTATGGTTTTACTCAAGATTTATTCATTGCACTGTACATGACTTGCGGTGACAAAAAATGGCTATAGTCTAAGCTTACTTTGATTATCTGGTAAATTCTTTTTTAGATATTTATTAGTCATGTTCAATACATTTCATAGTATAGCAAGGTGACTCCACAATATCTAGATATTAAATATTTCATTTTAAGTTCATAAATGTTTAATGAGGCATTTCTATCGCTTATATGAAATATTTTTGTACAAGTTTTGTTACAATAAAAGTAAAAGGGGATTTAATGGTGCAAATTTCACAAAATTTATTTAATGAAGAAAATTTAAGTGTAGAAAAAATTAAAAAGATTGCTTCATTAAATCCGAGTATTGAATTACTACAAAATTTATTTTACAAGCAAAATGATCTTGATATAAAGCGTGAGTTGATTTCAGCAATTGGACGAAATAGCGACAATCAAAAAATTTATGAATTTTTAAATAAAGAGGCATTTAATAATCATTATATGGACTTAGTATATCAAATGTTTAGAACAACTTTATATAAGTCAAAATTTGATAATAGATTTGTATATTTACGTGAGAAAATGCGAACATTTTATGACAATGAATTTATGGAAAAAATGTATGAGTATTACACATATAGACAAAACAGAATTGTAAAAAAAACTCTAACCAGAGAAATTACAAATCACTCTCTTTTGGTTGGCGATAACACTGAAACACTTTTAAAAATTAACAATGAACAAATACAGCTAATTTTTACTTCGCCACCTTACTATAATGCAAGATTGTATAGCGACTATAAAAATTACAAAGGATATTTAAGTGCTATGAAAAAAACACTTTTACAGTGTCATAGAATATTGGAGGATGGGCGATTTATTGGTATCAATGTCTCTCCTGTGATAACCAAACGAGCAGGTAGAGAATTCGAATCAATTCGTTATCCTATTCATTTTGATTTTCATAATATTTTAATTGATGCTGGGTTTTATTTTGTAGATGAGATTATTTGGATTAAGCCAGAATTTTCTGTACCAAATCGTGTAGCAGGATATTTTCAAACCAAAATGCCGCTTAGCTATAAACCAAATTGTATTAGTGAATCAGTAATGATTTATCGCAAAAATGCTCCATTTTTACTGGATAAAAATATCAAGAAATATGATAAAACTTTAAAAAATGATAATGAAATAGATTCTACAAATTGTTGGTATATTTCTCCAAAAGCTGATAAATATCATCCAGCTGTATTTCCAGAAGAACTATGTGAAAAGATATTAAAATACTACTCGTTTAAGGATGATGTAGTTTGCGATCCATTTGCAGGAAGTGGAACATTTGGAAGAGTTGCTAGGAGAATGGGCAGAGTTGCACTTTTATGTGAGCAAAATAAAATATATGCTGACAAACTTAAGCTAGAGGGATTTAATGAGATTTAGTCAAATTGCTATTCAAAATACTGTTTCAAAATTACTTAATGGGCAAGATTATAGAGAGGAGATTTTAAATGAAATAAATTTAAATTTTTTAGATTTTACACTTGATTTTTTTAAAAATATTTTAGATGCAAAAATGAATGACAAAGCACTTAATATGTCATGGTATAAAAAGTGGTTTATAAACAGCGATAAATTTAAAAGTGATGAGGTAGCTATCTTTGGTGGAATGAATAAGAAAAGCATAACAAATATCTATGGTAGTGCTACAAAAACTATTATTCTTGATGTCGCAAATGCTAATATAAATTACTTAGAAAATATAATTTCATCTCTGGAATCTAATGATGATAATATAGGAATTAGCATTAGAATTTCATATAAGCAAATTGTAGTGGAGTTAAATTTAAGCGAGAGTTTGCTAGTGATAAATGCCTTAGCTACAAAAAAAATTGCCCTACGTGGTGGGGCTTGGAGTAGCATAGGCAAAAGAGTAGAAAAGCCCTTGATGCTTGAATTATGTAGTCTTTGTGGTGTAGATAGAAAATATATAAATGCTGAAATATTTAAAAAAGATTCTATTTTAGAGTTTGATAGAGAGGTAGACTTTAAGCTTTATAATAATAATAAAACAAAAGAATATAGGGTGGAAGTTAAGCTTATGGGTAGAGGTAACCCAGAATCAGCAGATGCGGTAATTGCAAGAGATTCTCATATATTTATTGCCGATACACTTAGCTTACAAAATAAAAATCAGTTAAAGTCGCTGGGTATAGAATTTTTAGAATTGAAAAATAATGCAAATTGCTTAAGCGATTTTAAAAATATACTTTTAAGATTAGATATACCTTTTAAGAATAAATGAGAGCATCAATAACTCTTTTATCTATATGGGGATACTTGAGCTTAACGAGATTTATAAAAGTATGATTTTAGAGTTTAGAGATCTAGAGGAAGTCATAAAAACCTTTTTAAACTTTATAAAAGCAATACGCAATAAAGAGTTTAACTCCCTTACAAACTTTGCTATTTATATAACTTTAATCAGCAACAATGATAGTTATAGTGTGTTTATGTAAGACAATATTAGTTTTTTAGAGATTAATACTTAATCATATGAAGAGATAAAAGAAGACTTAAAGCTAGAAGAAGAAAAGGGGCAAAAAAGTTTTAGTTTAAAAGATATAGAATCTAAACTTATACAAAAAGCTATGAATAAGCTAGGGGATTTTTATAACTTTAATAACTTAAAGTCTATCTATAAAGATATAGATTCTAAAGAGGACTTTATACAAAAATACATCTACAAACTAGCTATCAAGGTGCATAGCAAGCAAGATACAACTAAAACTAAGTATCTTTTTAAGATAGTTGGCTTTGTACTAGAAAGCTTTGCAAATAATGCTTTTAAGCTTTTAGAATCTTATAAAGTTAATGAGTGGAGCTTAAAGCCGCTAAGACTACTTAAAAATAAAGTCGTACTTCAAGGCAAAAAAAGTAACATAGTAGTTAGCGAGCAGTGGTTTGTATTTAAAAACTTTATAGGCACGAAGCTAGAGTGTGAGCTAGTAGATTTTATAAAAGAAAAAAGTACTGATATAAACAGGGTTTATGAAACGTGGTATCTAGTGAGAAATGAGAGAAATAACTTCATGGCTATCTATGATGAAAGTGCTAGAAGATTTGAGCCAGACTTTTACTTTTTTGGCAAGAAGCATGGAGAAAAAAGCTTTAAGATACTTCAGTGTTTTTTAGAGCCAAAAGGAGCGCATCTAATAGAACATGATAAATGGAAAAATGAGTTTTTAGAAGTAATCAATATAGAATCTAAAGAGATAGATACTGATGAAAGTTTGCATAGGCAAGAAGATAAAAGCGTGAAGCTAAAGGCTGTGCCATTTTTTGAAAACAAAGATAGCAAGACTTGGGAAGAAGGCTTTTTAAATACACTTTTATAAAAACAAAGTCTTATAAAACACTTTCAAGATTAAAATAGTCTTTTTAAAACTATAATCACTACGAACTTATATAAAGGAAAAAGATGAAAGAAGAAGTACAAAAAGCTAGTTTGAAGCAAACAGATAAAAAAGAAAACAAAAAAGGCTTAGTTATAAGCTTTATAATATCACTTATCGCTTTTATCCTAGCACTAATTAGCGTAATATTGCTAGGGATAAATCTCTTCTTAAAGCTTGATCCCACAGTCTTGCTAGTTTCAAATATCTTACTTTACATAGCTATATTTATTATAATAGTTACTTCTATAGTTCAAATTATAAAAGGCTTTACTTCACGTTCAAAAAGCAAGGGTGCATAAAACTTAGCCTGCTAGTAAATGCATCTTAGTGCATCTTAGTTATATTAAGGTAGAAAGTAGATTCTATAAAGCTTTATATAGAGTGCATATTAGGCATGCTTTTTGCTTAAAACTAGGTACTTAATGCAAAAAGCAAGGATATTAGATCATGATGCGTTCACTTTATACCGCAAGTACAGGTATGCTAGCCCAACAACTTCAAATAGATACTACTTCTAACAACATAGCAAACGTCAACACTACAGGTTTCAAAAAGCAAAGAGCAGAGTTTAATGACCTTTTTTACCAAGTCATGCAGTATGCTGGGACTTCAACTAGTGAGACTACGCTAAGCCCTACAGGTATAGAAGTGGGCGTAGGTGTAAGACCGGGCGCGATTAATAGGGTCTTTTCTCAAGGATCACCAAAAGAAACAGATAACAACCTAGACCTTGCTATAACTGGTAATGGCTTTTTCCAAGTCCAACTTCCTGATGGAACGTTAGCTTATACAAGAAGTGGTAACTTTAAGCTTGATAACACTGGTAATATAGTCACAAGTGAAGGCTACTTACTAGAGCCGCAAATCACAGTGCCAGCTGATGCAAAAAGTGTAAATATAGGCACTGATGGGACTGTAAGTGTCGTCGCAGGAAATGGCGGACAGAGCACTAACTTAGGTCAGATCCAACTAGCCACTTTTGTAAACCCAGCAGGGCTTCACGGGCTAGGTGATAACTTGTATATGAACACAACTGCAAGTGGTGATCCTATAGTAGGAGTTGGCGGGACTGATGGAGTAGGGCAGATAAGGCAAGGCTTTTTAGAGCTTAGTAACGTAAAGTTAGTATCAGAGATGACAGACTTAATAACTGGGCAGAGGGCATATGAAGCTAACTCAAAAAGTATACAAACAGCTGATGCCATGCTTCAAACAGTAAATGGCTTAAAACGATAGTTATAGAATCTAAAAGGAGCTAAATCATGCAAAGTGGATACTATGTAGCAACTGGGGGTATGGTCACTCAGTTTAACAGGCTTGATGTTATCTCTAATAACCTTGCTAACCTTAACACTAATGGGTTTAAGAGGGATGATGTAGTTATAGGTGATTATCTAAGACTTATGCAAGAGCACCAAGATACATTGCCACTTGATAATAACACTAGGGCAAGTGCTAAGTTTATAAATAGGACGCTTAACCGCGTGCCTATTATTGCTGAAGAGTATACTGACCAGCAAGTTGGCACTGTGCAGCAAACTTCTAATCCACTAGACTTTGCCCTAAGTAAGCCTAATACTTTTTTTGCTATCCAAACTCCTAATGGCATAGCTTATACAAGAGATGGTAGCTTTAGTGTTGATAATCAAGGCTTTTTAGTGACTAAGCAAGGCTATAAAGTGCTTTCATCGGCTGGGTACAATAACGGTGGCGGCATACTTTTACCTCCTAGTATGCAAGTCACTGCTGATAAAAATGGCGAGCTAAGCTTTAAAGATATAACTAATGCTGGGCTAAATGAACAAATAGGTGGCGGTAACATCGCAGTAGTAACTTTTGATAATACTAAGTTTTTAAAAAAGCAAGGTGAGAATCTTTGGCGTGAAGATGTAACTAAAGAAGGCATAGGGGAAGCAAAGCCTACTTTACTTACAAATAGTGGGGCAGTAGAGCAGGGCTTTTTAGAAAAGTCTAATGTTAATGCAGTTATCGAAATGACTAATATGATAGAGACTAATAGGCTAGTTGATATGTACTCTAAGGTTATGAAAACTCAGATGGATGATCTAAATGGAGATGCTATCAATAAACTTGCAGTAAGGGCTTAAAACTTCACTTATATCATATACAGCTATCTCTAGTGACTTTTGACACAATAAGACAAAGCTTGCATTAGAAGCACTAGATGACACTTAGTATAACAAAGCTAGCACATCCCCTTATATACATCTAAAAAAGTCTTGCTGTTATGAGTAAAAGTCTCTAAGGGGACGTCATAAAGAAGGCTAAGGTTAGTAGTGTTCATAACCTCTTTCACACTTCCAAAAGCTAGAATCTTGCTATCTTTTATCATACATACATAATCACAAAAGGCTAGTACTGCACTTGGATTATGGATATTAATAAGGGCTGTTTTTTTAGATTCCAAAAGTTTTTTGACATTTTTAAAAAACAAGATTTCATTAGCTATATCAAGGTGGGCACTTGGCTCATCAAGTAAAAGCATCTTTGCATTTTGCAATCTTAGCCTTGCAAGTAAGCCAAGCTGCCTTTGCCCTCCGCTTAAAGAGTGAAACTTAGAATCTAGTCTATCTCCAAGTCCTAGGTTTTTTAAAAGCCCTAAGGCCTTTTCTTTTATGTCTTTATTTGGCACTTCAAAGCTTCCTAGATTAGGACTAGCGCCCATTAAAACTACTTCTAATAAGCTAAAGTCAAAAGGGCTTTCAAAGTGCTGGGGTATATAGCCTAAAACTTTTGCTTTTTGCTTTAAAGAGTAGTCTTTTAGGTTTTTAGAATCTAAAAGTATCTCACCTTCATAGTTATCAAAAACTCCTAACAGCACGTTAAAAAGAGTAGTTTTCCCAGTGCCATTTGGGGCGAGTATAGCAGTTAGTGCATTAGGCGTGATAGAAAAGCTGAGGTTTTTTAAAAGGTAGTTTTTAGCTTTTTTCTTAGGCTTGTCATAAGAAAAGCTAAAGTTTTTAAACTCTAACATCATTTGCTTCTTAACTTTAAAAGTATGATAAAAATTGGCGCGCCTATTAGGGCTGAGATTATCCCAACTGGGAGGCCTTGAGGCAATACACTTCTTGCTAAAGTATCACTAAGTAGTAAAAAGATAGCCCCTATAAAAAAGCTTGCAGTGAAGTTTTTAGTAAGGCTTGCACCAAAAAGAAGGCGTGCTATATGAGGCACTACAAGGCCTACCCAGCCTATAGTTCCAGCTACACTTACTGCCATGGCACAAGCTAGGCTTATGCAAGTTAGGGTTATAGTGGTTAGGGCTTTTGAGTTTATACCAAGGCTTAAGTACTCAGCCTTACTAAGTCCTAGCAAGTCAAGCTTAAAACGCAGTAGATAAAGTGGTATAAGTGCTATAAGCCCTATAAGACTTAAGGCTACATCACTATAGCTTGCAAGGCTTATATTACCAAGTAGCCATACTGTTATGCTTTGTGCTTTTTGAGCTGAGACAAAGTACTGTATAAGGGCACTTATGGCTGTTAAAAAAGCACTTATGATAACGCCAAGTAGGACTAAAAAGAGGGTGTTAGTATTGTTTTTATTTAAAAACATAACTAGGGCTGAGGCACCAAGGGCACCTATAAAGGCTAAGATTCCAACTGGAATCTGAGGAAAGAAGCCTATGCTTATACTAGCCCCTAGTGCAGCTCCAGATGAGATGCCAAAAAGGTAGGGTTCTATTAGAGGGTTTCTAAAAACTTGCTGCATGCACGCCCCACTACTTGCTAGTATGCCTCCTATGATTAAAGCAAGTAAGATTCTAGGGAATCTTATCTCCCAAAGTATTAGTGCATCTTTAGAGTTAAGGCTAAAAAAAGCTGCCTTATAGTCTAGGATAAGGCCTATAAAAAGTGTGCCTATGATGCAAAGGATTAAAAGAGTGATTAAAAGTGCAAGTTTCATAGTTATATTAAGTGCCTATATGTGCTTTTTTTTGTGAGAGTGCTATTTAAACCTAAGTTCAAACTTTAGCAAAAAAAATGGGGATTTGTAAGTTATAGTCTTATTTTTGATTATCACTATGATGTAATTTATGAGATTGAAGATTCTATTTTAGAATCTTAGTAAGTGCGTTCATTCCTTCCTTCATCTTCTAAATAGACAACCATCTCTTTTATATACTCTATCTTTTGAGTTTTCTTTTCATGGATGAAGTTTATAACTGACCTTAGGGCTTCATCATTACAAAGGCATATTAGCTCATTATCCCTACCAAAGATTCTTATATAGTTAGTAAAGGTAGCTATCCAGTCTATCTTGTTATACTCCGCGGCTTTAGCGTTTTCTATCTCGTAAAGATAGGCTATCTTCATGATGCTTGCTATCCTAGGGGCTAGCTTTTTTATATCAAAAAGCATGGAGATTTTGTTATAGACTACAAGGGTTTTGCCTTGATAGGCTATGTCTTTGCAGCTTGTTAGTATTGCATCGACTTTTTTTTCTAACTCGGCTGCTTCTTTGGTGGTATAGACTTCAGGGTGGTCTTCCATAAGCTTATAGCAGCCTTTATAGTCACTTTTAGCTATCATTTTTATGATTTCAAGTCTTAGGCTAGCTATCTTTAATAAGTCATTTGCCATATTAGTAAAAGGGCTTAGCGTGCTAAGGTATTTTAGTATGGTTAGATAGCCAGTTTGTTTTAAATCAGCGTTATAAACATCATGCAGTGCTTTATCATAAAGCTTATTACAAGCCATAAAAGCTAGCTTATAAGCCTTGCCATCTTTTAAAAACTCATAAGTATCAGCTAGACTAAAAAGCTCTTTGAACTTCTGCTCTCTTGCTAGGTTGTTAGCTACTGTGAAGTTACTAGCGTTATTTAAAAGTCTATTTATCTCAGTGGCTTTTTCAGGTATGTTAGCAAAAGGCTCTAAGATCTGCTTTGCTTTTTGTAAGTTAAGCCAAGGATCCCTCTCTAAAGTAGCACTTGCTAGGTCATACTCCCTTTTATAAAAGTGCTCTAAGTCTTTGAAAAAGCCAAGCTCTCTCATATTTTCAGTGCTATTAACTATCGCATAGACTTTTGTGTAGTCTTTTTGTGCTAGCTTTTTAAGGGCTTCTCTAATAAGTGCTTGACTTTCTAGTATCTCTTTAAACTTAGAATCTAAAATGCTATCTTCTAAAAAAGGCTGCATTAAGTTTATAGCATCTTTTAAGTTACCTCTACTTATTAGATTAGTAGCTTTGTCTATGGCTTCATCCCACAAAGATTCTTTTAAGTTTTTATAGACTTTTAAAGTTTTTAGTAAGGGGTTGTTTGCATCAGCAAAGTCATAAGCCTTTTTTAGATTCCCACTCTTACACACTTTTGTAAACTCTTCTATGTGTTTGTTTGGATCTAAGATAAGCACACTTCCATCAGGGCAGCCAAAAAGGACTTTATCATCTATAGCTCTAATTATGGAAGTGGCATTACTTTCAATTGAGAAGTTTAAAAAAGGCCTATTTGTATTTAAGTCATGTACATAAAAGAGGTTTGATTTCGCACCTATATAAGCATAGTTTGAATCCATACTCAAAGTCACTGAAGTAAGCCAGCACTTATAGCTTGGCTGCAAATCTAGCTCATTAGTTAGTAGGTTATAAATCCCCACATTTCCATTCTTGCACACAAAAACTAGCTTAGTGTCATTTTCAAAAAAGACAGAATCTTCTACTTTATCACTAGTTGCAAACTCAGCTAAGACCTCATTAGTATCAAGTCTATAAATGATACTTTTTGGCTCATGAGAGTGATAGGCTATATACTTTGAACGGCTAGAAAAAACTATGTTTGAGATGTAGTCTGGACGAGGCGGCATGATGGCATAGATCTTATAGTCTCTCTTGTTATATACATAAACCCTTCCATCTTCCCCACCAGTTGCTACAAAGCGGTTATCAGGGCTAAAGCGAGAGACGCTTACATAAGACTTATGCCAAGTCAGCCTAGAGATGATTTCTATCTTATCGGTTAGTTTATAGATGGTATCTATGCGGTTATGGCTTTTAGGCATGGAGATGAAGTTATTAAAACAGTCTACTGCCTTTGAGTACTCATGATGGGAATCTGTGTTTTTAAAAAGGGCTTTGTTGTAAAGGAACTCTTTTAATGAGCTACTTGTTTTGTAGATTCTATAATCGCTATCTACAAACAAGATACCATCACTAGCACAGCCTATACTTATAACTGGCGAGTGGAGTTTTAACTTTGCACTAAAGTAAATCATTAAAGCCCTTCTTTAAGTTTAAGTCTGCTTAATATTTGGTTAATCAAATATGACTCTTTTTGTTTTTAATTCTACTACAAAAGTTAATTTTGTTATGTGAAAAAGCCCTTTTTACTCCGTATATGCGTAGTCTGGGGAGTTTTTAGAAGTCTTTGGTTTGGTTTATTAAACTTTAAGCTAACTTAATGCCTTAGATTTGCTTTTTGTGAGATTGTCAAGATTAAAAGAGGAAGTTGATTTGATATCTTTAGTTTATTTTAATTTATCTTTTAAGAATCTAGTTTTTGCAAGTAAAGAGGGTAGTTTTGCTAAATGCCATCAAATAATCTTATGTTAGAATCTATCCTAATCCATTATCTATTAAATCTTCCAAGGAAAACCATGCTAGCCCCTCGCTATAAAACTAAGCAAATCTTTGTCGGCAACGTGCCAGTTGGAGGGGATGCTAAGATCCCTATACAAAGTATGACTTTTTCTAAAACTCATAACATTGAAGCTACTAAAGCCCAACTTGATAGACTGCAGCTTGCAGGGGCTGATATAGTGCGTTTAGCTGTGCTTACTAAAGAAGATGCCTTGGCTTTAAAGACACTTAAAAGCCTAACTACTTTGCCACTAATTGCAGATATCCACTTTAAGCACTCACTTGCTTTAATCGCTGCTGAGGTAGTTGACTGCATACGTATAAATCCCGGAAACATAGGTAGCAAAGATAGAATCAAAGAAGTAGCAGACGCCTGCACTGCGCGTAATATCCCCATAAGGATAGGCGTAAACTGTGGCTCACTAGAAAAAGAGTTTGATAATAAGTACGGGGCTACTTCTAAAGGCATGATAGAAAGTGCACTTTATAATATTAAGCTGCTTGAAGACTTTGGCTTTACTAATATTAAGATCTCATTAAAAGCTAGTGATGTTGAAAGGACGATTGATGCTTATACGGGTTTACGTCCACTAGTAGACTACCCCTTTCATCTAGGTGTAACTGAAGCGGGCACACTTTATCACTCCATGATAAAAAGCTCTATGGCACTAGGTAATCTTTTGCGTGCAGGTATAGGCGATACTATAAGGTGTAGCATAACTGGCGAACTAGAAGAAGAGATAAAGCTAGCAAGATCGATACTAAAGTACAGCGGGCGTCAAAAAGAAGGCATAGTGCTAGTTTCTTGCCCAACTTGTGGCAGGATAGAATCTGATCTTGTTAGTGCTATAAAAGTAGTAGAAAAAAAGCTAGAGCATATAAAAGTGCCTTTGCAAGTAAGCGTTATGGGCTGTGCGGTTAATGCACTAGGAGAAGCAAAGCACGCAGATATCGCCATAGCGTTTGGTAATAAGCGAGGGATGATCATAAAAGAAGGCAAGGTGCTTCATCAAGTCAAAGAAGATAAAATCGTTGATCTGTTTGTAGAAGAAGTAGAAAAGATGGCAGAGGAAAGAGGCAAAGAGGAGTAGGGTTAAGGTTTTTGTTTTTATAGAATCTAGATTCTATAGTTACTATATATCTTTAATCTTCTTAACCTAATAGCAGCAAACACAGACCATGTGAAGCTATAAAAATAGTTTATAAAATAATATAGACCTTTAAAGGCTTATATTATTTTAAAGGTTAAATCTTAAAACTATTACTTAGAGGTAGTAAGCTAGTATGGATTAAGATTTTAGGTTTTATCAACCCCCCAATCCCCCAAATGGGTTAATAAAGTAAGGATAGAATCTTGCCTGTTTTTGGTTTTATCAACCCCCCAATCCCCCAAATAGGTTAATAGCTTCATACCTCCCCCATCTTTTTCAGGCAATTTCAGTAAAGCATCCTCTAGGCCTTGTAAACCACACCCCTTAGGCTTGTCGCAGGCATCTGCTAACATAGAATCTAGTTCAACTAGGTTTTCATACTCTAGACTTGAAAAAAATACAATATCCTCAGTACATACTGCATCTTTAAGGACCGATACACGTATGCCATTGAAATCTTTGTCATTGAAAAGATATATATGTTCGAAACTATAATCTCTAATTGTGTTTTTTATAAGCTTTTTAAGGTTAAATATAGGATATTCACTACTAAATTCCAATGCCAAACAAACACCCTTATCAAGAAACTTTATATTATACCAATCCTTACCACCTGCTACTGTAAGATTAGGATGTTGCATTTTTAACAATTCATCCCAAACTTCAGCTGCATCTTTTTTGACAATAGTGCTTCCTAAGTTTTTATCTTTCTTTTTCTTTTTATCTTTTTTTGGAAGTAAAAAACTAGGCATATTAAACTTTATATCTAAGCCATCAAGTACATTTTTTAATCTCTCAAACATCTTATCATGGAGGTTATCTAACTCTTGCAGTTTAGAATCTATGGCAACTATCTCATCTTTTTCTTTTGCCTTCAAGTCTTCTAAGGAGTCTTCTACTTTAGGGCTTAGCTCGCTTCCAGTTTGCATAACATCTAGTTCTAAAGAGTGTAATACTTGAGAGACTTTATCATGTTTTCTTTTTTCTTTAACAAGACTTTTTTTATAAGCAAGCAAGACGGAGTTTAAACTTTCTGCAAGGCTATCTCCTGATATAACATCTTTTGAGACAGAGGTTAAAAAAGACTCCATATCTAACTTTCTGTAGGCTATCTCTTTTTTAGTGTTAGCACTATAAGCACTTATACCCTTATACTCTATATTATAACTACTTAGCACACTTTCAAACTCGCTTAGTATCTCTTCTAACTCGCTTTGTGGTTTTAAGTCAGCCTTACTTATAACCACATAAAGCTCTTTTTTATCCAAGTCTAGCGTAGTTAAAAAGTCTAGATCTGAGCTAGGTATAGTGCCGCTACTATCAATCCCTACTAGCCACATCAAAGCACTTGCGTTTTGTAAGAACTCACTAGCTGTAGCAAGATCTTGGCTAGTAGTGCCAGTACTACTAGGGTTATATCCGGGAGTATCTATAAAACAGATATGTTTATGCTTAGTCATCTTGGTAGTCATAGTCATCATAGGTAATATCTCTTTTATATTAAAGCCTAGCTCTTTTATAAAGTCATGAGACAAGCTAGCATAAAGCTCTAAAGGTATGTCTATAGTTCCACCTTTATAGGTATAGCCTTTTATAGAGTTTATCTCACCATGAACTATATAGCTAGCTATGGCAGTTACTGGCTTAACACCAATAGGCAGTTTTATACTCTCATCTTCAAAAAAACTAGTTATAAACTTACTTTTACCTGCACTAAAACCTCCACCCACTGCTATAGTGGATTTGTTGGCTAAGTCTTTTAAAGATAAGATTCTATAAAGTTCTTTTTGTAAGTTTTTTAACTTTGTGTACTGTGCTACTTCATCTTTAAAGCTAACTGTATTTGCAAAGTCTGCGTAGTCTTTTTCTATAACTTCCTCAAAACTTGCTAGATTGTTATCTATAACTGTTTGTGCACTTAAGATCTTAGCTACAAATCCTAGTCTTTCTTGGCTATCAATTAGTGCTTTACTACTTTTTTGCAAAAAGCTTTTTGCTTCCTCTAAGTCTTTTATAAGCTCTAGCTTATCTTTGTCATACTTTAGTTCTTCCATCGTTTTTCCTCTTATATATTTTTTATATCTTCTATGCTAGTTTTTATCTCTGCTAGCTCTTCTAAGATCTGGGCTTTGTTTTTGATATCTTCTTTTAGTTTTTTAATATCACTATTAAGCTGGGTAAAAAGTGAGTTTCCAAAGTCATTTTTCTCCAAAGTAGTGACTAAAGAGATGGAGTAGTTTTTTATATCCACCTTTATGTTTTCTTGCAAAGAGCTTACAAAGTCATAAGCCTCGTTCATAAAACTAGTAGCTGCACTCCCAGTTAAACTTCCACTTTGTCTAGGTGGTATCTGCTTAGGAGATATCTCAGGATAATCTAGCTTGCTAGTAACTTCTTTGATAGCACTTCTTAGCTTAGGTATAGATATGATGTCTTCCCTTCCGCCTTGTTCTTTTATACTTTCTCTTAAAGCCCCAACTATATTAGATATAAGATCTTTTTTAAACTTCCTTATGACTTCAGCTCCAGCACTAGATATACCTTTTTCTACTTCATCTACTAGGTCTGAAAGTGAGTTTGAGATGATACCTGCCCTCAAAACAGTAGTAGTTACTGTGTAGTTTTCTCTTACTGTCTTAGTGTCATAGCCCCAGTCATCTTGGTCAAATAAACCACCAAAGAATCGCTTAACTCCCCCTAGACATCCTTCTTGCTCTACTTGTACTTCACGTTCTCTAGTCTTGGTTTCTTCTTTTTCTTCATAAGCATTATTTATATCACTGTTAGCAGATCTAAAGTAGCTCTTTATCCTAGAGTTTAGTTCGCTTACTATGTCTACTTTTAGATCTCGCAAGGCTTCATTAAAAGTGCTATTTACAGCTTTTGAAGATTCTGTAACTATAGCCTCTAACTGAGTTTGTTGTTTTTCTAAGTCTTCTAAGTTAGTTTCTTTTATATCTCTTTCTCTATCTATAACGTACTTTAAAATATCGCTTATATATTCATCTACTACTTTTGATTTAGTTTTTATAAACTCTTCTGATTTGTGTTCTAACACAGCCTGCTTATTAGTTTTTATATCCTCTAAGGTTTTAGATATATTTTTTAAAGATGCTAGCTTTTCTAAGTTAGACCTTGTAGTTGTTATCTCAGATTCTGGGAAGTAATCAGGGTAGTGTTCTTTAAGATTGTTAAAGACGTGTTTTTCTCCTTCACTCATATCGTTAGTGCCTAATTTTTTTACTAAACTAGCACATATGCCAGAAGTTAGAAATATCCCATCACTACTAGACTTTATAAGCTTATCAAAGGTTGTATCACCTATAAGATCACCTTTTCTTTCTTGCTTTAGCTGGGTAAAGATACTATGCATCTGCTCACTTAAATCTTTTTTAAGAGAGGCTAAAGCCTCTGGAAAAACAAAGTGTGCATCCTCTCCTATATTTCCAAAAAGCTGAGTATCAGCTTGAGAGGCTATAACATAAACTTCTTTAGTGCCATCTTTAAACATGATAGTATCAGTTAGATCCATATCTTGTTTATTTAAAAACTGACCACTTGGAGAGACTATAAAAACTACATCACATTTTCCTAACTCTTCTTTAGTTCTTTGCTCTCTTGATGCTACTGGGTCATTAAGTCCCGGAGTGTCTATAACCAAAACATCTTTTAAAGAATCTAATCTAAACTTAATATTTACACTTTTAGTAAAAGGCATATACTTACCACTAGAGCCAACAAAGTCAAAAAGGCTCTCTTGTAACTCTTGTAAATTATCTAGTTTTATATTTTTAGATTCTAAACCTTCTACATTGATACTAGAGGTTTTTATGCGGTCTGATTGATCTTTGCAGGCTGCTTCTATACTATCACTAAGTGCCCTTTGCGCTTTTGTAGTAGCTAGGGCTTTTAGCTCTTCTGGCTTTTTGTTTTTATGAACATTGCTAAGCTTTAAGTTTTCTATTTCTCTAGTTATGTCTCTTAGCAAAAGCTCATCATACTCTTTTGCTTTTTTATGTATATCATCTATATCTTGCTTTGTGAAAAACTCTACTTCCACCCCAAACTCTTCTCCATAGCCTAAAGTAGTAAGGGCTGCTGTCATAGGAGTAGCTGCTTTTGGCAAGATGCTTTCTCCTTCAAAAAATAAAGCATTTAAAAGACTGCTTTTACCAGCTTTTACTCTCCCAACTATACCTATTCGCATAAGTCTTTGTGAATCACTTATAAGACTTAAGTCTGTAGATAGCTTTATGGCACTACTTAGATTGTGTTCTTTTAGCTTTTGACTTGAATAGCTTCCTAAGATAGAGTTAAATCTAGCTATTAAGCCTTCTAGTTTTTCTAATCTTGTGATATATTTTTTATCTCCCATAATTATCCTTTAAATATTGTTTGTGTAGCTAGGGATGTAATATCTGCTAGTACGGTTTTATAGTTTTCTAACTCTTTGTGCACATTTTCTTTTTTGCTTTCTTTTTCTTTTTGTATGGCTGTTATGGCAGATCTTTTTTGATCTATATTTTGCTTAAAGGCATCTATTGCGGCTTGCATGCTAGTGTCTATTTGCTCATCTAGTAAGTTAGTTATGGGTTTTCTCATAGAGGCTTTTACTTGAGGGATGACAGAACAGCTTATCTCTTCTTTGATTTTTTCTAATTGCATTCTTTCTTTTTCTTCTTGACTAGGCCCAAACATAGAACTTAAAATATCAGGCAGAAGAGTAAGTAGTAATGATGCTATCTTTAAGACTGGATTAAGACCAGTTAGTAGCGTGCCTATAGTTGCAAGACCACCACCCCTGCTTTTTAAAGTGCTGGCTAATCCTTCAGTTTTTTGTAAGATATTGTTAAAGAAAGCAGAGTATTCTGGACTTTTTGCACTTAAAAGAGCAGTGAAGTCTGTACTTTGTGAGAGGCGATTCATAGTGTTTTGTAAAGAGGAGAGATTAGCACCTATAATGGAGCTAATGTCTATATTAATATCTTTTATTATAGAGCTTACACTTTTTGAGATAGCGTTTTGTGATATATCATTTATAGTTATTTCTAAACCAGCTTGCCCACTTGTCTTATAAGACCTAGCTAACTCATCTATACTCCTAGAAAGAGCACTCCCTAGATTTGATAGTATAGATTCTACACTTGCTTTGTCATACTTCCTTTTTATCTCTGCTAGCATGGAATCTTGCTCTTTTTCTAATCTGGCTATGGCTCTATTTAACTCATCTAGGTCTTCTTGGTTTTGGCTTTCATTTTGCTCTAGTGCAGATATAGAAGTATTTATCTTTTCTTTTACATCCCTAAATATTTCTTTTAGTGAAGGTAAAAATATCTCTTTTGATAGATTTTCTGGATCTATTTCTTTTATAATCTTTTCTAGATTTTTACCCCCATCCTTATCTATAGTCAAAACTTTATCTTGCACATCTAGTGTGTCACTTAACTGGTTTTGAACATAGCTTATTATTTCTTCTACTTCAGTTTTTGGCTTGAGATTAACTTTTGAGAGGAAGAATCTAAATCTTTTCTTAAAGGTTTGTAAGTTGTCTAACTCACGAAGTATGGAAGCAGTTAGATTACCATTTAGCACATCTTGGAGTACTATGAAAAAAACTCCTCTTTGTATATATTCTAATATGGCCTTATTATGAGCAGACTGCGGAGACTCAAATCCCGGCATATCCACCAAGATAATTGGTTCTATATCTTTAAGCTTTTGATTATTAATATAAAATCTAGCATATGAGTTTTGACTAGCTAGATCTTTTATAGAATCTTTATCATTTATGTCAAGTTTAGTAGTTTGTCCTTTTTCATCAACTAGCTCTATATACTCACTAAAACCATATCTTAACTCAGTTGCCAATGCCGTTTCAGGTCTTAATGCAACCCCAAGGTAGTCTTTACCTAAAAATGAGTTCAAAAGTGTACTTTTCCCAGCACTAAAACCACCAACTATAGGCACTAGCAGCTCTGTCTCTTTTAATATAGTCTTAGCATCATCAAGCTTAAAAGACTTTGAGTTTATAGCTGGGAGGGTTGTTATCTTAGATTCTAAGTTATCTAAAAAATCTATGTAATCTTTTTGTGTTTTTGTGATCTTAGTCATGCCATGAGGCCTTTTTTAGTAATTTCATAAGAGTTCAGTCTACAAAAAAAAAAAAAGAAACCTTAAGTTTTACTTAAGTTAAGCTTAAAGTACATATTTCTTATGAAATTTTTATCATGGAGATATATTTTTTAAAAAAGTAAAATTTTTCATTATCGCATATGTATACGACAGGTTGTGACAGGTAAAAAATAGTTTATTTTTATGCTTAGTTTTTGTAGAGGGTTTTTTAAATAGCAAAAAGTGTATTAGCTGTATGGAATTTATAATATATGCTTAATAGTTTTTTTGTTCGCTACATTATCATTGCTTGTGAAAGAGTGGGCTTAGGTTTGTTGCCTAGTTTGGCGAATCTATATTTTAATTGATAGCTAACCTTAGCCCTGTATATCAGAATCTTTTAAGGGGTGATTTTTAATCACATCTTTGGCAAATCTCTTGCCTATAATAGAATCTAGTTTTAAAGGGTCTAGCCCAAGATTAGGACGCACGCAAGCAAGGTGGTCTTTTGTGATAACTTCGCCTTTTTTGGCATCACTAGCTATAAAAAGGCTTCTTGCAAACTCACGGCCGACTTTGGTTTTTTCTTCTTTAGATTTTATGTCTTTAGGATCTGGCTTTAAAGCAAGGCTAGCTTCTTTTAGCACGCTTACCATCTCGCTAAACTCCCTTTCATCCATGCTAAAAGCACTATCTACTCCTCCAAGACTTTTATCTAAGATAAAGTGTTTTTCTATCACACTTGCCCCTAAAGTCATGGCAACTAGTGGGGCAGCATAGCCAAGAGTGTGATCACTTAGTCCAACTCTAACTTGTGGATAGCTAGCTTGTAAGTCTTTTATCTTATAAAGGCTTGAATGCTTTAAAGTAGCTGGGTAAGAAGAGGTACAGTGAAGCAAGGTTATCTCATGGTTTTTAAAAATCTTTAGTGCGTTTTCTAGCTCGCACTTAGTGCATACTCCAGTGCTTAAGATGACTGGCTTTTTAGTCTTAGCTATGGCTTTTAAAAGCTCTGTATGACCTACTTCAAAGCTTGCTACTTTATAGATAGGATTACTAAGCTTTTCTAAAAAGGCTACTCCCTCAGTGCTAAAAGGACTACTAAAAGCCACTAGCCCTAGGCTTTTAGCAAGTGCGTAAAGCTCTTCGTGCCACTCCCAAGGCATATAAGCTTCCTTATAAAGCTCCCATAAAGTCTTATCCTTCCAAAGGCCATCTTTTATTTTGAAGTAGTTTAGGTTAGATTCTAAAGTAAGGCAGCTTGGCTTATAGGTCTGAAACTTAACTGCATCAGCCCCACTTCTAGCTACTGCGTGGATGGTTTTTTTGGCTAGGTTTAAGTCTTGATTGTGATTTGCACTTAGCTCAGCTATTATAAAGGGCATAAAAATCCTTAACTACAAAAGAGATAAGACATGATAAAAGAAAATCTTAAAAATATAACTTTAAATATAGAAAAGTTAGCAAAAGCTTACGCGTCTAATCACAAAGTAGAACTGCTTGCAGTTAGTAAGTACACTGATATGGATTCTATAAAAGAGGCTTTTGCTTGTGGACAAGTGCGATTTGGTGAAAACAAGATTCAAGACTTAAGGCTTAAAGCCTTAAAATTACCAAGTGCAAAGTGGCATATGATAGGGCACTTACAAACTAATAAGATTAATGCTATGTTAGAGCTGCATAGCGAGGTGGGCTTAGAGCTTTTTGAAAGCCTTGATAGTTTAAAGCTAGCAAGACTTTTGCAAAAACACTTAGAATCTAAAAATGAAACTTTAAACTGTCTTTTGCAAGTTAATAGTGCTAAGGAGGAGAGTAAAAGTGGCTTTTTAGAAGAAGAGCTACTAGAGGCTTATGAACTTATCACAAGGGAGTGTAAAAACTTAAATGTACTTGGGCTTATGTGTATAGGAGCCCATGTAAGTGACACTTCAGTTATAGAAAAAAGCTTTAAGATAACCAAAGATCTCTTTGATAAGATAGGTGGGTTAAGCGTGCTTTCTATGGGCATGAGTAGTGATTATGAGCTAGCTATCGCTAATGGATCTAGCTTAGTTAGGATAGGAAGTGCGATATTTAAAAATTGATAGAAAAAGCTTTTTTTAAATATAAATAGAATTATTTGTACTAAAATTATGAAATCTAAAATAGACAATCTAAAAAACTCTCACACAGCTAGCTAGTAGCTACTACTTATCTTAAGTACGACTTAGCCTTTTGTAAACTAGATTGATTTTAGAGCAAGCAAGTGTATTTAAATTTTATAAAACCCAAAGCTAAATAAGGAAACTTGTAATGACCCCTATGTTAGAGCACCCGTATTTTGGTGCATTTTTAATATTTGCATTTACAGTTATAGTATTTCAACTGACGCTTAGAGGCCAAAGGATAATCTCTAGATCCTTAGCCAGCAAGCGTACAGAAAAACTAAAAAATGCACCTTATGAGTGCGGTCCCATCCCAGTAAAACAGCCTAATAAAATCTCCAACCAGTTCTATATCATAGCTCTACTTTTTGTGCTTTTTGATGTTGAAGTAGTCTTTATGATCCCTTGGGCACTAGAGTATAGGCACCTTGGAATCTTAGGCTTTGTAGAGATGATATGTTTTATAGTCTTACTAGCTATTGGCTTTTTTTATGCATGGAAGAGGGGAGCGCTATCATGGCAAGACATCAAGTAGACTATACTCAAGGCTTGCCAGTTGCTTTAAGCACTGTTGATAAGCTATTAAATTGGGGGAGAAGTAACTCCCTTTGGCCTTTAACTTATGGACTAGCTTGCTGTGCTATAGAGATGATGGCAACTGGTGGCTCACGCTTTGACTTTGATAGATTTGGGATAATCTTTAGAGCAAGTCCAAGACAAAGCGACGTGATGATAATAGCAGGCACGCTTACTAAAAAACACGCTGAGTTTACAAGAAGACTTTATGACCAGATGCCTGAGCCTAAGTGGGTGGTATCTATGGGAAGTTGTGCAAATACTGGCGGTATGTTTAACACCTATGCAACAGTTCAAGGAGTAGATAGGATAATCCCAGTTGATATCTATCTGCCCGGCTGTGCGCCAAGACCTGAAACCTTGCAGTATGCCATGATGGTCTTACAACAAAAGATAAGAAAGCAAAGAGCCTTTACTCCAGAAACAAAAAAACGACTTTTATAATCTTAAACGTGTATGAACTAAAGGAAGTTTAAATAATGATAAGAAGAAAATCACCATCTTTAGATGTACAAAAAAAAGCCTATCACACAGATAGATTCTATGAGCCTATACTTTCTTGTAGGACAAGCTTTGAAAATAGCCCTTTTTTAGAGATATATGACACTTTAAAAAGCAAAGTAAAAGTACTTAAAGGCTATGTAGAGTTAGATCAAGCTGTATTTTATGTAGAAAAAGATGAGCTAAAAGAGGCCCTAAATACCTTAAAGTCTCTAGGTTATGATGTCTTAAGCGAGATGAGTGCTATAGATAATCTAGCAATAGATAACACCTTAGAGATGTTTTATCAAATCCTTTCACTAAATGAGAGTAATAAGCACAGAAAAAGACTAAGAGTTAAGTGCTCTATAAAAGATAATGAAGATATGCCTAGTGTAACTAGTATCTATAAGTGTGCTAACTGGAGTGAGAGAGAGTGCTATGATATGTTAGGTATAAGATTTGAAGGGCATCCTTTTATGAAAAGAATCTTAATGCCAACAGACTGGGTAGGTCACCCTCTAAGAAAAAGCTATCCTTTGCAAGGGGATGAGGCTGCTAGCTGGTATGAAGTAGATAAGGTCTTTGGTAGGGAGTATAGAGATGCTATAGGGCCTGAGCAAAGAGATAGTGCAAGGATAGATAGGGAAGATACCATCCACTTTGCACGTATCGGCAAGGAAGTGCCAAGAGGTGAAAAGCCAAGCGAGACTACTACAGAAGTTATCTATCAAGAAGCACGTAAGCCATTAATCGTAAAAAAACTTAGTCCTAAAAAGACTAAAAAGCTAGATAAGAGAAAGTAAGGAGAGGCAGTGGCACAGTTTTATAACAAGCTTCAAACACAATTTGAAAACGTTATGTTTGAACAAGATGATAGCCATATGGTTTTAAACTTCGGGCCTCAGCACCCTAGTGCACACGGTCAGCTAAGACTAGTATTAGAGCTTGATGGTGAGAAGGTTAAAAGGGCTTTGCCAGATATAGGCTATCTTCATAGAGGTATAGAAAAGCTAGCTGAGAATATGATTTATAACGAGTTTATGCCAACAACTGATAGGATGGACTATACAGCAGCTAGTTCTAATAACTTTGCCTTTGCACACGGTGTAGAGACTTTGCTTGGATTAGAGATTCCAAGAAGGGCACATGTTATAAGAGTGCTAATACTTGAGATAAATAGAATCATGTCTCACTTCCTTTTTATAGCAACCCACGCTCTTGATGTTGGTGCTATGTCAGTTTTCTTATACGCCTTTAAAGGTAGGGAGTACTTATTAGATCTAATGGAAGACTACTGTGGGGCTAGGCTTACTCACCACGCTATAAGGATAGGTGGGGTTCCACTAGATATAAATGATAAGTGGATAGATGATGCAAGAGAGTGCATGAAGCAAGTTGTAGAATCAACTAATTTAATAAGAGGTCTTTTAGATAAGAATAGAATCTGGCGCTTAAGACTAGAAAACGTAGGTAAGTTTAGCAGCCAAGAAGCAAAAGACTGGGGGCTAAGTGGGGTTATGCTTAGAAGTACTGGTATAAAGTATGATATAAGACGTGAAGAGCCTTATGCTATCTATGATGAGTTAGAGTTTGATGTGCCTTATACTGATAGTGGGGATTCTTATGGAAGATATCTTTTATATATGGAAGAGATATATCAGTCCCTTAGCATCATGGAGCAAGCTTTAAGGCTTTATAAATATACTGATACGCCAATTATGGCACATGCACCCAATTATATATCTTCTCCAAAAGAGCAGATTATGACTCAAAACTACTCTTTGATGCAGCATTTTGTCTTAGTAACTCAAGGTATGCGTCCGCCAAAGGGTGAAGTTTACGCGCCAACTGAAAGCCCAAAAGGAGAGCTAGGCTTTTTTATAAGCTCACTTGGAGAGGCTTATCCTCATAGAGTTAAGATAAAAGCACCTAGTTTTTATCACCTTCAGTCTTTAGAGGAAAAGCTAGTTGGTCACTACTTAGCAGATGTTGTAACAGCTATTGGATCATCAAATGTCATCTTTGGTGAGATAGATAGATAAGTAAGGGAAGGTTAAGCTAGATGAAAAGATATGATTTGAGACATTTAAAGAGCGATTTTTATGGGAAGTTAGAAGAGCTTCTTGATAGTGGCTTAGAACATGAAGAAGTTGGAATCTTTTTGTTTGAAAGGGGTGCTTATGAAAACATCCAAAAAAGTGCAGATTTGGTAAAAGATAGAGGCTATATACTCATGAACTCTTTGCAGTTTAACCACGTAGACTGGACTATAGTTGTTAAAAAGCCCTAAGGTAAAAAGCAATGATGAAAGATAACCCAAAACTACCTTATAGCGTGAAAGACTTTCCTAAAACACTGCCGACACTAAAGTACTTTAGTGCTGAAAACACACAAAATATTAAAGCATTTATAGGATGGGATGGCTTAGTTATTTTAGATGAAGGTATAGACTTGCTAGATGCTTTGAAAATGTATGCTAAGCAGTATCAGCTTTATGCACAAAGCTGTGGGAGATGCACTCCGGGGAAGTACGGCGGTCGTGTGCTATATGAGATGCTTAATAAGATTCAAAACAGCCCTGAAGCAAGTGTAGATGACTTAGCAAAACTAAAAGATATATGTAATCTAATGCATAAGACTGCAAAATGTGAGATAGGTAAAACTACACCTAAACCTATACTTCAAGCCCTAGATTCCCACTTAGATATATTTACTAGAAATATAAGTAAAAATAAGAAAAAAGTAACCAAATCTAACATCATCAAACATAAAGAAGAAAAACTAGAAGAAGACTTCAAACTAGAAGATGAAGCCTCAGATGGAAGTAAGGTTTTTTATAAGGCTAACATCTTTGCTAAAGAGATAGAATCTCACAACACTAATCCTAGCATGCATGATCACTTTAATGTGCTAGATAGATTTAAACTAGCAGTACACTCACACTCTCATAATCAAACTTATATCTCTAAAATCACAGCGCCTTGTACTGATATGTGCCCAAGTCACGTTGATATACCCGGTTACATAGAAGGCGTTAGGGATAAACGCTTTTTAGATTCTCTAAGTGCTACAAGAGGGTCTATGCCTCTAGCACAAGTTTGTGGTCGTGTGTGCCCTCACCCCTGCGAGCATGCTTGTAGAAGGGCCATACTTGATGAGCCTATAAGCATCATGGAGTTAAAAAGAGTTGGCGCAAAGTATGAGATGGACTACAATATGCCTTATGCACATCCAAACTTTATAGAGCCTAAAGATTCTTTGAAAGATAAAAAGGTATGCGTTGTAGGAGCGGGTCCGGGTGGCTTAAGTGCATCTTACTACATGGCATTACAAGGTATAAAAGTAGATGTTTATGAAGCTTTGCCAGTACTTGGTGGGGCTGTGGCTACTGGCGTTCCAAACTACCGTATGCCTATCCTTGCTTACAATCACGATATAGATATGCTAAAAACTTTAGGAGTAACTTTTCATACTAACTATCCCATAACTAAAGAAAACTTCCTAGATATAGAATCTAAATACGATGCTACAGTGCTTGCAGTTGGCACTAGACTTTCTAAAAAGCTAGGCTGTATTAATGAAGACTTTAGTCTTGAGGGCTACTTGCCAGCTATAAAGTTTATGGATCATGTGAACTTATCTGAAAAGTTTGGACTAGAAAAGATTCCTGATTTAAGCGGTAAAAATGTAGTTTGCATAGGTGGGGGCTTTACTAGCATGGATGTAGTAAGGTGTTGCATAAGATTAAATGCAAAATCAGTCATCATGCTTTATAGAAGGGATGAAGCAACTATTATAAAAAATACCAGCAGTGAAGAGTATCATGAGGCAGTAGAAGAAGGCGTGAGATTTGACTTCTTAAGTGCGGTTAATGAGATAATTTCAGAAGATGGCAAAGTAAAGGCCTTAAAGATAGATAAGTTTGAGCTTAAAAAAGTTGAAGGTTCGCCAAAAGGTGAGTTAGTGCCACTTGAAGGTGGTGGCTACACACTAGAGTGTGACATAGTTATACCAGCAGTTAGTCAAGAGCTAGATGCTAGCTTTTTAAGAGAAGATATAGAAGTTAGCCTAACTAAACGCCATACAATCGACGCTGACCCGCATAGCTTTTCTACTGCAAGGAAGGGCGTTTTTGCTTGTGGGGATTGTGTAAGTGGACCTCTAACTATAGTTAATGCAGTTGGGCAAGGAAGGCGCGTAGCAAACGTAGTTAAAAGATATCTTTTAAGTGGTGAGATAACTTTAAGCGATGATGAGAGAATGGAAGATCTCTTAAAAGAAGTTGGAGTTTATGATAGTAGTAGAGAAGTTATAGGCTGGATGAAGGGCGATAAAAGGGCAGTGAGTGACAAGCTTGAGCCAAGTTTTAGGGCTAAAAACTTTGAAGAGGTAAACTTTGGGCTTACAAGAAAAGATGCTTTAAGTGAGGCTAATAGATGTATGAGATGCTATTACATTAGTATGTGTGTGATCTAAGTGGAAGGTAGAGTTATGGAATCTTTTAATATTAAAATAGATGGTAAAAACTGCTTAGCCTTTGAAGGTGAGACTATACTAAGTGTCGCAAGGCGTCATCATATCTACATACCAACCCTTTGTGATCTTCCTAAGCTTTCTCCAGTTGGAGCTTGTAGGATGTGCGTTGTAGAAGAGAGTGATGGCAACGTGATAGCAAGCTGCAAAAGCCTAGCCCATAAAGACACTGAAGTAAAGACTAATACTAAAAAGCTTCAAGATTATAGAACTGAAATCATGCGATTTTTATGTATCAACCATCCACTAGAGTGTGGGGTGTGTGATAGAAGTGGGGAGTGTGAGCTTCAAGATAAGGTCTTAGAGACTAAGGTAGATTTACAGCCTTACTTTTCCCATCAAAAAGAAACTGACTTTGTACACTTTACTAATAAGATCTATGATGAAAGCCTTTGTATAGTTTGTGAAAGGTGTGCTAGGACTTGTAATGAGTTTGTTGGTAATAGCGTGTTAAGCGTTTTAAGTGGTGGTTTTGGAAGTAAGATAGGAGTTGACTTTAATGCTTACTGTGAAGACTGTGATGAGTGTGTAAGCGTGTGTCCAACAGGTGCTATGATATCTACTAGATTCCTTTATACAACTAATGCTTGGGAGCTTAGCAAAAAGCCAACAGTTTGCACTCAGTGTGCTAGTAACTGCGATATAAACTATGAGATAAAAACTACTAAAGATGGTATCAAAAAGATTTATAGGGCTAATACTAACTTTCATACTTCCCAGCTTTGCCACGCTGGACGCCATCACTACTATGATAATACTACCTCTTTAAGTAGTAATATCCCTTGCTTAAATAGAGCACTTAGTGCTTTTAAAAACGCCAAAGCTTTAAGGCTTGGAACTACTACTAGCAATGAAGAAGCCTATGTGCTAGGCCTTTTAAGCAAAAAGCTAGGTTTTAAGCTTTACTGTGATGAGGCTTACTACTATAAAAACTTTTTAGATACCTTGCAAACTTTTCCAGTTAATATAGATGAAAGCTTGAAGAATGCAAAAGTAGCCATAGTTTTTGGATCTTATATATATGATGAGTTTCCAAATCTTAGATCTAACCTTGCAAAATGTGTTACTAAAAATGACTTGCAAACTATCTTTATAAATCCTATCTCTGAGAAGAGATTTAAAAGTGTCTTAGAGCTTAAGTATGAAGTAGGGCATGAGCTTTCTTTAGCACTTTTACTACTTCAAACTATGGACTTTAATGGGAAGTATGCTAGCTATTTTGAAAGCCTAGATATGGGGGAGATAGTAGCTGAGAGCAATGTAAGTGACTATGAGCTAGCTAGATTAAAAGATATATGTTTTAAAGCCTTTTTTAGCGGCCTTCACAAAGAGCACAAACAAGAAGCTAGTAATAATGCAGTGGTTATGTTAGTAGGAAGTGATATCTATACTCATAAAGATTCTAAAACCCTAGCTTATATATTAAAACTTTTAAAAGAAGAGCTTAATGTAAGCATCATCCCACTCCCTTATAATAATACTTTAGGCATACTTGAAGTTTGCGACTTAGAAAAAGATGACTTCAAAGAAGAAGGAGTTATAGGTTATAGAAGTGAAGGTAACTTTATACTTGATGATGCACTTAGTGTTTTAAGACATGACTTTTTACTGCCTAATTTTAATAACCTAGAATCTACTTTTATAAACTTAAACTTAGAGCTAGTAAAAGCAAGTCCAGCTTTAGAGTATATAGATAAAGATGGAAAAGACTTACTAGACCTAGCTGATATCGCTAGAGAGTTTTTGGATAATGATAAAGACTATCTAGTTTCTTACACAGAGCTTTTACCTTTTAATAAAACTCCTTATGATGCCCTAGCTAGACGCACTAAGATAGAACTAGATTCTAAGCCTAAAGATTGCAACAAAGATGGCTTAAGTTTAGAATCTTTAGACATAGACTTAGAAGCAAAAGAAGGCAGTGGAAGCTATATATACCATGCTAGTCAAAGTGGAAATATAAACACCTTAACTCCTTTTAGCTTACTAGTATCTAAACAGTTTTGCATAGCACATGGCTTAAAAGATAAAGATGAAATAGTCCTTAAGATAAAAGCTAGTAGTTTTGATAAAGCAAAAAAAGAAGATAGCCTTAAAGATTGCACGCAAGATGAAGCACTTATAGAAGATAGCTTAGATGATACTTTTCAAAAAGAAAAGACACAAAGTGAGGGAGTTTGTGTAAAAGTCCAAGTTGAAAGCTATCTAACAGGTATGGTGGCTGTATTAAATGCTCCTTTAGTTTCATCAAAAAAATATTTTGACTTTGTTAGGATGAGTGATAAATGATAAAGATAATTATAGATTCCATAGAGTGTGAGTGCGAAGAGGGCGAGACAGTATTAGAGATCGCAAGAAAGCATAACATCCAGATCCCTTCTATTTGCTATCTATCTGAGTGTTCGCCAACTCTTGCTTGTAAGATGTGCATGGTTGAGATAGATGGTAAAAGGACTTATAGCTGTAATGCCAAGGCAAAAGATGGCATGAATATCTTAAGCAACACAGAAGAGATAATAAAAGATAGAACTGCTATCATGCAAACTTATTGTGTTAACCACCCCTTAGAGTGTGGGGTCTGTGATAAAAGTGGGGAGTGTGAGCTTCAAGACTTTACCCTTTATACCAAAGTGCCAACCCAAGAGTATGGCTTAAAAGAAAGCGATAAAAAAGGCTACCGTTTCGCACAAAGCACTTATGACCCTAACCTTTGCATAATGTGTGAAAGATGTGCTACAACTTGTAAAGATAATATAGGCTATAGTAATCTAAAAGCAGGCAAGGCTAAGCTTTTTACTCCTGAAAGCTACAAAGAGACTATGCCAAAAGATCCTTATAGTGTTTGGTCTAAAAAGCAAAAAGGTTTGATAGAGTTTGTAGGAGAAAGTGAGTGCAAAGACTGTGGAGAGTGTATAAGTGCTTGTCCAGTTGGGGCTATGACTTATACTGGCTTTACTTATACTAGCAATGCTTGGGAGTTAGAAAAGATTGATTCTGCTTGCTCTCACTGTCCAAGTGGCTGCTTTATAAGCTATAACATGAAGGTTAATAACCACGCACGTCATTTGGTCTATAGAGTGCAAAACGACTACCACTATAATCCAATCTGTGGGGCTGGACGCTTTAGCTATGACACTAGTTTTTATGCTACTTCTAATATAAAAGCTATAAGCCTAGCAGTAGATTCTTTGCAAAAAGCTACTAGCTTGCACATAGGAAGTGATGTCACTAATGAAGAAGCCTATCTTTTTAGCAAGATAGCCACTAAGCTAAATATACCTTTATTCAACACTGAAGCTTATAGACTTAAGACGCTTTTAGGGCATATAGATTCTAAAAATTTTGCTAGCTTTGTAGATTACAAAGTAGCTACTTCTTTTGTAAGCATAAACTCACTTTTTAAGTACATTAACCCAAGTATAAAATTTAGGATAAACAACAACTTAAAGCTTAAAAAAACTACTAAGCTTTTAAGTTTTGCACCTTTTATAGATAAGCACATAGCAAGTCTTGGTAAGGGAGTAAGGCAGATAGAAAGCAACCTTAGCGATACACTTGCTATCTTGCTAGCACTTTGCAAGGCTAATGATATAGATTATAAAAACAAAGAAAGCCTAGAAGCTTCAAGCTTCATCCCAGAAGAGGTAAAAGAGGAAGAAAAAGCCCAAAAAGAAAAGCTAGAGCAAGCTAAGCTAGAAGCACTAAATGAGCAAGCTTTTAAAGATTCTAAAGAAGAAGCAAGTGATCTTAAAGGCACAAGCCCACAAGAAACAAATAAAGAAGAAACAAATAAAGAAGCCATCAAGCAAGACACAAAAGTAGAAGAGCTACCAAACTTAGAAGCTAAGTTTTTAGAAGAGTTAAAGCTAGAGCCAAAAGGGATCTTACTTTTAAGTGAGTATAGTTTTGATGGACTAGATACTAAAAGCTTAAGCTTTGCAAGCTATCTTTTAAATCTTTTATGTTCTAAGCTAGACCTAAAAGTGATGGTTTCAACGCTAGGAAGTAACACCCTAGGAGTTGCTAATCTCTGCAAACTCTCCAAAGAAAGCGAAGTTAATAAAGACTATGTAGTTGGTATTAGGGCTAGTGGTGATTACATGTTGCAGTCTTTAGCATTAAAAAGCCTAAATAGTGAGCCTAACTTTGAAGAAGTCTTCCCACTACCTTTTATAAGTCAAGTTGATGGGAGTTTTACTAATGTCGAGCATAGGGTTTTAAGGCTAAGTCCTGGAAGCTACTATGAAGATAGTAAGTTTAATGAAGGAAGTTATCTTGATTCTATAGCTAACTTTTTTGATATTAAGTGTGATTGTCTAAGTGACTTTACTAAAGATCTTCATACTTTAAATCCAGCCTATAAAGATATGTCTTATGCGGACTTTAAGTTACGCATAACAAAAAGTGGAGAAGATGTTAGAGGCTACTTCTTAGACTATAAGCAAGAAGTCTTAAGTGAAGATAGCCTAGCAGAAGTAGTTCTTCCTAAAAAGCTAGATTTTAATGCACTTTTGCTAAACCCAAAAGAGCAGTTTAATATCCAAACAAAACATAGTGCCATACTTCAAACTAAAGTTGGAATCTATATAAGCAAGGAGTATGCTGCTAAGCTAGAGTTAAATGAAGGTAAGGACGTAGTACTTCTTGCTAAAGAAGATGACAAGCAAAAAGTGTCTCTAAAAGCTAAGGTTTATATAGATTATGACTTAGAAGGTGAGATATTTTTAGTATCTCCTTTATTAGATGGTATAGAATCGCTATTTCAATCTAGCAAGCTTTCAACCTTAGTCTTACAAAAAGATGCAAGCATTAAAGAACATAATTTAGAAGAGGTACAAGCATGAGTGCATTTATAATAGAAACTATTATCAAAGTTTTAATTGTAGTTATAGTATTTGCAGCCTTAGGAGCCTTTGCTACGTATCTTGAAAGAAAGGTTTTAGGTATATTTCAACGTAGGATGGGGCCAACTTTTGTAGGGCCTTATGGACTATTACAACTTATAGCTGATGCCATTAAGCTTTTTTCTAAAGAAGATGTTATGCCTCAAGGGGCTAATAAGATAATCTTTTCTATAGCACCAATAGTTGCTATAGTAACTGCACTTACTTCTATGGCAGCCATTCCTTTCTTTCCAGACTTTCATATATTTGGCTATGAGATAAAGCCTATCATCTCAGATATAAATGTAGGGCTTTTATACTTTATAGCAGTTGGTGCAGTTGGAATCTATGCGCCTATACTTGCTGGGCTTGGCAGTGGTTCTAAGTGGTCACTAATTGGTGGGGCTAGGGCTTGTATGCAGATTATTAGCTTTGAAGTAGTTGGTGCTTTGTCAATCTTAGGGCCTATTATGATAGTTGGCTCTTTATCTTTAGTTGATATGAATGCCTATCAAGCAGGAGGCATCTCACACTGGCTAGTTTGGAAACAGCCAGTTGCTTTTGTAGTTTTCATGATAGCTAGCTATGCTGAGCTTAATAGAACTCCTTTTGACCTACTAGAAGCAGAAGGCGAGATGGTAGCTGGTTTTTGTACTGAGTATAGTGGGCTTAAGTGGGGACTTTTCTTCATAGGTGAGTACGCACACATGTTTGCATTTGCCTTTGTTATAAGCCTTCTTTTCTTAGGTGGATTTAATGACTTTTATTTTATTCCGGGTTGGCTAGCTATCATTATTAAAGTTATAGTGTTTATCTTCTTTTTTATGTGGGTTAGGGCGACTTACCCTCACGTAAGGCCAGATCAAATGATGTCTATGTGCTGGAAGTTTTTAATGCCTTTAATGCTTATAAGCATAGTAATTACTGGTTTAGTTTTATTATAAGGATAAAAGATAATGCAAAATAATAAAAAAGAAAAAATATATAGATTTGTAGAAGCCACTTCTACGCCTCAAAGTAATGGTGAGTATTTCACAAGGAGTATAAGAAGGGCTATAGGCATGGATATGTTTGTAGGTCTTTGGCTGACTTTAAAAGAGTTTTTCTCTAAGCCAGTTACAGTTAACTATCCTTTAGAGTTTCAGCCTCTAAGTCCAAGATATAGAGCAGTTCACAACCTCCAGCGTATGCTTGAATCAGGAAGCGAGCGTTGTATAGGCTGTGGGCTTTGTGAAAAGATATGTACATCAAACTGTATAAGAATCACAACTAGTGTCGGTCAAGATGATAGAAAAAAGATAGATGACTATACTATAAATCTTGGGCGTTGTATCTACTGTGGGCTTTGTGCTGAGGTGTGTCCAGAGCTAGCTATAGTTATGGGCACTAGGTTTGAAAACGTAAGTGAGCAAAGGGCACATTTTGGACTTAAAGAAGACTTTTTAAAAGATATAGAAGATGCTAAGTTTCACAGACAAAGTGAGTTTGCAGGCTTTGGCTCTATAAGTCCTAATGCTGATAAGCTTATTAAAAAAACACCGCTTGAATATTAAGTTAAAGGCAAAGATATGTTTGAAAGTATTGCGTTTTATGTATTTTCTGTTTTGACGCTAGTTTCATTTTGGGTAGTCGTTAGAACTAATAATATTTTGTACGCCCTTGGAGCTTTGGCTTTAGGGATGATTTTAATCTCTGGCTTTTTCTTTTTATTAGATGCGGAGTTTTTAGGTGTCGTACAAATTATGGTTTACACTGGAGCTATAGTTGTGCTTTATGCCTTTGGTATGATGTTTTTTGATATGCAAAAAGAGGTCATTGAGCACTATCAACACAAAGCCATACTTTGGTTTTTATGCATAGTTGTAGTCATAGTGCTTGTAGTTACTTTGGGTAATCAAGAGATACCAGTTTTTGTAAGCAGTCTTGCTACTAGTAATGTAGTCCCAGATACTAAAGAGCTAGCACATGCCTTATTTAGAGACTATATAGTGGCTTTTGAAGCAGCAGCCATCATGCTTTTAATGGCGATGATTGCAGGGGTTGCTACAGGCTTGCAAAAAGTTTATATGTTTAAAGAAGATAAAAGTGATTCTAAAACAGAGCACAAAGGAGATGATAAATGATAGGTTTAAATCACTATTTAATAGTAAGTGCCTTAATGCTTGGCATTGGGATTTATGGTGTTTTAAGACGTAAAAACATTTTGATGATTTTATTTTCCACAGAGATAATGTTAAATGCGTTAAACCTAGCCTTTGTAGCCATAGGTCATTATATGTTTGATGTTCAAGGGCAGATTTTTGCTCTTTTTGTTATAGCAGTAGCAGCCTCAGAAGCCGCAGTAGGATTAGGACTAGTTATCATGTGGTATAAACGCCATAAAACTTTAGATATCGACGTCTTAACCAAGATGAAAGGTTAAAAGAATGGATATGTTTTATCAACCACAATATGTCTATGACAGACTTTTTGGCATTCTTTTATTTTTACCACTAGTTGCAGCTGTGATTGGCGGTATATGGGCTACGTCTAAACCTATAAGATTTATAGGCTATCTAAACTCAGTGCTTTTAAGCATAAGCTTTTTGATAGCTTTGTACTTTTTGGTTGTCGTTATAAAGCATCCAGATCTTGCACTAAACTTTACTCTTTGGAACTTTATGAACATAGGTTCTTTTTGGGTAGACTTTTCTTTCTCTATAGATAAGATAAGCATCATCATGATGTTAGTAGTACTTTTTGTCTCTTCCATGGTGCACTTTTATTCGATTGGCTATATGAAAGAAGATAAAAGCTTTAACCGCTTTTTTGCCTATCTAGGTGGTTTTGTGTTCTCCATGCTTTTACTAGTAGGGAGTGATAACTTCTTAGTGCTTTTTGTAGGCTGGGAAGGTGTGGGACTTTGTTCTTACTTACTCATTGGCTTTTGGTATGAAAGACCAAGGGCAAACTTTGCTTCAATTGAATCTTTTGTCATCAACCGTATAGCAGACCTTGGCATGCTACTTGGAATCTTGCTTATCTTTATACAATTTGGAACTTTGAAATACACTGAAGTTTTTGAAGCTATGGGTCATGCATCAGGCACATCTCATGTCATCTTAAACTGGATAGGTATCTTACTTTTCATAGGTGCTATGGGCAAGTCAGCCCAGTTCCCACTTCATACTTGGCTTGCAGACGCTATGGAAGGGCCAACGCCAGTTTCAGCACTAATCCACGCTGCAACCATGGTTACAGCTGGAGTTTATCTAGTCATAAGAGCAGCCCCACTTTATGATCTAGTGCCGGGCGTTAGCTACTTTATAGCCATCCTTGGTGCTTTTGTCGCAGTCTTTGCGGCTTTGATGGCTGTGGTTAATAAGGACTTAAAAAGAGTTATAGCCTACTCAACGCTTTCTCAGCTAGGCTATATGTTTGTAGCAGCTGGGCTTGGGGCTTACTGGATAGCGCTATTTCACTTATTTACTCACGCCTTTTTCAAATCCCTTCTTTTCTTATGTGCAGGTAATGTAATGCACGCTATGAAAGATAAACTAGATATTAGAAAGATGGGTGGGCTTTGGAAGTATATGAAAGTAACTGCAGTCTTTATGACACTAGGTACTATAGCCCTTTGTGGAATCTACCCTTTTGCTGGCTACTTTTCAAAAGATAAGATTCTAGAAGCTGCTTTTAGTGGTGGTAACTACTATATATGGGCAGCTTTATTTATAGGTGCAGGTCTAACTGCATTTTATAGTTTTAGGCTTTTGACTTTAGTGTTTTTTGCACCTAAAAACCACGATGAAGAACACCCTCATGAAGGCTCAAAAGTTATGCTTTATGCTATGACACCACTTGCTGTATTAAGCGTTATAGCAGGGTTTGTAAGTGCTTGGTTTAGCCCTTTTATAAGTAGTGAGACCCCACTTAGACATGCTATGCACCTTGTATCTTCTACTGAGTGGATATTAATAGCTGCTACTATGGTTTTTGTCATAGTTATAAGCATCATCTCTATACTTGTGTATAAAGATGGATATAAATTCAAACCAAAATACAACTTTGTGCACGTCATACTTACTAAAGAGTACTACATACCTCAGTTTTACAATATAGTCTTTGTTAAGACTTATACTGGCTTATCTTGGATATTCTGGAACATAATAGACCGCATGATAATAGATAAGATAGTGAACTTTGTAGGTAAGTTCTTACTCTTCTTAAGTCGCATATTACAGCCTATACAAAATGGCAATATAAGCACGTCTTTAAGGCTTATGACTTTTGGAATCGTGCTTTGTGTGATCTTTGTACTGCTAATGTTTAGCTCACTTTAGGGAGGGGGAGTAATGGAATATTTATTAACCGTAATAGTGCTTTTTCCAGCTATCGCTAGCATCTTTATCTTTTTGATGGGTAATAACGTAGCTAAGCCTTTTGGGATAATAATAGCCCTCATAGAGATCTGCTTAGTCGCTCTCCTATGGGCTTTATTTGATGGTAGTAATCCGGGTTTTCAGTTTGTACAAAACGTACACATAATCACGCATCTTGGTATAAACTACTCTATAGGTGTTGATGGAATCTCGCTTTTCTTAATAGTGCTAAACGCAGTCATCATACTGCTATCTATGTTCTATCTAAACCAGCCTCATGGTAAAAATCACTATGTAGTTGCTTTGCTTTGGCTAGAAACTATTTTGATGGGACTTTTTAGCTCTTTAAATATGCTTTTATTTTATGCATTTTGGGAGCTTTCTTTACTACCTATACTTTTTATAGTAGGTGTTTGGGGAACTGGAGATAGAATCTATGCAGCCTTGAAGTTCTTCTTATATACCTTTGCTGCTTCTTTAATCATGCTAGTAGCTATACTTTATACAGCTTATCTTTATAAGCTTCAGTTTGGAGTATGGAGCTTTAATATCATAGATTGGTATCATCTAAGCTTGCCTTTTAGCGTTCAGATCTGGCTTTTCTTGGCATTTTTTATATCAATTGCTGTCAAGATTCCAATCATCCCTTTTCATACGTGGCTACCTTACATCTATACAGATGCCCCAGCTATAGGAAGTGTCATCCTTTCAGCGACACTTTTAAAGATGGGTACTTATGCATTAGTTAGGTTTTCACTGCCATTTTTCCCAGATGCAAGTTACTACTTCTCCTTGCCTATAGCTATACTTGCACTTATCATGATAGTTTATGGAGGCTTTATAGCCTTCAGGCAAAAAGATATGAAGATGACCATAGCTTATAGTTCTATATCTCACATGGGTGTGGCGATACTTGGTATTTTTGCTTTTAACGTAGAAGGCATTGGCGGGTCTATCTTTTTAATGGTAGGACATGGAATAGTAAGTGGTGCCCTCTTTTTCTTAGTTGGCATGCTGTGGCATAGACGCCATACAAGACTAGTTGATGAGTATAGTGGTATAGCTAGCGTTATGCCACATTATGCAAGTTTCTTTGCACTAATCATGCTGGCTAATGTCGGCCTTCCTTTAACTGTAGGCTTTGTAGGAGAGTTTTTAAGCTTGCTAGGTTACTTTAAAACTAGTCCGGTTATAACAACTATTGCTGGTACTACTTTAATCATCTCAGCTATTTATATGCTTTATCTTTATAAGAGTGTGTTTTTTGGCAAGCTAAAAGAGGGCGCTTGCTCCCTTTTAAAAGACTTAAGTGCTAGAGAGTACTGGGTGCTAGTTCCAATTGCAATCATAGTTATCTTTTTAGGAATTTATCCTAATGCTATATTAAAACCTATAGAGAACTCAACTCACTCTTTAATCACAATCATGAAAGAGAGATCAGTTTTAGAATCTACAAGGATGCATATAGAAAAAGTAAGCCTAGAGACTTTTGGTCCAGAGGCTAGTAACACCACCAAAGAAGTTGCACATGCAGGAAGCACTACTACAAGCATTGCAAAAAATAATATAGGAGCAAGCAATGAATGAGCATGAATTATATTTACTGCACATGCAAATTAGCCAAATACTAGATAGCTCAATTAGTTTCATACCTTCCCTAATAGCAGTCTTAGGTGGTATAGTCATACTTATAGCTAATGCATTTACAACTAGCTTTTCACGTAGTTTAAATGTAGCTTTAGGCATGCTATTTCTTATCATAAATCTAGCCTTTACGCTAAGTGCTGGTTATGTGGGGAAAATAGATGTTTTAACTATAACTTCACAGGGGATAATACTAGCTGCCTCTATAATATTTATGCTTTTAATCATCTCTAAGAAAAGGTTTGCTGAGTTTCAAACTCCAGAGTTTTACACGCTTTATCTAATCATGATAGCTGGCTTTGAGATTATGGTGACTTCATCTAACTTGATAGTTATCTTCATAGGATTAGAGATAGCAAGCCTTCCACTAGCTAGCATCATAGCTTTAAATAAAGAAAGATATGGGCTAGAAGGTGGTATAAAATACTTTGTGATGGGTGCTTATGCTAGTGTGTTTTATATACTTGGGGCTATGTTTATCTATATGTTTACAGGCTCGCTTGATATGCAGACAGTCTTTCAGCACTTAATGCAGATAGGAAGGCCAGTTGATGCTTCTCTTATAGCCTTGCCAATACTTGGTGTGATATTTATGATAGGTGCTATAGGTTTTAAAATCTCACTAGTGCCATGGCACTCTTGGATGCCTGATGTTTATGAAGGGTCAAACCCAGTGATAGCTGGCTTTATATCTATAGTGCCAAAAATCGCTGGCTTTATGCTAGCTTTTAGAATCTTAATACCACTAAGCTCTTACATAGACTATGTGACTAATACTAATATTATGAATATCTTATTCTACGTGTTAATAGTCTTTACTATGTCAGTGCCTAACCTTTTAGCACTTCTACAAAAAGACGTAAAAAGGATGCTTGCATTTAGCTCTATAAGCCATTCTGGCTATGCCTTGGCTTGTGTTTATCTAAATGCTTTTGCGCCACTTTTTATGTACTGGATCTTATTTTTGATAACTAATGTTGGTGCTTTTGCCCTTCTTTGGGTTTGTAAAAACAAAAAGCACTTTTGGAATGAGAGATATGATCATCCTTATGAGAAGTTCCAAGGGCTAGTAAGATTCCACCCTGTAATGGCCATGCTTTTTGCTATCTTTATGCTTTCTCTTGCGGGCGTGCCACCTTTTGCAGTGTTTTGGGGGAAAATCTTAGTTGTGATGACTGCGCTTTCAGAAGGTCATATCTGGCTATCAATCATCATGATGTTAAATAGCGCTGTAGCAGTTTATTACTACTTAAGACTTATAGTTTATATGTTTTTCAAAAAGCCAGTTGTTAGTGATGGAAGTGTCTATCTAGAAAACCAAAACCTAGCCATAGAGATAGTCATAGGTGTAGCTGCACTACTTTGTGTATTTGCTATATTTGTAGTGGCATTTTTCTCAAACTATGTTCCAGTTTTTGCACATCTAATCTAGTCTTTTAGGCTTACTATGAGCAAGTTAGAAGTCGCAGTAAGTATAGGCGATATAAATGGCGTGGGCTTACAGATAGCCTTGCAATCCCACGCTAAGCTTTCTATGTTTTGCAAGCCTTTTTATATGTGTGATTATCCTCTTTTACAAGAGGCTAGCACGCTTTTAAATCTTAAAAATCCCATCCTAGAAAAAGACTGCCTTCCTTTAAATCTCCCTTTTAAAATAAAACCCGGCAAGATAGATTCCATAAGTGGGGCTTATAGTTTTGCGTCTTTTAAAAAGGCTTTAGAAGTTAGTGATAGAGTTTTAACCCTGCCTATACACAAAAAAGCTTGGCAGCTAGCAGGGGCTAACTACGCAGGGCATACTGAGTATTTACGTGAGCTTTATGGAGAAGGCATTATGATGCTAGGTTGTCCTTCTATGTTTGTAGCCCTTTTTAGTGATCATGTACCTTTAAAAGAAGTATCAAGCCTTATAAGCAAAGAAAGTTTTAAAGACTTCTTACTTAGATTTTATAAAGACTACCTAAAAGGGCGTGATATAAAAGAAGTTTGTGTGCTAGGCTTTAACCCTCATGCAGGCGATGGTGGTGTCTTAGGAGATGAAGACTTTTTAATACAAGATGCGATTAAAGAGCTAAACTTAGACTTAGGCAAAGACTTATTTATAGGCCCTTATCCTCCAGATGCTGCCTTTATCCCTAGTAATAGGGCGAGGTTTTCTCACTTTATAAGCATCTATCATGATGCAGGGCTTATACCTTTAAAAGCACTTTATTTTGAAGAAAGCATCAATGTAACTTTGGGCTTGCCTATAAAAAGGGCAAGTGTGGACCATGGCGTAGCTTTTGATATAGCTTATAAAGGGGCTAAGGTAAACACTAAAAGCTATATAAATGCAGCTAAGTTTTTAGTCTAAGTGAGTTTAGATTCTTAAAACTTTCTAGCTTTTAAAACAAACTTCAAAAAAACCTAGCATAATTAAATATATAAAATCACCTAGCTTTTTAATAAAGGAAGAAAATGAGAAGTGATACAGTTAAAAAAGGCTACCAAAGAGTGCCACATAGAAGTTTGCTTAGAGCTACTGGGCTTAAAGATGCAGATTTTAATAAGCCTTTTATCGGTATAGCAAACTCTCACATAGATATAATCCCGGGGCACTTTTTCTTACAAGAGTATGGTCGCATCATAAAAGAAGAGATAATAAATGCAGGGGGTGTGCCTTTTGAGTTTAACACTATAGGCGTTGATGATGGTATAGCTATGGGACATGATGGTATGCTTTACTCCTTACCAAGTCGTGAGCTTATAGCAGATTCCATAGAAACAGTTATGAATGCTCACTGTTTAGACGCATTAGTTTGCATACCAAACTGCGACAAGATAGTGCCGGGCATGCTTATGGGGGCGTTACGTGTTAATGTGCCTACTATCTTTGTAAGTGGCGGTCCTATGAGATCAGGTACGCTTAAAGATGGCTCTAAAGTTAGCCTTAGTTCAGCCTTTGAGGCAGTAGGTAGTTTTGAAAATGGCAAGATAAGCGAAGAAGAGCTTTATGATATGGAGTGTAATGCTTGCCCTGGTGGGGGGAGCTGTAGTGGTATGTTTACGGCTAATTCTATGAATACTTTGTGTGAAGCACTAGGTATCGCACTACCTGGTAATGGCACAGTGATAGCAAGGAGTAAAGAAAGGCTAGAGATGTTACGCGTTGCAGCAAGACGTATAGTTGAAATAGCCCTAAGTGAAAAAGAAAGCGAAAGGTTTAAAATCCAAAACATCATAAACAAAGATGCTATCCACAACTCTTTTGTAGTTGATATGGCTATGGGTGGTAGTACTAATACTGTGCTTCATATGCTTGCAATTAGTAAAGAGGCAAATGTAGACTTTGGATTAAAAGAGATAGATTCTATAAGTAAGCAAGTAGCCCACATAACTAAAATCGCCCCTGCAGTAACTAATGTCTATATGGAAGATATACAAAATGCAGGTGGAGTAGGGGCTGTTTTAAATGAGATAAATAAAAGTGGGAATCTAGTAAAAGACACTTTAACCATCACAGGTGAAACTATGCACGTACGCATAAAAGACTATAAGATCAAAAATACTGAAATCATACACACAAAAGAGAATGCTTTCTCACAAGCAGGTGGATTAAAAGTGCTTTATGGCAATCTTGCAAGAGAAGGCTGTGTGGTCAAAGTTGGGGCTATGAGTGAAAATATGAAAGAGTTCACTGGAAAGGCTGTTGTTTTTGATAGTCAAGATGAAGCTATAGCTGGGATAAGTAGGGGCGAAGTAAAAGCTGGAGATGTTGTAGTTATAAGATATGAAGGGCCAAAAGGAGGTCCGGGTATGCCTGAGATGTTAAGTCCTACTAGTCTTATTATGGGCTTAGGGCTTGATGAAAGCGTGGCATTGATTACTGATGGTAGATTTAGTGGGGCAACACGTGGTGCGTGCATAGGTCATATAAGCCCTGAAGCAAGTGAGGGTGGAATCATAGGCGTGGTTAAAAATGGCGATGTGATAAAAATAAGTATAAAAAATGCAAGTCTTACTTTAGAAGTACCAGAAGATGAGCTTGAAAATAGACGCCTTAACTTCACTCCAAAAGTAAAACCTATAAAAAGCAAGTGGCTAAAACGCTACTCACTTTTAGTAAGCAATGCAAGTAATGGCGCTATGCTTAAGACTGAGCTAGATTAAAAGCTAATATGTAGGCTTATTTATAAGAACTAATAAGCCTGTTTAATATCTATTTTTAGGTTTTATCAATTTAAAAACCTAAAAAGTTTCAACACCAATCTAACGCCTTAAGCTACTCTAAGTAAGTTCTTTTAGGTAAAAAGTAAGCCACTATAAGACAGATAACAAACATAACTATGCAGTAGATATAAAAGCCTTCAGGCATACCTGCACTTTTAAACTTCAAAGCTACATAAGAAGCACTTCCTCCAAAGATGGCATTACCTATAGCATAGCTTAGACCAGTAGCAAGGGCTCTTACATGAATGGGGAAAAGTTCAGCTTTTATCACTCCCCCAACTGAAGTATAAAGACTAAGCACTATAAAAGCCCATATGAGTATGAAAAATATCTCTATGCTACTAGTTGCTTTTCCTAAAAGATGAAAGATTGGATATATAGAAATGATAGCAAGGATGGAAAAGATTATTAGCAAAGTTCTTCTACCTATCCTATCGCCAAGTGCGCCAAATAAAGGCTGAAAGATCATAAAGAAAAAGAGGGCTGCTAGCATGATATTATTAGATGTAGACTGTGCTATACCAGCAGTGTTTACCATAAAAACTTTAGTATAAGTACTAAAAGTATAAAAGGCTAAAGACCCACCAGCAGTAAAGCCTATAACCATTAAAAAGTACTTCCAGTTTTGAGTTAGGGCCTTAAAGCTTCCTCTATCTTTATGCTTATAGATCTCATCGCCACTTTCATGCATATCACTCCTTAAAAGTAGTGATAAAAGGGCTAAGATTCCACCAAAGGCAAAAAGCAGTCTCCATGCCCACTCTTTTATGGTGGATTCTTGAAAGATGAGTTCTAAGATGACTAAGCTAGCAACAGCTATAAGCTGACCGCCTATTAAAGTAACATACTGAAAGGAAGAGTAAAAACCGCGGTTACCTTTAGTGGCTATTTCTGATAGGTAAGTAGCAGCTATGCCATACTCTCCACCAACACTTAGTCCTTGCAAGATTCTAACTGCTAGTAAAAGTAAGATGGCATAGTTGCCGACATGGTCTTTAGTTGGCAAGATGGCTATAAGAAGGGAGCTTATAGCCATTAGTAAAACTGAGTAAACCATAGACTTTTTGCGTCCTATCTTATCTCCTAGTGCACCAAAAAGATAACTGCCAATAGGTCTCATGAAAAAACCTAAAGCAAAGATTCCAAAAGCAGCTATTAACTCTATAGTTGGATCATTAGAGGCACTAAAAGAGCTTATGAAATAAGTCGCACTAAAAGCATAGATATAAAAGTCATACCACTCTACTAAGTTGCCAGAGCTTGCTGCTAGCATAGAAGTAAATCGTGTCTTTTTGCCTATGGGCTCAAAGGTATCAGGCTTCATGTTTCTAGTTGACATATTTTTCCTTTAGTGTGTTTTTTATTTAATATATTTTTTATTTGGATTGTTTGCTGGGATTTTTCCATTATGATGTTTTAGACTTAAAGTATGAAGTTTTATTAATTATTTTAAAAATAAAAGCAAGATAGCGTAACTTTTTTACTCTAAAAATTAATGCTTCATACTATTGCAGCCACTTATCTAGCTAGCAGCTAAACACTAAATGTTATTTTTTGTGAAAATATCTACCATTACAAGTTATGCTAAATATACTTTTGATAAATAGTATAAAGAGGATAGATTCTATAATATAGAATCTAAATGCCTAAAAGTAGGATAAAAAGAAAGTAGGATAAAAAGAAAGTGGGATAAAAAGGCTATCTTACTTTGATGAGATATCAATTTAAGGCTTTTTAGAATTTAGATTCTTTTTTATCTCTTTTATATCAGCCTTTTTAGCAAGTCTCATCCTTAGCTTTTTAAGTCCTATGGCTATATAGATGCTTCTTGCTACTATATAAGCTGTTCTTCTCCAAAAGGTTGTGTTCACACTTAAAAAAGCGAAGTTTAAAAGCTTTATAACAAAAGAGCCATTTTTCATACCTAGTCTTAAAAGCATCCTAGTGTTTGAATCAAGCACCTTATTGCCCATTAAAAAAGGTAAGTGTTGCACTATAAGCAAGCACTTAAGGGGATCTTTGCCCTTACGGTCATAGTAAAATGCCATTTCAACCCTCTCTTGTAAGATATAAGTTAGTTGTGTTTCTAAGCTTTTTTTGGCTTTCTTATCTAGGCTATTTAGCCTTTTTAAGCTTAAGTAGATATCAAGCACAGCAAAAAAGTGGCAGAAGAGATTAAAGTAAGTTCTTATATTTTGGTTACTTTTAAAGTGGCTTTTTAGATACTCTAAAGACTGTGGGATGTTTATCTTTTTTTCCCTTGCGTAATTAGATATAGAATCTTTTCTTACTCTATAAGCTACAAGCTTGTCTTTTAGCACTTTTATAGCCTTAGCTTTGCCAAGTAGTAACATGCCAAAGTTTAGGTCTTCCATATCAAGAAAGGGAGTAAAGCGAAGGGCAATCTTATTTAGATAGCTATTACTCACCATGCCATGCCAGCCAAAGTTAATAGGACTAATATTAGCTGCCTTAAAAAGCTTACTGCCATCAACCCTACCATCTTCATACTCTTTAAGTACATTTTCTATATAGTGGGGTTTATGGTGCTTTGCGTGCCACTTCTTTTGCTCCTTAGTCCTAGGTGGTAAAGGCACACCTACTCCATCATAAAAGATAGAGTAGTGATGTACTACTACTTCAGTATCTTTTTCCATAGCGTTTATGCAAGATTGTATACAAAGCCTTTGCATAAAGTCATCACTGTCAAAGTAGTGGATAAACTGCTTAGGTGGTAAGTCCTGACGTAAAAGCTGCGTTATGTCATTTAGACTAAATCTAAAAAAGCCTCTTTTATCATACTCAAAGTGTGAAAGCAAGCTATCATCTACTACTTTAGGAGTAAGGTTTAAAAGTCTATGTAAGTTTTGTTTTTTGAAAGCATCAAAAAGCCTAGCTCTCTTTTTTAGTTCATTTTTTGAAAAGCTTCCTATAAAGATAGGTTTCTCTCCAAAGACTTGGCTTTTAAAAGGAAAGATGGCATTTACAAAGTAGTTTTTGGCACTTGGATATAAGTAGCCTTGAAGCTTAGCGTACTTTAGGCTGTAAGGATAAGCACACATAGCTATTTGTTTTGGCTTAATGTAGTTAGATGTTAATAGGGCATTTTTTGTGCCTTTATTAGAATCTTCTTTTATAGATTCTAAAGCCTTTCTTAGAGGAGAGTTTTTAACTAGCTCAGTGCCAAGATTCCTAGCTGTGCTAAGGCCGCCATTAAGCTTTTCTACTATGAAGATTCGCCTATCTTTTTTAGCATACTCTAAGGCTATATCTAAACTTTTATCAGTAGAGCCATCAACAACTAAGATAATATCTAGCTTTTCATAGCTTTGATTAAGTACAGAATCTAGCGCAGTTTTAAGATACTTTTCTACATTATAAACTGGGATGATAATACTTACTAGCCCCTCTTCTCCTTCTAAATCCTTAGTATTATCTATCATATAGTTTATAAGTCTCCTTTGCTAAATGTCTTTAAAGCTAGCTCTAAGTCTTCTTTTGTATCTATACCTAGGCTTTTAGTTTCTACTATGGCAAGGACTATCTTTTTGCCATGATAAAGCACGCGTAACTGCTCTAGTTTTTCTATGTTTTCTAGGCTGCATTCTTTCATGCTTGCATACTCTTTTAAAACTTCTATATTTAAAAAGCCATATAGTCCTAGATGCCCTAGATAGCTAGCATCCAAAGTGTCATCTCTATTAAAAGGGATTATAGACCTTGAAAAATAAAGGGCACAGTTTTTATCATCTAGTACTACTTTTACAAGGTTAGGATTTTTAGCTTCAGTGCTTGTGATAGGCTTAGCAAGGCTTGCCATAAAGCTTGAAGTTTTAGTTATATCTATAAGTTTTTGTATATTTCTTACTTCTAAAAAAGGCTCATCAGCTTGCACATTTATAATGACTTCATCCTTTTGTAGACCTAACATAGTGCAAGCCTCAAGCACTCTTAAAGTCCCATTAGGATGTTTTGGGTCAGTCATAACCGCCCTTATATTATGTTTTAGTGCTAGCTCATACACTCCAAAGTCATCAACTGCTAAGACTACATCATCAACCTTACTTGCGTTTTTTGCCACCCTTATGCACATAGGAAGACCATATATATCACTTAAGATCTTATTAGGAAAGCGAGTTGATCTAAGTCTAGCTGGTATAACTATCATGGAATCTAGCCTTTAAGATTAGATTCTAAGTAAGCTTTAGCCTTGCTTAAGATCTCATCTACTAACTTAGAATCTAAACTCTTGCCTTCTTCTAGTTTTAGTCCAGCTTGCAAGAAGTCTTTGCGTCCACCCCCTTTAAGTCCTAGCGTGCTCATAGACTTAAGCCACATATTGCAGTCTAACTCTACTCCTTTGCTTCCTAGCACAAGACTTGCTTTATCATCACTTGCTTGAAGTAAGAATATGGCACATTTTACATTTGCATTTTTAAAGTTATCAATATGGGCTTTAAGATTCCCACTTGCTAGGCTTATAACACAAGGCACATTATTAATTAGCTCAGCCTTAAAGCTTGCTTCTTGGATACTACTATCAGCTTTAAGTGTTGATTTAAGCTTAGCGACAAGCCCTAATATATCTTTAGTTTTAAGTGTGTTTTCTAAGTTTTTAAGCCCTCTTATATGAGTGCTAGCATACTCATAAGCACTAAGCCCACAAACTGCTTCTATACGCCTAACGCCGCTACTAACACTACCTTCTTTGGTGATATAAAAGCTATTAATTTCAGCCGTGTTATTAACGTGTAGCCCCCCACAAAGCTCAATGCTTTCACTCCCAAAGCTTACAACCCTAACAGTATCTCCATATTTTTCATTAAAAAGTGCTTTTGCACCTTTAGCTATGGCATCTTCTTTTGAAAGGTGTTCAACCTTAGTGCTTAACGCACTTGCTATTAGGGCGTTAACTTTAGATTCTATTAGGTCTAGCGAGGTGCTATCTAGTGCTTTATGATAAGTAAAGTCAAACCTTAGCCTATCTTTTAGCACTAGTGAGCCAGCTTGGGCTATGCTACTTCCTAAGACTTCATGAAGCACTGCGTGAAGTAAGTGAGTGGCTGAGTGGTGCTTTTTTATCTCAAAGCGATCATTTGAGACTTCTATCTTTATAGTCTCATTTACATTTAAAGTATCCTTAGACAAGATGCTAGATATGATTAAGTCGTGATACTTTTTAGTATCAAGCACTTCTGCTACTAACTTTGTATCTTTATAAAGCTTGCCAGCTTCTCCAAGAGGTCCACCACCTTGAGGATACAGTGGGGTTTTAGCAAAAAGTACATAGCCTTTTTGGCCTTCTTTTAAAGTGCTAACTTCATTAAACTCACTATCTAGTAAAGATAGAATCTTAGATTCTAAGCTAGCATACTCATAGCCTACAAACTCATTTTTGCCAAACTTAGAAAGCAGGCTTTGTACAAGGTGCTTAAAGTTTTCATTTACCCCTTCATCGCCACTTCCTTTCCAAGACGCAGAACTCCTTGCCTTTTGTGTCTCCATGCAAGCTTCAAAGCTAGCTATATCAAGGCTTAAGATCGTATCTTTTAACATATCAAGTGTTAAATCTAGTGGGAATCCAAAAGTATCATAAAGCTTAAAAGCCACTTCCCCACTAAAGATCTTTTCTCCTTTAGCCTCACAAGCACTAAGCTCTTCTTTAAAAAGCTTCATGCCAGATTCTAAAGTATCTAAGAAGCGTAACTCTTCAAGCTTGCAAAGCTCTAAGATATTTTCTCTTTTTTCTTTTAAGTAAGAGTAGTGATAGCTTAACTCATCTATAACCTTATCAACCACTTTATAAAGAAAAGCCCCTTTTATGCCTAAAAGATAGCCATGTCTTAAAGCCCTTCTTAGAATCCTCCTTAAAACATAGCCCCTACCTTCTTTATCAAAAGTAACACCTTGTGCTAGAAGAAAGCAAACCGCACGTGCGTGATCAGCTATAACCCTATAGCTTGCCCCTGTTTCATACTTATAAGGCTTGTTGCATAGTTTTTCAACTTCTTTTATAAGAGGCGTAAAGATGCTTGAATCAAAGTTAGAAGTTTTACCTTCCATAACCGCTTGAACCCTTTCTAACCCCATCCCTGTATCTATACTTGGTTTTGGAAGTGGTGTAAGCTTGCCATCTTTACTTTTTTCAAACTGCATAAAGACTAGATTCCATATCTCTAAGAATCTATCTCCATCTCCACCAAAGTAGTCTTCACTGCCAGAAAAGTGCTCTTCTCCTTGATCGATAAATATCTCGCTACAAGGCCCACAAGGTCCAGTATCGCCCATCTGCCAGAAGTTATCTTTATCACCAAGGCGTTTTATATGACTAATGGGAACTATTTCTTTCCATAAGTTATAGGCTTCATCATCACTTTCATGCACTGTTATATAAAGCTTTTCTTTTGGTAGTTTTAACACTTCAGTTACAAACTCCCAAGCATACTTAATGGCATCTTTTTTAAAGTAGTCCCCAAAAGAAAAGTTCCCAAGCATCTCAAACATAGTGTGGTGTCTTGCTGTGTAGCCGACATTTTCTAAGTCATTATGCTTGCCACCTGCCCTAAGACATACTTGTGAAGAAGTAGCCCTTAGACCTTTTGGTGGAGGAAGTGTGCCAGTAAAGATGTCTTTAAACTGCACCATGCCCGCGTTTGTAAAAAGCAAAGTTGGGTCATTAGGCACTAAAGGCATACTGTCATAGATTTGATGTCCCTTGCTTTTAAAAAACTCTAAAAACGATCCTCTTATATCAAGTTTTTGTTCCATATCATTTTCCCTTACATTTGGCTTTTAAAATTCTTTTTTATTGTAAAACTTATTTGCTTTATTTTACTCATTTATTTTTTTTGAATTTAGAGATGATGCTATAAACTATGCCTATGATGATGACTACGGCTACTATGATAAGCATGATATTTTTTGCTTGAGACTTTATATCAAGCTGGGTTGCGTCTTTATTAGAGCCCATAAAAGCTCCTGCTATCTCATTTAAACTTTGTGCATCCCCTAGAGTGTTGCCTAGATAGTAGCCAAAGTAGCTAAGCACTGCTACCCATACTAAAGCACCTAGTAAGGTATAAAGGCAAAACTTCCAAAGCTTCATCTTTGCAAGTCCTGCAGGAAGTGAGATATAGTGTCTTATAAGTGGCAAAAGACGCCCTATAAAAGTGCTTATAGGTCCATGACGCATAAAAAAGCCTTCAGTTTTTAAAAGTGTGCTTTCTTTCATTAAAAAGTACTTGCCATATTTTAAGACTATAAGTCGCCCAAACTTTAAGGCTATATAGTAGTTTATAAGTGCACCTGCTAAAGACCCTAGCGTACCAGAAAGTATAACTAAGCTCATATCCATCTTGCCTTGATAGACTAGATAACCAGCAGGGATCATAACTACTTCGCTAGGAAGGGGGATGATGCTAGATTCTATAGCCATTAGGATAAAGATGCCAACGTAGCCTAAGGTGTCGATGGCGTCTATTATAAACTGAAGTATGCTAGCTATCATATGTGATTAGATCCTTTAAAAAGCTTTTTAACTTTAAGTATAACAAAAGCTAAAAGGTTGTGGTTGTTTTCGTTGCAAAGTGTTATGTTTGTAGACTATGTTAGTTTTTGTAGATTTTATAAAAAATAATTACTACTTTTTAGATTCCATATCTTTAGACTTTTTAAGTCTTATAAGTAAAGCAGCAACTATGCCAATGACTACAACAACTGCTAAGACTATATAGATAATCAGTCTTGCTTTGTGTTTGATGTCTGCTTGCATACTATCTTTAGTGTCCCCTACAAAAGCTCCTGCTATCTCATTTACATTATGTACGTTAGATAGGCTATGTCCAAGATAGTAGCCAAAGTAGCTAAGCACACACACCCATAAAAATGCCCCTATAAAAGTAAAAAAGCAAAACTTCCAAAGACTCATCTTTGCAAGTCCTGCAGGCAAAGATATATAGTGTCTTAGGACTGGAAAGAAGCGTGATACAAAGATACTAACTGAACCATACTTTGTAAAAAAGCCTTCAGTTTTTAAAAGTGTGCTTTCTTTTATAAGCACATATTTTCCATACTTTAAAACTATCAAGCGCCCAAATTTATAAGCTATAAAGTAGTTTATAAGTGCACCAAAAAGAGAGCCTAGTGCACCTACTATCAAAAGTATAGGCATAGACATTTCACCTTGATAGGCTAGATAACCAGCAGGGATCATAACTACTTCGCTAGGAAGAGGGATAAAACTAGATTCTATAGCCATTAATATAAAGATGCCAACGTAGCCTAAGTGGTCAATGATTTGAATGATGAAGTGCAGCACAGTGGCCATCATGGCTTTTAAACCTTAACTAAAATTTTAGGCGTTTTATAACGTAGTATAACTAAGCTATAATAAAAACTAATAACTTTGCTTTTTATATAAGATTACAAGCTTAAAAACTTAGTACTTAACTCACGCATTTTTCTTGCTTTTTTAGGCTGCTTTTTGTAGTCGCTATGACAAGAACTAAAAAGAATTAAATGGAGGTGATTATTATGGAATCTGTATTTGATGGTGTGATGAAATTTTATGAAGAAGACTACAACAAACACAAGAGTTTCTATGAAGGATTAAGAGAAAACAAGCCTCATATACTTTTTATCTCCTGCGTTGATGCAAGAGTAGATCCAAATCGCCTTGTGCAAGCAAAGCCCGGTGAGCTTTACGCAATAAGAAATCTTGGCAATATCATCCCGCCTTATGATGATCCAAATAACAGCGGTAGCATAGGAACTACTTCAGCCATAGAGTACGCAGTCTGCGTGCTAAATATAAAGACTATAATAATCTGCGGGCATAATAACTGTGGGGCGTGTCGATCTATATATAAAAGTGATGAAGAACTTGATAGCCTTCCTCATGTAAAAAAGTGGCTTGAGTTTATGCATCCAGTGCGTGATAAAGTCTTAGCGTTAAATCCAGATTCTACAACTAAAAGACAGTGGATAACTGAGCTTTTAAACGTGCAGTATCAAATGCAAAATCTTCTTACTTATCCTTTTATAAGTGAGCGTTTTGATAGAGGGGCGTTGCAACTTTTTGGATGGTATTACACAATTGATAGTGGAGAGATACTAAACTATAATCCTATAACTCGTGAGTTTAAACCTATAACTCCAACTAGTTTAGATATGTAATTTTTAAATAAGGATAGGCAAATGATACTAATGAGTGGACCTTGCGTCATAGAAAGCCTAGAGCAGTTAAAAAAGATAGCAGAAGGCCTAAGAAGCGTTGCAGAAAATGAAAATATAGACTTTTACTTTAAGGCAAGCTTTGATAAGGCTAATAGAACTAGCCTAGAGGCATATCGTGGCTTAGGTATGGATGAAGGCTTAAAAATGCTTGAAACCATCAAAAAAGACTTTGGCTATAAGCTAATAACTGACATCCATGAAAGAGAGCAAGCAAAGGCTTTGAGTGAGGTAGTAGACATCATACAAATACCTGCTTTTTTATGCCGTCAAACTGACTTAATAGTTGAAGTAGCAAAGACAGATTGCATCATTAATATCAAAAAGGGACAGTTTATGAACCCAACTGATATGAAATATAGCGTCTTAAAAGCTTTAAAAACACGTGATCCTAATATAAAAGAAGCTAGTTTTGAAGATAGTAAAAAACATAGAATCTGGCTTACTGAAAGAGGTAACTCTTTTGGCTATGGCGCACTAGTTGTTGATATGAGATCACTAGTTATAATGCGTGATTTTGCACCTGTTGTATTTGATGCTACTCATAGTGTGCAAGCCCCTGGTGCTTTAGGTGGCAAAAGTGGAGGAGATAGCAAGTTTGCACCAATCTTAGCGCGTGGAGCAGCAGCTGTTGGAGTAGATGGCTTTTTTATGGAAACTCACTATGACCCAGAGCATGCACTAAGTGATGGGCCAAATATGATAAAAACTAAGGATATGGAATCTATAATGCTAACTTTGATTAGAATCCAAAATCAGATTCCTCACGAGTTTAGAAGCAGACTATAAAACTAATAATAAAAAAGGAAATACATGTTAATAGAAGGAAAACTACGCCTTAAAGAAAGTGATAAGATAGCAGTTATAGCTTCAAGATTTAACTCACTAGTTACAGATAAGCTAATAGAAGGTGCAAAAGATAGCTTTATACGCCATGGTGGTAATGAGGCTAATCTTGATGTGATACTAGTTCCGGGGGCTTTTGAGCTGCCTTTTTTACTAGATAGAATCTTAAGCAGTGCTAACTATGATGGTGTTTGTGTTTTAGGGGCTATCATAAGAGGGGGCACTCCTCACTTTGACTATGTAAGCGCTGAAGCTACTAAAGGCGTGGCTAATGTCACTTTGAAGTATGGCGCAGCTGTAAGCTTTGGAATCTTAACTACTGATAACATAGACCAAGCCCTTGATCGAGCAGGCCTAAAAGCTGGTAATAAGGGCTTTGAAGCTATGAGTGCTTTAATTGAGCTACTAGATTTATATAGCAAACTGGATGTGTAGTAATGGCCACGCGCTTTGATGCAAGGATATGCGTAGTTCAACTGCTTTATGCACAGGATTTAGAAAGTCTAGACTTTGTAGACAGGGCTGATGACTACTTTACTACTCAAAAGATTAAAAACAAACAAAAAGACTTTGCCAGTGCTTTGCTAAAAGGCATACTTTCTTTTAAAGATGAGATAGATTTGCTTATTAGGCATTTTTTGAAAGACTGGGACTTAGATAGGCTTGGAGTTTTGGAAAAGGCTATCTTAAGACTTGGGATTTATGAAGTGCTTTTTACAGAGACTGATAACGCAGTAGCGATTAATGAATCCTTACAGCTTGTACGTGAGTTTTATAACGAAGAAAAAAAGACTATAAATTTAATAAATGGCATGTTAGATGCCATCTCTAAAACTAGCAAAGAAGACTTAGAAGACTTTAAGCTAAGTCAAAAAGAGCTACTTTTGCAAAAAGAAGAAGAGCAAAGATTAAAACTTGCTGCCTTAGAAAAAGAAGTAAATGCAAGAGAGAATATTAAAAAAGATAGGCTTAGACGCCGCCAAGATAGTAAGGGCACTAGAAGGGAAAGACCAAAAGAAGGTAGCTTTAAGGCTGGGGAGTTTAAAGATTTTAAAGACAAAAGACCTAGAAAAGAATCTTTTGGGGGCACTAAAGACTTTAAAAGAAAAGAGACAAGAGAAGAGTTTCAAAAAGAAGATTCTAAAAGAGGAAGCTTTAAAGATAAAGACTACAAAAAAAGAGACCTTAAAGATACTGGCTTTAAGAAGAACTTTAAAGACAAAAAAAGTTTTGGAGATAAAAACTATAAAGATAGAGATATAAAAGATAAAGATTCTAAAAATTTTAGAGATAAAAAAGATTTTAAGTTTGGCGATACAAGGGATAGTAGAGGTACAAGGGACTTTAAAAAAACATATAGAAGAGAGACCGATAAAAGAAAAGTAGAAGGAGAGAGGACAAGGGACTTTAAAGATAGTGCTTCTACAAGCTCTTCTAGAACTTTTAGGGCTAAAGGCTTTTCTAACCTTTCATCAACAACTACCATGTCTAATAAAGAATCTAAAAATACTCAAGAAAAACCAGTAAGTAAAAAGTCAAGGAGAGATAATGAAAACAAAACTGTGTATAGCCCTAGATCTACCGAGCAAAGAAGAAAACCTATCCCTAGCAAAAAGCCTTAAAACCCTTGGTAATATCACACTAAAAGTTGGCCTAAGAAGCTTTATAAGAGATGGCAAAGACTTTGTCTGTGAGCTTAAAAGCTTAGGCTTTAGTATATTTTTAGATCTAAAGCTTTATGATATACCTAATACTATGAATGATGCTTTGAAAGAGTGCATAAAGCTAGATGTTGACTTTTTAAGTGTGCACGCAAGTAGTGGGAGGGCAGCTTTAAGCTTGCTTACTAACACAGTTAAAGAACAAAAAAGTAATCTAAACTTAGTAGCCATAAGTGTCCTTACTAGCTTTGATGAAAAGACTTTTTTAGAAGTTTATAACACTGATATAAAGCAAGGCACAAGCAAGCTTGCAACCCTTGCAAAAGACTGTAACTTGCCAGCTATTGTATGCTCTCCTCATGAGATAGAGTTAGTTAAAGCAAAGACACCGGGACTTTTTATCATCACTCCGGGTATCAGACTAGAAGAGGCAAAAGATGATCAAAAAAGAGTGCTAACTCCCCTTGCTGCAAGAAGACTAGGCAGTGATATGATAGTAGTAGGCCGCCCAATCTATAAAGCTAGTAATCCACTAGAGGTAGCTTCTAAGATTCTAAAAGAGTTAAGTTTATAGGGGTTTAAAAGATATCACTTCTTAGATATCTGCTAGGTAGTTTTAAACACTTAAAGTAAGCAAGATATAAAAAGCTTTGGAATCTAAAAAAATATTTTCAAAGTTTTTAAAAGTAAAGTTTTATTTAACGTTATAATAGATCCATATACACCTCTATAAGGATCTAACATGGCACAGACTTTCAGTATAAAAGATACACACAAAAATCCATTAACTGTCGATGACCTACTTTTAGCCATGGATGACTTGCTAGTTTATAACATGGATGCTGAAGATGTTAATGACATCTTATTAGCCCCACTTGATGAAGTGGACTTTTTATCTCTTGGAGTTGAAGGGCTAAGTGGTAGAGGCTTTCATCTTTGCTATGAAGATGAAGCTTATAAGATCTCTTTTGCGACACCTTCTACTTTAGCAGACTGGAAGCTAGGCTTAGACTTTATGAAGCTTCTTGCTAAAAGACTAGATTCCAAGATAGAAAATGAAGAGGGTAATATCTATAATAGTGATAATATAAACTATAACTACTTAGAAGATATAAGTGCTGGCTTAAAGTCCTTAATGGAGCAGACAAGTAATGGCGATAACTGCATCATCCTTGGTATAAATCACCCCATGTCCTTTAATAAAGAGATGATGGATAGCATCTTTGCTGCAGATGATCCCTTAAAAGCATTTAGCCTTATGCTTACAGAAAATCAAAACATAGATGCCTATTTTGTTAATCAGCAGTTTTATAAAGCACAAGAAGACGGTAAAGAATCTAGTGATATGCTTGCCCTTTATACCTTAACGCAAGACTTGCCAACGATACTTCCTTTGAAGCCAGAAGTAGAGTTTGAGTATGAAGACACTATAGATAAAGACAAGATAGTTGGCTGGGAAGTGTGCTTAATAGCGATAAATGGGGATGAAGATGATATCGATAGCTTTGAAACACTTGGCTATGTAGACTATGATGACTTTATAGCAAGACTTCCAAAGTCAAAGTATAAGCTTATAGATGCAAGCTATATACTAGTTGATAGGTTAGATAGAGCAGACCTAGATGCCTTGTTAGATTAAGCCTAGTCTTTAAGCAAAAAAAGTAAGCAGTGTAAGATTTTATAAAAGCTTAGCTTTTTAGAACTATCACTGCTACTAGTATGATAACTATGCCTATATAGCCTATAAGCTTTAACCTTTGCTTTAAAAAAAATCCAGTAACCACACTTCCTATTATCCCTATAGAGCCCCATAAGACATAGGCAACTGATAGTTTTATACCCATGCTTAAAGCCGCACTTAAAAGTAAAAAGGAGATGATGACTAAGATAAGGGCTAAGATTCCAAGTTTGTAGCGCTTAAAGCCATTAGACTTAACTAAGATAGCATTTGCTAAAACCTCTATAAGACCTGATATGCAAAGGATGATAAAAGACATACTTACTCCTTAGTGCTTTTCGCCAACTATAACTAAGACTATGCCTATGAAGCCAAGTCCTACGCCTATGATTTCTTTTACACTCATATGTTCATGAAAGACAAAGATTGAGATTAAAAAGATAAGTATTAGCCCTGCTATCTCCCAGATACTATAAGCCACACTTAAGGCAATGTATTTTAAGCATAAGGCCAAAAAGACATAAGATATAAGTATCAAAACTATCATAGTAAGGTTTGCTAGGTAAGTATTTCCTATAGCTTTAAGTGAGTAAAGCGCTATAGCTTCAAAAACTATAGCTGGAAGTAAAAGCAAAAAGCCCTTTAGTTTAGTAAGCATTAAATCTTTCCTTGGGGTTGTATCAGGCAAAGATTCTAACTATTTGAAACTTACCGCTTGCTTACCTCTTATATTGCTATATTAAAACTCTACTTTGCGTCTTGCTTTTATAAAAAGTGGCATAGCAAGCAAGGCTATAACTATAACTACTAAAAAATATATAGCAAGACCACTATGCATACTTTTGTGAAAAGTGCTAGCTATGATTGGTGTTAGACCTCCAAAGATGGCATAGGCTATGTTATAAGATGACGAAAGCCCGCTAAATCTAACACTTGCAGGAAAGCACTGTGTGCCAATGATGGGTGTTAAGACTGTTATACCACTAAAAAGCGTAAGTATGATATATAAAGTCCAGATATTTGCTAGGGTATAGGTTGGTGCATAGATGGCATTTATAAAAAGATAAGAGCTTATAGCAAGACCGATACTAGCTATTATCATGCAAGTTATAGGTCCTATCTTATCGCTAAAATAGCCTATAACCACGCATCCTATACACATGCAAACAATCGCACTCATCTGCATATAAATAGTTATCTCTTTTTCTATCTTAAGGCTATCTTGCATGAAGTTAGGCACAAGTAAAAGCAAGATAATGACGCAAGCTGTTAGTAGCCAAGTCATTGCCATATTAACTACAAAGCCAAGTTTGTGGTTTTTAAAAACTGTTTTTAGAGGAAGGGCACTAAGTGACTTTTCTTTTTGCATCTCTTTAAAGATGGGAGTTTCATGTAAAAAGCGTCTTAGATATATAGATATAACTCCAAAAACTCCCCCTAGTATAAAAGGTATACGCCAAGCATAACTATGTATAGCCTCAGTGCTAAAAGCAGCATAGATGATAACTGTGACTATGCTTCCAAGTAAGATTCCACCTACTACTGAAGCAGTCACTAGCCCTAGGTTTGTGCCAGCATTATGCTTGCTGCTATGTTCTACTACAAAGACCCACGCCCCGGGTAGCTCACCACCTATAGCTATGCCTTGGAGGATTCTAATAAGGAGTAAGACTATAGGTGCAGCGTAGCCTATAAGATTAAAAGTAGGCATAAGACCTAGCACTAAAGTAGGTATGACCATAAGAAGGATTGAAAGCATAAAGACGTTTTTGCGTCCTTTTTTATCTCCAAAGTGTGCCATTATGATACCGCCTAGTGGCCTTGCAAAATAGCCTGCAGCAAAGGCACCATAGACATTTAAACTAGACCAGAAAGGACTTAAGTTAGCTGGAAAGAAAAGCTCTTGAAAGACTTTAGCAAAGAAGACAAAGATGATAAAGTCATAAAACTCTAGCATGCCACCTAGGGAAGAAAGGCTTAAGGTTTTTATATCTTGTCTTGTCATCTTTTTAGGCGATGTTAATTTTTGCATGATGTCAAAGAAACTCCGTTTTTGTTAGTAAAACGCCATCTTATCGTGATGGACTTGGAATCTATTCTACCTAAAAACTAGAGTTTGTTAATAAAAATTAGTATCTGCTTACGCATAAAGCTTTATCCATAAAGCTTACATCTAGAAAACATATCTTTATAAAAGTAGCTAGCAGTTTTAACAGAGGCTGCATTATCTGTAAAAAGTAGGGTTTCATAGCTTAGTTCAAAAGCGTTTTTACTCCAGTTAGCAGAGCCTAGGGCTAAAAGCTTATCATCTATAACTATAAGTTTTTGGTGCATGATCCCATAGTAGTTATGTCTTTTGTCTTTTAAGCCTTTAAGTGTACAGACATCTATGTGTCTATACTTTGCTAGGTCTCCTAGTGCAGAGTGCTCTCTTGGCTTACCATCTTCACTAAGATTCCCATTATCAAAGATTATATGCACTTTTACACCGCGTGATGCCGCGTCTTTTAAGGCATTAATAAGAGGTCTATAAGTAAAGCTATAAATTGCTATCTTTATATCTTTTCTTGCGTATCTTATACTTTGGACTAACTCTTTTAAAGCTTCTTTGTTTTGATAAGGAAGCATGTATAAGTTTTCATAGCTGTAAGTTTTGGATAGAGAAAAAAGTACAAAAACTATAAAAAAAGAAAGCAGTGTAAAAGATTTTTTAACTCTTGCTGTTTTGTGCACTTTCATAATCAAACTAACCTCAAAAAAGATAAATTTCTTGTATTATACATTTTAACATTCTAAAAGCTTGCCTTGAAATTCAAACAATCTAAAAACCATAAAAGAAGAGAGATGAAAGTATTACTTATTAACCAAAATCCTATAGTCGAAAAACTCATAAAACTAGCCTGTGATAAGTTAGGTGTAGAGTTAGAATCTATGCAGGAAGTGCCTAACTCTATACAAAGAGAATCTTACTTTTGTGCATTTATAGATGGTGAGAGCGTAGGGAGTGATACAACTAAGTTTTTAGCTTTGAAAGGGAACTTAAAGTCATGTCTGCTTTACTCAAAAGGGCATGGAGGAAAGTATGATAAAGATAGGTTTGAAAAAGACATACAAAAACCTTTTTTGCCAACAGAAGTTTTAAATATCATAGAGGCTTGGAAGCCTTTAGATGCAGAACAAATCAAAGAATTAGATAAAGATAAAAAAGATAGTGAGCCTAAAGTAGACTTGGTAAAAGAGGCTAGCACTTTGGCAAGTGAGCCTAGTTTAGATGACTTAAGTAGTGATGATTTATCTAGTGTCAGCTTGCCTGAAGATGGGGACTTAAGCAGTCTTGCAGAAGATGATAAAAAGCTTAGTAGCCTAGGTGATTTCGACTTAGATCTTGATAGCTTAGATAAAGATGATGCAAGTCATAAAGACTTAAAGGAACCTGCTTTAAAAGAAGGTGGCTTAAAAGATGAAAAAGACTTAGATTCTATAAGTGATGAAGTTAAAGATAAACCTCTAATAAAAGATGAAGCTAGCTTAGAGAAGCTAGATGATTTAAAAGATATGAGTGCTAGAAATGAAGACTTAAGTGAAGATATGAGCTTAGATTTACAAACTAGTCTTAGCTCTGCTTTAGGTCTAGATGAACCTAAAGATAATAAAGACTTAGAGCATAGTGACTTATCTTTTGATGACCTAAACTTTGATGATATATATAGTGCCAATCTTGATACTGCAAGTCCTAAAAGCGAGGCAAACTTACAAGATAGTATGTCTATAGCGCCAGCAAGTTTAGAGTTAGAAAATATAGAGCTAGAAAGCATAAAACCAGCACCTATAAACTTAGATACAAAGATAGCAGATATAGCTTCTACTAAAGAAGAAAAGCAATCAAGCAAAGACTATAAAGAAGAATCTAAAGCAGAGGCTAAAAAAGTAGAGGTCAAAGAAGAAGAAAACTTACAAAAAGATATACAAACTTTTAAAGATGAAGAAGCCATAAAAGAAGATGATAGGAGTAAGCAAGATGAGGTTTTAGAAGACCTAGAAGAAGATATAAGCGAAGCACTAGATACATTATCAAATCCAAAGAAAGAAGAGTTAATGAATAATATTTTAGATGATAAAAAAGCACCTTCCCAAAAACCAAAGATTTTAGACGCAGATACTTTAAATGAACTAAACGATATGTTAAAAAATGACAATCTACTAAGTGATGCAAGTAGGGATGTAGAGCCTAAAGCAACCCTAAGCAATAGTACTCAAAGCACTACTAGCCAAGATAAAAGTAAAGCTTTAAATACAAAAGAGGAAGAAGAAGACTTAGAATCTTTAGATGAGCTAGATCTAGCAGAAGCCCTTGGTGAAGCTTATGAAAGACATGAAGTTCCTAGTCAACCAGAGATAGTAACTAGTAGTGAAGCTAAAAAAGATATTAAAGATAAAGATTCCATAAAAGTGGAATCTAATAAAGAAGCCCTTGAAGTTCAAAGCCCTATTTTAGATGAAAATAAAGCAGATGAAGGCAAGGTAGATGAGATTAGGGGCGAAGCTAGTAAGACAGATAAGAAAGAAAATAAAGAGGACTTAGTGCCATCTTTTGAAGATGCTAAAGAGGCTGCAAATGATACTAAGGATGAAAAAAGTAGCAGTGAGCCTAGCTTTGAAGATGAAGACTTTGATACTAGTCTTGCAAGGCCAAGTGTGGAAGAGGGTATAGATAGTGAAGATAGTGATAAAAAAGATACTAGTGAGGTAGCTATGGATATAGAACATAAAGCAGCAAATCATGAAGAAGATATCAAGCAAGCACTTAAAGAAAGCAACAGTATAAAACTAGAAGAGCTTACAAGTGCAAACACAGATGTTTTAAGCAGCATACTAAGGACATTAAGATCTAGTGAGTTTAGATCAAGTCTTGGTCAAAGTGTGCAGTCTATAGAGTTAAAAGAAGACTTTAGTAATAATGAAGTAAATATTAATATTAAATTTCTTCCAAAGCCTTAAGATGCAAACTGATTATAAAATGCTTATCCTTTCTGGTCCTAGTGGGGCTGGAAAGTCTACACTTTGTAAGTATCTAGTAGAAAAGTTTCCTGATATCTATTTATCCATATCTAGTACTACTAGAGCTAAAAGAGAGGGTGAAACTGAGGGCAAAGAGTACTTTTTTATAAGTGAAGAAGAGTTTAAAAAAGGCGTAGAAAATAATGAATTTTTAGAATGGGCTAATGTTCATGGAAACTACTATGGCACTAGTCTTGTGAATATACAAAAGGCTATAGATAAAGGTAAGGTTATACTTTTTGAGATAGATGTACAAGGTTTTAATAATATAAAAAAGATTTATCCAAATGCATTTTCTGCCTTTATCACTACTAAAAATATACAAACTCTAAAATCTAGACTTGAGTTTAGACATAGTGAAAGTGATGCTATTATAGATATGAGGTTAAAAAATGCTATAAAAGAAATGCAAGAGGTTTCTAAGTTTAGCTATCTGATAGTGAATGAAGATATAGAGGAGTCTAAAAAGGCTTTATCTTGCATTATAACTAGCCTGTATTATGTTAATAGTGCTAATATTTCACTTAGCTTAACGCAAAACTGGCAAATCAACATAAAGGATGATTAATGGGCTTTTCAAGTATATGGCATTGGGTTATTGTTTTAGTAATAGTTGTTTTACTCTTTGGAGCAAAAAAGATTCCAGACTTAGCAAAAGGTATAGGTAGTGGTATAAAAAGCTTTAAAAAAGAGCTAGAAGATGATGATGAGAAAAAAGAAGAAAAGGCTGCTACAAAAGCACAGGTTATAGAGGCTAAAGAAGAGCCAGTAGAAGTTGTAGCAAGCACTACTAAAACAACAAAGACTAAAGCTTCAAAAGAGGCAAAAGATAGTTAATGTACTTTGAAGTCAAAAAGCATATCATTAAGCTTTTAGAAGATATCTTCAAGCAAGATGATATAGATATAAGTAGCTTACTTGTTTTAGAACAGCCTAAAGATTCTTCTCTTGGACATTTTGCAACTCCTATATGTTTTAGCTTAGCCAAGCTAAAAAGGGTTAATCCAAAAGCCCTAGCTTCTGAGCTAGCGGGTGCTTTGCAAGATTCTGATAAGGTAGTTTTCGCAAAAGTAGAAGCACTTAATGGCTACTTAAACTTCACTTTAAAGACTAAATATTTAGAATCTTTTTTAAACTCACCTCCAAAGATACCTTTAATGGAATCTAAAAAGATTTTATTAGAGTTTGTAAGTGCTAATCCAACAGGACCTCTTCATATAGGTCACGCAAGGGGAGCTATAGTAGGAAATGCAATAGCAAATATAGCTAAGCAGTTAAATCAAGACTTTTTTAAAGAGTACTATGTTAATGATGCAGGCACTCAGATAGAAAATCTAGCCAAGTCTATTTATGCTGGCATGTGCGAGCTTGAAGGAGTATCTTGTGATCTAAAAGAAGATAATCTTTATAAGGGTGAGTATATAACTGAGCTAGCTACTTTGGCATTAAAACACTTTAGTTTAGAATCTAAGGACTTGCTTTTTGAGCTAGGAAAGTTTGGAAAAGAGCTTATGCTTAAAGAGATAAAGGCTAACCTTAAGTCTTTAAACATAGAGTTTGATTCTTATATGAGTGAAAAAGAGCTTTTTAATAAGTGGGATGAAACTTTTAGCGCCTTACAAAAAGCAAAGGCTTTAAAAGAAGAAGAAGGCAGTATCTGGCTTTGTTCGTCTTTAAAAGGTGATGAAAAAGATAGGGTTTTAATAAGGTCTAATAAAGAGCCAACTTACATGGTAGGGGACATCATCTATCATAAAAATAAGTTTGATAGAGGCTTTGATGAGTGCATAAATATCTGGGGGGCAGACCATCATGGCTACCTTGCTAGGATAAAGGCAGCTTTAGAGTTTTTAGGCTTTGATAGCACCAAATTAAAGGTACTTTTTGTGCAGATGGTAAGTGTGCTAAAAGAAGGCAAACCTTATAAGATGAGTAAACGGGCAGGGAACTTTATCTTACTTCAAGATGTAGTAGATGAGATAGGGGCTGATAACTTAAAATTCATCTTTTTAAGTAAAAGTCTTGATACCCACTTGGAGTTTGATATAGCCGAGATCATAAGGACTAAAGAAGAAAGCCCGCTTTACTATATAAACTATGCCAACTCTAGGATACATACCTTGCTAGCAAGAAGCACTTTAAGCAAAGAGACAATTTGTGCTAGTGTTTTAGAGACGCAAAATGAAGCCTTAAAAAAAGACTATGACTTACTTTGTCTTACCTCACTTAACTTAAATCACATCTTGCTTCAGTGTTTTAATGATAACGCTCCTCATAAACTCTGCGACTATCTAAAAACGCTATCTAAGCAGTTTCATGCCTTTTATAACGCCTATAAGATCCTAGGCTCAAGTGAAGAAGCTAGCATCTTAAAGCTATTTTTAAATGTGTCTAACACACTTACAACTGGATTTAATCTATTAGGACTTGATATAAAAACTTCAATGTAGGAACTTAACCTATGATAAGTAGCACTACTAAAGGCATCTCCTTTATGCTTCTTTCATCGTTTTCTTTCGCACTCATGAGTGCGGCAGTTAAACTTTTAAGCGATGAAGTCTCTCCTATGGAGACTGTTTTTTGGCGCTCTTTTATCATGGTGCTTTTTACTATAGCTGTTATGTCTATACCAACTAAGAAAGATAAACCTAAGCAAGAGTTTAAAAAAGGTGGAAAGCTTATGCTAGCTTTTCGTGCCATCATAGGCGGGCTTGCCATGCTTGCAGGTTTTTATAATATTTATACCATCCCACTAGGCACAGCTATAGCTTTTCAGCAAAGCGTGCCTATTTATGTTGTATTTTTTAGTCTTGTATTTTTAAGGGAGTGTCTTGGTATAGGAGTGATTATTGCTACTATTATTGGCTTTATTGGCATAGTTTTAATTTCAGATCCAAAGTTTGGAGGTATACATCCACTAAACATCTTTGCAGGTGTGATAAGTGGGATGTTTTCAGCCCTTGGCTTTATGACTTTAGGCAAGCTTAAAGCCTACTTTAGAAGTCAGACTGTAGTTTTGGCATTTGGGGCTACTGCTACTTTGATAGGGCTTATAGGTATGTTTTTGCCATTAGGTAACTTTTCAGACTTTTTAAGACCAAGCTTAAAAGGTGCTGTTTTGATAATTTTCATGGGACTAACTGGTACCATAGCGCAGTTTTTATTAAACATGGCCTATAGAAGTGCGCCAGCTGGGATAGTAGGGCCAATTGACTACACTAGGATACTTTGGAGTTTGCTTTTTGGAATCTTACTAGGTGATGCTTTGCCAAACTCTTATACAAGCATAGGCATAGCTTTAATCATAATCTCAGGTCTCATGATAGCCATGCCATCTTTACTAAGAGACCTAAGGGCTATGAAGTTTAAAAAGGATATGAAATGAACATAAAAGACATAGTTGCAAACGTAAAAGATATAGCCATAGTTGGACTTAGTCCAGATGTAAGTAAGGATTCTAATATGGTGGGGCGTTTTTTGCAAAATAGAGGCTTTAATATCATCCCTATCTATCCTAAAAAGCAAGAGATCCTTGGAAAGATGTCTTATCCTAGCTTAAGTGAAGCACTTAATAGCGGAGAAAGCTTTCAAATAGTAGTAGTTTTTAGAAAAAGTGCGGCAGTGCTAGATATAGCTAAAGAAGTCTTAGACTTGCAAGATAAAAATAAGATAAAGTGCTTTTGGATGCAGCTAGGTATAAGTAATAAAGAGGCAAAGGCCTTGCTAGAAAAAGCAGGCATAGTGGTAGTAGAAGATAAGTGCATAAAGTTAGAGATGGAAGCTTTTGGCTTATAAAAACTTTCTTTCAAATAATCTTTGCATAGCAGTCTTAGCCACAAAGAAAGCCTTTAGTCTCTAAAAAAGCAAGTATGCGTTTTTATATTTATCCACCCAGTCTATCAAAACTAGATTCTACAAATTTATAGAATCTAAAAACTCCTCTAAGCTATAAATTAATATAAGGCTAGCTATCTTTTTGCGCCTTCTCTTCTAAGACCTTTAGCCTATCTTCTAATCTTTGGACTTTTTTCTCTAGTTTGTTGCTACTTAGAGAGCTAAGGATAGAAGTTATGAGGTTTAGTATTAAGCAGATGATTATTATTATAGCTAGTGCTAAGTTCAAGATGATCCTTTTAGTTGTGATAAGTAAGGTTCTAATTATAATCAAGTTTAAGATTTTAGGAAATTTTTAAGCTTTTAGTAATAAAACTTCTCTTTTGATTTTGCAAAAAAAAAAAAAAACGGTTAAGATAAGTTTAAAATTTTCTAAAAGGTGTTACTTGAAGGACGTTGGTTTTAAAGATTCTAGTTTTAGCCCGCTTATATCTGTAATAGTTCCAGTTTTTAGAGTAGAGCACTATTTAAGCGAGTGCTTGCTTAGCCTTTTAACTCAAAGCTATAAGAATCTTGAAGTTATAGTAGTTGATGATGGAAGCAATGATAACTGCATAGATATAGCTTTAAAGTTTGCTGAGATTGACAAAAGGGTCTTTGTCGTACAAAAGATAAATGGCGGTCAAAGCACAGCTAGAAATATGGGTATAGAGTTAGTCAAAAACTCTTTATTAAGAAACTATATAGATTCTATGAGTAAAGATTCTAGTAATCTAAAGCCAGATTTTGACTATAAAGGCTTTCACACTAGGGCTAATGCTACTCTTACAGTAGAAAACTACACTAAGCCTTATCCAAGGAAGCCAAAGTTCTCTCAAAGCACTTTAGAGCTTTTTTCTAAGCCACTGCTTTCCACTCTAGCTAGCAAGCTAAACTTAGATAAGGGTTTTGCTAGTTTATATGAAGACTATCCTAGTCTTTTAGTGCTTGATAGCGAAAACTATGATGCATCTTTAAGTGAAGAGCTAAAAAGTAAGATAACTATCATATCATCACAGCACGTAGTAATAGAAGAAGAAAGGATAGGAAGAAGACTTATATCAAAACTCCCTCCTAATCAGTTCGTACAGTTTGTAGACCCAGATGACTATATACACTTAGATATGTTAGAACATAGTGCAAGATTACTTCAAAGAGACACAAGGACTGAGTTTGTATGGAACTCTTGTAGGTATGAGTTTTATGGCGGTATAAAGCCTTCTAGTGGTATATATGACTATGAAGACTTTTACTTACATAAGTTTTTTAAGGATAATCAGCACTTTAACGTTGATGGTCGTGAAGTCTTATCAGTCTTTTTAGGTATAAATGACTTTGTAAGCATGCTAGTACTTGGACCCATTAGAACAGATCTTTTAAATAAGAGTAATCTCCGCTTTAGTGATGGACTAGAGTATGAAGACCAGCTTTTTAGCATGTGTATGATGATGGATGCAAGGAGTGTGGCTTTAAGTGAGTACTGCTGCTATGTGTATAGACTTAGACCTAACTCTACTGTGACTTACTCGGCTACTTCTTCAGAGCTTATGACCAAGATACCCCATCTTAGCTTTTTGAGCGCCCTTTATAAAAACTACTCTGATGTAAGATATTATAGGTATTACTACTCTATGGGACTTATAGCTATAGCAAGCATGCTTATACAAGCTAAGATTAAAGATTCTTTAGAGCCTTTAAGTAATGAGAACAAAGACTATAAAGATAGGCTTTTAGATACTAAGATTTTTAAGAGTGTTTACTACTATGCTAACATCATTATGCATCAAAGATATATAAAGATAACAAAAGATAAAGACCCTTTAGGGGTTTTAAGACTAGCTAAAATCTCACATGTTTATATCGGCTTAGATGCGGTAAAAGAAGGGCTTAAAAAAGTAAAGCCTAAAAGATCTATAGTGTTTAATAAAGTAGTCTTTTATACAAACTACCACTATCCTCATCTTTACTTTAAAATGCGCGTTGCAGCTAGAATTGCAAGGGATGCTTTAATGCTAAAAAGGATAGATGGCGGTATAAAAGACTATATACTTCATTATCTTCCTCCACTTGCACGCTTTCTTGTTAGGGTTAAAAGGCTAATCCGCCCTAAACCTAAGCTTACTACCAATAACGCACATGTATTTAACCCAACAGAGATAGATAAATCAGTACTAGAGATAGAACAAAGCCACTTACTAGACTTAGATACAGTCTTAGAGCATCTAAAAGATTCTAAGCCTCTAAAAAAACATGAAGATATTAAGAGGGTATGGAAAGTAAGGACTAATCAGCCAAGAACTACTTAAACATCTAGCCTTAATACTACTTCAGACACTCTTTATAAAGGGTGCTAATCCTTTCTATATAAACCAATCTAACACATAAAAGCTAAATCATAATCTTAACAAAGTGCTTACTTTTGAGCTAGTGGAATATATTTTTCACTGCTATAATTGACAAACACAATATGTAAATGTTAAAATGTGCAATCTAAAATTAAGGACACCATAGAATGACAATAGTAGGTTTTCCAAGAATCGGCGAAAATAGAGAGCTTAAAAAAGCCTTAGAATCTTACTGGGCTAGCAAAAGTACAAAAGAAGATTTATTAAGTGTTGCAAAAGAGTTAAGGGCTAAGCACTGGAGCTATCAAAACAACTTAGATTTTGTTAGTGTTAATGACTTTAGTTTATATGACAACATGTTAGACCTTGCTTATATGCTTGGAGCAGTTCCAGCACGCTTTAAGGGACTAGAAGGGCTAGAGCTTTACTTTGGTATGGCTAGAGGCACAAAGGATGCTACAGCTTGTGAGATGACTAAGTGGTTTAATACTAACTATCACTACGTGGTACCAGAGCTTAGCAGCAAAGATACTTATAAGGTAGATATCAGCAAGATAGCAGCTGAGTACAAAGAGGCCTTAAGCCTAGGCTATAAACCAAAGATAAGCTTAATAGGACTTTTTACTTTTATAGGACTTTCTAAGATTGAAGGTTGTGCTTGCGTTTATGAAAATGTCAAAAAAGCTTATATAGAGCTTGTAGGTGAGCTAGCAAAACTAGATTCTAAAGTAGTTATAGAGTTTAATGAGCCTATATTTGTAAAAGGTAAAAATGACCTTTATGTACATATCAAAGAAGTGTATGATGAGATAGCAGACCTTGGTGTAAAAGCTATAGTAACTACTTACTTTGAACATAGCACTGAAGCAACTTCTATATTGCTAGATACTAAGATAGAAGGGCTAGGCTTAGACTTCCTTTATGGTTCTAAAAACTTAGAATCTTTAGAAGCAATAGCAAAAAGTGGTAAAAAACTTTATGCAGGCGTGATAGATGGAAGAAATATCTGGGCAGCAGATATAGAAACTAAGCTAAAACTACTAAAACATATATCTTCCATAGTCCCTAAAGGTAATATAACTTTAAGCACAAGCTGTAGCTTGCTTCATGTGCCTTTTAGCAAAGAGCAAGAAGTTAAGATGGATAAAGAGATTCTAAGCTGGCTAAGTTTTGCTAGAGAAAAGATTGGCGAGCTAGAGCTACTAGAAGCAGCCTTTAGAGATGAGGGTAATAAAAAAGTACTTAAAGCACTAGAGCAAAACAAAAAGTTAAACCTTGATAGAAGAAACTCAAGCAAGATTCATGATAAGGGCGTTCAAGAAAGACTAGCGTCTTTAACAGTTAAAGAAAGAGAAGGCACTTTTAAAGAAAGGATTAAAGTTCAAAGAAAAGAGCTTGGTTATCCAGACTTAGCAACTACTACCATAGGAAGCTTCCCTCAAACACCTGAGCTTAGAAAGCTTAGACTTGATTATAAAAAAGGGCTAATTGATAATATCACTTATGAAACTGGCATAAAAGACTATATAACTGAGTGTGTGAAGTTTCAAGAAGATATAGGGCTAGATGTACTAGTTCATGGTGAGCCTGAAAGAAATGACATGGTAGAGTATTTTGGTGAGCAGATGAAAGGCTTTGTGTTCTCACAAAATGGATGGGTTCAAAGCTATGGAAGTCGTTGTGTTAAGCCACCTATCATCTATGGAGATGTAAGTCGTCCTAAGGCTATGACTGTTGAGTGGGCAAAGTTTGCACAAAGCCTAAGTAAAAAGATAGTAAAAGGCATGCTAACTGGTCCAGTTACTATACTAAACTGGAGCTTTGTGAGAGATGATTTAGCAAGAAAAAGCGTGTGCAAGCAGCTATCTTTATGTATAGCAGATGAGATAGATGACCTTCAAAAAGCAGGTATAAAAATTATACAAGTTGATGAAGCAGCATTTAAAGAGGGCTATCCTTTAAGGGCTGAAAATATAAAAGAGTATGAGACTTGGGCACTAGAGTGCTTTAAGATATCAACCTCTGTAGCAAGAAAAGAAACTCAGATACACACTCATATGTGCTATAGCGAGTTTAATGACATCATAAAAACTATAGAGGCGATGGACGCTGATGTTATAAGTATAGAGACTGCTAGAAGTGGTAATGAACTTTTAAAAATCTTTAAGTCAACTGGCTATGCTAACGAAGTAGGGCCGGGAGTATATGATATACATAGTCCTAGGATTCCAAGTGTGGATGAGATGTATAAGCAAATCCTAGCACTTTTAGAAGTTTTACCAAAAGAGCAACTTTGGATAAATCCAGATTGTGGTCTAAAAACTAGAAAGTGGGAAGAGGTAAAACCAAGCCTTGTAAATATGATAGAAGCGGTTAAAAAAGCTAGAGGATAGAATCTATAATTACACCTAAGATAACTTTAGTCTTACTAGCTAAAGTTATCTTAGGGTTTTAAAGTGTGTTTAATTAGCACACTTAGCTACTACACTTAATATTTTTACAAGCTTTTTATAATAGGCTATAAGCTTTCTTTGTGTCCCCTTGCAACATGAATGGATTTGTGACCTTATCTTATCTTTTAATATTTTTTGTCTTAGTGAGATTTGTATAGCAAGTCGTGGCACTTAGATATCTAAAAATTTTTTTAAATTTATAGAATCTAAATGCTTAAGCACATTTTTTTTTGACTAGCTTTAAGACTTTTAAGTCACAGGCTAGTTGTTTCCTTGAGCATCTTCATACTGCAGTCTAAGATTTTGATAGCCAAGCTGGGAGATGAACTTATCTATGCTTTGTTTGGCTGCCTCTGTAATGGCATTTGATCTATTATTATCTGTAACTATAGGGTTGTTTAGTGAAGCAGCGTAGTCATAGTAGCCTCCATTAGTAAAAGTCACATCTTTGCCTCTGCTTTTTAAAGAAAAAGTTATATTGACATATACCCTATAGAAGGTAGCAAAGCCTTGTGTGTCACTGCTTACTATGCTATTACTTATAGAGCCAACATCTACTCTTAAGATGGTGTCGGCATTTTCTTTGCTGCTTAGGTTTAGATGCAGTCTTGAAGCTATGGCTTCATTAACAGCGTCTTTTATCTTTACGGAATCTTCTGGATTTTCCATATTAGGTCTTAACTCTACAAAGACATTATTGCCAAGTACATTTTTAGCATAGTAGGCTATAGGTTGATAGCCACAAGCTATAAAAAATAGCACTACTACTAGTGGTGATAGAATCTTTAATGGCTGGCTTATCATACTATTTCGCTAAATTTATATCCGTTTTCAAGCATTATATTTCTTATCTTTTCTTTGTGCTCTAAGCCTTTAGTTTCTAGTGTGATTGAGATATAAGCATCGCCATATTCAAGCTTAGTGCTTATCCTGTCATAGCTTACATGGACTATATTTGCATCCATCTTAGTTAGTAAATCAGTTAGCTTCATAAGAGAGCCCGGCTTATCAATAAGGGTTATTCTAAACTTAGTTTTTCTATTAGTTTTGATAAGACCTTTTTCTATTATTAGATTAAGCATGGTTACATCTATATTACCACCACTTAGTATTACTCCTACTTTTTGATGAGGGTGTAAGTCAAGCTTGTTATGTAAAAGAGCAGCTATGCCAACAGCCCCTGCACCTTCTACTACTAGCTTTTGAGATTCTATAAGATAAAGGATAGCACTAGCTATTTCTTCATCATCAACTTCTACCATGTCATCAACGCCTTGTTTTATACACTCAAAGATTCCTTCATTGACATCTCTAACTGCTATGCCATCAGCTATGGTTTTTACGGAATCTGTTTTAATGATACGCTTTGCATGGAAGCTTTCAAACATAGCCCTTGCACCTTTAGCACTTACGCCTATGACTTTTACATTTGGATTTATAAGCCTATAAGCACTAGCTACCCCACTTATAAGACCACCTCCTCCAACTGGCACTAAGACTATGTCTAAGTCTTGCTCATCTAACATCTCTAAGGCTATAGTACCTTGACCTGCGGCTACTTCAGAATCTGCAAAAGGATGTATAAAAGTATAGTTTTTCTCCTTTGCCATCTTTAAAGCATAAGCGTAGGCTTCATCATAGTTTGTGCCTTTTAGTAGGACTTCAGCTCCTAGGTTTCTAGTAGATTCTACTTTTAAAAGTGGGGTAGCTTCTGGCATGACTACAACTGACTTTACTTTAAAGTGACTGGCACTATAAGCAACTCCTTGGGCGTGGTTGCCCGCACTTGCTGCTATGACGCCATGAGTAAGCTTTCCTTCTTCATGCAAGGCAGAGAGTTTATTAAACGCACCTCTTATCTTAAAAGATCCTGTTAGCTGTAAGTTTTCTTTTTTTAAAAAAACTTGTGCTTTAGAAAGTTGAGACAGTTTAGGTGCATATGATAGAGGATTGTGATATATAATGCTTGTAAGGCGTTTTTTGGCTAGCTCTATAGCTTGTAATGGGATTAGATTCATATAATTCCTTTTTCTTGAGTGAAACCTTCGCTCGTATTATTGCGTAAAATACTCTTAAAAATAAAAGGTAATTATATGGATTCTGTATTTAGTGGCTATGAAAACTTAGGCTATGCCTTGTTATTTTTATACTCCATGGGGGGTGGTTATATAGGCATCCTAGCAGCTGGAGCACTAAGTGCAGTTGGTAAGCTTGACTTAAGCCTTAGTATAGCGGTTGCCATATGTGGGAATGTGATAGCTTCTAGCTTTTATGCCATCTTTTTTAGATATCAAAAAAAGGAGTTTACAAAGTACCTTAGGAAGTATAGAAGGAAGGTGGCTTTAGTAAATATCTGGATAAAAAAGTTTGGAATCTGGATGGTTTTTATAAGCAAATATCTTCATGGAGTAAGGACTATAGTTCCTATAGCCATAGGTATAAGTAAGTATAGTCTTTACCGTTTTATAGTTGTAAACTTTATAGCTACTATCATCTGGGGAGTAGTGCTTGGAGTGCTAGGCTTTTTTGCAAGCGGGAAACTTTTAGAGCTTATAAGATTCATGGTTAATAAGCCTTATGCCATACCCATAGTAGTTGTAATCATAGTTTTATTAATCATCCTTTTCTACTATGTAAAATCTAAAATATTTAAAAGAACTAAACATAAAAAATAATATAATCCATACTTAAGGATATTAAAAAAGGAGAACTTAAATGAATAAATTCAAACTAATCCTAGGTATAGGCCTAAGTTTAAGCGTATTGCTAGCTGCAGATCATAGTTGGAGTTATAGTGGCAAGCATGGTCCAGAGCACTGGGGGGATGACTTTATAACTTGCAAAGTTGGCAATACTCAATCGCCAATAAACATCATAAAAAGTCAAGTTAGTGAAGGTGGAAAAAAAGTAGAGATAGATTATAAAAATGCTAATGCCACTATAGAAAATAACGGCCATACAGTGCAGATTAACTACCCTAAGGGTAATTATGCAACTATTGGCGATGATAAGTATGAGCTTATACAGTTTCACTTTCATACACCGGGCGAAAATGCTATAGATGGTAAAGTAGCACCACTTGAAGCCCACTTCGTAGGGAAAGATTCTAAAGGAAAGTATGCAGTTATAGCAGTGCTTTTTGAAGAAGGAAAGATTAATGGCACCTTGCAGCAAGTAATACATACTATGCCAACTAAGGTTAATGTAACCCATCATGTGCATAATGTAAAGATAAATGGACTTTTACCAAAAGATGATGATGCTTATCAGTTTAGTGGTTCTCTTACTACTCCACCTTGTACTCAAGACATCGAGTGGGTAGTTCTAAAAGAGCCAGTTAGTGCTGCTAGATCTCAGATTAAGGCACTAAGTAAAGTTATGGGTCATAACGCAAGACCTTTGCAAAAACTTAATAACAGAGAGATAAAGGCTAATTAATGTTGATACCTTTCATAGGATCTTTTAGTGCTTCAGATGAAAAGATATCACCAAAGCTTGGTAAGGATGTCTTAGTATCTGAAGGGGCTAAAGTCATAGGTGAAGTAACTTTAGGTGATGATGTTAGCATATGGTATAACTGCGTTTTAAGAGCAGATGTTAACTCTATACAAGTGGGCGCTAGGACTAATATACAAGACCTAACTTGCGTACACGTTCATAGGCGTTGCAGTGGTGGACCAAACTTCCCAACTATTATAGGTGAAGAAGTAACTATAGGGCATAACTGCACTATACACGCTTGCACTATAGGCAATAGATGTCTTATAGGCATGGGTGCTATAGTGATGGATGGTGCAGTTATAGGTGATGATAGTATAGTTGGGGCTGGATCAGTTGTAACTAAGAATCAACACTTTAAGCCAAGATCTTTAATACTTGGCTCACCTGCTAGGTTTGTAAGAGAGTTAAATGATGAAGAAGTAGCCTCTTTAAAACAAAGTGCACTAGATTACGTAAACTTTAAAAATGACTTTTTATAAAAAGTCGTTTAAGATTTAACTACACTAGAAAGAAGTAAGCACTTCTTTCTATTTATACTTGTACTAACTATACAGTACACACTTCCTAACTATCTTTTTTACCTTACATCTTTTATCTTTTGAAGCAAAAAATGCTATTATGAATACGTTTTTAAGTGCTAAAAGGGGAGATAATATGAAGAAAAAATTTGTAGCTAGCGTTCTTGGCGCGGGAGTTATAGCAGTTGTTTTAAGTAGTGCTTTTGCCTTTGCTAAAGGTGAAAAGACTATGAATCAAAATAGTGTTAGTGAAGACACCATGCAGTGGAGACTACCGCCTAATATGGACAAAGATGGAAAGATAGACTTTTCTAAAATTCCTGAAGGGGCTTATAAAGAGGGATTAAAATATGGTCAAAAGATATTTAATGAAACTTATGGGACTATAGGAGATGGTGCTAAAGGTGAAGGCAAAGGCATGGTTCAAAGTAAGCTTTCTTGTGCAAGCTGCCATGGGGCAGGGGGCGCTTCTAAGAATCAATTTAGCTTAGTAGGAGTTTTTGCCCACTATCCAGAAAGTAACTATAGAGGTCCTGGAATCTTAACTATGGGCGATAGGATAAATGCTTGTATGGTAAGAAGTGAAAACGGAAAACCTCTTGATAAAAATAGCAAAGAGATGAAAGCCCTTGTAGCTTACATGTACTTTTTAAGTAAGGGTGTGCCAGTAGGAACTAAGGTTTTAACTGACTATAACTCAAAGCCTGTGTTAGATACTAGTAAGGGGGGTGATCCAAAGGCTGGTAAGTTAGTGTTTGAAAACAAGTGTGCAGCCTGCCATGGTAAAAATGGAGAAGGCACTATAAACCCAGATAAGAAAAGTGGAAACTACTTTGCCTTCCCAGCCCTTTGGGGTAAAGACGCTTATAATACAGGCGCTGGCATGCAGCACTATGATAAGCTAGCCAAATACATCAAGCTTAATATGCCTAAAGGTAATGCCACCTTGAGTGATAAAGAAGCCTTAGATGTAGCAGCCTTTATACATATACAAGATAAGCCAAAGTTTATGGGACACTAGGGATTTTTTAGTATTTAAGTTAGGTTTTATCATCACATGCTAGGAAGGACTAAGCGTCCTTGCATGGTGATTAGACATTTAAAAATATTAAAGACTGTGATGGATTTTGAGATTATCAAAGTTACATTACAGTTTTGCAATGACTTTAATTTATAACTTAGATTCTATAATCTTTTATAACCTAAAAAATAGAATTAAGTTGCTTTTCAAAGAGACTTCTTAAATGCAATGCCTAAGCTATCTTATATTTTTGAAACTTTTTTGAATCTATTTTGCATACAGATTCTAAGACTGCTATCAAGTCTATACTTTTCTTTTTATTTTACAGGCTAAAAAGTATCGTTTTTACACTTTATGTTAATTTTTATCTATATAAATTCTAAATGCAATGTTTAATGTTTGATTTAAAAAAGCTTTTTTTGTAGTATCTATACCATAGCTCAAAACATATAAGCTTATTAAATCTACTAAGGAGTTTTTGTGGGGAATCAAAGTGTGACTTTAGATAGAAAAACTAACATCATCCGTTGGGTTGGGTTTTTCGGTGGCATAATAATCGCTTTTATAATTTACTTCATCATGCCTAGCAACGCAGGTGATATAGCAAATGCTGCGGCAAATGGCAAAAAGCTTTACACTGAAGGCTTACCTATAGTTGCAGCAGTGGCAGTTTTGATGGGTATATGGTGGATGACTGAGGCTATATCTTTGCCAGTAACTGCACTTTTACCTATGGTGCTTTTTCCACTTCTTGGTGTTGATAGCTTTAAGTCAGCAGCTACACCTTATGCATCTGATATCATCTATCTTTTTATGGGCGGTTTTATACTAGCTTTAGCCATGCAAAAGTGGAATCTTCACACGCGGATTGCCCTTTTTATAGTTTTACTAGTTGGCACTTCTCCAAGACGTCTAGTTGCTGGCTTTATGATAGCAACTGGTTTTATCTCTTTGTGGGTTAGTAATACAGCTACGGCAGTTATGATGCTTCCAGTTGGACTTTCAGTCTTACATATAGTTACTAAACTTACCACAGGTAAAGAAGATGGAACTTTAGAAGGGGATATAAAGCATCTTGATGAAGTAGCCCAAAAAGGTGTGCAAGGTGGCATAGTTAATGAGATAGTCCATAAGGGTAAAGATGTAGTTGATGAGGTTAAAAAAAGAACAGGGGCTATAAGATCAAACTTTGGCATAGCTTTAATGCTAGGTATAGCCTACTCAGCTTCTATTGGTTCACTTGGAACAATCATTGGAACTCCTCCTAATGCCCTCTTAGTAGCCTATATGAAAAATGAACTTGGAATCGATATAGGCTTTGGAGAGTGGATGCTAGTTGGGCTTCCTATAGCTATAGTTATGCTTATAGTTTGTTGGCTTTTACTAGTTTATGTCTTTTTTAAACCTGAGATTAAAGAAATCCCCGGCGGTAAAGAAGTTATACAAACAGAGTATAAAAAGCTAGGCAAGATGAGTAGTGCTGAGTGGTCAGTTGGGATAATCTTCGTGCTTGCTGCTTTAAGTTGGATTTTCCTAGGTTTTATACTAAAAGCAGCTGGTGTAAAGATAAGCAGTCTTGATAGCATTATAGCTATGAGTGTGTCTGTGCTCTTATTTATCATCCCGGCTAATAAAAGTGGAGAAAGGCTTATAGACTGGGCAACTGCTAAAAAGCTCCCTTGGGATATACTCATACTTTTTGGTGGAGGTCTAGCCTTATCAGCTGAGTTTAGTAGAACTGGACTATCTTTATGGATAGGACATCAAGTCTCAGCCTTAGACTTTATGCCAGTTGTGCTTATCATCTTAATAGTTACAGCCCTAGTTATCTTCTTAACTGAGATAACTTCTAACACTGCTACAGCAGCGGCATTTTTACCAGTTATAGCAGGTGTGGCTATGGGGCTAGGATATAATGGAAGCGATGTGCTTCTTTTCACTATACCAGTAGCAGTTGCAGCAACTTGTGCCTTTATGCTTCCAGTGGCAACCCCACCTAATGCTATAGCTTATGGCTCAGGCTATGTAAAGATAATAGATATGATAAAAACAGGATTCTGGCTTAACATCATAGGAGTTTTTGTTATAACTCTAGCTACGATATTTATCGCAACTTACGTTTTTGGACTTCATATCTAAAAGATAGTATGTGTAGATAAAAGAAAGAAAGAGTGCATAGTGCTCTTTCTTTGGCTTTTTCACCCTTCTTATATGTTCCCCTTCTAATGGATATTTTTTTCTAATATTTTTTGCATCTTTTTTAGTTCTTGCTTTAAGTTTAAGTTTATATTTTATTGCTGTAGCTATAAGCTAACTTGTTTCTAAAAGCTAAAAAAAGTAAATGTTTATTAAGTAAACACATTTTTAAATTTTGACAGTTTAGCTTATAAGTGCTCTTATTAAAAATTATAATTAATCTCATCTAGTCATTTTAAGCCCTATCTTAGGCTTTAAAAGCTTTTTTAGCCTTAGGATATTTTTTAACTTACGCTTTAAGTGTATTAGATTCTATGAGTCTAGTTAGCTTATAATCATTTACGAATTTACCCTATTAAATAAAGCAAGGCAAATATAAGTTAAATATATTTTAAATTACTCCTTTAAACTAAGCAATCTTAGCCATGCTTTGATGTAGAATATCCACCTGTATATATTTAAAACAAGTGAGGCAGCATGGAATTTATAGGAATGCTTATAGCACTTATCTCTGTAATACTGATTTGTGCAAAACCTAAGTTAGAAAAGATAGCTTTTACACTATTTGTCATCGCATGGCTTATTGCCATAGTCCTTTACGTGATACACGTTTCAAGTATCTTGCCAAATATGAACTTGTAAGGAGGAAAAAATGAAAAAAACTACTACATTTTATGTACTCTTTTCACTAGCAGTCATAGGCATCTTAGCTTTACCTGTGGGTATAGCAAACTTTGTGTTTGGCTATATCTTTGGAGACTCGCCTTGTGTGCTTTGCTGGGGACAGCGTCAAAGCATGATTTATATAAGTATTGCTGCTTTATTTATCCTGCGTTATGGGTTTAAGCCAAAGTATCTAGCCATGCTTTTACTTATCACAGCCTTTGGTTTGTGGGAGAGTTTTTATCACCTTGGAAGCCATGGCATGCAAGATATAGGGCAGGGCTTTGGCTTAGCTATATTTAGCCTTCATACTCAGTTTTGGGCTGAAGTAGTCTTTTGGGCAGTAGTGCTACTACTTGGTATCATCTTTTTCTTTGCACCAAGTCTTAAAACTTTTGTAAGTGAGATGGGAGAGGCTAAGTTTAGAAAGCTAACAGTTATGAACATCATAGCTTTTTGGGTCTTTTTCATAGTCATCATCTCTAATATCATCCAAGCCTTTGTAGCCTCTGGTCCTCCTCCTTTCATAGGGCAAGGTGACCCAGTACGCTATAGCTGGAATCCAAAATATACTATTTGGTCTATGGAATCTTGGAGTGATATGAGATGGCCTGTGCACTTCCTTGGTAAAAGGAGTGTCAACTTACCAGAGCTTGCTTTAAAAGCTAGCAAAGAGGCTAGTTCTAGCTATGAAGATTCACCTTTTGTTATAAAGGATGTTTTGAAAGTAGATTCTAAACGCGTTAGCACTTTAAAGCTTAACTCACCAATAAGTGATCTAAACTATAAAGATGGCAAGATGTTAGTAGCTACTGAGAAGTATGGTCTTTATATAACAGATAAGAATCTTACTTCTATCTCTACTTACTTTGTGCTTGATAACTACTTCTCATCTACTATAGAAAAGTTTGTAGGTGCTAACTTTGTAGATGGCAACTTACGCATAACTGGTATGAATAAGACTAGTGTTGATGTTAAAGAAAACCCTAAGGCTGATAAAGTGGCAAACTTTCGCTACTTTACAAAAGGTGCAGATAAGTTTGAAGAACTAAGTAGGTATAACCTTAAAACTAGCCGTGGCACAGCCTACTACGTGCTAAGTGCAAGGAGTGATGGCACTCATACTTACATGATGACAGTTCCTAATAACTTGTATAAAAACCTTATAGTCATATCTACCTTAGATAGTGATAAGGGCTTAGCGGCTGAGTACACACCAAGGCTAGGAGATAAAGTAAAGCTAAAAGATAACAGGAGTTTAGATGAGCTTTATGTAACTGCTATGGCGTATAAAGATGGCAAGCTTTATGCAGCAAGTAAGGCTTATAACACTCTTTTGGTGCTAGATATAAAAACTCAAGAGATAAGCAAAGTTTATGGTATCCCTAAAGAAGTAGCAAATATCCGCGCTATGACTTTTGTGGACGGCAAGCTTTTAGTCTCAAGCTATGAAGATGGCAAAGATGTGTTTTATACTTTAGAGTTTTAAGGGGCTTAAGGCAAAGGCTAGGAGGGGTTTTATCTTAAAGTTTACTTTATAAGGCTTTAAGATTTATTTAAGAAAAAGCATTAATCATATTGCTACTAAGGTAGCAATATGTATTATTTTGAAGTTAAGTATGTAAGCTAAAGCTTATACCTTATAAAAGACTAAAAATCTAAGCAAGCATATTTTTATAGATATCACCATCTTTTATGATGATTATAAACTTATCTTCATACTCACTTAAGACATTAGGGTCTTTAAAAGGATCTCCATCTACTAGTATCATATCTGCCCATGCGCCCTCTCTTAAAACACCAAGTTTAGCTTCTTTGTAAGGGTTTCTTGGACCACTTAATTCAAAAAGCTTAGCGTTATTAGAAGTGGCAAGTCTCATAAACTCTAATGGACTTAGCACATCAGCAAAGACTGTTAACATCTTGTTTTGATAAGGCGTGAACTGTGGACTAAAAAGTATATCTGTGCCGTAAGCAAACTTAGCCTTATCTCTTATAGCCCACTTAACGACGTGCTCCCACTGTTCAAAAAGTGGCTTAGACTTTTCAGGTATGACTGTGCCTTTAGGAAGTGTTTTAGATGAAAAAGCTTGTATAGAAAGCCAAGCGTCATTTTTAGCTATAAGCTTGACTGCTTCTTCATCGGCAAGTTGACCGTGCTCTATTGACTTAACGCCATTTTTAAGTGCTCTTTTTATACCTCTTGGATGATAGACGTGAGAACAGACATAAGTGCCCCAGTCAGCGGCTGCACCAACTGCTGCCCTTATCTCATCGTCATTAAACTGCGTAGAATCTAGTGGATCAAAATCTGATATAGCCCCACCACTTACGCCTATTTTTATCTGACTAGCACCTTTTTTAAGATTATCCCTAACTGCAGCTAGGACTTCTGGGACGCCATTAGCCACAGTAAACTCACCTAGCTTTTCAAGATGGCCTCTATCACCACCTAAAGTAGGGGACTTTTCATAGGCTGGAGAAAAGTCACCATGCCCTGAAGTTTGAGATATAAAAGCTCCACTAGGAAAGATTCTAGGTCCTGGGATGGCTTTAGAATCTATGGCTACTTTTAAACCAAAAACAGATCCCGCCATATCCCTAACAGTAGTAAAGCCACGTAAAACTGTGCGTCTTGCTTCCGCTACGGCATCAGCGTAAAAAAGGCCTGGGTCTGGAAGATTAGCCGCACTAATTGGTGCTGCGGCAAACATCACATGCCAGTGGGCATCACTAAGGCCGGGCATTAAAAACTTACCACCTGCATCTATGACCTTAGCACCTTTTGGTGCATCTATCTTAGAAGTTGATATCTTAGCTATTTTGCCACCTTTTATTAAAAGATTCCCAACTATAAGTTTTTCGTTTATGCCATCAAAGATTTTGGCATTATTGATAAGCACATAGCTTTCTTCTTTTTTGGTATTTAGTGCTATGTCTCCTAGCCCCATTGTATTGTGTCCAAAAGCTACACTGCTAAGCCCAAGGCCAAGCCCTAAGCCACCTAGTTTTAGCACACTTCGTCTATCCATATGTAATCCTTTGTGATTTTGATTTAAAACTATTGTAACTTATGGTAGTTAGTCTATGACTAAGATAGTTTTTTTAAAGCGACTTTTACCATCTCTGAAGAGTTTAAGGTTTCATCTATGCCACTTAGTGCAGGAGATACTTGACTTTCTTTAAAGCCAAGTGATAAAAGTGCTTCTCTAGCTAAATTTATCTCATTACTCCCTGATACTTTGACCTCACCACTTAGTTCTAATAAGATCTTATTAGCCACTTTTAGCCCTATGCCTTTTATGGCTTTTAGGGCATTTAAATCATTAGTAGATAAAATCTTAGCAAGGTTAGTGCTAGAATAAGTTGACATTATATTTAGTGCCATCTTAGCGCCCACGCCTTGCACTTTCAAAAGGTTTATAAACTGGGCTCTTTCATCTTTACTCAAAAAGCCATATAAGGAGTTTGAATCTTCTTTTATGATTTGTAATATCTCTAGTCTTACTACACTTTCTTTTTTAGATTCTATACTTTCTTTTAGTGCCATGCTAGTAAGGAGAGTGATATTAACAAGATAAGTAACATCTCTTACATCAAGTTCTACTTCTAGGGGACTAAGTCTATGTATACTTCCTTTTAGTGCGACTATCATTTTATGCCTTTAATCTTTTGCTTTTTACTTCGTTTTGCTATCAAGCTATGAAGCTAGGTTTATAAGACTTATTTATATAGCTAGCTAGCAAGTGCTCTTTGCTTAAATGTTGTTTAAGCACTCTATTTAAGCAAGCACTATTTGGCTGGCTCTAAAAGTTTTATATTATCTGAAGTTGCTAGTTTGTCTTCTTCTGCATTTTGGTTTTGACTAGTTTGATTCTGGCTAGCTTGGTTTTTTAAAGCTATATCTAGTGCCTTGTAAGATTCTTCAAGCAAGATGACATTTTTGCCGTCATTTTCTATATAAGACTTATTGAAGTTTTTAGCATTTAAAATATTATGATTTATAGAATCTAGTTTTACATCATAGGCGTCATCAAGCTCTTTTTTTGTGTAGTTTGAACTTAGGCCTAAAAAGCTTAAAGCCTCTTGCAAACTAGGTTTTTTAGTATCTTTATAGCTTGCTTCAAAGTCATCATAGATCTTATTAAAGTCACTATTTTCTATCTCAAAGTAAGCTGCTATGTCTATAATCATATCTTTTTCTTTTGCATCTAAGATTCCATCAGCATAGCCCATAGCAAAGAGTAGCTCTACTACTTTTATCCTTTTTCTATACTCGCCTTTAGTTAGGGTTAGATACTGCTCGCTTAAGTCTTCTATACTTAGTGTACCTGGGCTGTGATAGATCTCAAGGTAGGAGTTTTCAAGCTCATCTAACTCATACTGTGTTAGGTCAAGCTTTTCTTCTAAGATGTATTTTATGACTTTTTTAACTAAGGCATATTCAAGTTTTGATGCACTTCCATCAACCATACTAAGCTTACCAAGCAAGGCTATAAGCACTCCATACTCACTAGCTCTAAGCTTAGCCATAGGATCTTCTTCTACATAGGGATCAGTATATTCTTCATAGTCATCTTTTTTAGCATTAGCAGTTTGAGGATTTTGGTTTAGCGGGTTTTTCAGATAGTTCTGAAAGGTCGTGTAAAGATAGTATATGACGGCTGCAGCTATTATTACTAATACTATTTCCATGTATGTCCTTATAGTTTTAATTTCGATTTAAGTTGTTGCTTTCTGAAGTCTTCTTCTTCTTTTTGCTGTTTTTTCAAGAGTATCTTTTCTTCTTTCTGCTTTTTTTCTATAGCGATTCTTCTTTCTCTTGCTTCTTGAATCTTTTGTCTATAGGCATCTCTTGTGGCTGGGTCTTGATACTTAGGCATCCTTATGAATGACACTGCGAGTATTAGTATCAGTAAGATTATGGCTACTGGTGCTTCTTCTTTTCCATTTAGATGATACCATGCTCCAGCTACTATACAAGCAAACAGTATCTTTAAAACAGCCTTCATAGCACTTAACTTCAGGCTGATATGAATTTTGGTCTTTTCATATGATAAGAGATAGCACTTTGCTTGCTCATATCAAAAGAGAGTAGTAAGACTTGGTAGAGGTTTAGCGTGCTTATATTTATAGGGTCTCTTCTATAAGCCTTCATGCATCTTGTATGATACTTATCAAACATATGAAAAGTAGATTCTGAAAAAGTAAGTAAGAAGTCTACTCCTCTATCACAGCCTGCAAAGATTAATCTACCGCTTTCTTGTAGTGCCATATTTTGATCTATATCCATTAAGTGGGCATAGTACTCAACACTTTCTATACCTTCATAGACTTTTAGATCCACTAAGTCATATAAGTCATCAACACACTTATACTCATCTTCTAAGTTAGCATCAAAGTGGCGTCCACCGTAGTATACAAAAGCAGAGAAGTTACTAAACTTATGCTCTATCTTTTCTTCTATGCTAGCTTTGTGCATGCTTAAGACCTTAGGAAGGTAGCATATATAGTCTTTTAGAGTAGAAAGATCAAGACTAAGTTTCATCCTATCTAGCTCTTTTTCTATAAAGCTTTTTACTTCTTCATCATACTCTATAGTCTTAACAGTATGCACTAAGTTAGCATAAGCGTCTTCATCTATGGCTAAAAGCTTAGTGTTTTGCTTAGCACATATAGCTATATTGTATGCATTTGCTAAAAAGTAAGCCTCTAAGTTTCCAACCCTTCCTAAATAGCCTCCATTAAACTCAAACTTATAAGCACCAGTTAGCTCTAAGGTTGGAAGATCTAGCCTTTGTATAAGTGCGGTGGCTGCGTCTAAGAAGGGATTTTTTTGATTATAAATGTTATATATTGTATATCCTGCTTGCATGTTTTTCCTTTTATAGTTGCCTGCTATCTTTTTACATCTTGCCTGACATGATAGGGCAGCGTGACTTTTCTGTTATATTTGGTAGTTTGTGTATAGGTTTTAGTTTATATCTACCTTCTATTTTGTTGCCTAGTCCTACCCACTCACCTTTTTTAACTGGGCACTTTGAAGCGTTTAGAAAAAGCGTTTGGAGGTTTTCTATCTCTACATCTATAGAGTTATTAGGCGGATACATCAAAGAAGCAGTTGGTGTGTAGTCCATGATGCCTCCCCTTTTAGACGCCATGGTTTTTAGGATATGTCTTTTTTGCATAGGGTGGCGGTTCATAAGCCACTTTAGATATAAAAAGAATCCATCCCCAAAGTAGTCTTCACTGTGATGCTCTGAGATGAAGTTCATGCTTATAAAGTTTTTAAGCTCTTCTTTTTCACCCGGATAGATAAAGCTAGCACTTGCAAAAAAGCCTTCATAAAAGTTTAAAGCCATATCATAGTTTAAAAGCAAGTCTTTTTTGCAGTACTTTTTGCTTAGTGGGTCTAGCGTCCACTCACTGCCAAAGTGCTTTACTAGTTCACTTACTTTTAAGTTATCAAACACACATTTATCATTAATCCTTACGTGCAAGAACTCTTTGTCATAGCCAAACTCTTTATTGCCAAAGTCTCCTGTTGGTATGTTTCCTAAAAAATCTAATAATGTGTCTTCTTCTTTGTAGTCTACATCATATCTTAAATAGCCACTTTGATAATCAAACCTAGAATCAAAAGCAAATACACTTAAAAAAATTCTTCTTTTAGCGTTTATAATCATCTTCTATCCTTACTATATCATCTTCGCCTAGATACTCTCCAACTTGAACCTCAATTATAACTAAATCTATCTTTCCCATATTTGATAATCTATGTACTTTTCCCATAGGTATGTAGGTTGATTGATTAGGAGCTAGGAACATCTCTTCGTGTTCTATTTGGACTAGGGCACTTCCACTTACTACTATCCAGTGTTCATTTCTGTGATTATGCCTTTGAAGGCTTAGTCTTTGCCCCGGTTTTACAATTATGCTTTTTAACTTAAACTTAGAATCTTCTAGCAACACAGAGTAACTTCCCCAAGGTCTATGCACTATTGAGTGAGAAAAAGTAAGCTCTTTGTTAGTTTTTTTAAGTCTAGATACTATGTCTTTAACATCTTGACTTTCTCCTTTTTTGGCTATCAAAAGGGCGTCATTTGTATCTATGACTATGTAGTCTTTTAGACCTATAGTGGCTACAAGTTTATTTGATAATATAAAGTTAGAGCTTGAGTTTATGGCTTCAAGAGTAGTGTTAGTTGCAGTTTTATTGCCATCACTCTTCCACTCATTGCTTAAAGAATCAAAGCTTCCTACATCACTCCAAGTAAAGCTAGATTCTACAAGATATAGATTTTTACTTTTTTCCATGATGGCATAGTCTATACTTAAGTCTTTTAGTGTCTTGCTAGCTTTTTCATCTAGCCTTATGAAGTTTGCCTCTTTAAGACTAGCTTTTAGAGTGCTAAAACAAGCCTCTAGCATATCGTTACAGTAAAGCTTGGCTTCTTTTATAAGAGTGCTTGCTTTAAAACAAAACATGCCACTATTCCAGTAGTAATTAGATTCTACGATGTAGCTTTTAGCTACTTCAAGGCTTGGCTTTTCATGAAAGCTTTTTACCTTAAAGCCTAAGTCTTTTTCTTTAGAATCTTTTAGCACTTCTATATAGCCATAGCCAGTATTTGGTGAACTTGGAGTTATACCAAAAGTAGCTATATAGCCTTTGCTAGCTAGCGTGTAAGCTTTTTTAACGCAGTCTATATACTTGCTTTCATCTTTTATTAAATGATCGCTTGGGAGGGCTAAGATTATCTCATCATTAGCTTCTATATACTCTAAGTCATCTAAAGATTCTAAGTTTTTATAGATGCTTAAAGCTTGGAAAAGTAAGGCAGGGGCTGTGTTTTTAGGGAGGCTTTCAAGCAAGAAAAAATCTATTTTAATGCTAACTTTAGAGCTTTCATTAAGTGCTAAAAAGTAGTGCTTATCATTGGTCACTACGCTTAGGGAAGATTGACTTTTGCCTTCAAAGAAGGGGTCTTTTAAAAGGGGGGCGTTTCTTTTTAAGGTTAACTCAAAAAGCGAGCCTTCTTTTAAAAGATTGGCAAACTGTTTTGGCATAAGTGTGCGAGATATCGGCCAAAGTCTAGTGCCAGAGCCTCCACAGAGTATGGAAACTATCATAAGTTAGTCCTTGTAGTTAAGATTAGCAAAATTATACAAAGATAGACTGATAATAAATAGCCTGCTATGCTATCTTTTTTGTTGCATATTTTAATACACTTATTTAATTATGGAGGGCAGTATGAGTTTTGTCTTACTTTTAGCACCTAGTGAAGAAAAGATTCCAAACATCTCTATACAAAGCTTAGAAGGTAAAGACCCAGAAGTTATATTTAACTTTTTGCAAGATCTTTATTTGCCAAAAGATATGGATTCTAGTACAAGTGAGATGTTATTTAAGCATAGAGTTAATGTGTATAAGGAGTTTTTAGATGAGGTAAGGGTTTGTATCTTTAATCAAGACTTAAAGCTACTAAAAAAGCTAACTAGCAAAACTAGCTTTAATGATAACGCTATGGATGAGTTAGTAGGCTCTTTAAACCTAAGCTTGCAAAAGGCTATCTTGCTATATAAAGGAGTAGCTTTTAAAGCCATAGATTATGAAAGCTTGCCTAAGCCTTCACAAGAGTATATAGATAGTCATGTTTTAATCTTTAGCAATCTTTTTGGGATAGTGCGTGCAAGCGATAAGCTTCCTTACTATAAGCTTACACAAAATGCAAGCCTTCTTAAAAAAGTCTACAAGCCTTACTTAAGCTTAGAGTTAGACTATGACTTCATAGTAGATTTAAGGGCTGGTGTGTATAAAAATCTTATAAAAACTAAAGGCGTTTTAATAGACTTTAACTTCTATAAAGATTCTAAGCCTGTAAGCCACTACTCAAAACACTTTAGAGGTTTGCTTTTAAGACTTTTAAGCTTAGAAGATATCACTTCACTTTCTAGCTTAGATGCATTTTTAACAAGCTTAGATTCCAACCTTTGCTTTTTGGATAAAAAAGAAGAGGAAAAAAAGATAGTTTATAACTTTAAAGTTTGACTTTAAGCCCTTTTAAAAAGGGCAAAAAGGCTAGTAAAATCCACTTAAGGCTGATAGCTTTTTGATATCTCATCTGCTATATGTAAGAGATTAGCCTCATAGTCACTACTTAGTGGGTCTATAGTCACTACTTTAGCACCTATATTTTTTGCTAGTACTTTTATATCAGTATTAGCATCTTCAAGCTCAGCTAGTACGCGTTTTATACCAAGGGCTTTGGCTTCTTTGCTTATCTTTATAATCTTAGACATGCCATAGCTTTTGCCGTGAGTTTGAAGACTTATCTCATCTAAACCATAGTCATCTGCTATGTTGTTAAAGCTTGAGTGGTAAGTCACAAAGCTTTTTTTAGGCATAGTTTTTAGCATAGCTTCCATCTTTTTATCAACTATATCTAGTCTTGCTAGCGTTAGGGCAAGGTTGTATTTAAAGTAAGGCTCATTACTTGGCTCTAGCTTGCTTAGCTCTTGATAGATAACATAGGCTATACGTTTTGCATTTTTAGCACTTAGCCAGATGTGAGGCATGTTTTGAAGGCCTATAGGAGTATCTAAGATTAGAGTTTTTATATCGTTGTTGTGTATGACTCTTGGTAGCCATACTTTTTCAAAAGGCATGTCTACGCCTATAAAAAGATCAGCATTTTGCAAAGATTCCATAGTGCTAAAGTTTGGTTCAAAAGTCTCTGCATTTTTATTTTTAGGGACTAGCACATCATAGCTTGCACTCTCTCCTGCTATCCCTTTTACAAAGTAGGCTAGGGGTTGTATGCTTACAGTTATGTTAAGTTTTTTTGCTTTAAAATCTGGCATAGCCACTGCTGGCTTATGATTTAGTATAAAGTTTATTTTAGAATCTAGATTTTTTTGTAAGCTTTTATCTATCATCCCTCCGCTGTCTTCGCTGTTAGTGCTAACTTGACTGCCATTTGTTTGAGTGCTTTTTGCTTGGACACTGTTTACAAAAAGCATACCAAAAAAGCTAAAAAATATTATGTTAAGTAATATAGCCTTCATCTTTGTCTCCTTATTAATGTATGTCGTAATTGTAAACAGTTTTAATTCTCAATTTCAAGTTTTTCTAGTCTTATTTCTCTCCCATCAACTATTTGTGTGTGAGAACTATTACAGTTTGGACAAAGTGGAGAAGTGCTAGAGTAAAAGCTATGCCCGCAGGTTTCGCACTTAAAACTTAAAGGCACCCTAATTATCTCTAAGATGGAATCTTTAGTACAAGGGCTTTCAACCTGCAAGATACTAAAAGCAGATTCTAAAAGTTTTGGCTCTATGTTTGACCTTTCACCTATGCTAACTACTATCTTTGATATATAAGCTTTAGTATCTAGTGGGTTAAGGTCGTTATCTTTTAGGGCTTTTTCAAAGTTTTCTTCACAGAGGCTTAAAAGGTGGCTTGCTATAGAGTACTCGTGCATTAAAACTCCTCTTTTAACTTTAAGACTTTTGCATCAAGCCTTAGATACTCCTCTTTTAGCTCTTCGATTTGCTGCATCTTAGAAGCGTAGTCATGAAAGTTTTTAGGTAAGACTAGGTTTAATAAACTTTCAGCATTTACTATATTTTCAGCACTGTTTTCATAGATATAAGAGAGGGCAGAGTAGCCTTTTTTACTAAAAAGATAGCAGTAAAGGGCTAGGGCGTCTTCTTTGTTTTGGAATCTTAAGATGATGATGCCTGCATTTGCTATAGCTAGGGTGTCTTCTAAGTTAGGACTAAGGATAGAAACTTTAGGCATAACACCTCTTAAAGATAAAAGTAAGTCATAGGGTCTAAGGCTGTATTTTAGAATCTTTGCTATCTCGCTACTTTCTTTTTCATTAGAGAACTTTTCGCTAAAGCCAAACTGTGCAAAGTCGGCTATCCCTAGATCAAAGTACTTAATCTTATGAGTGCTATCTACTATATCATGCACTCTCTGCCCGCGAAATATCTCTAAATCAAGATCTTTTAAAAGTAAGGTTTTTTTAGTAAGCTTAGTTGTGTGGACATGATGGCTTGCACGAAGATCATCAACATAGAGTTTTTTAAGCTCAGTTACTTTACTAAACTCTGAACTTTTTGGGGACTTAAACATAGAGACTATTTTATCTATGTCTACTAGCTTATTATACTTACCATCTTTTTCATAAAAGCTACTTGCATCAATATGCTTTACAAGGCTGTTATCATAGCTTATAACAAGTATAGAAAAGTCATAGCCTTGATGTGGGAAGATATTTTTAGGAAGCTCGATAACTGCTTCTATCATCTTTTCTTTTAAAAGTTTTTCTCTAAGCTTAGATTCTAAGCCTTGCTTTAAAAGGGTTTGGTTTCTAACTATAAATACACCTCTATCTTTTAAGTGAGAAAGGGCGTGGGTTAAAAAGACAAGCTCAGGATAGTTTTTAACTAAGATGCCAATCTTACTAAACCTCTCATCTTCTTTAAGCTGTTCTATGCCCATGTGTGCGTAAAGGGGAGGATTACAGATAACTTTATCAAACTTTATAATTTCTCCATTTCTTTTAAAAGCCGTTCTTTTTAAGATGTCATTAACGATTAGGTTGCTTCCATCTATATCACTAAGCCTTGCTATAAGCTTAGCTATAGTGCTAAATCTTTCATCAAGCTCTTCTCCAAAAAGCTCTATATCATGCTCTTTCATAATGCTAGCTATACTTAAAAAGATACTTCCTATACCATAGCAAGGGTTATAAAGGCTTTCTTTTGGCTTAAGGTCTAAAAGTAGGCAAAGTAGGTGGTTAACTTCTTTTGGCGTTGAGTAGTAATAAAGCTTATTGGTAGTCTTTTTTTGAGAGATGATATTAAGAAAAGATTCTATAGTCTCTGGGGTGATGTCACTTGTGTTTATGACTTTTAGAATCTTTAGTATGTTTACATTTAAGTTTATCTGGATGTTGGTTTTTTGGCTTAGTAGCTCTTTAAAATCTTGCTTGATAGGCTGTCTTTTATGAGCTTTTTCTATAAGGCTAGCTATGATGTTAGGCTCTTCTTTTTTAAGTAAAAAAAGCTCTAGCATGATGCTTAGTGCATCTAGGATATCTGAGTGATATCTTTTCATATAATCAAAACAATCTATTAGCTTTTTCAAGTAAATCCTTAAGCACAAAGTAGTTGTAAAATTATACCTAGTTTTAAATTTACATAATGTGTTTGATATAATTTGAAGAAAAAACTAGTGTTTTTAACGCTAATACTTAAGGAAGCTTATGAATATAGAATCTTTTTTAAAAGACTTAAAAAATCAAGCAAAGCAAACTATTACTTATGAGTTAAGCCCTGATAAAAGTGCCTCTTTAGATTCCTTAGCTACTAAGGTTTTAGAATCTAAGCTTTTAAACCATATAGATGGCTTTGTGTGTACTGACTCTCCTCTTGCTAAGATGAGACAAAGCAGCCTTCTTTCAAGTATAAAGTTTCAAGCACTTTTTAATAAGCCTGTAGTTTGTACAACTTCTTTGCGTGATAGAAACTCTCTTGCCCTATCTTCTATGATGCTTGGGGCACATAGCTTTGATATAAGACTTTTTTTAGCTTTAAGTGGGGATGCTTTAAAGCTAGGAGATCAGCCTCAAGCAAAAAGCGTTTTTGAAGGAAGCAGCCTTAAAATCTTAGAGTTGATTAATGCACTAAATAAGGGCTTTGATCTAGGAGGGAATCCTTTAAAGCACCCTCTAGTAACACCAATATATGCTTTTAGCACTATAAGTTCTTATGCTAAAAATAAGACCTTACTTAAAAAGAGTTTGGAATCTAAAATCGCCCTTGGCACAAAAGCTATCATAACTCAGCCAGTTTATGACATAGAGACCTTAAAAGAGCTTTTAGAATGGGTGGATGAGATAAATGCAAAATATAGCACTGATGCTATCTTAATCTTTGGCTTTTTCCCAGTACTAAGTCTTAAGTCAGCCATCTATTTAAATACTAAACTTCCGGGTGTTTTTGTACCAGAAAGTTTGATAGTAAAGATGGAAGAAGCCTCACTTAGTGGGAGTGAAAAAGAAGTAGGTTTTGAGTTAAGCTTAAAGCTTTTAGAATCTCTTTTAGGCTTACATAAAAAGTGCCATTTTATGAATGGTAATAATGCAAATCTTGCAAGTAGCATGCTTGCTTCTATAAAGTAGCGATTTTGCAAGTAAAAAGTAGTTGCTAGCTAGCTTAGAGCTTACTTATAACTTGCAGCCTGTAAGATTAGTTATAATAATCCCTTAAAGTCAAATAGATAAGGTTTAATCTAAAAATGATACTAGAACACGAAGTACCACATAATAGCCTGCTTGCCTTTGCAAAAAGTGCAAGACTAAAAAGGAGACTAGAAGCCTTATGCGTAGAAGAGTTTTATAAAGAGGGTTTTGAAGAGATAATAACTCCTACTTTTGTTTATGAACAACATCAAAAAAGCTTTTTAGATAGAGATGTCATAAGGATAAGTAGCGAGAGTAATAATCAAATCTCTTTACGCAATGACAGCACACTTGAAGTCGCACGCATCATAACTAGAAGGCTTGGACGCACTACTAATGAAAAAAAGTGGTTTTATATACAGCCAGTTTTTAGCTACCCAACTACTGAGTTAAGCCAGATAGGAGTTGAGTACTTAGAGCAAGATAGACTTGAGTATATGCTAGAGCTAAGTATAAAGATTTTTAAAAAGTTTCACATAAGCCCAATATTACAAGTTACTAATGCTAGGATAGCACTTCTGTGCTGTAGGCATGAAAATATAGACTTAGGCCTTTTTGAAAGACAAGATGTCGCAGCTTTGATGAAGTATCCGCTTATGAAAAAGCTAATAGAGATAAATGACAAAGAAAGCCTAAAAGCCTACTTGCCACACGCACCGAGTTTTTTAAAAGAAGAGCTAGCTTCACTTTTAGAGCTAACTAAGGATATAGAGTATGAAAAAGTAGTTTTTTCATTTTTACTTTTAGCACCAGTTGACTACTATAAGGGTGCGTTTTTTAGGATGTTTTTGGGGAACTCATTTTTTTGTAGCGGTGGGGTTTGTAGTATAGATGACTTAGTAACTTGTGGTTTTGGAATCTATACTGATGGCGTGGTTTCTTACCTCTTAAAACATAAAGTAACTTTATAAAAGGATAAGTTGATGGCAGATGTAATTTTAGGCATACAGTGGGGTGATGAGGGCAAGGGCAAGATAGTAGATATGCTTGCAAAAAACTATGACTTAGTAGTTAGATATCAAGGTGGTCATAACGCAGGTCACACTATAGTAGTAGATGGCGTAAAGTACGCACTTCACCTTGTCCCTTCAGGCATACTCTATCCTCATGTTACTAATATAATAGGAAATGGCGTTGTTATAGACTTACTAGCTTTGAGTAATGAGCTTTCTCAGTTCCCAGATATAGAAGGTAGGGTTTTTATATCAAACAAAGCCCACATCATACTTCCTTATCACATATTACGCGATGTGCTTGATGAAGAAAACAGAGAAGAAGCCATAGGCACTACTAAAAAAGGCATAGGGCCAAGCTATGCTGATAAAGTCGCAAGAAATGGAATCTTAATGCAAGATCTTTTTGACTTGCAAACTTTAAAAAGCAAGATTAGATACAACCTAAGCTTGCTTAAAGTCTCTCATGATCTAAGTGCAGATTCTATAATCGAAGACATAAAAGAAGTACTTCCTAACATCTTACCACTTATCACAGATACTACTAAGATGATATGGAAGGCTGTAGATTCTGAAAAAAAGATTCTATTAGAAGGTGCACAAGGCACTATGTTAGATATCGATCATGGGACTTATCCTTTTGTCACTAGCTCTCACACAAGCATAGCAGGTGCCCTTAGTGGGACTGGGCTAAATACTAGAGATATAAACGAGGTTATAGGTATCACTAAGGCTTACTGCACACGCGTGGGTAATGGCGACTTTCCAACCGAGCTTCATGATAAGACAGGGGAGTATCTAAGAGACAAAGGCTATGAGTTTGGTACAACTACAGGTCGTGCTAGAAGATGTGGCTGGCTTGATGCTGCCCAAGTAAGATACGCAGTAAGGCTTAATGGCGTAAGTAAACTAGCCCTTATGAAGCTTGATGTATTAGATGGACTAGAAGAAGTTAAGATGTGTGTTAAGTATGATTCTAAAGGCTTGCCAGTTTATGAAAGCTTTAAGGGCTGGGATAAGACTTATGGACTTAAAAACTATGAAGACTTACCAAAAGAAGCAGTTAGCTATATAAGGGCTATAGAAGATGTAGTCGGTGTACGCGTAGGGATAATCTCTACTAGTCCAAACAGGGAAGATGTGATACTTAGATGATAAAGCAGCTTATCTCATTAGTCAAAATAGCCAAGCAAAAAGTTGACTTAAAAGAAAAAAGTCTCCAAGCTTGTGCTTTTGAGATAAGAGCTAAGTTTGACTATATAGATAGTTTAAATGCTGAACTGCAAAATGCAACCGTGCCACAAAGTGGTAGCTTTAAAGACTTCCAGTCTCAAAAAGTCTATATGCAAGGCTTCATATATGAGATAGATTTAACCTATGAAGCTATATCGCTTCTCAAGCTTAAGAAAAAAGAGATACAAGAGGAACTAAGGGTTTTAAATATAGAGTATGAAAAGCTAAAGTACATCTATGATAAAGAAAGCCTAAGGCTAAGAAAAGAAAAAGTTAGTCTTGAGGCAAAGAGCTTAGATTCTATATCTAATCTACTTTATGCAAATAAGGGTTTTAAACATGAAAAAGATTCTACTGATAGTGGCATTTAGCACATTTGGTGCTTTGCTTAGTGCAAAAAGCACTACTCCCCCTTCAAATAATGAACTAATAGATATAAATGCACAGTGTAACGCCATCTTTGAAGATAGAAAGCAAGAGATAAGTGCTTCTCTTATGAAGCTAAGACAAGAACAAACTACCTTGCAGATACTTTCTTCTGAAAACTCCAAGCTTTTAGCAGAAAGAAAAGCCAAGCTTGATATGAAAGAAAAAGCCTTAGAGCAGATGTATAAAGAGATGAAGCAAGAAGAGGCAAAAAAAGAAAGTGAAAGTAAAGCAAGGCTACAAGAGGCTAAAACACTTTTAGCACAAAATGAAAAAGTACTAGCTGATATAAAAAGTATAAAAGATAGCAAGCTAGCAGAAAGCTATGCAAAGATGAGAGATTCTAATGCTGCACCCATCCTTGCTTCCATGCCTGCTGAAGATGCTATAAGCATACTTTTAAGCTTAAAGCCAGCTGAGATTGGAAAGATACTAGCTAAGATGGATCCAAAAACTGCTTCAGAGCTAACCCAAAAGATGCAAGGCTATCCACTAAAAACAAGTACTTCATCTAAGCCTATAAATAATCAAGAAAAAAACCAAGGAAGTGGATCTAGTTTAAGCCCTCAAGAAGAGGGCAGCCCTTCTATGCAGCTGCCAAAAGCACCAACTCCACCTAGTGTGCCTACTAGTCCAAGTATGCCAAGCCCTAATCAGTCAGGATTTAAGACTTATTAGGATTTTATAGAATCTATTTTTATTAAGGCTTTTATGCCTTTTTAGTGCATGCCTTTTGTGCCCTTACACCTTATGCCTCATGCTTTTTTTGCTAAGTGTATAAATACTTTTAGTTTATATGAACTATCTCGGCATCTTCTGGGATCTTAAAGTCAAAGTCAGCCTTATCTAGCTTTTCATTTAGCTTGACGTTACTAAAAGTTATTATGGCGTTATTACCCAAGTCATCTGTATAGCTTAAAGTAAAAGGCTTAGAATCTTTTAACTTTAAAGTATAAACATGCTTATTGATAGTTGCTTCATAAGTGTTTTCATCTATCTTTTTAGCATTTTTTAGCACGCCTAAAAAGTCAGCTTGACTATCAAAACTACCAATTGTGACTTGATTAAGCATAGGCTCATAGATATAAGCCTTGCCATGTTCTATATAGACTTGTTTTTTAAAAGGCAAAGTGTAGTTCCATAAGGCTAGATTAGTGCTTGTAGCTTCTAAAGTGCCTTTATAAAAGATACTTTTTGCACCAATTTCACCTTGTATCTCTTGGGTAAAGTTAGCCTTAAAGCTTTTTATGTGAGTTAAAGTCTCTCCAAAAGCAGCACTTATAAAAAGTGTAAAAAGTAAGGCTAGGGTGCTTAGATATTTGTTCATAGTTTAAGCCTTTATATGAAGTAAGGCATCTAAGTCATCTTTACTCATCTCGCCTTGTTTGTATTTGATAGTTACTACGCCTTGGGTTTCATTCTTATAGTACTCAACTATACTTGTTATGGAATCTAGTCTTTTTAAGTCGTTATCACTTACCTTAGTGCTATCTATATAAAGCGTGGCACTTTTTTGAGGATTCTTAAATATAAAAGCTACTAGGATAAACCAGATGATGGCAACTATCATGGCTATGATAAAGATTAGATTATAAGAGCTAGAGGTTATAGCCCCAGCGTGGGCAAAGCCTCCTATAAAAGCACCTAAGAAAGACCCAGCAAAGCCAAAGGCGTTAAAGTCTCCTAAAACCTTTCCTCTTTGACTTGCAAGACTAAGCTTGCTTACTAGACCTTGTAAAAGTGCTTCTTGTACGACAAAGCCCATAAAGAAAAAGATTAGCCCTATACCAAAAACTACAAAGCTTATAGAGTAATACATCACTACATAAGCTAGCACAAACATAAACACACTTACTACTAAGACTAGATAGTTTTTATTTTTCTTTTCACTTAGCATAGAGCCTACGCCCATGGCTAAGATTCCAAGTATAAGGCCGGGTATATAGACCATATATAAGTTAGTTTTGCTGATGCCAAAAGTCTCACTTAATAAAAGTGGGGCTATCATAAAAGTTGCAGTCATAAAAAACTTCTCTAGTAAAACGCTACCTGAAAGAAGATAGATGCTTTTAGAAGTGGCTTTGTCTTTTGCGTGGTAGTCATATCTTATCTTTTCAACTTTTTTAGCTTTTAGTATAAAAAGGATAGATATAAGATTTAAGATAGCACTTATCCAAAAAAGCGATCTTAGTCCAAAGTGAGTACCTACTACAAGACCTACGATTATAGCTATGACAAAGCTTACAAAGATCCCTATGCCCATTATCGCCATAGCACGGATTCTAAACTCTTCTTTTACACTATCTGCGACCATAGCACTAAGCACCCCGCCAATAGCCCCTATGCCTTCTATAACTCGACCTACTATTAGCATTTCTATATTAGAACTTAAAGCACAGATAACATTACCTATAACAAAGATGATGATACCTACTATGACTACATGGCGTCTATCAAACTTATCACTTATACGCCCAAAAAGAGGTTGGGTAAAGATCTGGATTAAGTAGGGCACGCCAAGGGCTATACCTACACTCATATAAGTTGCATTAGCTATAGAATCTATGGTGATAGAGATAACTGGGAGGATGATAAAAAGGCCAAAAAAGCGAAACATTAAAGTGAGCAGCATGGGCAGTATTTTGACAAACATAAGTAAGATTCCTTTTATGAAAGCGAAATGGGGTTTTAAGTTATTAAGATAGGTATAATTTTAACTAATCAAACTTAAAAATATTAACGATACAACTTATAAGGGAACTAAAGATGCAAAAAGATGAACTATCTAAGTATAGCTTGCCTGTAGTTTTAGCCACTGGTAATAATGACAAGCTTAGAGAAGTTAGAGAGATACTAAACTCTGAAGTATTAAGCCTAAAAGACGCAGGTATAGAATGCTTTGATGTAGATGAAAACAAAGACAGTTTTGAAGGTAACGCCATGCTTAAAGTTGAAGCCTTGCTAAATGACATAAAGCTAGAAGAGTTTATAGTCATAGCTGATGATAGTGGGCTAAGTGTAGAAGCACTAGATGGAGCACCGGGGGTTTATAGTGCTAGGTATGCAGCACTTGATGATAAGGTGCTTGGAGGCACTAAGACAGATTCTAAGGCAAACTGCGAGAAGTTAAAAAAGGAGTTAGAAAAAAAGGGTCTTTGGGGGAGCTTTGCAAGTTTTGAGTGTGCTATAGCCTATGCTATAAAAACTAAAGATAAGATGTATGAAGATAGGCTTGAAAAAGGTAAGCAAGAAAGTGGCGTGCTAAGAAAAAGTCTTTCTGGAGTGGCTTGTGTGGAAGAAAGAGGGAGTAATGGCTTTGGCTATGATGGTATGTTTTATCCTTGTGAAGAAGAGCTAAAGCTTGATTTTAAAAGCTTAGATTCTAAAAAGAAGTTTTTGGAATCTCACAAGTCTTTAGGCGAGCTAGACCCAAATGAGAAAAATAAGATATCACATCGCCTAAAAGCACTTAAAGCCTTAGAAGCAGTTTTTGCAAACTATGAAGTAAAGAAGGATTAACATGGAGTATAGTGTAGTTTTTGGTGGGGCAAGTTATGAACATGAGATAAGTATAGTTAGTTGTATATCTTTACTTAAAAAGGGCGTGTCTATAAAGCACTGTATATTTTTAGATGGTAGCCATAGATTCTATCTTATAGATAAAAAAGATATGAAGTCTACTTACTTTTCAAGCGGTAAGTACAAAGAGGCAAAAGAACTTTTTTTAGGGAGTGAAGGCTTTTTTAGTAGGGGGCTTTTAGGTAAGAGTGTAGCTTTAGAATCTGGAGTAATCATAAATCTTATACATGGCAAAGATGGAGAAGATGGGACTTTAAGTGCCCTTTTTGACTTTTATAGACTAAAGTATATAGGACCTCGTCTTGAAGCTTCCATGCTTAGTTTTGATAAAAGCCTAACTAAGCTTTATGCAAAGTCTTGCGATGTAAAAACTTTGCGTTATGAGATAGTAAGCAGGGATGATAGGACTATAACTTTAAAGCCTCCTTTTATCATTAAGCCCTTAAGGCTAGGAAGTAGTTTGGGGGTAAGCATTGTGCATGATGTAAAAGAGCTTGACTACGCACTTGATGTAGCCTTTGAGTTTGATAGTAAGGCAATAGTTGAGCCTTTTGTTGAAAACGTAAAAGAGTTTAACCTAGCAGGCTTTTTAGGAAAAGAAGGTATGGTGCACTCAGTCATAGAAGAGCCAGTTAAAAAGGAGTTTTTAGACTTTGAAAATAAGTACCTTGACTTTTCAAGAACTACAGAAGTTAGTAAAGCAAGCCTTAGTCTTAGCCTAGAATCTAGACTAAGGCTAAACTTTGATAAGCTTTATGGTGATATCTTTGCTGGGGCTTTGATAAGGTGTGACTTTTTTGTAATAGATGATGAGGTTTATATCAATGAGATAAATCCAGTGCCCGGAAGCCTTGCAAACTACCTCTTTAGCGATATAAACTTAGCACTAGATGAGCTAGCTAGTAGCTTGCCTAAAAACAATCTTATAAAAGTAAGCTATAAGTATATAGATAAGATTCATAAAGCTAAGGGTAAGGCGTAAAGTAAGTGCTTGCTTAAGGCATAAGCTTTGCCTAAGAGGGTGCTTAGGGGGCTTTAAATAATCTAGCTAAGTTTATAGAATCTAATATAGGGCTAGTCTAGATACTCTTTGTTAAAAAAGCTATTTAGATGGATGTTTTCAAAGGAACTTTTTAAAGACTTGAAAAGATTTGGATTTTTAGATTCTAAGTCTTTTAAAAGCTGTTTATTTTCAGCCCTAGCGCGCGGGCGTTTATCTTCAGGTAGCCAGTTTATAGGACAGTTGCAATCAGGAGCTATATAAATCTTATTAGATTCTATAAAGTCTATGATTTGCCTTTCTCGTACAAAGATTAGCGGGCGGATAACTTCTAGGGCGTTTTCAGCCCTGTAGCGTGGAGGCATGGCACGGAGTGCACCATTATAAGTAAGATTCATAAAAAAGCTTTCACTTGCATCATCCATATGATGACCCAAAGCTATCTTATTAAAGCCATTTTTAAGTGCGTAAGAATAAAGCTCTCCTCTTCTCATGCGAGAGCAAAAAGAGCAGTAAATTGAGTTTTCGCGTTTAGAGTTTTCTAAAGTTTTGTATATATCAGTTCTTTGTATCTTAAAAGGTATATCAAGGGTTTTGCAGTAGTTTTGTGAGTGGATGTAGTCATCTACGTGTTCCCCACCACGACCGTAGTCAACTATTAATGCTAAGAATTCAAACTTAAAAGGTGCGTGGCGTTGCATATGCTTTAAGATGGTAGCTAACAGTGTAGAATCTTTCCCGCCGCTAAGACCAAGCAAGACTTTATCACCTTCTTGTACTAGCTTATACTTTGCGTTGCATCTTCCTACTGTGTTTAAGATTTTCTTACTTACTGTTATGTTCATAACTGCATGCCTCTTATATTAAAGTCAAGATAAAAAGTCCTGATTCTAACATAAGGGCTTACTTTAGAGACTAGTTTGTCGCTGGAGTTAGTTTGCTTAAGTCTATCTCTTCTATCTTTGATGTATTTGCTTTTTCTTTAGCTATCTCATTTATTAAGTCTGTGCTGGCATCTAACATATTAGTTTTATAGTTGCGTATAGTTTCTTCTAACATACTTATAAGCTCTTTACATAAAGAATCTATAAGCAGGTTGAGTTCTTGCTTCATTAAAACTATATTTTTTAAAGTCTCAGCATCTACGCTTTGTAGATACTGTATCACTACAGTGTTTAAAGCTGTGATTAATACTTCATCATCTTGCTTGACTGCACAGCATTTTTTAAAAAACTCTTCTTTGATGGCAGCTTTTAGAGTGCTCTCATCTAACATAGCATCCTCCTTGGGACAAAAAAACTTTTATAAAACTCATTAAAGTGATCTAGTTGTAACTAGGCTTTAAGGGTTCAAATAAATAGTTAATTGTAAGGCAAAAGTCGGTAAAAATGTATGCATATTGATACATTTTGTAAAAATAGTAATAAAAATAATTCTATCGATCATATATTTAAACTTCTGATACTTTTTGAAGAAGTATCAGAACTATATCTTAAGGCTATAAAATGGAAACTAAAACATGTATGCACTTCCATTTTTTGTTGGAGTAATAACAAGGAAGCGCATTAATGAGAAGTATTAATGTTGTTAGTCTAGGACTGATTGATAACGTAAGACCCAAATCCGTGTGCTTAAAGCATATAGCTACCATTACATTTAACACTATGTCATATAAACTTTGATGTGCACAAAAGCCTTATACTAAGTGTAAAAATATAAAATGCTTATAAACACGGTGAAATTATATGTTAAGAATTCTTAAGTAGATATTAATTGTTAATTTACTTTTTAGAGTTTATAAAAAAATTTTACTTTAAACGCCCATATAGCCTATTTTATGAGACTTAATAATATTTTTTATCATTTAGATATAAATGTATCAATGATAGGTAAAAGTAATTAATTTTTTAAAAAATAATAAAAGTTAAATATTTACTTAACTTTTTTATCTAAGCTAGCATATAAGGTAGCATTTATAATCAAAGTAATTTAGCATCAAACTAAGCAAGTAAAGTAAGTGGTTATAAAGTATCCCTATGACTTTGGGGTAAGCTAAGTCATAGGGATTAGGAGTATGATTGCAAGAAAGCAGTGTTAGTAGTGTGCAAGCACTATTGCTAATGCACGTGTGGATTATATATCAAGAATAATTAACATTTATTTAATGAAAAACAAACATAAATATCGGCCTTGCTGTTATTTGATATGCTTTACATGCTAGTTTATACACATTTTTGCTTTTTTATGAATCTAGATTCTATAAAACTTCCATAATGGTAATACATAGGCTTTTAAACTAGCTTGCATTATCAAGATAACCTCAAAAAGAGAGGCATAATCGTTTCAAAATGTGAATGTTTTTATGGTTCTAATTTAACATAGTTACTATAGGTAAAAGTATGCATTTTCTTTTTGCGTAAAAGTCTTGCATTGTTAGTAAAAATATCTTTCAGTGCTAGATTATTAATAGTTTCTGGCTGTTTAGACGCAAGTAGCTTTATAAAGCGTCTTTATAAGACATCTTAAGAAACTTAAATAAATTTTATTAATGAAGGATATGTCATGGGTACTGTAAAAGGTTTTGCAATGTTGAAAATTGGCTCAGTTGGCTGGATAGAAAAAGATGAAAAGGAGTTAACTCCACTAGGACCAAGGGACGCTTACTGCCGCCCTGTAGTTGTGGCTCCTTGTACTAGTGACTTACACACTGTATATGAAGGAGGGATAGGCGAGCGTCATAATATGTTCTTAGGACATGAAAGCGTAGCTGAGATTATAGAAGTTGGAAAAGATGTAAAAGACTTTAAGGTAGGTGACATCGTTATAGTGCCAGCTATCACTCCAGACTGGGGGAGTACAAATGCACAAAGAGGCTTTGCCCAGCACAGTGGTAAGCTACTAAGTGACGCCCTTGGCGGGTGGAAGTTCTCTAACTTTAAAGATGGTGTTTTTGCTAGTAAGTTCCATGTTAATGATGTAGATTCTAACGTAGCCAAGCTTCCAGAAGGCGTAGACATGGAAGAAGCAGTCATACTAACTGATATGGTTACTACGGGATTTCACTGTGCTGAAAATGCCGAGATAAAACACGGTGAAAGCGTGGCTGTTGTAGGTCTTGGGCCTGTAGGCCTTATGGCATTAGCTGGGGCTAACTTAATGGGTGCTAGTCATATATATGCAGTTGATGCAGTTGATGATAGATATGATATAGCACATAAATACTATGGTGCAACGCACTATGTAAACTTTAAAAAAGCCCCTTTTGAAGAACAAATCATAGAGCTTACAAAAGGTGTAGGTGTTGATAAAGTATTAATAGCTGGAGGGGATCTAACAACTATAGGTTCTGCTTGTAAGTGTATGAAAAATGGCGGTATAGTCTCTAATGTCAACTATCTTGGAAAGGGTGACTTTATAACCATACCTCGCCTAGCTTGGAATGTAGGCATGGGGCATAAGACTATAAAAGGCGGTCTAACTCCAGGTGGTAGATATAGGATGGAAGCCCTAGCAAGCTTACTTCAAACTAAAAAGCTAGATGTTAAGCCTTTAATGACTAATAGGCTAAATGGCTTTAGCGAGATAGAAACAGCCCTTGCCATCATGAAAGATAAGCCAAAAGGTCTAATTAAGCCAACTGTTAAAATCACTTGGTAGTGTTACTTTAGGTTCCTAAAAATATTTGAGATAGCTAAAGGTTTTCTTACTTTAGTTATCTCTTAGTTTTTTAGATAAATTTTTAAAAAGGAGTAGTGCTTAAAAATCATTTTCTTAAAAAAAGCTTACTATGTGAATCCTAATTGTCCTAAAAAGAGTTAAAATACGTTCAAATATACCAAAGAGGCTTGATAATAGAGCAAGGAAGATATATTTGTCTTGCAACTATGCAAGAGAACTAAAAAACAAGGATTTAATATGGACATGAATGAAAGTCAGCTTTATGAATTTCTAGGTAAATATGGCATAAGAACTCCTAAGACCACCTCAGTGGGTTTAGATTCTAAGATAAGTTTTGATAAGTTTCCAGCTGTTATCAAGATACAGTCTCCAAAAGTCGTTCATAAAAGTGATGTAGGTGGGGTTGTCTTAAACTTAAGAAGTAATGAAGACCTTGAAAGAGGAAGAAAAGAGATAATAGAAAATCTTAAAAAACACAACATTACTTTAGATTCTAAAGATGGTTTTATTATTACTGAGATGGTAGATGGCGAAGAGCTTTATATCGGCTGTGTTGAAGATAATACCTTTGGCCACGTTATACTTTTTGGTAAAGGTGGAATCTACTTAGAATTATATAAAGATGTATGCTATGTAGTAAGTGATGCAACTGAAGATGAGATAATCCGTGCACTTAACACTACAAAAATCGCTAAACTTTTTGAAGGTTTCAGAGGAAGCTCTCACACTATTAAAGAAGCAGTAAGCCTTATACAAAGCGTTCAAAAGATGCTAAAAGAAAATGATGATATCTTAGAGCTTGACTTAAACCCACTTAAACTAACTGCTAGCGGCTTAGTTGCAGTTGATGCAAGGATAAAAAGAGGAGCTAAAACTTATCATGAAGATATGAAAAGAGAAAATAGACCAAATTTCTTAGATAATAAAAATGTAGCAATAATTGGCGCAAGCACTGAGCCTGATAAAGCAGGGTACGCTGTAGCCAAAAACGCACTTAACTTCACTGGGAATCTTTACTATGTAAATGCAAAAGGCGGTAAGCTTTTTGGTCACACACTTTATAAAAGCGTAGATGAAATCCCTTGTGATAATATAGATACAGCTGCTATTGCCATCCCTGCTAAGTTTGTTATACCAACAGTACAGCAGCTAATCAAAAAAGGCTTAAAAAACCTAGTTGTTATTACAGCTGGATTTAAAGAAAGTGGCCACGCAGCAGAAGAAGAAGAGCTAGCACGCCTCATAGAAAAACACAACATCAACGCCATAGGTCCAAACTGCCTAGGCTTTTACTCCTCTGAAACTCACCTTAACCTAACTTTTGGTACTGACCACGTAAAACCTGGAAGCGTATCTTTCCTATCTCAATCAGGTGCTATACTAGCTGCACAGATGGATAGAGCTTATGAGCTAGGGATTGGCTTTTCTCACCTTGTAAGTGTTGGTAACGCTATGGACTTAAGGACTGCAGAGTTTATACCTATGTTTAACGCAGCACCAGAGTGTAAAGCTATCTCAGTTTATGTAGAAGGTGTAAACCGCGGTCGTAGCCTTTGTAATGCTATAAGGGCTTGTAAAAAACCAGTTTTCTTATTTAAATCTGCAAAAAGTGAAGCTTCTGCAAAAGCAGCCTTCTCTCACACTGGTAACCTAAGTGGAAACTATGCTATGTTTGAAGGTGTTATGCAAAGCTTGGGTGTAAACGTAGTTGATAACTTAGATGCTTTAATCTTAGCGCCTTTATTTAAAGATGACAAAAAAATTGCCATCATAACTAATGCTGGTGGTCCGGGCACTGTTTTAACAGATGGAATCACAGCTAGAGGCAGAGAGCTTTTTGAACTAAGTGAAGAAGATAAGAAAAAACTAGATGCAGTACTTCCTGCAGTTTGGCCAAGATCTAATCCAATAGACATCATAGGTGATGCTTTAAAAGATAGATATGAAAACGCCCTTAAAATCGTAGATGAGTTTGAAGGACTAGATCTAATCTATATGATAATAAGCCCACAAGATATGACAGACCCACTAGGAAGCGTAGAAATACTAGTTGAAAATAAATTCAAACATAAAGTTGTTCCTATCTTAATGGGTGGTTCTACTATGGATGAAGCAAGAAGATACTGCTTGAAAAACAAAATCCTTTACTTTGATAACATAGTGGATGCTAGAGATACACTTTGCTAGTTTAAAGTAAGCCTTATAACCTTCTAAAGTCTAACTTTAGGCTTTATAGTTTTAGGAATCTTTTTAGATTCCTAAAATCTTTTTATAACTTCTTTTTTTAATTTACTAATAGTTTTTATAAAGTTATCGTTTGCATTACTAAGATCTTAGCCTTTACTTTGTGGCTAGGAAGCGTAAGCAAAGCTTGAAGTAAAGCACTCACACATTATTTGCCTTTCTTCTTCTTCTTTTTTTTGTTTGACCTCCTCCCTCCTCTCCCTTTTTTGGCTGTGAGGAAGTTTTAATATTAAAGGCTTAGTGTCTTTTTTGGTCTTATAAGTAGCTATTTTATAAATTAAGAGATTAGCTGCATGTCAAAAAATGTTGATATTGTTTATTATTGTTAATTTATGATAAGTATCATTATTTTCATATTATTAAAGGAGTTACCTAAATGGAAAACTTAGTTCAATCAACTTATAACGATGCTATCAAAAGCGGTGTAGTAGTAGTAGACGTAGGTGCTAACTGGTGTCCAGACTGTAGACGTATCAAACCTGTAGTAGAAGCTATGAGTAAAGAGTACGCTGGTAAGGCAAAGTTTTATGAAGTAGACTTTTCAGAAGAAGAGGCTTTAAAAGATAGCCTTGGTATAAAAAGAATCCCAACTATAATCTTTTATAAAGATGGTGTAGAAGTAGGTACTAGACTAGTTGAGCCAGCCTCAAGAACACCTATAGAAGATACTTTAAAATCTATACTATAAAACAATGAGAATCTAAAACACTTTAGATTCTTATAAAACCTTAAGGGCTTAAGCCCTTAAGTTCCCCTTCATTGCCTTTTACATATTGTCTTTTTTGGCTAGAGATTTTAAACCAGTTGAAAATTTATAGTCTATATAAAAGAAGATATGACTTCTATCATCAACCCTACCAGGGAAGTTATCAGCAACTTTTGAATACGAACTAACATCAAAGCCTTGATTAGTCCTATCTCTAAAGTACTCTAGCTTCATACCAACTCCAAAGTATTTAAGTGACTGATACATATCAAGATATATGGATTGCTCTTCACTCCTAGTGCTAGTGGTGTAGCGAGCAAGTATAGTCCAAGTAAAATCACCTATGCCTACATCGTGAGTGCCACCTACCCAAGCATAGCCAGTGAAGGCATTTCTTGATACAGCATCTGATAGGGACTGACCTATCTCATATACACTTGAAGTCCAGAAGTCAAACTTAAGACCCTTATTACCTATAGTTCCTACATAGGCGTTTGCATAGCCAAAGTTTTTATAAAGCCCAAGCCCAAAGTTATAGTTAAGGTAGTTAAAGGTTTGGATTAAAGAGATGTTATAGCTATTTCTATCTATCTGCTGACCTCTATAGTAGCGGATGCCATTTATAGGCGTGAAGCCATTAGCTAGATTCCACTGCTTATCTTGTATGTAGACATAGTAGCCCATAAGCTGGGTAGTAGACTTAAAGTCTCCCCAAGTATCAGTTCCTACTATCTTGCCTCCAACTGCAGTAGCGATATCTACCATAAACTGAGTAAAAGGTCTTATAAGTAAGCTTTTAGAGCCATCAGCATTAGCCAAGCTTAGATCTATCCCACCTATGTGGATACCAGTAAGATTATAAGTTCTACTCCCTACTGGACCAAAGTTTTGATAGATGGCAGTTGGAGCATAGTAGTCATAAAGCCACTGACTATAAGCAAAGGCACGCCCAAAAGAGCTTACCCACCAAGCTTTTATCTCATTACTTTCTCCAAACTTATAGTGCACATTAGTTCTAATCCCTTGCATATATCCACTTAGATAGTCTGCATTAGATTCAAACCTACCACCTATAAAGTCAAAGTACTTACTTTTAAAGTCTACATAGGCGTTATGGATCATAAAGTTTCTGGTATTGTTGCCATTTGGAGTGATAGAAGAGTCATAGCCTCCCCAATAGCCAAAGTAGTTGTAGTTTAGTCCACCTTTTGGGCTTATTTCCTTAAAGTCTGCATTGTTATCAAACTTAGTTGAGTCATAAGCTAGCCCACCTAAAGTAGCACCCACATCAAAGGTCAAAGAAGTATCTTCCCAGCCAAGCTTTTCACTTGGGTCTATGTTTAAGTCTAGTTGACCTATCACAGTTGTAAAAGATTCTGTAGGAAACTGACCCTTTTTTACATCAACTGGCTGGTCATTAAACCCAAACTTAGAAAAAGTCCCCACATATCCATCAAGCCTTACCATAGGTCTGCTAGGTTTCTTATCTACGCTAGTGCTTTCATCTGCGTAGGCTAGAGACAAAACCAAACCTGCTGCTAAGACTAATCCTGTTTTTTTAAGAAAATCTTCTTTCACTAAGACCCCTTTAAAGTAATATTTGTAATGTGTTACCTATTCTAGTGGGTTGACTATATAATGTCAATATTTATTTAGATTTCATTTAGTTTACTATGTATAGATATGCATAGTATTACTTTTTTATACATAAAAGTTTATAGTAGTTGACTTTATTACACACTTTTTTGATTACTAAGGGGAACAATTATATTGCTTGGTTATTTTATGTCATTGTAAGAAGATGTTTGTACTCATGAAATAATCATATATTTTTAGATTCCATATTCCAACACTTTCTTTTTTAGATTTCCTTATTTGTATGTTTTTTCTTGCAAAGTAAAGTTTCTTTGAAAAGTTGGTAGTCACACTTCTCTTTCTTTTTTTAATGCCATTTTTGTCATTCAGAAATGGGTTAGAATGTGATTTGACTTAGTGAATTACTGCTATTAATGCTTATTTGCTTTGCAAAATGGCTGCATGTAAAATAAATAGAATCTTTAAAAAACTTAGCCTTTAGATATGTGCTAGATTATAAATCTAACATCTTCATTAAGGCTAGCCTTATGGCTTGCTTACAAGAAAGGCTTTGTATCTCTATCCTAGTTCCGCTAAAAAGTTCTTTTGAAACTAAAGGCAGGCTACCTTTTAAAAGCACGGCTATAAAAACATTGCCAGTTTGTAGGTTGTAGGGTAGGTTGTCTATAGGAGAGCAGATACCACTTGTGGCTATGGCTAGATTAGTTTTAAAAAGTGCGTTACTACACCTTGCCATATGGCTTACACACTCTTCAGAGTAGACGCCAAAAGTCTCTATCACATCTCTTGGTACCTTTAAGACATCAACTTTTGTTGCTATAGAGTAGGCAGTGATGCTTCCTTTAAAAACTTCTGAAGCCCCAGCTATAGCAGTTAGCTTACTAGCTAGCAAGCCTCCAGTACAGCTTTCTGCAACGCTTAGACTTAAGTTTTGAGACTTAAGTAAGTGTAATAGTGCCTTATATATATTGCCTACTATTAGTTTAGTGCCAAAGAGATCTTTTAAGGAAACAAAAAAAGAATCTAGATTCTTTCCTTTAGCATAGACTTCAAAGTCATCTTTTGGACTTAAAGCTACGTCATAGTCTTTAGCGATAGAAGAAGTTAGTGCTAAAGCAGCACTACTATCAAAACCTAAAATGCAAAAATTACTCATAGTCCTAAGCCTTTAAAAACGCTTGCATGGCTACTTTTTTGCCTCTTTAGCTTCTTTTTCTTTTGTGTGTTTTTCAGTGCTAGATGTTGCATCTGAAGTATGTTTGTGTTTATGGTGGTTAAGGTGTGATGCTTCTTTATCTTTTTTCTCTTCTTCTTTTATCATCTTTTCACGTTCCATTGTGTTTTGAGAAAAGTTTTGTGCATAAAGCCCGGTTATGTTAGGGTCAGCTAGTAAGCATACACTTGATTGATCTTTTCCTTCATAGTCTATGCGGCTTAGTAGGTCTCTAGCGATGTTAAGCCTTGCTCTTTTTTTATCAGTGGAATCCACTATAACCCAAGGACTGTGCGTTGTGTGAGTTCTTGAAAACATCTTTTCAAAAGCCTCTGTGTAGTCATCCCATAGCTTTAAAGACTCCCCATCTATCGGGCTTAGCTTCCAGATTCTAAGTGGGTCGTTTTTGCGTCTTAGTATCCTTCGTTTTTGTTCATCTTGACTTACATTTAAAAAGTACTTAAATATCATAGTACCACTTGCATTAAGCATTTGTTCTACATTAGGCACTTGTAAGATGAACTCTTTATACTGTGCTTGCGTACAAAAGCCCATGACTTTTTCAACTCCAGCTCTGTTATACCAACTCCTATCAAAAAAGACTATCTCTCCACCATTAGGAAGTTCTGAGATGTAGCGTGCAAAGTACCACTGTGTTTTTTCTTGATCTGTCGGCTTATTAAGTGCTACTACTCTAGCACCGCGAGGATTTAAGTGATTAGTTAAAGCTTTTATAGTGCCACCTTTCCCAGCTCCATCACGTCCTTCCATGATGATGGCTATCTTTTGACCAGTTTTAGTAACCCATCTTTGAAGTTTTACTAACTCTATCTCTAGCTTTCTAAACTCTTTTTCATAAAAGCTTTCTTTTAGCCTATAGATTCCACCTTTTTTTCTTTTCTCATACACCTCTTTGAAATCTTTTCCATCTTCTGGTCTTATAACTATTTGTTTTTTACTCATGTTTACTCCTTTGTAATTTTAAAGCAGACTGCTTGCTTGTTTGAAAGTCCTAAAGTTTGCTTTATTGTGTAGTTTGTGGAATCAGATATTAAGAAGGGGGCTATCTTTAAGGGGTTTTTTGTGCCTTTAAGAAAAAGGTTTTTAGTTAGTTTATAAACTTGCATTTTTCCTCTTTTAGCTATCTTTATATAGCTTTGATAACTAGCTTAATAGCTACGTTCTCTATAATCTTTTTGATTATACTTCAAAGTATTAGAAATGGAATTTTATTAACAAAATTCCATCTTTAAATTTATATAAACTTGCATATTATCAACATAAAAGCCTCGCTGCTGCGATAAAAAGACTAAGATTTTATACAGTTTCAAAGGCTTAGATTCTATTAATTGCCAAGCTAGCTTTTTATATCTCTACACCAAAGGTTAGTTGTACTCTATGAAGTGGCACTTTTGTGCCAAGCTGCTCTACATAAGGGGTTTGAAAAGAGCCTTCTAGACCTATAGTAGAGTAGACTTGAGTGCTACCATAGCTTGGTAAGTTTACTTTAAAGCCATAGTTTATTGCCCAAGTATTATGCATGGTTGATTGTAAAAATAAAGAGTGGCTTGCTCCTACAAAAAAGGTAGTCCATATAGAATCTATATGCATTCCAGCCAAGCCTCCATACATCAAGTTTATATAGTCTATAGTGCCAGCTACTACGCCATAGTCAGTTTTTATAAACTTAGAGCTATAGTCTAGTTTTGGCTTTGCATTAGTGGTTATGGTGCTTTGTGTGCCATTAGTCGTGGCTATTATATTATCACCTTGTTGGTTTGAGTAGATTAAAGCTGAGTAGTCAAACTTTACAAAGGGAGCAAAGCGAAAGGTTTTGCCTATCCAAGGTCTTATATAAAGCCCCATATTAGTCCTTGCTGAGTAGTCTTCAAAGTTAGCATTAGTTGGCTTTGTGTTTTTATCTATATAAGTTGTATGAGATGATAGGTCTTTTCTGATATCAGCACCAAGTCCTACGCCTGCTTCAAAGTGAAAAAGATCTGATGCACTAACTAGGCTGCTTAGCCCCCCAAGTAGGACTATACTTATAACTACTTTTGATGTTTTCTTTTCTAAAGTCACTCTTTTATCCTTTATTGGTCTTTGGCTTTGTTTGTATGTCTACTATTTTAATAATAGTTGCTAGTGATGATAGCTGTGGCTAAATCTAGCTTAGAATCCAAACAGTTTGCTGTGATAATGCGTTGTAACTGTTAAGATATTTTAACAAATAAAATGAGAATAAAAGCTGATCTTAAAATTTTTAGATATTTTTATGTAGGTTTGTATTTAGCTTGAAGGCAAGATAATCGCCTATATAAAGACTTTAACTTCTTCTTTCGTAGTGGCGTATAGAAGCATTTGTAAAGATGGTATAAAAGAAGTAGAGGCTTATAAGCCTCTAGCTAGTCTTAGTACTCCATACCAAGTATTAGTTGGATTCTATTAAGTGGAACTTTTGTGCCAACTGAGGCGACATAAGGTTGCTGGTAGCTTCCTTCTATGCCAACTATTGGCGAGCGGCGAAGACCGTATCTATCTCTTTTTTCATCTTTAGAGTTATAGCCATAGTCTACATTTATCTTAAAGCCATAGTTTATAGCCCAAGTATTTGAGACGTTGGTGTTAAAAAAGACTGAGTAGCTAGCCCCTGCAAATAAAGTAGCATTAATGGCAGGTATTTGAAAGCCTAAAAGGGCACCAGACATGATGTTAGGATAGTCAGCAGTTCCAGCTAGCACGCCTTTATTAGTTGGCACATAGCTTGAAGACCTTGGGTCATATCTGACATTATTATTTACTCTTTGTTCTGTGATAGTTGTGGTTGTAGTGCTTCCTACACTGCTTGTACGTGCTTGCACTACGCTATCTCTTTGCTGATAGTTTATAAGGCCAAAAGAGTAGTCAAAGGATATAAAAGGCGCAAAACGCACTATAGTGCCTATCCAAGGTCTTACATAAAGCCCTGTAGTAAACCTAGTAGAGTAGTCATTAAAGTTAGCATCAACTGGCTTTACGTTTGGACTTATAAAAAAAGTATTAGGACTAAAGTCCCTTCTTAAGTCAAACCCAGCCTTTGCACCAAACTCTATGCTTACTAGATTAGACATCTTGGAATCTTTTGCACTTAAAAGAGAGGTGCTAAGTAAAGATGCACCTAGTGCTACAAGAGCTATCTTTTTTATAGTTTTCATTTATACACTTCCTCTTTAAAAGTTTTAAGGCTTTTTTTAGCATCCCTTAAAGCCATAGTCAAAATTAGACAGATGAGACTAAAAGTATATCTCAATATTTCTTGTATAGAGAGTTTAAAGTGAGCTTTAAAGCGTGAGGGTATCACACTTTAAGACTCTAAAAGGCTAGCTAAAGGCTAGTGTAGATAAAAAAGTGAGGCTATGAGATAGCCTATGTAGGCAAAGATGTAGGCTACTACTGTAGTAAAGATTAAAAGATAGAGTGAGTACCACCTATGACCTGCTTCTTGGGCAAAAGTAATAGTCGCTGCAAAGCAGGGTATATAAAACATGATAAAGAGTATAAAGGCTATAGAGCTTGGCACACTTATACTTTTTTGCAAGGCTTGTTGTAGTTTGTAGCCACCACCATCATCGCTATCACCTAAAGCGTAAAGAACACCTAGCGTACTTACAACTATCTCTTTTGCACTAAAACCAGTTATTAGAGATATGGTTAAACGCCAGTCAAAGTCCATAGGGGCAAAGATAGGCTGTACAAACTTACCAACTCTACCAGCTATACTGTAGTCAAGTTGCTTTTCTGCTTCTAGGTTTTGCAAGTCAGTTACTTTTGCATCTAACTCATCTTCTTTTAAGTAAGGGTGATTAGCAGCTTTTGCTTGTTCATTTTGTGTTTTTAAAGTGGCTATCTGAGTTTCATACTTGTGTTCTATCTCACTGCTTTTTGGGAAGTTTGATATAGCCCAAACTATGATGGCACCTAGTAAGATAACAGTTCCTGCTTTTTTGATATACATATAGCACTTACTCCAGATACTAAACCATATAACTTTTAAAGTCGGCATCCTATACTTTGGCATCTCCATGACAAAGGGCTCATTATCCCCTCTAAATATAGTTAGTTTTAGTAGTTTAGCAAGAAGCAAAGCTACAAAAGAGCCACCAAAGTAGATAAAAAAGAGGATGATTCCAGCATATCGTATAGGGAAGAAGGCTGCTATGAAAAGTGAGTAGATAGGAAGCCTTGCACTACAACTCATAAAGCCTATAACAAAAAGTGTTATCATCTTTTCTTTTTTGTTTTGTAAAGTCCTTGTAGCCATGTAAGCTGGCACTGAACAACCAAAGCCTGTAACTAACGGTATGAAGCTTTTACCATGAAGACCAAATCTAAAAAAGAGGCCATCTAGCAAGAAAGCAACGCGCGCCATATATCCACTACCTTCAAGCATAGTGATGCCAAGATAAAGTATGACTATAAGTGGCACGAAGCTTAAAACAACTCCAACACCTTGTATGATCCCATCTCCTACCAAAGAGGCAAGGGTGGCATTAGCGATAACTACATCTACGTGAGAGCTAAGCCAGTCTATCCAGCCTTGTATGACATCTTGCAGCCAGCCTCCTACTTCAAAGGCTATCTCAAAGACGATTAGCATAAGGATTAAAAATATAGGTATACCCCAGACTTTATGCAGCATTACAGAATCTATCTTTTGGGTATTTCTAGCACGAGTTCTTGGGAGTGTTTGGCAGTCTTTGGCTACGCTTTTTGCAAGTACGGCATATGAGCTTAGGTTATTAGAAGCTAGGAGACTAGGCGTTGGTGTGTCGCTATCAGCTACCCTTTTAGGGGCCGCAGTCTTAGTAAAGCTAGTAAAGCTTGGTTTAAGTCTACTTTCAGCTATATTTTTAGGTTTGATGTCTTGGGACTGATAAGATTCATAAGCTGCTACTAGATCTTTTAAAAGTAAGTCTATGTTAAGACCTTTTGCACTAACTGGGCAAGCTTTTACATCAAGCTTAGATTCTAGTTCGTCGTACTTTATAGTTATACCTTCTTTTTGTGCTTCATCAGTCATGTTTAAAGCAAGGAAGAGATTTTTTTTGAGTTCTTTTAATTGGAGAGTTAAGACTAGGTTTCTTTCTAGGTTTGTGGAATCTAAAACGTTTAAGATGATGTCGTATTTTTCGTTTTTTAAAAAGTCGCTTACTATTTTTTCCTCTAAACTGTAGCCGTTTAAGGAGTAAGTACCCGGAAGGTCTATAATGTCTATTACATAGTCACCATAATTAAGTTTTGCCTCTGCTTTTTCTACGGTTACCCCACTGAAGTTCCCAACCCGGAGTTTGGAGCCACTTATAGCGTTTATCAGTGAGCTCTTGCCAACATTGGGCTGACCAACTAGCACAACTGTGAATGTTTTTTTCATATTTAATCCTGTAATTATAATCTTGCACAATATTACATAAGAAAAGATTTTCTGTGTGTAAATATAATAATAATAATAATCATCTAAATAAAATTTAAGCTTAAATACAAATAAAAATCATGTTTATTGTAGTAATTTTTACTTTATGTTTTAGCATCATTTTAAGTCTCAAAATACCTATAATATAAGATGCACTAAGTGGCTATTATGGGACTTATTGTAGTTAGTAATTGCAAATAAGATGTCATTAGTTTATGAAATTAATAACTTGATAATACTTATCATAAATATACCTCTTTTAGTCTTATAGGAGCATGCATAATGTGCCATCTAAAAAGTGAGTTTACATCACTTACTTTCCTACTTGGCTTTGTGTGCTAAAACTATTAAATATATTTTTGTGATTTGTAGATGTTGTTTTGAAGTTAAAGAAGCACAGGCTTAAGATTTTAAAAAAGTAGGATATATAAAGGTTTTGAATACACCTTTATAACACTTACTTTTTAAGTAGCTTATAGAATCTTATTTAAGTTTTATATACTAGAACACATAAGAGTAGCTTACGCCTATGTTTACAAGTCTATAGCTTCCATTTGCTGGAGGTGCTATGAAGTTATTTGGATCAGTAGCTGGAGTGGCGTCACTTACATAAAGGTCGTTTCTTAGTATTGGTATACGTGCAAAAATCTCAAACTTATTACTTATATTTATCAAAGCGCTTATACCAACATTAGCCACAGCATTAAAGCCAGACACTCTTTGACCTGATATGTATCCAGCACCAAGCCCTGCAAATGCACCAAAACTTAAGTCATTAGCACTATAGATATCAAGCATAGCGTCAATGTTAAAGTACATCTCATGTACTGAAGGCATAACAAAGTATCTGCTATCTTTCATGATTATAACTGGACTGTAGTTGTAGCTTCCATAGGCCCTTAGCCCAATGTATCTATTAAAAAAGAAGTTATATCCAGCCTTTGCGCCTACAAACTCACCTAAAGAGTCATCTAGATAGTTTCCGCCATTATTATAGTAGCGACCTATAGAAAAACCAGTTTCTACACCTACAAAGACACCTGTTTTATCAGTGGCAGTAACTATGTCGTGTGCGTAGTCTGCCCTTGAGTTAGTACAGATCCCATCACTGCATCTTCTTATTGTTCTTTCATTTGCTGACATGAATGTCGTTCCAAGTGCTATAAAGGCTATCAATGCTAGTTGAACTTTTTTAATATTAGACATCTGTTTTGGAATCCTTTTTTGTTGTTTGTTTAAGACATATTGATAATAAGTTCGGATTCTACAAGATTTATTTTAGTTTATGCTACTTATTTGCTTTTTTATAAGCTATTTTTCAACATTAATCCACTAGCATTAGCCTCTCTCTTGTTGGGAAGATGTCCGAGCGGTTGAAGGAGCACGCCTGGAACGCGTGTAAGGTGCAAGCCTTCGAGGGTTCGAATCCCTCTCTTTCCGCCAGTATAAAATCCCCTTTAAACTTAATCTTAGCTTAAAACATTACGCATGATAATTTTGGAATACATTTATATCATTTTACATAACTTTAGCCCCTATTTTAGGGAGTTTAGAGGCTATGAAAGTATCTATATAAATCCAGTCTAAAATCATTTACGACCATTTTTGAACTATACTAAATCACGCAGGATAATTTTTAAGCGGTGATAAAATGGGGACGGGATGGAATGAAAGATAAAAACAAAACAAAGCCAGTAGTTAAGCAAAACTAGCCTTAGATATGAAGGCGTAAGAAGCAAAAAAGCTACTAGTGGGTTTAAAGCTAGCTTCAAAAGATTATAAATCATGCTAAGAAAGATTTTTAAACCCCTAGCTTTTCTTTTAAAACCTTTATACTTATCATCTAGTTGGCAGCAACTTGATTAGTTAGCCTAAGATATAAGTAATTACCCCTATAAAATATGTGTAAAAAATACAACACAAGAAAGTGTTTTTATGGTTTCTTGTGTATTAAAGATACAGCATTGCTTGTAATGCCTAGATTTCGTATTATGATATATTTCCACGAAACTTTTTAGCAAAACATACATAGAAGTAAAGTGTAGTTTTATGAAGCGTTTTGTGATTGTTGTTTTGTTATAAAAAGCCTTGGATTTCAAAGCAAGGCTAACAGACTAAATAAAAGGGAATATAAAAATGCAAAAGATAGTTGTAGGATGTCCAAAAGAGATAAAAGTAAGAGAGTATAGAGTAGGGCTTACTCCAGCAAGTGCACACGCTTACGTGGAAGCTGGACATGAAGTTTTAATAGAAAAAGATGCAGGAAGTGCTATAGGCTTTAGTGATAAAGACTATGAAAAAGCAGGGGCTAAGATAGTAGACAAAAAGACACTTTTTGAAAAAGCTAATATGATAGTTAAGGTAAAAGAGCCCATAGAAGAAGAATATCACTTCTTTAAAGAAGGACAGACTTTATATACTTACTTACACCTTGCTGCTGATAAAAAACTAACTGATATGCTTCTAGCTAAAAAGATATTTGCCATAGCTTATGAAACTATCAAAGTAGGTCACGCTTTACCTTGTCTTGCTCCTATGAGTATGATAGCGGGGCGTCTTTCAGTGCTAGAAGCTGCTAAATACATACAAAAAACTTTTAATGGTAATGGCACTTTACTAAGTGGTGTAGCAGGTACTCCAAAAGGCAAAGTAGTTATAGTTGGAGGTGGTGTAGTTGGACTAAATGCAGCACAGATCGCAGTAGGCATTGGTGCTAATGTAACTATACTGGATATTAACACTGAAAGGCTTTCAGAGATAGATAGGCTTTTTGATATGAAGTTAACTACCCTTTATAGCACAAGGGCTAATATTTTAGAATCTATAAAAGATGCTGATGTAGTTATAGGTGCTGTTTTAATCCCCGGCGCAAAAGCACCAAAAGTCCTAAGAAAAGAAGACTTAAAGCTTATGAAAAAAGGCTCTCTTATAGTTGATGTGGCAATTGATCAAGGAGGCTGTTTTGAAACTTCTAAGCCTACAACTCACGATGACCCAATCTATGAGATAGAAGGAGTGATACACTACTGTGTGGCTAATATGCCGGGCTCTGTAGCTAAAACTTCAACAGTAGCACTTAATAATGCAACCCTAAGTTTTGGATTAAAGATAGCAAATCTTGGAGCTAAAGAAGCAGCCCTTAGTGATAATGCCATACTTGAAGGGGTTAATACAGTTGATGGTAAGTGTACTTATAAGGGCGTTAGTGAGGCCTTTGGCTTAGAGTATATAAGTGTAAAAGATGCACTTAAGTAAATAAAAAACATTTCAAAGTATGGAATCCAAAAGCACTAAAACTTTAAAAGGGCTTTATGCTATAAGTGATTTTATTCTTACTCCTAAAGACTCCTTGCCTACCCAGCTTGAAAAGGCTTTAAAGGCCGGAGTAAAAGTTTTTCAGCTTAGAGATAAAGAAAGTAAAGATTGCGATTTAGAAAAGCTTATAAAAGATCTAAGCAAGCTTTGCGTACAATATGATGCATTCTTTATATTAAATGACAGAGTAAAGCTAGCTTTAAAGCTAGGTGAAAAGATAGTGCACGGTCTTCATGTAGGCAAAGAAGACTATGAAGAAAGTAATTTTAAAGCTTTAAGAAAAGACTATAAAGGCATTATAGGAGTTAGCTGCTATGCTAACTTAAGCTTGGCTAAGAGGATGGAATCTTTGGGGGCAGACTACGTTGCATTTGGTGCTATGTTTAACTCACCAACTAAGCCTCTAGCTAAAAGTTGCCCATTAGAAGTGCCTTTAGAAGCTAAAATGAAGTTAAAAATACCAGTTTGTGTTATAGGTGGCATTAATCAAGCAAATGTAGCCTTATTTAAAGATATGGATTTAATAGCATGTATCTCTGCTATCTGGCAGGGTGATATAAAAGATAATGTATCTAAGCTTAATATTTACAAAAAAGGGGATTTATTATGAAGAGTTTATCTGCTAAGGTTTCACTACTTGCTTCTATTATATTAATAGTTGGTGTCATCATCTATATGGTAGTTGCAGTTGTAAACTTCCGCTCTAATATACTTAGCTTTTTAAATAGCGGAAAAGAGGAGATGATAGGTCCTGCAGCTTTGTATTTTGATAGGCAGACTGATAACATAAAAGACTTTTTGTCCAAGTTAAGCGAAAATGTGACAGATAATGATATGGATACTGATGCAGACCTAAAAGCTTATCTTGATAATGTAGTACGCTTTTCCGCTGTGGATAATGCATGGGTTATAAGGATGAGTGACTTAAGTGTTGGTCTAGCTATTAAGGGCAAAGAAACACTTATAATGAAAGAAGATGAATATCATCCAAAAGCTAAACAGTACTATATAAGGGCACTAAAAGATCCAAACGATGTTATAAAAACAGATCTCTACAAAGACTATGATGGCATTTTAAATGTTACTTTTGCAAAAGCAGTGGTGAGAGATGGCAAAGTTGTAGCCATAGTTGGTAATGACTTGCCAGTATCTAGCATAGCTAAAAGTTTGGATGACTATAATATCTCAGACTTTAGTCAGATCTTTATCTACAATCCTGATACTGCAAATATGATCTACTCCCAAGATAAAAGCTTAGTTAGCCTTGAAAACGAAAAAGCAAAGAATCTTATAGGCAAATTAGAAGCAGGCTTTAATCAAGTAGGTTCTGATACTTTTAACTTCAAGTGGCAGGGTAAAGAGTACTTAGGGCTTTGTAGTCTCACAAACTACTATAAGATTTGTATAACTACAGATCCGGCTGAGTACCAAGGAACGCTTATGTTTTCTATATGGTTGCTTATCATAGTTGGAATCTTAATAGTTGTTATAGGAAGTTTAATCATGCTTTTTGCTATGCGCTATCAACTTAAGCCTTTAAAAGCTATAGAGTTACATTTAACTCAGTTTTTTGCCTTTTTGGATCATAAAGCCGATGCTCCAAAGGCCTTAATCATCAAGTCTAAAGATGAATTTAAAATAATGGCTAATGTAATAAACTCTAATATTACTAATATCCAATCTTCTCTCTCCAAAGACTCTTCAGCAGTATCACAAGCCCTAGAAGTAGCTAAGACTATAGAAGAAGGTAATCTAAGTATACGTATAACTAAAAACCCTGCTAATCCTCAATTACTAGAACTTAAAGATGTACTTAATAATATGTTAGATGTATTAGAAACTAAGATAGGAAGTAATATGAATGAAATAGAAAGAGTATTTGATAGCTATCTTAGATTAGACTTCTCTACTTCTGTATTAGATGATAAAGGTAATATAGCTAATAAAGGTAGTGTAGAAAGAGTAACTAATGCCTTAGGAGAAGAAATAAGAAAGATGTTAAAAAGTTCTTTAAGCTTTGCTTCTTTACTTAATGAAGAAGCTAAAAAGCTAAATACACAAATTACTAATCTATCAACTAGCTCTAATGCACAAGCTTCTTCTTTAGAACAATCTGCTACTGCTATAGAAGAGATAACTCAGTCTATGCAAAATG
>NZ_MLAN01000051.1 GCF_002272875.1 Helicobacter sp. 11S02629-2
GCTTTTTCTTACGTAGAAAAACTAGGTAAAGGAAGCAGGGAAAAGCTAGAAGGAAGCGTACTAAAAAAGCTTATAGCCTTAAACACACATGGTAATAAAGAATTTAGCTACACTGACTTTGTAAGATTACAAAAAGACTTAAGTGGCATAAAAGATAACTTTGCTTCACCCCTTATAAAAGACCAAGCAAACACAGCTTCAGTCTTAGGGGATATATGGAAAAGAGACCCGTGGCTTTTTAGTGGGGATAACACCTTAAATAGGGTTAGCCCTCCTTCTACAATAGCCCAAAATCCAGAAGGAAGTGCAAGACAAAAGGCTAATAACTTCTTAGTAAGGATGTTTGCAACCCTAGTAGCTGGAGACCCTTTACTACCCGTAAATAAAGTAGTGGCTAATGCTTTAAGACACAAAAGAGATATAGAGCTTTTAGATGTTAATGGACTACTAAAGACAATAATTGAAGAGCCAAGCTTTAAAACCTTGCCTCGCCACAATCAAAACATAATAACTAGCATGGCAAAAAAGTGGAAAGAGATAACACAAAGCGAGGCTTATAAGGCTAACTTTATAAGAAGCTTTTTTGCTAATAAAAAAGAGGCTGTAAAAAACACTCAAAAAGAGGCTTCAAAAGACTTAGCACAAAGTAATGA
>NZ_MLAN01000006.1 GCF_002272875.1 Helicobacter sp. 11S02629-2
TTTTTTTTTTTTTGTATTAAAGGAAGCTTAAAGTGAAAACTTTTATAAAAAATATTTATTAGTTAATACTAAAAATGAAATAAGATTTTACTTTTAGCTATTTTTAGCTCTTTTTCACTTTAAATATTAAAATGATCTTTTACTAAAATAGAAGAAAGAAAGAGAAGGCTTAACTTTTACATAGTGAGAGAAGCTTAGCTTTTAGTATTAGTAAGTTTAGGTTGGTGGTTTGTGGAGTTGGATGGAAATTAGTAAAGATCTAGCTTTTAAAAAGGTGTGCTTAGCGATTAAGTTATATTAAGTAAGGGTAAGCAAGCAACTTCAAGAGGGTGAAAACAAGCGATAGCGCAAGTTTCTTTGAAAAAGACTAACTAAAAACTAGGCTTGCTAAAAGGCTTTTTGAGAAGTGCCTTTCTAGTTTTTAGCTTTTATTCTTAGTAGACTTTAGTACAGGTTAATAAAATAACTAGTATAATGAAAACTAAGATTTTGGGAATCTTTTTCATTAGGCATCACCTCCTTCCTTTTTTGGAACGAGATATACACCTAAGAGGCACCACCCTCTTAGGGCAACCTCTACTTCAATTATAACAAATCAATATTTTTACTTTTATGGATTCTTTTTATGAGTTTTTATACTTGCTTAATCGCGCCTGCTGTGCTTTTAGCGTAAAGATAACTATATTATTTTATATAAAACTGCCACAATTTACTTAAGCAAGACTTGTAATAATGGAGTTTCTATACTTAATAAAATGGTTGATTATTTGATATTTAACTACAAATTTGATAAAGCTGAAAGTAGATTCAACACAAGATTAAAATCTTATGTTGAAAACGAAGTATTAGCGATGTTGTAAAAGCTATAAGCAGTTAGCTCTGCGATGAAGAAGAGGCCTCATTACGTGGATAGCGATAAACTATCCTACCTTTATCAAGACTATAAGGTGTAAGTTCAATCTTTACCTTATCACCTTGCAAGATATTAATCTTATTCATCCTCATCTTACCTGCTATATGACATAAAACTACATGCCCATTAGCAAGCTCTACTCTAAAAGTAGTACTAGGCAAAGCCTCTATAACCCTTCCATCTGTTTCTATAACATCATCTTTAGCCAAACGTAATCCTTTTATAACTTATATTTGCGTTAGTATTTTAGCTTTGCCATCAACTATGGCGACTGTGTGCTCATGGTGAGAAGTATTTAGCCCATCTTCACTTACAACAGACCACTTATCTCCTAAAATCTTAGGCTTACCACTTTTTTGACAAACCATAGGTTCAAGACAAAATATCATCCCTTCTTTGACTTTTGGGCCACTATTTAAAGGACCAGTAGCATAGTTTGGAATCTCAGGTGCATCGTGAGGCTTTCTACCTATACCATGGCCACAGTAGCCTTCAAGTGGCACAAAGCCAGACTGGCGGATATTTTGTTCTAGCATGCTGCTAATCTCTTTAAAACGCATACCAGCTCTTATATTATCTATTACATTATTTAAAGTATTAAAAGAAGAAGCAAGAAGTTTTTCATCACTACTAGAAATCTTACCTACGCCTACAGTAACAGCACCATCTCCAAACCAGCCATCCAAGTTACTACCTGTATCAAAGCCTACTATATCGCCTTCTTTTAGCTTATAGTCAGTTGGTATACCGTGTATTACGACTTCATTTAAAGAGATACAAACTGCATTAGGAAAGCCATAAAGACCTTTGAAGGCTGGCTTTACATTTCTAGACTTCATAAAGTCTTCAACTGCCCTATCTATCTCTAGTAAGCTAACTCCGGGCTTTGCCATAGAGCTAGCAAGCTCTAAAGCTAAGGCTACTTCAAGGGAGGCTAGTCTTAGAGATTCTATTTCTTTTTTGTTTCTTACCGGTATCATAGTTAAATACCAACAGCACTCAAGGTCTGATACTTACTCATATATATCTGAGCTTCAATCTTACGCATAGTGTCTATGGCAACTTGCACAACGATTAGCACTGAAGTTCCACCAAAGAGGAAAGGTACTCCCATAAAGTGGAGTAGTAACCATGGAACAGTTGAAATGATAGCTAGATATAAAGCACCCCAAAATGTCAGATGCCCCGCTACTTTGTTTAGATAGTGGGCTGTGCTTTCACCTGGTCTAAGACCCGGTATGTAGCCATTTTGTCTTTTTAAGTTATCTGCTATATCTTTAGAGTTAAAGACTATAGAAGAGTAAAAGAAAGAGAAAAAGATGATGAATATAAACATTAAGATGTTATATCCATACCCTGCTGGATTTAAAAAGTCAGCTATAGCTAACAAGACCTTATTAGAGCTTGCGTGCAGTATAGTTGAAGGAAAGACCAAAAGTGCTGAGGCAAAGATAGGTGGTATAACCCCACTTAGGTTTAACTTAACTGGTATGTAGTTCATGATACGCTTGTTTTGGTTTTGCATAATCACTTTTCTAGCATAAGAAACTGGGATCCTTCTTTCACCTAGTTCTATATAAATGATGATAAAAACTGTCACAAGGACTACTACTATGATGCCTATTAGAGAAAGGATACTCTTATCATTAACACTTACTGCATTAAACTCTGCACCTATAGCACTTGGGATTCCAGAAACAATACCTGCAAAGATTATAAGAGAGATACCATTACCTATACCTTTTTGAGTTATCTGCTCACCTATCCACACAAGAAGCATAGTCCCAGCTAGCATAGAAAATATAGACACTACGACAAAAAGCGACATATTAATCAAGATAGCATTACCACCATGTCCACCTATACTATTTAGCCCATAGCTTACGCTTCCTGCTTGTATAATGGTTATAAAGATAGTTAGATAACGTATGATTTGCATATATTTTTGCATACCGTCACGTTCTTTTTTCATCTTTCCTATATTGGTAAAAGTTGCAGATAGTAGTTCCATTACAATGGATGCTGTAATGTAGGGCATGATGCCTAAGGAGATAATGCTTAGTCTTTCAACTGCGTGACCACTAAATGTATTAAATAACCCCAAAGCCCCACCAGCGTTAGCATCAAAAAACTGTTTTAGTGCACTAGGGTCAACTCCGGGAATTGGAACATAAGATAATAATCTATAGGCGAAGAGAAATGCCAATGTGATTAATATCTTATTTAAGATCGCTCTATTCATTATAGACTTCCGCTAGTAACGATTCTTTCATCTTTAATTTTAGATACTAGAGACTTAGCTTTTGTTCCTATCAACTTCACTTTTACAACATAAAGTGGAATCTTATAAACTGTTTTTATAGATTCTAAAGTTATCTCGCTTAAGTTTTCTAGTCCTACTTGCTTATCTACATTTATAACGTAAGGTTTAACTACTCTAGAAGTAAAGCCAACTTTAGGAAGTCTTCTTTGAAGTGGTTGTTGTCCACCTTCAAAACCTCTTTTTGCCTTATAACCAGTTCTAGCAGTTTGACCCTTACCACCACGAGTAGCAGTCTTACCCATACCAGAGCCTTGACCACGTCCTACTCTTTTTATATCTTTTGTACTACCTTTGGCAGGTTGTATTTTTTCTAGCATGACTTTTTCTCCCTTAAGCTTTTATTCTTGCTAATGCACCAATAGTAGCACGCACAACGTTGTAAGGGTTGCTAGAACCAAGTGACTTTGTAAGGATATCTCTAATACCTGCTAGTTCAACTACTGGTCTAGCAGATCCACCTGCTATAACACCTGTACCTTCACTTGCTGGTTTTAGCATGATCTTGCTTGCATTGTATTTGTGCTCTATATCGTGGGCTATAGTCGTCCCTTTGATGTTTACATAGATGATATTCTTAAATGCATCATCAACTGCTTTTTTGATAGCATCTGGAACTTCTTTTGCCTTCCCAAGTCCAAAACCTACAAGACCATTCTTGTTTCCAACAACCACTAAAGCATTAAATCTAAATCTACGTCCGCCTTTTACAACTTTAGTAACGCGACCTATATTTACAACTACTTCGCTAAATTCCTCTTTGTTGATTTCCATTTCTTCTCCTTAAAGAACTATGCCATTATCTCTTAGTGTTTGTGCAAAAGTCGCAACTACACCATGATACAAATATCCGTTTCTATCAAACACTACTTCAGCTATACCTTTTTCTTTAAGGATGTTGGCAAACTCTGTTGCTAACTTTGCAACATCTTCTTTATTGTTCCCAACTTTTAACTTACATCCATCTATTGACGCAACAGTTGTGCCTAATGCGTCATTTATAGCCTGTGCATAAAAGTGTTTATTAGATCTAAAGACACTAACTCTAGGTTTTGTCTCACAACCTACACATTTAGCCCTACCGCGCAATTTCCTTTTTAGTCGTAATTGCTTTTTTCTTTCTAAAATCTTAGCTATCATTTTTCGCCTTACTTATAAATTATGGTTATTTTTTAGATGTTTTACCAGCTTTTCTGATAATAGTTTCATCACTGTATTTAACACCCTTACCTTTATATGGCTCTGGTGGTCTGAAATCTCTTATCTCAGCGGCTATTTGCCCAACTTGTTGCTTATCTATACCTTTTATAGTAATAAGGTTTTTTTCAACACTTATTTCTATATTTTCAGGGATTGGATATTTAATAGGGTGGGAAAAACCTAAAAGTAGCTCTAAAGTTTTACCATTAACACTAGCTCTATAACCAACTCCGTTGATTTCTAGTGTCTTAACAAAACCACTACTTAAACCAATAACTATATTGTTAGCTAGTGCTCTATAAGTACCCCAAAATGCACGTGATTGTGGTGCAGAATCTATAGCAGCAAAAACTAGCTCGTTGTTGCTATACTCAATCTTCACACGGTTAAATGTTTCTAAGTTTCTAACTAATTTTGAATTTTTAAAAGCAATGTTGCTCCCATTAATACTCACTTCGATTCCACTTGGAATATTAATTGGCTTCTTACCTACTCTTGACATATATCTCTCCTACCAAATACTGCAAAGCGCTTCACCGCCGACATTTAACTTATAGGCTTCATCATTTGCTATAACACCTTTTGAAGTGCTAACAACTATGATTCCATAACCATTTTTAAATCTTTTTAGCTCATCTTTTGATCTATAGATTCTTCTTCCTGGCTTACTTATCCTCTTTAATTCACTAATGACACTATTACCTCTATCATCGTAAGCTAACTGGACAAATATGCTTTGTTTGTTGTCTTTATCATCTACGCGGTAGTCTTTTATAAAGTTTCTTTGTTTGAAAACTTCTAAGATGCTAACTACTATCTTTCCATAATACAGTTGTGTATTATCAAGTTTTCTCATAGAAGCATTTCTAATGCGTGTTATAGAATCTGCGATTATATCATTTACCATGCTTTCACCTTACCAACTAGCTTTTCTAAGGCCGGGTATCAGGCCTTCATTACCCATCTTACGTAAACAAACGCGACATATTCCAAAGTCTCTATAAACAGAGTGAGGTCTCCCACATATCTGACATCTTGTGTAACCTCTAACTTTAAACTTAGGCTTTCTTTTTGCCTTAGCTATCATAGACTTCTTTGCCATTATCTTCCTTTCGCAAATGGAATACCGAATAATTCCAATAATTTATATGCCGACTTATCATCATTTGCAGTAGTTGCTATAGTTATATTCATACCATGAGTTACCATAATATCATCATAAACTACTTCAGGGAACATCAACTGCTCTTTTAAACCAAAACTGTAATTTCCTCTGCCATCAAAGCCATTTTGAGGAACACCTCTAAAGTCTTTAACACGAGGAAGGGCTACAACGATTAACTTTTCTAAGAAGTTATACATCAACTTCCCTCTCAAAGTTACTTTAACACCCATAGGCATACCTTCTCTCATCTTAAAACCAGCAACAGACTTTTTAGCCTTAGTTATTAAGGCTTTTTGACCTGCTATTAAAGAAATAGTATCTGCTATGTTTTGCATAATCTTTGCTTCTTTAGCATATTCACCTGCACCAACACTTATAACTATTTTTTCAATTTTTGGTACCAACATAGGGTTGGTTATATTAAGCTCAGATTTTAACTTTTCTTTTATCTCAGTTTTATAGAGTTCTCTTAACGCAAACATTATTTCTCCTCTATCTTTTTAACATTTGATATATCAAGAGGCATCTCTTTTGCGATAAATCCACCTTTTTTATTTTCATCATCAGGCTTGATAGCTTTTTTCGCAAGGTTGCAGCCTTTTACTACTACCTTCCTTTCCTTTGGGAAAACAAAAAGCACTTCACCACTTTTGCCCTTATCATCACCAGTGATAACTTTAACATTATCACCTTTTTTTATCTTACATTTAACCACTTATAATACCTCCGGAGCTAACGACACTATTTTCATAAAATTTGCATATCGCACTTCTCTACTAACAGGACCAAATATACGAGTGCCTAAAGGCTCTCTTTTGTTATCCAATATAACAACCGCGTTATCATCAAATCTAACTAAAGATCCATTATCTCTATGGATTTCTTTTTTAGTTCTAACAACAACTGCTTTTAAAACTTGACCTTTTTTTACCTTGCCATTAGGTATAGCACGTTTTACAGACACAACTATAACATCGCCTACGCTTGCATACATTCTGTGACTTCCGCCTAAAACCTTAATGCACATTACCTCTTTTGCGCCACTATTATCAGCAACACTTAGTCTTGTAAAACTCTGTATCATTCACCTACTCCTACAACAACTATATCTTTTAGTTTAAAAGACTTATTTTTAGAAATAGGTCTGCACTCAATAGCAGTTACAACATCGCCCACTCTAGACTTGTTTTCTTCATCGTGAATGGTGTATCTTTTAAATCTTTTAACGATTTTTCTATACTTTGGATGCACAACCCTTCTTTCAACAAGTACCACCGCACTTTTATCGCCAGCGATACTAACTACTCTGCCTTGTATAACCCTCTTGTGGGCTTGATTTTCACTCACTAGCTATCCTTTTTCTCTGTATCAGACACAGTTTCTTTTAATAAATTCAGCGCTGTATAAATTTTAGCTATATCTTTTTTTACTATAGAAATCTCATGTGACTTTGTTAATTGCATAGTCTTAAGTTTGATTCTAAGAGTAAAAAGCTCTCCTTTTTTTTCCTTCAAAAGCTCATTTAATTCATTCAAGCTCTTATTTTTTAGATCAATAAATTTCATTTTCATTCTCGCTAGTAACAATCTTAGTTTTAAAAGGCAATTTGCTTTGTGCTAAAGCAAGGGCTTCTCTTGCAGTAGCTTCATCTATGCCCAACATTTCATATATGATTCTGCCCGGCTGAATGTTCATCACCCACTTATCAACACTACCTTTACCTTTACCCATACGAGTTTCTAAAGGTTTTGCAGTCAAAGGTTTATCTGGAAAAACTCTTATCCAAACTTTTCCAGCCCTTTTTGTGTGTCTAGTCATAGCAACCCTAGCAGATTCTATCTGTCTTGAATCTATTCTTCCATGCTCTAGTGCTTTTATACCAATATTTCCAAACGCAAGGCTAAAACCGCGGTAAGTAAGACCACGGTTTCTACCCTTCATTTGCTTTCTGAATTTGCTTCGTTTTGGCATCAACATAGTTATTGTCTCCCTTTCCTAGCTCTTGCTCTTCCATCTTGTTCTTCAGCTTCTTTTTCTACATGCAAGCCTTTTTGAAGAACCTCACCTTTAAATATCCATACCTTTACACCTATGATCCCATAAGTAGTAGCAGCTTCAGCAAAACCATAATCTATCTTTGCTCTCAAAGTGTGTAATGGAACTCTTCCTTCCATATACCACTCAGTTCTCGCCATCTCAGCTCCTGCTAATCTTCCAGAAACTTTAACTTTGATACCTTTAGCACCATTTTTCATAGCAGCTTGCATAACTTTTTTCATAGCACGTCTAAAAGCCACACGCTTTTCAAGCTGAGTTGCTATATTTTCTGCTGCAAGCTGTGAGTTAGCTTGTGCTCTTTTAACTTCTTTAATGTTAATAGCAACATCTTTATCAACTAACTTTTTTAGAGTTTCTTTTACTTCTTCTATAGCAGCACCTTTCTTACCTATGATAAGGCCGGGTTTTGCTGCTACAACAGTAACTCTAAGTTTTGAAGCTGCTCTTTCTATAATGATCTCACTAATACCAGCATAGTAAAGTTCTTTTTTTAGGAATTTTCTAATAGCGTGGTCTTCTCCTATATTTGTAGGAGTCTTTCTACTGTTTGGAAACCATCTAGAGGCCCAATTTCTATTTATACCTAATCTTAGCCCTATTGGATTGACTTTTTGACCCATCTACTTAACCTCGCCTTTACTTTTTTTGCTAGATTTTTTCTCTTTGACTTCATCCACTTCGACAAAAATATGTGCCATAGGTTTTCTAATAGGAGTAGCCCTCCCTCTAGCGCGTGGCATAAAACGACGTAAAACTGGACCAGCATCAACTCTACAAGAAATGATATGTACGCTACTTGCTTCAAATCCACCGTTTGCAACAGCTGATGCTATAGTTTTATAAATTAATCTTGCGGCTTTATTAGGAGTAAACTCTAAGCTAGCAAGTGCTAACTCTGCGTTCATACCTTGTACTTGTCTAGCTATAAGTCTAGCTTTAGTAGGTGATAATCTAGTGTATTTTAATATTGCAGTACTCATTCTTACCTACCTACTTTCCGATTTTCTTTTGGACACTACCCTTGTGTCCTTTGAAAGTTCTTGTAGGAGCAAACTCGCCAAGTTTATATCCTACATGATTTTCTGTGACATAAACGGGGATAAATGCCCTTCCGTTATGAACGCTAAATGTTAATCCTATCATCTCAGGCAAGATAGTACTTCTTCTTGACCATGTTTTAATAGGTTTATTATCTTTTGTCTCTTTTGCTTTCAACGCCTTCTTCTCTAAGTGGGAATCTACAAAAGGACCTTTTTTAATTGACCTTGCCATTTACTATCCTTACTTTTTCTTTCTTGAAATAATTAGCTTATCGCTAGCTTTTTTACGTCTTGTCTTAAATCCTTTTGCAGGAGTTCCCCAAGGAGAAACTGGGTGACCACTAGAACCAGTCTTACCTTCACCACCACCGTGAGGGTGATCTACTGGGTTCATCGCACTACCTCTAGTTTGCGGTCTTACGCCTAAGTGCCTGTTTCTTCCAGCTTTACCTATAGAGATGTTTGCGAAGTCTTCATTACCAACAACACCAATAGTAGCCATACACTCTTCTAAAATGTATCTCATCTCACCACTTGGCATTCTTAGAATGATATATTTGCCTTCACGACCCATTATCTGTGCACTTGCGCCTGCACTTCTAGCTATGCTTCCACCAGCTTTTGGATGAAGCTCTATATTGTGAACTATAGTTCCTATAGGTATATTTTTAAGTTTCATAGCAAAACCGCTTTTTATATCAAGTCCGCTTTCAGCTGAGATAATAGTATCTCCTAGTTTATTACCACTTGGCATGATGATATAACGCTTATCACCATCTTTATAGCTAACTAGTGCTATGCGGCAGTTTCTGTATGGGTCATACTCTATAGCTACTATCTTTCCTTCGATGTTAAACTTATCTCTTTTGAAGTCTATGATTCTATAAAGTTTTTTTGCTCCACCTTCTTTGTGACGGCTAGTGATTCTTCCATTATTGTTTCTTCCAGCAGTAACTGGTAGTTTTATAAGTAAGCTTCTAACGCTTGGTTTTGCAGTTATATCATTTGAGCTAAGGTTGCTCATAAACCTTCTGCTAGGTGTATATGGTTTATATGTTTTTACAGCCATACTTCTCTCTCCTTACACTGAAAGCGAATCAATGTTCGCGCCTTCTGGAATCTTCACATAGAACTTTTTGAAGTTTGCTCTAGTTCCCATTGCCTGCTTGCCGTCTTTTGATTTAACTCTTTTTGATTTACCATCTTGTCTTAGAGAGTTTATCCTTAAAGGTGTAAAACCAAAATAGTCTTTAAAAATTTCTTTTAACTTATTCTTTGTCACACGAGTAGAAGTCTGAACTACTATCACTCCACTTTCTTGTAAGTTTAATGATTTCTCAGTGTATAAAATAGTTTTTATATCAGTAATATCTGCCATACATTAATCCTTTTTCACTATCTCGTCAAATGCTGCTTGTTCAAATACAACAGATCTAAAATACGCAATGAGATAAGCATTAAGCGAATTAAGCTCTACAGGATAACATTGACTAATGTTTCTGTAAGCTAAAAATGTAGATTCACTCATATCTTTTAACACAAGTAAAGTAGTTCTCTCATTTAGTCCCTTAACTATCTTATAAGCATCTTTTGTCTTACCGCTACTTACGCTAAGGCTAGGTTTTACATATAATTTGCCTTCGTTTGCTTTCTGGTTTAAAGCATACTCAAGTGCTAGTTTTTTTTGTTTTCTATTGATTTTTATATCATAGTTTTTATTATTACTTGGTCCATGGCTCACACCCCCACCTACAAATATAGGAGAAGTTATACTTCCAGCTCTCGCACGACCACCGCCTTTTTGTGCCCATGGCTTTTTACCACCACCGCTTACATTGCCTCTAGTCTTAGCTGATGCATTATTGCTTCTGCAGCTGGCCAAATACGACTTTATATACAAATACAAATTGTGTTCATTTATATCTGTATAATGGGCTGGCAACTCTACTTCACTAACTCTTGCTAGTCCATCATCTAATATAATTGCTTTACTCATCTCTTACCTTTGCCTATAAAATACTTATTTTTCCATATGCGCTGTTGAAGCCCGGAACTGAACCTTTTAACACCAAGATACTGCTATCTTTATCAAAAGAGATAATCTGACTTTTTACGCTTACTAACTCGTCTCCATATTGACCAGCCATTTTTTTACCTTTTTGAACACGACCTGGCCACTCTCTATTACCAATTGACCCTGGACGTCTGTGGAATCTACTTCCGTGTCCGCCCGGACCACCTTGGAAGTTCCATCTTTTCATAACACCACTAAAGCCTCTTCCTTTTGTATTAAAAGAAACTTTTAGTGTTTTTCCATTTTGAAGTGCTTCTAAATCTAGACTAGTAGCCTCGCTGCTAGCAACTTTTAAAGTAGCAAAAGTATTAAACTCTTTGCTTAGGTTATACTTTTTTTGTTGACCTTCTATGGCTTTATTCATATTTTTGCCCTTAGAGTAAGCAACAAGCGCTTTGTTATCTTTTACGCTGCAAACTTTAGCATTTAGAACTTTTAGTAAAGTCACTGCCTCGCTAGGAGTGCTTATCGTTCTACTCATCCCAATTTTTTGTACTATAAATTCCATCGCTTGCAACCTCTACTTTAAAGTCATAACTTCTACGTCTACTTCAGGCGCTAAGTCAAGCTTCATTAGGCTTTCGACTGTATTTGGAGTAGCAGACATAATGTCTATTATACGACTGTGTTTTCTTATCTCAAATTGCTCTCTAGAATCTTTATTAACGTGAGGAGAACGTATAACTGTATAGCGTCTTTTGCGTGTAGGCAAAGGCACTGGTCCTATGATCTCAGAACCTGTACGTTTAACAGCATTAACTATAGAAGATACTGATCTATCCAGCACTCTATGGTCATAGGCTCTAAGCTTAAGTCTAATCTTTTCCATATATGTCCTTATGAATTTATGCAAAATTTTGCGTTTTGTAAAGACGTTATTCTACTTGAAAGCCCTATACATAGTCAAGCAACACAGTAAAATATTTCCTTTTAATAAGGACAATATTTACCATTTTTAAATTTCTAAAGTTCCAAACAAATCTCTTACAAACTAGCCCTTAGTTAACACAGTAGAATGTTGAAAAATAAGTTCTAAAAGATTATAATCACACCCACTTTATGACTTACTATTTTTAAACCACACACAGTTTTTAAAAACTCTAAAAACTATACATACTTCAAAAGGTTATTTATAAATTGGAAAAAGACGAAAGAGTAAAACTAGCAGACGTTGTCTCAGAGATAGATGATCAAAAGGTATTTCTAGAGTTCATAACAAAACTTGGCACGATAAAAGAAGCTTGGCAGATAGAAGAGATTTTCGATAAAGAAAAGCTTAAATTCCTAAACTTTTTAGATTCTAAAAATGCCGAGCTAGAAAGCAAAGAAGAAGAATTAAAGCTTGTAACGCAAGACTTACTAGAGGCTAATACCTTGCTAAAAGATGCACATAGTGAACTAAACTTACTACGTATAGAGCTTGCAGACTTACAAAGCAAAGCTAAGCTTTATAAAACAAAACTTGAAAAAGAAACCCTAGAAGATAATGATGTGGAATCTAACACACAAAGCAAAGACTTCTTAGATATAGAGTATTTTTTCAAAGAGTTTGCTCCCTTAGATATAGTTAACGTACATGTAAAAAATGGCAATATAGCAAGGGCTAGGATAGCCCAAAAAGTCTATGGAGAAGAGCTTTATAGCTACTATAAAAAAGGCATAGTTAAGCTTATAAATCTAAAAGATAAAGTACTAGAGCTAGAGCTAACTAACTCAAAACTTGAAGTTGAGCTTAAAAACTTATACATGGAAGATACATATAAAGAAAATATTTTAAATAAGCTAAGTAAAGACTGTCCTAAAGAGGAGGTCTTTAATGCAAATGAGGCTAGTTTTAAAAATGTCGAGTTTATAGAAGAAAGCAAGATTAGTGAGGATATAAATCTAAGCGATATAGATTCCAACATAGAAGCTTTGCGAGATATAAGCATAGTAGCAGCAGAAGAAAATATAGAGATACTAAAGAAAAAAGAAGCTTTAGAAAAGATTTTCACTGAGCTAAATCAAAAAGCTTAAATATCCTCAGTGCCTTGATAGCCTATCTTTTATCTAGTTTAAACTAAACAAAGAATCTAGCTTTGGTAAAGTTTTAGTTAGTTTCTATACATTTCATTATTAGCTTATATATAATCAATACCACATTAATCATTTTATTTTATTTTATATCTAACTAAAAGATAAACTTTATTTAACAAAGGTCATCGTCATGAATATAAGATCACTTTATCAACGGATGAGATTTATACACATAGTTGGAATCATAGTGTTAGTTCTTAATGCCTACTTTTTTACTGACAACCTAGTAGGTGAGATCGTACAGTATGTCTGTGCTGTCTTTTTGCTTATCCACGACCTAGATGAAAACAAGTGGGGCACTAAGATGTCAAAGACTATAGCTTCAGAGCTTGGAAACTTAAAACTTGATCAAAAGATTAACGCAGATACTAGATGGAGTAATGAAGTAAGTACAGTTTTACATCATATAGAAAGCTTTAAAACTAGTCTTAATGGAACCATAACACTAGTAAAAACTAGTATCAATAATGGCACATCTTTATCTAATAGCTTAAAAAACATAGCCATATCTTCTAATGAGCTAACTAAGAAAGAAGAAAACATCATGCAAAAGATATCTACTAGTACTGAGATCTCACAAAAAAGTCTAGAAAAGTTTGTAGGTGGTATAAATGAAAACAAAGCTAGAAATGAAGGCATGATACAAGACTTTAAAGACCTAGATGATGCCATGTCTAATCTAAGGACGCACACAAAAGAAACATATGACCTTGATGAAGAAGTTATACGCAATCTAAGTAGCCTAAACAAAAAAGCAGATGGCATAAAAGAGATACTAACCATCATCCATCAAATAGTAAAGCAAACTAACCTCTTAGCATTAAATGCTGCTATAGAAGCAGCGAGGGCTGGTGAGCATGGGCGTGGCTTTGCAGTAGTTGCTGATGAGATAGGAAAGCTTGCTCAAACCACACAAAGCAACCTTGGGGCAATTGATGGCAACATACAAGAGATGATAGAAGGGGTCACTTCAAACTATCAAGCTATGGAGGCTAATAGAAAAAGTCTAGGCGAAGTCTTAGAAAAAGCAAACGTCGTAGGGGATAATATAGCAAAACTAGATTCTAAGTTTCATGAAAATCTAAAAACTATCTTTGTAGTCTTAAACGCAGCTAATAATATACAAAGCACTATAGAAGATATAAACAAAGAAGTAGTAGAGATAAAAAATGTCATTAATCACAATGTAAACAACTCTCAAAGCATACAAGATATAAGCCAGATGATTCAGTCTAACTTCTTAGATCTTAAAAGAGATATAAAAAAGTTTGTATAAGTTAGCTTAAGTCTTACTAAAAGATTCCAAATCTTTACAAGTAAGCTTAAGAAAAAGACCTGTGGCAAGCAAAACTTAAAGCAAGACTTAAAGATAGCGGGGTTTAGGATGGATTTAAAAGATTCTATCTCTAGCCCAAATCTTTGCTTTAATGTCTCTTACTTTAAAAATTCTTTGCTTAGGGCTTCTTGACTTAAAACTTCTTGACTTAAGATTTGCCAGCCTTAGAATCTAGTACTTAGTTTAAAGTTTTACTTATCTGCTTGCCTTAAGATTTAAAAGCGTTATCTCTCTTCTTGCAAAAAGCCTCATGGGTGCTCCCCACTGACCAGTCCCAACACTTACATATATAAACTTACCTTTTTCATACTCATGAAGCCCCCTAACATAAGGCTGCTGCAAAGGCACTAAAAAGTTAAAAGGAAAGATCTGCCCGCCATGAGTGTGCCCAGAGACTACTAAGTCTACTTTCTTATCCCCTACTAGCTGTATCACCTTTGGCTGATGGGCAAGCAGTACTGTTGGATATGAAGGGTTAGCAAACTCTAAGGCTTTTGTAAGATTTGGCGCTAGGTTACTACTAGGCTCTATTTTATATCTAGCACTAGACATATCTGAGATACCAGCTATGTTTAGTCCGACTTCATCAAGGCTTACTTCAGAGTTCATAAGTACTTTAAAATTCATAGTCTGAAAGGCTTTTATTATATTATCTATATCATAGTGATACTCATGATTCCCTAAAACGTAATAGATTCCAAGAGGAGCATTTAGTGCTTTTAACTCGCTAGCTGAGTTTCTAGCACTCACATAGTAAGTATCTATGATATCACCTACTAAAAAGACTAGATCTGGCTTTAGGCTATTAACCTCAGCCACTATATTTTTTACTTCTTTTGGTTTTACTAGCTTAGTTATGTGTAAGTCTGCTATGACTGCTACTTTTAGGTTTTGCTTAAGGCCACTAAGCTCTATAGTCTGCGTTCTTATAGCAGGAAGTCTATAGCCTTCATAAAAGCTAGCGATAATGGCAATTATGGCTATGATTATTAGCACAGCTGCTATATAAGGGCTTAATGAGTGATAGTAGTAGTAGCTAAAAGCCCTTATTATAAGCACAACTATTAGACAAACTATGCTTGCTACTAAAAATATCCACATGATGCCTATGCTTGAAGCAAAGACTGTGTTTAGCCAAGAGCTTAGTTTTACATTAGACCCTACAAAGTTGGCTATTAAAAATATAGCATTTAGCGTTACTAGTATCTTAAAGATATGTCTAAGTGGAGAGTAAACTCCAGCGTATCGAAACAAAGCATAGTAGATAAAGATGTGTAAGACCACAGCTACACATACAAAGATTATTTTAAAAAACAAGTTTTACCTTTTCTCATAACTTTTTTTACAAAATCCTAGCTAGTTGATAAGCCTACTTAAAAAACCATGTTGATATCACAGATCCTTTTTACTTCCCCTTTAAAGCCTATCTTTTGCCCTACTTTAAAAACGCTAAGTTTTTCTTTGCTAGGTGGGATTAAGATTTTAGATTCTGCTATGTTTAGCAAAGAGTAAACTGCACATGCCCCAGTGCCACAAGCTAGAGTTATACCTTCTATGCCTCTTTCAAAAGTAGCATAGCTTAGTGCTCCACTAGATTCTATAAAGGCGATATTAACATTAGCATCATACTTATCTCTTAGGGCTTTTAAAAAGCTAAGATTATGCGTTAGTCTTAAAAACTCTTCTTTAGTTTTTGCAAAGTGCACTAAGTGAGGGATGTTCATAAGCACTAAAGAAAACTCTAAGCCTTCTTCTTTATGAGTGCTTAAAAGCTTTGCTTCACCTAGAGTAGAACTAACTTCTAAGATACTTTCTGCCTGCAAGTTTGTGTGCGGAAAGACTTCAACTTCTATAGGCCCAGCCTCAGTTAAAAAGCTATGTTTTAAGCTAGCAAGGCCATTAAGTGCGGCATAAAAGGCCACGCATCTTGAAGCATTACCACACATAGCAGCCCTACTTCCATCATCGTTATAAAACTCCCACTTATAAGATTCCTTAAAGTCTCCTTTTAAAGGTAGCAAAACTACTAAGCCATCAGCTCCAACACCAAAGTGTCTATTACAGATACTTTTTGCTAAGGCACTTCTATCTTGTGATATAAAACTATGAAATATTAAAAAGTCATTCCCACTAGCACTATACTTGCTAAGTTGCAAAACCATCTCCTATTAAAAAAGCCGATTTAAAAACGTTAGATGTTATTATAATACCTTAACTAAAAAGTGAGATTTTATGCGTAACCTTATAAAAATAATCCCCCTACTTACCCTAGTTTTATTTACCAGCCTTGAAGCAGATAACTTTATGAGTAAAAACCTTCCAGCAAGCCCTAATAAAAGCGGGCAAAAAGAAGTCTACTTTGTAGTTTCTAACATCATCCCTTTATCTAATAACTATCTGATAAATACCGGGCAAGGAAAGGTGCTATTTTTATCAAAAAACCTTTTAAACACACTAGAAAACTACCCAAGTGCTAAAACTCAAAAGATGTATGACATGAATGGTAGGCTAACTTCAGTGGAATCTAGCAACCAAGAGATAAAGATCTATAGAAACACGCAAAAACCCTCAAACCTCTACTCTAGGATCTCTCCTAACATCTCTGCGGTTTCAAGGCTAAGTGATGAGCTTTACACTATAACCCCCATGCCAAAAAGCCTAACTAACTGCAATCTTTTGCTAACTAGAACCTTTCAAGGAAAAAGACAAGAAAAACATGCCCTACTTTTAGACCTAGATAGCCTGCCTAACAACATAGGACCTGCAAGGCTAGAAGTAGAGTGCCCAAGATAAAATGGCATAAAAGTGACATATAAAAAAACTAAGTCACTATAAAAAGATAAAATATGCAAGCAAACTACTACAAACTACATAAAGGAGAACCATGTGTGGAATCATAGGCTACATAGGTGATAATGAAAAAAAGACCATAGTGATGGATGGCTTAAAAGACCTTGAGTATAGAGGCTATGACAGTGCTGGGCTTTCAGTGCTTAAAGATAATGAGTTAGTAGTTTATAAAGCAGTTGGAAAACTTAGTAACTTAGAATCTAAAACTAAAGACTTTAACTCTTCTGGCTTTGGCGTAGCTATAGGTCATACAAGATGGGCGACACACGGCAAACCTACAGAGCTAAACGCCCACCCTCACACTGCAAGCTTTAGCAATGTCGTCCATAATGGGATAATAGAAAACTACGCTGAGTTAAAAGAAGACTTAACCAAAAAAGGACATAGTTTTGTAAGTCAAACTGACACTGAAGTTATAGTCCACCTTTTTGAAGAAAACCTAAAAAAGCATAAGCCTTTAGCTGCTTTTCAAAAAACTATAGGCGAGTTAAAAGGGGCTTATGCCATATTACTTATAACTAAGGTAAGTCCAGATTCCATCTTTTATGCAAAAAATGCAAGTCCACTAGTTATAGGAGAAGGCAGGGAAGATGATATCTACTTTGCAAGTTCTGACTCACCTCTTATAGGTAAGGTTGATAAGGTGTCTTACTTGCAAGATGGAGATATAGGTGAGATGAAACTTGGCGGCTTTAGCAGTTTAAGGGATATAAGACCACTAAGTGGCAGTAAAGAAAGCTCAAAAAAAGAAGGCTTTAGATTCTACATGGAAAAAGAGATCTATGAGCAAGAAAGAGTGCTGCTAGAGTGTATGCTTGGGCGAGTTGGTGAAGAAGACATAAGACTAGAAGAGTTAGATGATAAGCTTTTAGAAGGCATAGATTCTATAAGGATATGTGCTTGTGGTACTAGCTATCATGCAGGGCTTGTAGGTCAGTACTTAATAGAACGCAAAGCTAGGATTAAAGCAAGCACTGAGATAGCTAGTGAGTTTAGATACGCCAAACCCATCATCTCTAAAAATGAGCTTTTTGTGGCAATTAGCCAAAGTGGTGAGACTGCTGATACTTTAGAGGCTTTAAAGCTAGCTAAAAGAAGTGGCTTAAAAACCCTAAGCATATGTAATGTTGATAATAGCTCTATAGTTAGGCTAAGTGATGCAAGCTTGCTTACGCGTGCTGGCATAGAAAAAGGTGTAGCTAGCACTAAGGCTTTTGCAACGCAAGTCATGGTACTTTGGATACTAAGCGTTTATCTAGGCTTAAGAAATGGCAACATCGATAAAAAAGGACTAAAAAGCGAGATAAAAGCCATGCTTGGGTGTATAAAAGCAGCCCATATAGAATCTAAAATGCACGAAAGACTAAAACGCTTAAGTAAGCGCTATTTGCACGGACATGGCTTTTTCTTTATAGGGCGAGATGTATTCTACCCACTAGCTTTAGAGGGAGCTTTAAAACTAAAAGAGATAAGCTATCTTCACGCCCAAGGCTACCCAAGTGGCGAGATGAAACATGGTCCTATAGCACTAGCTGATGCAAGGCTTTTTACCCTAGCTTTAATCCCTAAAAACCTACTTTATGAAAAAGTAAAAAGCAACGTAGAAGAGTTAGCTGCTAGAGATTCTACAATCTGTGCTTTAAGTCCACTAGACTTTGAGTTAGCTGATGACTTAGTGCTTATACCAAAGTATGAAAGCTATATGGAAGAGTTTTTCTCCATGATGACTTGCTTGCAACTTCTTGCCTTAGAGATAGCAGTAAGACTCGGTAATGACGTAGACATGCCACGTAACTTAGCAAAAAGCGTAACAGTAGAGTAGGTTAAAAAAGCTAAAAGATGGAAGGCTACATCCTAGCTATCATAAAATCTACTAGAGAAGACTTGATAGTTAGAATCCTAACTAGAGGTAAGATGCAAACCCTTTATAGATTCTATGGAGCAAGGCATAGTATCTTGCACGTTGGGCGAAAGATAGACTATGAAGTTGAAGCTAACTCACTTCATATGCCAAAACTTAGAAATATCATGCATCTAAACCGCAACTTTGAGCTTGATATAGATAAGATGTATATCTGGCAGCGTTACTTAGGACTACTAAATCGCCACTTAGAAGATGTTAGTGAGTGCCCAAACTTTTATTATGACTTATTAGAATCTAGTAGCCACATGCTTGCAAGACAAGAGCCAAAAAGTCTCATACTTCAGATGCACTCTAAGCTTTTAAACTATGAAGGGCGAGACTTTAGTGCTAGTTACTGCACACTTTGTGAAGAGCCCCTTGGCGAGATAGTAGCCTTAACTAAAGGCTTTAATCTAGCCTGTACTAAGTGCTTACCTAAGTCTTTTACCCTGAAAAAAACTAGCTTTTTTAACTACATAAGCTCTCAGTCTTGCTTGCATCTAAGTGATACTGAGATAAATGGTCTTTATAAAACCTTACTTTTTGGAATCTAATAAAAAGTGCATTTTAGCTAAGTGATAGCTAAGCTAGTTTATCGCCTACTTTAAGCCCACAAGACTGCAGATAGCTACTAGCTTGCATCTTACTTTTAGAATCTGGAGTAACCTGCCCTATAAGAAGGCTTCCTTTTTTGCAGCCCACTACTATGCCTTTATCTTTTAGGGCTAGTATCAAACCGGGCTCATTAATGGAAGTTGTCTCATGCAAAGATATATCATGAAGTTTAAGATTAGATTCTAAAAACACGCCCGGCCAAGCTATAAAAGCAAGGTAGCGTTTATAGATATCTAAGGCATCATTAAAGTCTACTAAGCCATCACTTTTAGCTATCTTTTTACAGTAAGTTGCCTTACTTGCATCTTGCTTTATAGGGGTTATAGAATCTATATTATCTATCACTTCATCTAGCATCCTAGCGCCTTCTTTAGCAAAAAGCTCTAAAAGTGATATTAGATTAAGCCCATCTACTAGCTTTCTATCTATAGACCAAGTAGATAAGATATCGCCACTATCAAGCCCAGCATCCATATCTATGATACTTAGTCCAAAAGTCTCATCATCACTTAGTATCATCTGCTGGATAGGAGAAGCCCCCCTATAGCTTGGAAGCAGTGATCCATGTAAGTTAATGCATCTATACATATCTAAGAAGAGTTGTGGAAGTATCTGACCATAAGCCACAACCACTACTAGATTAATCTCTAGCCTACTTAAAGATTCCATTAAAGGCTCTATGATTCCTTCTTTTAGATTTTCTGGCTGAAAAACTGGGACATTAATACTCAAAGCATAGTCTTTAACTGGAGGAGGAGTAAGCTGCTTTTTTCGCCCCTTTGGTCTATCTGGCTGAGTTAACACGCCAACGATGTTGTGCTTTTGGCTTAAAAAGTATAAAACATCTCTTGCAAACTCTGGTGTCCCACAAAATAAAATATTACGCATGCCTTGCCTTTATAGTATTAGTTATAAAAACCTCTGTATGGTTATTATAAACTATCCTAATAGCACGAGTTTTAATTTTTCATCATATTATTAAGCTTAGGGGCACTTATAAGCATGATAACTGCGATGACTGCAGTAACTATGCCTATTTGTAAAAATACATGCCCATATACTTTTAAAGACACAAGGGCATTATTAACATTACTTGGCACAGCCATCATATTAGCAACATAGCCACCTACTATATTAGCCCCAGCAGACGTTAAAAAGTAAGCCCCCATGATAAAGCCCATAAGACGTGCTGGCACAAGCTGGGCTACCATAGCAAGCCCAAGCCCTGAGATCATAAGCTCTCCTACACTTTGGAAAAGATAGCTAACTATAAGCCAGTTTACAGACACTATCCCTAAGTCATTGGCAAACTTTGTGCCTAGTGGCAAGATTAAAAAAGCAAGTGAGCAAAGCACCATGCCTATGGCAAACTTCATAGTTATAGGCAAAGTATCGCCAAGTTTGTTATAAAGGATGGCTAGTATGGGACTGGCTATGATTATCCAAAAAGGATTTAGTGCTTGATACTGTTCAGGTTGAAAAGAGATTCCAAAGATAGAGTGAGAAACATTATGTATAGCAAAAAAGTTTAGCGAAGTTGGCATCTGTGCGTAGAGTACAAAAAAGATTAAAGATTCTATCATCAAGATAAAAGCTAATATCATCTTCCTTCTAGGTGCCCCATGCAAGGAAAAAGTCTCTTTAGCAAAAAGTATGATAACAACTATGGCAATTAACCCTAACACAGCACGCGCTATATGCTGATAGTGTAAAAGCCAAGTTGCAACTCCTATTAAGATAAGGATGCCAAGTATGGTAAGGCTTAGATTTCTTAAGTTTAAAGGCTTAAAATCTAGTCTTGAGCCATAGTCTTTTATCCAGCGTTTACAAAAAGCAAAGTTTATAATGGCTATAAGCATACCAACTACACTTAAAGAAAAAGCAACACTAAAGCCATAGTGCTTTGCTAAAAAGGGAGTTATAAGCATGGAGAAAAAAGAGCCTATGTTTATAGACATGTAATACATCGTAAAAGCACCATCAAGACGCGGGTCATCTTTCTTATAGCAAGTTGATAGTAAAGAAGAAGGGTTGGCTTTAAAAAGGCCATTACCCACAGCTATGGTTGCCATACCTATATAAATCATACCTGCACTATGATTGGAGTAAGCTACTAGCACGTAGCCTATAGCTAAGACTATAGCCCCTAAAAGTATAACTCGCTTAGTGCCAAGCACCCTATCTCCTAGCCACCCTCCAATAGCAACTAGTCCATAGACAAGTGCTGCAAACGAAGAAAACAAAGTTATGGAATCTGACTCTCCTAACCCTATCTCCCTTGCTAAGTAAACTGCTAATATAGCCTGCAAGCCATAATAGCCAAAACGCTCCCATAACTCTATGGAAAATATAAGATAAAAAGCCTTAGGCTGCTTGAAGACATTTAAGTGCGAAGGTGGTTTTTTACTCTTTTGGCTTTTCAATCTTCTCTCCTTTTGCATAACCTATCTTTTAGCATTTCTTACAATAGGCAGTATAGTGATACAGTATAGCAACTTTTGGAGGAAGGAGGATAAAAAATATTGCACTAAAAAGATCTTAAGTTGATAAGAAGAATAGATAGAACACCATATAGGGCTTATAAGACTTTTATGTATGACCCTAAGTCTAGTTTTTGATAGAGTTTTACTTCTTAGTGCTCTGCATGCTTATTTTGACTAAAGTCAAAGATAACTTGATGCTAGTTTGTTAGATTTTGAAAAGATTGCTTATTTTTAATATCTAATTGCCAAATTCAAAGGTTGTGCCTTCTTTTTGTGATGGCTTTCTCCTCACAATTGATGTTTAATAAAAATAGATTCCATAAATTTATAGAATCTATCTTTTAGTCATTACAAAGAAGTGCTTGCATCGATTTAGCAATTTTATATTTTTTAGATTTTCATATCTATAGAATCTAAAACTAAAGAAAACTAGATTCTATAAAACTTAGTCTAAGTTTTCATCCTCTGGCTCATCTGGCAAAGGCAGTATCTCTTCACTCATGCCAATTTGCTCTTTTATCTTATCTTCTATCTCTTTGGCTACGTCTGGATTATCTTTTAAGAAAAGCTTAGCGTTTTCTTTGCCTTGCCCTATCTTCCTATCGCCATAGCTTAGCCAAGCACCACTTTTATCTATGATGTCAAGCTTTACGCCATAGTCTATGATCTCACCTTGTCTGCTTATACCTTGACCAAACATGATGTCAAACTCTGCTTCTCTAAAAGGAGGGGCGACTTTATTTTTTACGATTTTTACTTTTACTCTGTTTCCTATGACTTGCTCTGCTTGCTTAAGGCTAGCTATACGTCTTATATCAATCCTAACACTTGCGTAAAACTTCAAAGCATTACCACCAGTTGTAGTTTCTGGACTTCCATAGCCCATCATGCCTATTTTCATTCTTATTTGGTTGATGAAGATTAGAGTAGTGTTCATCTTAGAAAGTGCTCCTGCTATCTTTCTTAAAGCATGACTCATAAGTCTAGCTTGAAGACCTACATGCTGATCACCCATATCACCATCAATCTCAGCCTTTGGAGTAAGTGCAGCAACACTATCTACTACTATTAGATCAATAGCCCCACTTCTAGTTAAAGTCTCTAGTATCTCTAAGGCTTGCTCGCCATTATCTGGCTGAGTGATGTAGAGGTTTTCTATATCTACTCCTAGATTTTTAGCATAGTAAACATCAAGGGCGTGCTCAGCATCTATAAAAGCACATATCCCTCCTTCTTTTTGACACTGAGCTATTATCTGCAGGCTTAATGTCGTCTTACCACTACTTTCAGGACCATAAACTTCTATAATCCTTCCTTTTGGTATCCCGCCTATACCAAGGGCTAAGTCAACTCCTAAAGACCCAGTAGAGATAGCATCTATCTTTTCTACTTGCTTATCTCCTAGCCTTATAAGCATGCCCTTCCCAAAGGCCTTATCAACTTGTTTGATAGCTAAGTCTAATGCTTTTTGTTTACTAGGATCTATGTCCATTTATACTCCTTTAATATTTATAAGATTTAAAATCTTCTCTGCCAAAGACATACTATCAAGTCCAAGAGACTTTTCAACTAAACTAGTAGCGCCATGTTTTACAAAGATATCATCAACTTCTAAACTTACTATCTTAGCTTTTATAGCCCTGCCTTCTAGTAAAAAACTTCCTTGAAGCTCACTTACCGCACTACCCACACCTCCAAGCTTATAGCTATCACTTAGCACAACTATATATTCATAGCGTTCAAAGGCTTTTAGTAAGCCTTCTTTATCAAGTGGTTTTAGATAGACTAAGTCACTAACATCCACTTCTACTTCTTTTGTCTTTAGCTCTTTTTGTGTTTTTAGTGCCCTTCCCACGCCATTACCATAACCAAGTAATAAGACTTTGGAATCTTTACTCTCTACTAAAACTTGCATCTTTTTAGACTCTAAAGCCTCTTTATAGCCTTTCACATACAAGTCTTTATCTAAGATAAAACTACCTCTTGGGTATCTAAAAGCAAAAGGTGCATTATTGACAGTAGTTGAAAAAGCTAGCACTTCTTTTAAAGATTCTAAGCTTCTTGGTGCAACTAGTATCATATTAGGAAGGCTTCTTAGATAGGATACATCTAGTAAGCCTTGGTGCGTTTCACCATCTTCTCCAACTATACCTGCTCTATCTATGCAAAATCTTACCGGCAAGCTCATGATGCACACATCATGCACTATCTGATCATAAGCTCTTTGTAAAAAAGTAGAATAGATTGCAACATAGGGCTTAAAGCCTTCTTTTGCAAAAGAAGCCATAGAAGTCACTGCGTGCTGTTCAGCTATAGCTACATCAAAAAAGCGACTTGGAAACTCTTCTATAAGGTTGGCAATGCCTGTGCCATTAGGCATAGCAGCACTTACACCTACTATCTTTTCATCTTTTCTAGCAAGCTCCATTAAAGTCGCTCCAAAAACATCAGTTGGAGAAAGGGTCTTTTTAACGCTTAAACTTTTACCTGTGCTTAAGTCAAAAGGCCCAACTCCATGCCACTTTTCATATCTTCCTTCAGCTATCTTGTAGCCTTTGCCTTTTATAGTTTGGGCGTGGATTATAACTGGCTTATTAAGAGTGCTTGCTACTTTTAAAGTAGAGATTATCTCTTTTATATTGTGTCCATCTATTGGACCTATATAGTTTAATCCTAGCTCTTCAAACAGTACACCCGGTGTTATAAGCTTAAAACCATCTTCAAATCTATTAGCAAGATAGGCAGCACTTTGAGGAACCTTTGTAAGTATCTTTTTAACTTTTTCTCTAAAAGACTGATAAAACGGGCTAGCTATACTAGTAGATAAGATTCTAGATATCGCCCCTATGGGCTTAGCTATACTCATCTCATTATCATTTAAGATTATTATCATGGGGTATTTTCTATCACCAAGCTCATTTATAGCTTCATAGATTAGCCCTGCACTCATAGCACCATCACCAACTAGTACTACTGGCTTGTTAGGATTATCTTCTAGTGCCCTAGCCTTTGCAACACCAACTCCTAAAGATATGGATGTAGAACTATGCCCTGCTATAAAGTAGTCTTTAGGGCTCTCAAAAGGGCTAGTAAAGCCACTTATGCCTCCAAATGTACGTAGGGTTTCAAACTCTTTATAGCGCCCAGTTATAAGCTTATGTGCATAAGTTTGATGGCTGACATCATAGATAAAAGGGCTTTTAGCACAGTCAAACACAGCATGCATACCAACTATTAGATCAACTGCGCCAAGAGTAGAGCTTAGGTGCCCTCCATTTTTACTAACCACTTCTAAGATTCTATGTCTTATAGCTTCACTTAGGCTTTCAAGACTTGTGATATCTGCATCTTTTAACTTATCTGATATATCTACATTTTTAAGCATGTCAACTATTAGCCTATTAGTCTTTAAGTCTTTAGACACTACTTCATTAGGACTGATAGCTGGTGTTGTAGAGGTCTGTGGTGGTGTTATATTTTTTTCCTCCATGCTAACTAGCCTTAGGCTTTTAGATTATCCAAGACTGACTGCTTAAGCATCTTATAGCGAGACATGATATTGCCATCAAGATTGCCAAGATTAGAAGATATAACTACTCCTCCTCTTGAGATAGCATTATCTGCTTCAAGCTGAACTTTTTCTAAATTTTTTAAGTGCTCTTTTAAGTAGACATAATCAGTTGGGTTGACTTTGATTTGCACATGGGTTGCATCCATAATGCTACCAAGTAAGTACTTAGCTAGCTCTAAGGCTACTTTTTGAGAACTCTCATCTATCTCTTTTATAATGACTTCTTTTGCCATATCTATAGCTATAGAACTTAGTTCTTTTTCTAACTCTACTATATGAGTTTGAGAAGCTTTTAGTGTATCTTCTAGGGCAACTATTGAGTTCACTATCTTTTCTTTTTCTATATTAATAGTGTGTTCTAACTCTAGTCTCGCTATATTTTTTCCTTCTTCTATACCTCTTTTATAGCTTTCTTGACTAGCTTTTTCATAGTTTTCTTCAGCCTTTTGTGCTTGTATCTCCATACTAGCAAGCCTTGTGCTTAGTTCATCACTTTTTTGTAAAAGCCTATCTATTAGCTCTTTTTCTAAAGAGGAGGTAAAAACTGGTTTTTCTGTCTTTGCTTCTTTGGTGTTTAGATCTTGCTCTTTTGGCTCACTTACTATGATGGCACTAGGTTCATCACTAAAAGAAGGACTAGCTTGTGCTATAGACTTAAACTCATACCTTTCAACTCTGTGGTCTTGCATATCCTCTTTTTGTATGAGATTTTGCTTAGTTGACAACATCTTCTTCTTCTCCTATCTGTATAAGGCCTTGTTCTGAGAGGTTTTGTACTGCTTCTATTATCTTTCTTTGTGCAGCTTCTATATCTCTTACCTTCACTGCTCCTAAGAACTGTATCTCTTCTGCAAACTGTTCACTTGCACGCGAACTCATATTATCCATAAACTTTTGTTTTAGGCTGTCTGGTGAGGTTTTTAAAGCTAGGGCTAACTCTTTTTTGTCTACTACTTTTAGTATCTCAAGTATAGCACTCTTATCAAGTTTAGAAATATCTTCAAAGGTAAACATCATCTCTTTTATGTCATTAGCAAGCTGCTTATCCCTTTGTTCTATCTGGGCTAAAGTGGCTTTAGAAGTCTTTTGTCCCATGCGGTTAAACATCTCAGCAACAGCACGAGGCCCTCCAACTTCAACCTTATAGCTAGTTAGAGACTCAACTTGCTGTTCTAGCACAGCTGACACTCTTTTAACTACTGAAGGAGAGATATCCCCAAGATTAGCCATCCTTATAGATATCTCAGCCTTCATCTCATCTGTAAAGTAGCCTAAAGTCTCAGCCGCCCCACCAGAATCCATGTGTGCCAAGATAAGTGCTATGGTTTGAGGGTGTTCATTAACTATAAAGTCAGCAAGCTGTTGAGGTTTGACCTTATCAAGATAGCCAAAGTTTTTGGTACTTTGCATGGTTTTTGCTAGCTTATCTAGTATCTTTTTTGCCATGTCTGGGCCAAGTGCCTTAGTTAAAAGCTCTCTTGCAAAGTCTATACCGCCTGAGTTTATATACTGGTTAGACTGAAGGATGGTATAAAACTCTTCTAATACAGCCCCACCTACTGCCTTATCAGTACCGCCAAGCTGCATTATCTGCTTACTTATCTCAGTTATGGAATCTAAATCTAGGTTGTGAAATATCTCGCTAGTTATCTCTTCGCCAACTTGTATCAACAAGATGGCTATCTTTTCAGACATGGACAGTTCATCATACTGTGCTTTTTGCTTTGCATTTAAAGTAGTAGCCATTCAACTCTCCTTAAGTTAACTAGAGAAATTAAGCTTATTTTATCTCAATTTCATCTTTTATGAGAGCTTGAAAAAGACTTGCAACCTCTTCTGGTTTTTCTTTCATGGCGTCTTTGATTTTCTCTAACAAGACGTCATATTTCACAGCGTCTTCGTTAAATCCTTCTCCGATGCCAAGTTGCTCTTCTACTTTTTTACGCATCTCATTAGCACGGTTTAATGCATCTTCATCTTCTTCGTAGTCAAAGATGCTTTCAGTCTTATCTTCTTCTTCTTCATGCACCTCAAGCATACGCTCAGCAAATGGTGCGATAACTTTTTTATAGAAGAAAAAGAGGATGATGATAACTATCACATACCTTAATAGAGGCATGAAAGGACCAAGATACTTTTGTATAGCCTGTGTAGTTTTCTCATAGCCACTAAGCACAACTTGTTTTGAAGCAAGTGGGTTAAACTCAAAGTTACCAACCGTAACTTCATCGCCACGAGTTTGGTTATATCCTATGGCTTGTTTTACTAATGCATTAATCTGATTTAGCTCTTGTTCACTAAGTGGATGATAAATGTACTTTATAACGCCATTAGTATCATTTTCTTGATACTTGCCATCTACTACTACAGCAGCACTGAGGCGAGTTAAAGTCCCATACTCGCCTTTTATCTCACTTACTGTTTTGCCAACTTCATAGTTTGTAGTGTCTTGGTTTTTCTCATATTTTTCTTGGCCATTATCATCTAGACCTTGAACTGGCCCTATATTACTAACAGCACCTGGCACTCCACCTACTTGCTTAGGTGCTGGACCTGTTCTTTTTTCTTCTAGGTTTTGCTGACTTCTTATAACGTTGTTTGGGTCAAAAGTCTCTTGAGTGCTGTTTCTTTGGGCAAAGTCAAAGTCTGCATTAACCTTAGCTACTACTTTTTGATTACCCCCTACTATAGGAGATATGATGCTTATGATTTTAGATTCCATATCTCTTTCATAGTTTTGCTTATATTTAAGCTGAGCTAGGGCTTTTTCTTTAGTGGTTGAAAGCTCGTCATCCTCCCCTAGTGGGTCACCGTTTTCATCTACTACTTTTACATTATCAGGAGTTAGTTTGCTAACACTTGCAGCAACTAGGTTTTTGATACCAAAGATCTGCTTTGGACTTAAGACCATATTAGGCCTTAAGGCTAAGACTACTGAAGCTGTAGGGAGTGCAGCACGGCTGACAAAGACAGTATCTTCTGGTAAAGCTATCCTAACGCTAGCCCTAGTTATAGGGCTTAAAGATTCTATAGTTCTTGAAAGCTCACCTTCTGTAGCCCTTAAAAACTTTATCTTTTGTTCGCCTTCTGTGCTACCAAAGTCTTTATTATCAAAGATCTCAAAGCCTACTCTACTATCTTTTGGTAGTCCTTGGCTGGCTAAAGATATCCTTTCTTCATAGACTTTATCTTTTGGTACAAGGATGGTCTTATCATCAGGAAGTTTATAAGGAATCTGCTTTTTTTGGAGATACTGTAAAACTAGTGCGCTATCACTTGGTGTCATGCCTTCAAACAACACAGAGTAGCCATCTACTGTGCCTTTTTTCTCACCAGATCCAATGGAAGAGACTATTAGGTAAGCAAGGAAGGCAACTATAACAATGACTGTTATTAATATGGCGATCTTTTGCTTTTTATTTAGCTTTTTAAGTAAAGTGCTAACTTGTGCAAATATAGCTTTAAAGTCCAACTAAAGACCTCCCCTAAATCCTATCGTGTAAAGCGTCTTTAAAGCAATCCAAAACCTTAGTATTTTGGCTGGCGGTGCCAATAGTAAAGCGTAAAGAGTTCAAATTATAGCTTTTCAAGTTCCTAATTATAATGCCTTTGCGTAATAAACTATCAGCAACTTTTGTAGAATCCACTTCTAAATTAAAAGTTATAAAATTTGCATAACTTTTAATAAAATCAAGTGAGTTTTGTGCTGCGAAGTTTTCATAAACCTTCATCTCTCTTACATTAGATTCTAAAACTTCTTTTAAAAACGCTTTATCTTGCAGGGCAGCTATAGCTGCTTGTAAGCTTAAAGTTGTGATGTTAAAAGGTGCTCTTAACTTGTGCAGTAAGGTGATGATTTTAGGATTAGCTATACCATAGCCTATACGCATGCCACCTAGCCCATAAGCCTTGCTAAAAGTGCCAAGATATAGCACATTTTCATACTTTAATATATCTTTTGGGCTTATCTCATACTTCTTATCAAACGCTGCTGCATACTCCATATAAGCACCATCTATAACTACTAAAGTATCCTTATTTACCCTATCTAAAAAGCTAAATACATCCTCTTTGGTTTGAGTATCCCCTAGTGGATTATTAGGAGTGCAGATAAAGATCACATCAAACTTTTCTTTTACACTTAGATCTAGCATCTCATTTAAGTCATATAAAAAGCTATTAGTTTTTATGACTTTAGCACCTATTTGCTTGGTGTAAATCTCATACATAGCAAAAGTGTACTTTGCCATAAGCACTTTAGAATCTTTATCACACTTTGCGTGCAAGGCGTACTCTATGATTTGATCACTTCCTGAGCCTATGATGATATTTTTAGATTCCAAATTAAAGTGTAGGCTAAGGGCTTCTTTTAACTCATAATAAGAATCATCTGGATACACACTAGCAAACTTAGCCTGCTCTTTTAATACCTCTTGTACTTTACTTGAAGCGCCAAAAGGGTTTTCATTGCTGCCTAGTTTTATGATGTCTTTCTCATCGATCCCAAACTCACGCATAAGTAGTGACGTAGGCTTGCCCGCCTCATAAACTGGCAAGTCCTCTAAGTGTGAATTAAACTGCATCTAACAACCTTAAAATCTCAAGCTTTTTTCTTAATTTTCATTGTAACATAAAACACTTTTATGTAACTCTTAAGCTTAAAAATAAGAATAAAAATTGCAATATTCGTAAACTCTTCAAAGCTTTTGTTATAAAATACGTCTGTCTTCTTTCAGATTAAGAATGACAACTATTTCTTGTAATACACTTTTCATAAAAGCCTTACAATAAGGAGCTAACATGACTTTAATAAACGCGGTGCACGGAAAATACTACAAAATCGACAAGATCAACACAACAAACCAAGAGATGCTAAATCGCTTCACTAGTCTTGGTGTATATGAAGGGACTGTTATAACTCCAGCATTTGAAACTTCATTTAGACAGACTTACTCTGTTTATATAGATGGTATGCAAGTCGCCTTACGCAGGTCAGAGGCTAAGATCATACAAGTAGAAGAGGTTGTAGGAGAGCTAACAACAGACAACGCCTAAACGTAGTCAAATAGATTCTTATAAACTTTAAAATATTGTACTGAAAGATAGAAGTGATAAAGAAAGATAGTGTGAAAGATAGCACGCAAACTAGTGCTATAACCCAAAAACCCCCTAAAGATAAAAATAAAAGCCCTAAGCACTCACTAGGGCAGCTAGTAGATAAAAAGCTAAACAAAAAAGAACGCATAGCCTTAATAAAATCCAGAATCTTAGAGCACTACAAAGACGCAACAACTGCACTAAATCATACCAATGCCTATGAGCTACTAGTAGCAGTCATGCTTTCAGCCCAGTGTACAGATGAGAGAGTAAACCTAGTAACTCCTAAGCTTTTTAAAGCCTACCCAGATACAAAGGCCTTGGCTAGTGCAGATGTAGATTCTATAAGAGAGCTAATTAAAAGCATTAATTTTTTTAACAATAAAGCCAAACACCTAAAAGAGATGGCTTTAAAAGTAGAAAGTGAGTTTGGCGGCAAGATCCCAAGCACTCAAAAAGAGCTTATGAGCCTTAGTGGCGTAGGCCAAAAGACTGCTAATGTAATCTTAGGAGAGCTTTTAGGAACTAATGTCATGGCAGTAGATACCCACGTCTTTAGAGTTGCACACAGACTTAATCTAAGTCAGGCTAAAACACCCCTAGAGACTGAAAAAGACTTAAGCGATATATTTAAAACTAACCTTAACTCTTTGCATCAAGGCATGGTACTTTTTGGCAGACATATATGTAAAGCTAGAACTCCACTTTGTGCACTTTGCTTTTTACAAGATCTTTGCACTAGCCCTCTTAAACGAACTTAAGCGATAGTAGTGTTGAAATCTAAGTTTTATTAAAATAGATTCCATTATCTTGGCAATTGCTAAGATAAAAGCCAAAATCCCTAAATATATTAAAAAGACAATCTTGTGCTAGCTTAATAAATGAATACTTTTACATTACCTGCATACAAAAAAGTTATAAATATTTTGATTTAATAAAATTAAACGCAATGCCGCACAAGTAAGATAAATGCAAATGAAGATAAAACTAGTAAGATAATCGAAATTAAGATAGCTTTTTATGTGAAGTTGATATCAATAAGCTTAGGGTAGTTTGAACCCACACTCACGGTGGAACACCCCTAAACTGGAGACATTCTAGTATAATTTTATTAAATAATACAAGGCTTGGTGTTGAAAGAACTACAAAATGAGATTATAGATTATGCTATAGATTTATTTAAAGACTATCCACATTTAATAACACAAGATTTTATAAAAAAACTTACAAAAAGCACACGTCTACTGCATCACTCTTATCTCAAAGGGGCGATAAAACAGGCTTATTTTTTAGCTCAAAAAAGTAAAATAAACCAAGATCTAATTACAGTGGTTATGAATATTTACAACAAGAAGAGATTATTACATGAAGATAGCTTTTTTTTATTGCATTGCTTTGAAGTAGCCCTTAGAAGCACTCTTGCTATAGGTATATACAATAATCTAGGAGAGCAGTGGTATCTAAATGGCAATTTTCCCAAAACACTAAACAAGCATAAAGACAAAGGATTAAATACTTGGGAATTGTTTGATAATTTTAGTTTTGGTGACTTAATATATATTTTAGATAAACATATAAATATTTTTGAAAATACATTTAAATCAAAAAAATATGACAAAAATGAGTTACTTCCTGCCTACTCACACATCGCACTTATAAATAAAATAGACCAAATAAGAAAAGCTAGGAACTACATATACCATAACCGCCCAACCAAAATAAAGTTTAAAAAAGATTTGGCAATATTATTACTTAGAATGGGCTACAATCTAACTAAGGCACTAGCCTCCAAAAAAACTTTATATACACATGATGAATAGTACCACTTACTAATATCATGCTAAATCAATATCTATAAATCCTAAAAGCCTATGTTATAGATTTTATACACCAAAATCCTTACTTGCAATTAGATAGTTTTTTAAAAAGCCTTATAAATAAACTAGCTTGCCGCCACTGCCGCCTAGATTAAAAGGGGCATTTACAAAGCCTTTGACATAAGGGCTTTTATCAAGATAGTTAGTAACCAAGCCTGCTAATATCTTATTACCCTTGCCATGAACTATCAAGACTTCATTAAAACCAGCTAAGAGGGCATTAGACATAAAGCTATCCATGGCTTCTAGGGCTTCTTCTTGCGTAAGCCCGTGAAGGTCTAGCTTTAACTCACCTTTTACCTCAGCGTCTACTTTATAAGACACACTAGTTTTAGTGCTTTTAGCACCTTTGAAAGTATTTAACTCATCCGCCTTAGCACTCAACTTCAAGCCATTTTCAAACTCTAATATATACTCACTTTTTAGTATTTTTATAACTTTAGCCTTGCTGCCTTTATACTCCACCATCTCATCTAGCTCAAAGCTTTTTGATTTAGAGTTTATAAGCTCTTTTTCTGTCTTACTGGCTTCTTTTTTGGTAACTTTAGTAAGTGCTTTATGTATCAGCGTGCTTTCTTCTGACTTAGAAGGTAGTTTTTTAAGTAGCATCTTTAGCTCTTTTATGCTTTGATTGTACTCTCTTTGAAGTTCAAACTTAAGATTCTGATAAGAGTTTTTAAGCTCTCTAGTTTGCACCTCTAAACTCTGCATCTTTTTAGCATAGTCTTTTTTAAGTGTTTCTAACTCAAGGTTAGTTTGCTTTAGCTTAGTTATCTCATAAGCGTGTGCTTCTATTAAATTATCTAGTCTTAAAGAATCTTCCCCGTGAAAATCTTGTGCCTTTTTAACTAAACTTGCCGGGATGCCATATTTAAGTGCACTTTCAAAAGCGTAACTTTTACCTATACCTTCTATAAACTCATAAGTTGGAAGAGAGTTTTTTATATCAAACATAGCGGCTAAAAGCGCTACTTTTGGATTACTAGCTAGAAGGCTTGCTAGCTCTTTGTGGTGCGTGGTTATGATGATCTTAGAATCTTGATTTAACATATGCTCTAATACTGTTTTATAAAGGCTAGAAGCCTCTTTAGTATCAGTGCCTATTTCTATCTCATCAATGCCAAGCATCATATGATTAAGATTTAAGATACTGCTTAGTTCTTTTATACGCCCTGAAAAAGTAGAGATATCTTGCTTGCTATCTTGCGGGTCTTGGGAGATAAGCTCTATGTGTTTTATGTAAGGGATATTAGACTTAGCTGCATTTATAGCCATGGGGATAAAGTACTTAGCACAAAAGCTAGCACTTAGTATACTTTTAAGCAGCATAGTCTTTCCACCTGCATTAACCCCAGTTATAAGAAGTAGCTGCTTATCAAAAGATAAACTAAAAGACTTGGCATTTTTGATACTTGGATGTTTGTAGTCTTTTATGGCTAACTTAAACTCGCTTAGATTCTGAGACGTTTTAGCCCTCACAAACTCATAGTTATAAGCTCTAGCAAAGTTTATCCTAGCAAGAGCGGCATCTAAAAAGTCAAACTCCCTATCCAGAAAAGACACAAAAGGCATGTGGCGCCTTAAGATAGAACTAAGCTCTTTAGCTATAGCTTCTAAGATAAGATGAAGCTTATCTTCTAAGGCGCTAACTTGCTCTAGTGCACTTTGAGTGCTATTAGGCACGACGTAAAAAAAGCCACTATTTGATCTTGCTATAGTCCTAGCCTTAAGCACGTTACTAAAGCCAGCCCTAAGCAAAAGGGCTTGCCTTCCTTCTACTAAGTGCACTTGCTTGTCTACTAAGTACTCTTGTAATGTGGACTGATTAAGCACAGAGATTAAAGCGTCCTTAAAGCGATGCCTGCTTGCTTCTAGGGCAAGATTTATAGAATCTAAGTCTTTATTAAAGCCCTCTTTTATCTTGCCCTCTTTATCAAAAGCTTTTATAAACTCTAAGATATCACTTGGAAAAACTATGCGTGTAAAGTAGTCTTTTAGCTCGCCTTCAAGCTGGCTTTTACTTCCCCAAGCTAGAAAGTATCTTGCGATCTTTACAAACTCATATAAGTCTTTTAGCCCTAGATAGCCTCCTTTTTTAAGGCTTAAAAAAAGTGGACTTAAGACTTTCACGCTTGGGGCATCTTCAAAAGTTATAGATTCTAAGCTCGCAACTAGGTCTTGAAGCTTAGGCATATTAGCCACATTAAGGCGTTTTATGAGGCTGGATTCTAAGTCTTTTTTATAATCTAGTCTTATAGAATCTACTTCTTTAAAATCCATCTGGCGAGAAAAAAAGCTTAGAAAAGATTCTATAAACAGACTTAAGCCTAGTCTATCTATATATAGATTTTTTGCTGACACTTTTTTATAGTCCTTATTTGTTCTTTGATTTAAATTATAAGGCAATTTTAAGTGTCTAAGAGAAATATTTACTTAGAGTATCTTTGCTTTTAAAGGCTACATTTATGGTCAATCTTGCATTTTTTAAATCTTTAAAAATGCTTTTAAATGGCTTGCTAACACTTAACAAACTTTAAAATCTAACTTCTATAATCAAAATACTTTATAATAAGAATTATTATTATTTTTATAAAAATTAAAGTATAATAATCATCACTTTTAAAAATACAGTTAAGACTTGATTCTACGGTTTAGTTTCAATCAACTTTTTAAATCAGGAATCTCCAAAAAAAGCATAAGTTTAAGAAAGGATTCTAATGTCTGATGCAAACACCACACATATACAAAATAGCTTAAAAACAAAACGCCTTACCCCCTCCTTTACTCCTAAGGCTCAGCCTAACTTATATAAGCTAGCTAAGCGCTCTTTACTAGCTCCAGTTTTGTTTTCATCCCTTCTTTTAGGTGCTGCAGCAAGTGCTGAAGATACTCCTGTTGCAGATGAGGAAACTAGCTCTTCACCTAAAACCCAAGCTATAAAGTTTAAAAACTCTGATACTGTGACTATAAAAGATGCTAGTGGCTCTAGTGATAAAGTCCAAGTAGAGGTTAAAAGTGGCACTTCATCTACTACCAACAATCTAGATCTAGTAAAAGATAGAGATAACAACAAGATAGTTATCACTTTAGAATCTGATACCGCCACGCCTTCATCAGATGCTTATGCTACCTTTTCTAATGCAAGCTCTAGCACGCTAGGAGATGTAAATATAAAAGGAGGCAAGGTTGATGTACAAAATATAATGCTAGGGACAGAATCAAGACAGGGTAAAAGCGGCATAGCAGGTAGCCTAAATCTAGATAAAACCGACCTTAAAGCCACTAGTATAGATGGTGCTGGACTAAGCATAATACTAAAAGATGGTGCCAAGATAAATGCATCAAAGATAAGAAATGTAACTAACCTAACAACACAAGGAGGAAGCACATCTAGCTTAAATACTATAAAAGCAACTGAAAGCATAAGTGGAGGAGATAGCGGAATAAATGGCTTTACAAATGCTAACTTTAGCCCTTACACTAGCATAGATGTAGGTGAAAGTAGTAATGATGTAGCCTTTAGGGCAATCAATGCTACTTTTAACTTTGATACTACAGAAGATAGCTTTAACATAGGCACTATAAAGTCTAATAGTCCACTAGGTAGTAATATAAACCTTCAGCCTTTGCAGCTTGATTCAGGTGATATAGACCTAACTAACCTTAAGATAGAAGCACTAAATAAAACTACTGCAGAAAAACATATGCAAGGATTTATCGATAAGCTAAGCGATAAAAGCAAAGAAGCGCTCTTACTTAAAAAAGATATGCTGCAAACTAATGGAAGGATACTTTTAGGAGAAGGACGTACTCCAGTAGTAGAGAAAGTAACTAGAGATAGCCTAGATGTTGAAGATGGTGGCTTAAAGGGTAAAGAGTACTTTCAAAGCACAGAGTATGACACTAAAGATGTAAAAGGTGAAAGTGCAGGTAAATATAAACTAGGGAAAAAGAAGTTAGATTCTAGCTTCACATTAGTAAGTTTTTATTTTGGTAAAAGTGCAACTCCAAGTGAGGAAGAAAAAAAGACAATAGAAGCAAATAAACTAATATTAGAAGAGAATAAAAAGATAGCAGAAGAAAACGCAAAACTTGCAGAAGAAAATAAAACAATAGACAAAGAAAATGCACCAATAATAGAAGAAAATGCCAAGATAGCAGAAGAAAACAAAAAGATACGAGAAAGAAATAGGACAAAGCAAGAAGGGGAGGAGAAAGAAGCACTTAAGCCAATCACAAAGTTTCCAAAACCTAGAAAACGCCTTAAATCTCTAAAAGACACAGAACAAATCTATGATAAAAAACTAAGCCTGCTTGCTAAGTATAATGAAACAGGGCTAGTTGATATGGTAAGTGATGAGCCTGCAACTGAAGGTGATGCTAGTAGTGATACTAGTAGTGATACTAGCCCTAGTGACACTAATAAAACTAATGAAAAACTAAAAGCGATCCTAAATAATCCAAGTGATAACTTAAAAGATATAGCCTTGCAAGTTGGTAAGTCTCATGGAAAGTTTAAAACTAACTCTACAAGTGCTAAAGTCTTTGATAGATTACTTATTATAGAAGGTAGCACTCAAGCTGAGATAAGCCAACACGCCAAAGCCCTTTTAAATGACTTGCTACCAAATGATCTAAACAACACAATTCAAAACTACGCCTTAGAATCTAACCAAAACACAACCTTTACACTAGATAATATCATCTCTACTTCTAGTCTTGCTAACTTACTAAAAGGCTTTGATATATCTAAGCTTAGGTATGCAGACGCCTCACAAAAAACTATACCAGCAGCACTTGCGCAAAAAGAAGTCGCAAGTGATGTGGAATATGAGTATGTAAGCTACTCTAATGTAGAAGCCTATGCACAAGCTTTATATACTAATATCTATCAAGCTGCTAGAAGTGGAGTAAAAAGCTATAGCTCTAATGGCTTTGGACTTATAGCTGGAGTAAACTATAGACCTGAAGGAGTTTTAGAAAACATCGGCTTTGTTGATACTTTAATTGTTGGTGCATCTTTAAGCTACTTATACTCAAGGACTGACTTTGAAGCTAACTACAACACCATGGCTCCTAGGATCTATGTCTACTCACTAGGAGAAGGCTTTACCTATCAAGCTTCACTAGGTTATGCCTTGCACGCTATAGGTCAAACTAGAAGTCAAAGTAACTGGAACTCAAAGGCAAGCTCAAGCTACTTAGCTAATGAAGCTAATGCCTCCTTACTACTAGGCTATAAACTAAACTTTGATAAACATTCAATCCTACCAGCCCTAAGACTTAACTACTCTCTTTTACTTCAATCTGCTTATAGCGAACAAGGAGAGTTTGGCTTAAAAGTAAGTTCTAAAACGCAAAATGCACTTTTACCAGCACTTGGACTAGGCTATGAGTTTAGTGCAAATGAAAGCTTAAAGCTAGGAGCTGCAGTTTATGTCTCTTATGATGTTTTATCTAGTAATCTTATAAATAATGTCTCTTTCTTAGATGAAGAGCTTAGCTTTAATGTAGTAACTTTAGCTAATACCCCACTAAGTGCTAGTATCAATCTAAATGCTAGATATAACATAGGAGAAAGTAGTAATCTAGGACTTACTTACATAGGTACTTTTAAACAAGACTTAATAGCTACTACTTTAAGCTTTAGATATGGCTATAGATTCTAAGCTTATTCGCACTAGTCTCATAAAGAGGCTTAGTGCTAAGCCAAATGTGTTTAATAAATGCTAGAAAAGCAAACTTTACTCACTTACTCTTAGGAAGTCCTAACTTTAAGCTTGGCTATAAGCTAGGTGCAGGTCTTACTTACACTAACTACTTTATGCATAAAACTGGCAAAGTAAGCCTAAAAAACACTCAAGCTAGGGATAACTCAAACTTAGATAGCCTTCTAAGTCAAGGTGGCAACATCAAAGGCACTTTAAATCCTACCTTAAGTGCTGGCTTAGTTATGCTTATACATGGGGTAAATGCCCTCTCTTTAGAGTACAAACACTACTTTAATAGCTATGTGGGTTTTAGTAGCGATATAAGCTTAAACTATACTTACTACTGGCAAAAGAAACACTAAAGTTTTTAGCCTTAGGTGGATAGATAGCTAAGTGTAAAATAATCGTTTTTACTAGGCAGTTACTACATGTCATATGCTAGGAGATATAAAATATCAAGACACCAAATAGCCTTCCGCAAAAAAAACGATACCTAAAACACCACAGTTTTATTTTTATATATAAAAACCCTATCGTCAAAGACTAGATCAAGTGCACGCGCTAGGGTTGAACGCTCTACATTCTTCCCAGCTCTTTGAAGCATCTGCCAAGTATAAGTATGATCAATATTAATAATATCTTGAGAGATGATAGGCCCACAGTCAAGATCAGAAGTAGCAAAGTGAGCAGTTGCACCAATTATTTTAACTCCTCTTTCAAATGCCTGTTTGTAGGGATTGGCCCCGATGAAGGCTGGAAGAAAGCTATGATGTATGTTTATAATCTTACTTGGAAAGCATTCACAAAAGCTATCACTTAGGATTCTCATATATTTGGCTAAGACTATATAGTCAAAGCTATAGCTACTAAGCAGCCTTAAGATCTCTTCTTCTTGCTTTTTTATGCTTTCTTCTTTTAAAAGATCTTCGCTAACTGGCACATAAAAGTAAGGTATGTCAAACTTCTCTACTAAAGCACGCAGTACTTCGTGATTACTAATAACTGCTTTTATATTTGCGTTTAACTCAGCACTGTGGTTTTTTAATAAAAGATCACCTAAGCAGTGGTTTTCTTTAGTGCAAAAAACTACTATATCTTTTTTTCTAGATTCTAAAAGGTCTATATGTGCACTTGGCAAGGCGTCTTTTAGCTCTTTTTCTAACCCTTTAGTATTAGTCCCGCTAAACTCAGTCCTCATATAGAATCTATTTTCACTTTTATCCACAAACTCACTATTTTGCTCTATGTTAAGGTCGCGTTTATAGAGTATATTTGAAACTTTTGCTACTAGTCCTTCTAAGTCATCAGTACTTACTTTTAGTATCACATCCACACCTTAGAACTAATACTGCTTAAAACTTTTGAACTGACGTTATTAATAAGCATGTCTTTGAAGTTTTCAACCTTTGGCTTTTCTAACCAAACTGGCTTAGTGATAGCATCTTTTGGATCTTTTTGTTTTATAAGCATAAGTAGTTTTTTTACTGCATCACTTTTACTTCCTACTTCATCTATAAGACCTAAGTCTTTAGCCTCACTAGCACTAAAAACTTTCCCTTCAGCAAAGATGTTTGGCGATTCTTTTAAGTGGCGTCTTTCTTTGACGTCGTTTACAAAAAGGGCATACTGCTTATTAACTAGGTTTTGGAGATAGTCTTTTTCTTCATTAGTCCACTGCCTTGTGAAAGTACCTGCACTTTTATACTTACCAGCTTGCAGGGTCTGAGGCTCTACGCCTAGCTTAGCAAGTAAGTTTTGTATATCAAAGCCTTCAAATATCACGCCTATACTGCCTACTAACGCACCCCTATTAGCCACGATATAATCTGAATAGATACTTGCATAGTAACTCCCACTAGCCATAACCCCTGCATCATAAGCGACTATAGGAAGCCTAAGGTCTTTTAATAAGTCTGCTATCTCTATACTCCCACTCATAGTACCACCCGGAGAGTTTACTTCTAAAAGTACGCCTTTTATGCTTGGATTCTCTTTTATACGGTCAATTTGCTTTTGCATATCATCACTATTTATAATCATGGACTTTAGTTCTAGCTTTGCAAGATTAGGCATTGGTGTAGATTTAGTATAAGTCATACTTACTAGTATAACTATAACTATGATTATTAAAACTATCCAAAAAACTATCTTTAATAGCTTTAAGATTCCATCTAAAAACTTCATCTATACTCCTCTATGACTTCATATACACTTTCAATCTGCCTAATAGAACATATATCTATAAGCAAACTGTGGGGGACTATGGTATCTAAAATAATTATCGCATTAATACTATCTGCACCACTTAGTAAGATACGCAGCCTTAGCTCTTCTTCGTAGCTTAGGCTTATATCTTTGATAGTTTGAAAGTTTTTAGCACTTAGTAGATTTAACATCTTAAGGCTTAAAAATATAAAATCATCCCTCTTTGAATAGCCTATACATAAGCTTTCATCTTCTTTGTATAAAGAAAGCTTTTCTGGCATAGTAAATTCTAAAAACTCTGCTATAAAGTTAGGTTTTATATAGACTATAGTGCCACTTTTTACGCTTCTTTTGGAATCTGAGTTAAGTAAGATATAAGAGTTTAAAACCTTTACATCATTGGGTGCTACTAGCTTTACACTAGCGTTTATAAGCCTCCAAACTAGCATCTTTTTAGATCGTAAGATATAGCCCTTGCCCTTAGATTCCAAAAAGTCGCGCTTTTTAAAAGTAAGACTTCTATCTTCTATACTTGCAGGGAGTATCTGCTTATTAAGAGGCGTAAAAAGCTCTAAAGGAAGTCTAGCTTGCTTGCTTCTTTGGATGTTTAGTGCGTGCATGCAGCCACAAAAGTTTTGCGAGTAGAGATTATCTTTTTTAGCTAGGGCGCTTTGTCTTTGCGTGCCTCCATCTTTTCTAACGTCTATCTTTATAAACTCTAAGCCATGCCTACTAGCTACTATATCTCCAAGTGCATAAAGCTCACTTTGTTTTTTCATAGGAGAGCTTAAAAGTGTAGTTGTAAACTTAGCTATGCCCAAACTTTTAGCCTTTAAAGCAGTCTTTTCTAGCCTCATATCAAAACACATAGTACAACGAACACCTTTTTCTGGCTCACTTTCTAAGCCACTAGAGTTCTTAAGCCACGTGTTATCATCATAAACTATATCTTCTATAAGTGGTATATCAAGCATCTTGCAGCTTCTTCTTACATCTTCTAGTCTTAGATCGTGTTCTGCTTTTGGATGGATATTTGGATTATAAAAAAAAGCGCTTAAGTTCTCATCAGGATAGATTTTGCGTAACTCTGATAAGTAAAAATGGCTATCTACACTACAGCAAATATGTACTAGCAACCTTACTCACTTTTAAAGGCATAATATAAAAAGTAACCAAGTCCAATTAAAACAACAAGTAATAAAAATATCATCAATCCAAGATCAAGTGGTCCCATAACAAATCTCCATGCAAAAATCTAACTTTTAAAGAAGTTAATCTTATAAGCTTTTAATTAAGATTGAGATAAAAATAAAAAAGAATTAACCGAGAGTTTAGAAATATAAAAATGTAGGGGATAAAAACTGTAGCTGGCGGAATGGACGGGGCTCGAACCCGCGACCCCCTGCGTGACAGGCAGGTATTCTAACCAACTGAACTACCACTCCGCGAAAAGTAACACATTAAAAAATGGTGGTCGCTACAAGACTCGAACTTGTGACATCTACCTTGTAAGGGTAGCGCTCTACCAACTGAGCTAAGCGACCTTTTAAAAAGCATCTTGTTGACACTAAAAATATTTAAGTGGTGACCCCTAGGGGACTTGAACCCCTGTACTCGCCGTGAAAGGGCGATATCCTAACCACTAGATGAAGGGGCCAGATTAGCAATTTTAAATTCAAATTAATGGTGACCCGTGTTGGATTCGAACCAACGGCCCATTCCTTAAAAGGGAATTGCTCTACCAGCTGAGCTAACGGGTCGTTCTTAAAAACGAAATCAAATTATAGAACTTTTTTTTTAGTAAGTCAAGTTTTTGAAAACATTTTTACTAACTAAATATTAAATATCTTTAAAAGCTTCTTTTTTTGTCCTAGCCTGTACTAGCTTACCATCTCACTTTTACAAAAATCGCAAGTATTTCTAAGTGATAAAAATGAGATTTAGCAAGATAAGCCTTCATGTCTTATATGTCATTATTTTATATCGCTATTAAAGAATGCAGCGTGTATGAGTTATCAATATATGATTACTACGTTAGTGACTATATCACTAACTAGCATATGACAATATAAAGATTGTCGATATCAGTCTTAAAGTCTCCTGACATCAAGATAAATATCACCTATGAGAATAGATTCTAAGCCCTTATAACACAACACTTAGTAAAACAAAAACTAGCTAGCAAAGATTCTATAACTTTTAATCTTCTATCTTTTTACTTATCTCTTCTATGGCTAAGTTAGTCCCCAAGAAAAGCAAGATATCGTTTTTCTGCACTAAAAAGTCATCTTTAAAGTCTAGATTCCACTCTTCATCCCTCTTAATAGCAACTATCTTTATACCATCTTCACTAGCTATGGCTTTTATACTTCTTTTGGCAAAATAAGAGTTTGCTATAGTCTTACAAGACTTCATATTAGCACTTAAGTCTATAGTATCAAGCTTAGCTTTTGTAAGCTCACTTAAAAGCCTAAAAGCAGCTTGCCTTTCGGGGTAGACTACCTCATCAACACCAAGTTTTTCTAGTATCGCCCCATGTGTTGCACTAACGGCTTTGGCAATTATTCTCTTATTTTTAAGCTCTTTTAGTGCCATCACTGTTAGGATGCTTGCTTCTATGTTTTCACCAATACTAACTATGACTACATCAAGCTCGCTCATACCTGCTTCTTTTAGCGCCCTCTTATCTGTAGAATCTAGTACATAAATCTGCTCTACTCTATCTTTTAACTCTTGAAAAGGTGTCTCTTTACTATCACAAAGGATCACATTTTCATTATTATCAACCAGTCCTTTAGCAAGGTGGAATCCAAACTTGCCAAGCCCTATAACTCCATATATTTTATCCATAACTGTCCCTTAAATTGATATTTGCTCTTCTATATATTTAGCCTCTGTAGCCTTTGAAGTCCCTGAAAAGATAAGGGTAAAACTCAAGATTCCAACCTTCCCACCTAACATTAAAAGCATTATGATTATCCTACCTATCTCATTAAAGTTAGCACTTAGGCTAACAGTCCCGCCATTACCCACTGAAACGCCAACTGTAGCAAAAGCACTCCCTACTTCATAGATGATAGCAAGTAAGCTTGCATGAGGCTGGGTTAGTGCTAGTAAAAAAGTCGCTACAAATATATAAGAAGAAGCTATAACAAAAACAGTTATAGACTTAGATATGACATATTGTGGTATGGCACGGTTAAAAAGCTTGGCTTGTTTTTGGTTTGTGATAACTGAGTAAGAGTAGGCTATAAGCACCGCTAAAGTGGTCACTTTTATACCACTAGCAGTTCCTCCCGGAGATCCTCCTATGTTCATAAGAAAGGTTGAGAAAAACATATCAGCACCAGTTAGATGACCTAGATCAAAGGTATTAAACCCAGCAGTTCTATAGTTGACTGAGGCAAAAAAAGCACTTAAGACTTTAGTGTAGTCATTAAGCCCTTTCATACTCATGACATTAGGGTTGTTCCACTCAAGTAAAAGTATCATAAAAGTCCCGCCAAATATCAATATAACAGTAACTAGCAAGATAACTTTTGTGTTCAAACTCATCCTTACGTGGATGTACTTTCTAGTCAAGATAGCTTTTATCTTACTTAAGCAGAAGTTATTAAGCTCTAGCATACATACATAGCCAAGCCCTCCTATGATGATTAAAAGACAAACAACTAAGTTTATAGTTAGATCGCTTCTATAAGCTGCTAAGTTAGTGCTAAATATAGAAAAACCTGCATTATTAAAAGCACTTATGGCATGGAAGATTCCAGCATAGATACCTTCACCTATGCTTATATTTTTATACATACTAAAACGTATACTTAAGATGATAGCTGCTACTATCTCTACACTTAAAACAAAGATGATAGTCCTTATCATCATACGCCCTAAACCATCAAGCGTTGAGTAGTTTATATTTTCTTTTATAAGGTTTTTTTCAGAGTTGCTAAGCTTCTTTCTTACAAAAAGATATAAAAGCCCTAAGGCACTCATATATCCAAAACCACCAATTTGGATTAAAACTAAGATAGTTATCTGCCCGCCAGTTGTAAAATCAAGCGCTGTGTCTTTTACTATGATTCCTGTACAAGTTAGTGCACTTACGCTTGTAAACAAGGCATCTGTAAAGTTTATAGGACCATTGTGCATGCCGGGTAAAGTTAGGATTATAGCCCCAACTAAGATTACACCTATATATGCTACTAATATAATTCTAATGCTTTTAAGTTGCATAGAATCTTCTCCTTTTGTTATGCCCTTGATATTAGAAAGTTATAATCAGACTTATTTTGAATGTGTAATTATAAAGGAAATAAAATGCGAAGATATAAAGTTTTAGGATTTGTAGCTTTTAGCATGCTAGCAGGCTCTCTTCTAACCACTACTCTTAGTGCTAATAGCTTTGTGTTAGGGCTAAGGGGCACTGGTGGTCTAAGTGGTATAGATAGCGAGTACAAGGTAAGTAATAATGGCACAAATAGCAATGCTGATAATGATGACTTTGAAAGTAGTGGGACACTAGGTCACTTTGGCTTTGGAGTAAAAGCTGGATATGAGTTTAACACTTGGGGGCCAAACCAGTACATGAGAGTAAACCTAAGCTATGATAGAGACTATAGTAATGGCGTTTATAGACTAGGGAATCTTAGGATGAACTATATAGCACTTAACATAGACTATAAGTATACTTTCTTGCAAAACTTTGGTGTCTTTGGAGGCTTTCACATGGGCTATCTAAACTTAGAGATACAAAATAGTGGGGCTATTTTAAGAAATAACTCAAGTAGTGATATATCTAATATCTCAAATATAAGAGTAGGTGGTAATAACTACTTTGCTGGTGGTGTTATAACTGGTTTTACTTACTCGCCCTTAAGATGGCTAGAGTTTGAACTCTTTTTCAAAACCATAAATGCAAACTTTGATGACTTCCACGTCACACCTGATAGAACTTCTATTAGCTCTAATGGCACATCTATGAATGTCACAAGGCAAACTATAGACCTAAGCTCTTATCCTTTGATGCAACTAGGACTTGGAGTTAACTTTAAGTTTTAAGTTTTTATAGATTCTATAGTTTTATAGAATCTAGTTTTTACTCTTATCAGTAGGCTAGGAGTGTGACACGCACGGCTATGACGTAGCAGTCAAATATAGATATAAAAATATAAGATAGCCTAGCTTTAATCTTCTACTTTAACCTCTAAAGCTTGCAAAAGGGCTCCAAGCTTAGTGTTAGTTTCAATGTACTCTTTTAAAGGATCACTATCCATAACTATGCCAGCCCCTGCTTGGAGGTAGTAGATACCATCTTTATAAACTGCTGTTCTTAAAGCTATAGCACTATCTAAGTCATCATTACTTTTAAAATAGCCTATAGCACCTGCATAGATCTTTCTAGCATGTGGTTCAATACGCTCTAAAAACTTTACAGCCTCTACTTTTGGCGCACCACTTACAGTACCTGCTGGAAAGCTAGCTTTGAGTGCGTCTTTTGAAGTGATGCCTTCTCTTAAAGTCCCACTTACTTCACTTACTATGTGCATGATTTTAGAGTACTTTTCTATGACCCTAAAAGCATTCATCTTTACTTCTTTGCTTACCCTACCTAAATCATTACGCCCTAAATCTACTAGCATTAAGTGCTCTGCGCTTTCTTTTACATCTGCAAGTAAGTCAAGTTCGTTTTGTTTATCTTCTTCTAAGCTAGCTCCCCTTTTAGCACTCCCTGCTATTGGCCTTAAAGTAAGCACCTTGCCTTCACACTTAAGCATGACTTCTGGGCTTGCTCCTATGATAGTTAGCTCACCTAAGTCAAGATAGTACATATAAGGACTTGGATTAGCCCTCCTTAATCTTTCATACATACTTAAAGGGTTCAGATTACTTTTTATACTTATGCTTCTACTTAGGACACACTGTAAAAAAGTCCCCTTATAGATCTCTTTTTTAATAGCCTCTACTCCACTCATATACCAAGACTTATTACTTTTACTAACTATCTCTGAGTGGACACTAGCTTCAGTCTTTGGAGTATAAGGCTTTTCAAGTAAGGCTTTTAAGTCTTCTAAGCTAAGCTTTGAATACTTAGTCGTTATAAGATAAAACTCATCATATAAGTGATCAAATATCACATACTCTTTACCATAGATAAACTGGCAAGTTGGCGCTTCATAAAGCCCTTTTTTAGTAAAGCTAATCTCTTCTACTTGAGAGAAAAACTCATAGCCTAGATAGCCTAGACCTCCAAAAGGCAAAGGAAGTGCTTCTAGCTCAGCTATCTCTTCTTTAGTCTTAAGGCTGCTATCTTCTTTTAAGACACAAGACATCAAGCCCACATAGTCTAAAAAGTCTAAGCCCTTATACTCTTTTAAAAGGAGATTCTTTTTTTCATCACTTTCATGTTTTTTAGCTTCAAGCTTTAGGGCTTTATGCTTTAAGATGCTAGTTAATAAAGCTAGGTGAGTAGATTCTATACCTTCTAGGTTTTCTAAAGTATCTAGGCAATAAGACTTAGAATCCACTTTTAAAAAAGTACTATCTTTTTCTAAGACAAGCTTAAAAGCTATGTCTTTTACTATGATAGAAAAACGCCCCTTGCCCATGTGCAGTGAAGCACTTTCAAGTAAGATCTTTGCATCAAGCTTTTTAAAAACTAAGATGGGAGTTAGCATGCTGCCATTTTGCTTACAGTACTTCATACTAAAACCTCGTACTTTTCAACTATCATAGTTGGGTTATAGCTAAGCTTTGCCTTTCTTAGTCCTTCTATACCAAGGTCTTCTTCACGGTTAGCATAAAGTATCATAGAAAAGGCATGACTTAAAAGCTGCTGATTGATAGCTTGATAAGCTCCTCTATAAGAGATATCAGCCTTTTCTATATGTATAACACACATCTCATTAGTTGCTATTTCGCCAAAACTAAAAGCCATAATATTACCACTACACCTTATAAGCCCACCTTCAAGCCCTAGCTTATCAAAGTGCTTGAAAACGTCAATTATCCCAACGTGCTCAAAGTAAAGACCTTTATCACTTGGGTCATCATTAAGTTTATGCCACTTAGTTTGAAGCTCTATAAGCTCTTCTAAGTTAGCCTCACTCATAGGCTCATAGGTAAAGCCAGCGTGTTCTTCTAAAAAGCGATTAAAGTGGTTTTTCTTTTTATGAAACTTACGACCTTTTAGCTCTATAAGCTCTTTTGTCACATAGACATAATCGCTCCTATCCCTGTTTAGCTCTACTTTAGCATCAGGAAAAAGCTCTTTTAAAAGCTCTAAGTTTTTAGATTCCACACTGTGAAGCTCTAGCCTCTCTCCACTGCTTTGAAAGTAGGTCTTTAAGTCTAGTAAAGCTTGCTTTTTATCACCCTCTCCTATTGGGAAAAATATAAAAGGATTTTTACCCTCATAAGTAGTTTTTATAATTAAGCAGTCTTTAACTATGGCGTACTCTATCTTTCTTGCATGCCTCCAGATGAAGAGATTCCCAAAAGTTATATCTGAGATTAAAAAAGTTTCTTTTGCTAAATATGATTTTATTAAGTCTTTATTTTCAAGTGATATCTCTTTAAATACTATATTAGATTCCATCGGAGTTAGTGCCTTATGTTCAAGTTAGTGCCTGTATTGTTTACACTTAAGATGTGTATTTTATCAAATACAGCATTAATGTAAGATGGACTTGGCTACCTTAAAACAGCTTTCATTTCCATATGTGGCTTAGTCAATGTATAATTAACCCTATTTTGACTTTTCTATACTAGAGTAGTCTCTCAAAAAATAAAATTTCTCCAAGGATAAAGATGGGCTGGTTAGTCTTAGCATATTTTATTTTATACACCCTGCCTCGCATAGTCCTAGACCTTTTGCAACTTAAGTACGTTAAGCTTAAGTCAAGCTCTAAACCCATCATCTTAGAGGCTGATGACTACAACCTCGCGGCAAGATATGCCATCTCTAAGCAAAAGTACTCAGTAGCAGAAAACATCATAAACTTTATAGTCTTTGCCCTTTGGATATTTTATGGGCTTAATGCCTTAGAGTATCTTTTAAACACCTTTCATCTAAACATGCTTCTTAGTGCTTGGCTACTTGTGATGATATTTTTTATAATTAATGCAATTATTGGCTTGCCTATGTCTATCTTAGAGATAAAAAGAGATAAGCTTTTTGGCTTTAGTAACATCACCTCGCACATATTTTTAAAAGACACAGTAAGAAGTGCTGTGCTTTTTTTAGTCATAGGTGGCATCATAGTTATCTTGCTACTTTTACTTATGAAGTACTTTGAGCTTTGGTGGCTTTTAGGCTTTGTGGTTCTTTTTATAATAGCCCTGGTTGCAAACCTCATCTATCCAACCCTAATAGCCCCTATGTTTAATAAGTTCACACCCTTAGAAGATGAAGGCTTAAAAGACAAGATTCAAAACCTGATGGATAAAGTAGGCTTTAAAAGTAGTGGAATCTATGTCATAGATGCTTCTAAAAGAGATGGCAGGCTTAATGCCTACTTTGGAGGTTTAGGAAAAAGCAAAAGGGTGGTTTTATTTGACACGCTTTTAAGTAAGATAAGCACAGAAGGGATAATAGCCATACTTGGACATGAGTTAGGGCACTTCAAACACAAAGACATACTTAAAAACATAGCCCTTATGGCATGCATGCTTTTTATACTTTTTGCCATCGCTGGGAATCTTATCTATCCACTTCAAAAACACCTAGGCTTAGTTATGGATGATGGAATCTTTTTAAGCTTGCTAGTGCTTTTAATCCCAGTTTTAACCTTCCTTTTTATGCCTATAGTCTCTTACTTTTCAAGAAAGGCTGAGTATAGTGCAGATGAGTTTGGTGCTTCTTTTTCTAGTAAGCGCTCCCTTTATCAAGCCCTTATTAGACTAGTTAATGAAAACAAAAGCTTTCCTTACTCCCATCCAGCTTTTATCTTTTTTTACTACTCCCACCCTCCACTAGTTGAAAGACTAAAAGCCTTAGAAGAAGACTAGGAAAGACTAGTTGGAAGATATCTCCATATCTTATGCCCTTGATTTGGGCATAAGCTTACTAAAGCATGAAGCCTTAAGCTTTGAAGGGCTTTACAACTTAGATATACAAGATAAAGCCTTTATATCAAACTTCAAAATAACTAATCCTAGAAGTGAAGCAGAAAGGCTACTTGCTTTTACTATGGGTATAGATAGAATCTTACTTCATGCAAAAAGTGAACAAATCTTAGATAAGACACACCTAGCAAGCTTTTTAAGTCTTATCACAAAAAGGGCACAAGGCTATCCACTAGAGTATATTTTTAAAAGTGCTAGCTTTTATGGGAGGGAGTTTTATGTAGATGAGAGGGTATTAATCCCTCGCAGCGATACAGAATCTTTATGTGAGCAAGCACTGACTTTGCCTTTTTCAAACTTTGTAGAAGTAGGAACTGGAAGTGGGATAATAGCTATAACTTTAAGTTTAGAATCTAAAAAATGCGGCCTTGGTCTTGATATAAGCAAAGATGCCCTTGATGTAGCAAGACTTAATGCCACTAACTTAAATGCCACTAACTTAATCTTTAAAGAATCTAATCTTTTAAGTGGGCTAGATTCTAAGCTTAATTATAAAAATGCCCTTCTTATATCTAATCCCCCTTATATCGCAAACTCCTATCCTTTAGATGTTGAAGTATTACACGAGCCTCATATAGCCCTTTTTGGTGGAGAAAAAGGAAGTGAGATAATAGAAGGGCTTATAAAGCAAGCTTCTTTTTTAAACTTTGGCTATCTTGCCTTTGAGATAGGCTATGACCAAGAAGATATAGCTAGCAAGATTTTAAAAACATATAACTATAGTAAGTTTTCTTTTTTTAGCTACGCTGGACTAACGCGTGGATTTGTAGCATATAGGACTTGGAAGTAAAGCATTCGCTTATCCCCTTGCCTATTTAAATGGCGTGTATTACTTACTGCTTACTTTTTTATTTTTGTAATATGAAATAGGCAAAATATGCCTTGAGTTAAAGGGAGTTTTTAAATAATGAAGAATAGGTTATAGAATCTAAAATATAGATTCCACTAACTATTAAACAACTTTTGTAATGATAGTGCTAAACCCTACCACTTAGTGCTATTACAAGCACTGCCATCACCTGCATCACAAGCTTTTTGATAAAACTGCTTAGAAAGATTTAAGTCTGATTTAACACCTTTGCCACTTTGATACATATAGCCTAGACTTGAGCAAGCTTTAGCATTATTGGCATCACAAGCACTTTTGTAAAGCTCTAAGGCTTTTTGATAGTCTTTTGCTTGATAGGCACTATTAGCCTCATCTAAGCTACTAGCCACAGCAAAGGCACAAAGTGCTAAAGTAAGCATTAATAACTTTTTCATATAGATTCCTTTTTGTAAAATACCATTCTAATATCTTTTCGCAGGCTTAATGCGTTTTAGCCTTAACTCTCTGTAAAAGCGTCCTAGTCCTAGGGCTTCTTTCTTTCCTATGACATAGTAAAGATTTTTTAGATATGCCCTCATAAACTTAGAATCTAATCCAAGTCTTTTGGCATAGACATCCATGATATAGCAAGGGATAAAGACCTTAGGGCTTCTAGCAAAGGCTTTTGCCATATCTTTATAAAAGCCCTCATTTGCATTGCAACAAAGTCTGCCATAGACAAAAGGTAGATGCTTTTTATCCTTCCACTCCTTGCCCATATCTATAAAGTCTTTATCTTTAGAGGCATGATAAAGCTTTAAAGCCCTATCGCCAATTATCACTTCACCTTCTAAACCTAGCACTTTACGCAGGGCATTAGACGTGGCTGACTGATAGTCATTTTTAGATTCCTTATTTAAACAAAGCACACTCCAAACCTCGCCATTAGTAATGATTCCAAGCCCTAAAGGCTTAACTTTAAAATGAGAAGGCCTTGCCATCACTGAAGAGATAAATCCAGCATCAATTCGCCCAAATAAAAACTCATGATTAAGCTTTGAAGGGTAGTTAGTATGAAGCATCAAAATCTTTTTAAAACTAGAACTTGCTCTGTACTTTTTAGAAAAGACATCAAAAGGGGCTAGGTTTAAGTACTCTATCTTTCCAAAACGCATGTTATATCCTTTTAATCTTTGTGATCCTAAGCCCAAGAAGTGTTAGCACAACACTACAAATGCAAATAAAGATTATGCCCGGCACAAAGGAGTGAGATAAGTCTTTTAAGATTCCAACTATAAAAGGCCCAGTAGCTGCTATAAGATAGCCTCCAAACTGCGCAAAGCCTGAAAGAAAAAGACTAGTTGGGACATCTTTAGCGTTTAAGGCTATAAAAAGAAGTCCTAAGCTAAAGCCCCCACCAATAGGTATAGAAACTATAAAAGTCATAATGACATCTAGCGTGAAACTACTACTTGGTATAAAAAGCATGATACCAGCTACTAGATAGCAAAGGGCTACTAGCATAACTATAATCTTTCTAGCTGGAGGTCTAACCCTAGCAGTTAAGCGAGGGACTAAAAAGGCTGAAAAGATCGCAAAAAACTGCATCAAAGAGTTGATATTTGCAGAAGTGCTTAAACTCACTCCCTTGCTTTGAAGTATGAGAGGATACCAAGCTGCAAAAGTATAAAATAAAAGACTTTGCAAGCCCATAAAAAGCACTATGACCCAGACTTCAAAGTTTGCATAAAGATTAACCGTACTTTTTTTCTTTTTTAAGACAAACTTTGCCCTCCATCTTCCATGTTTTAGCATAGGTATCCAAGCAAGAAGCACTATTAAAGATAAGATAGCCCATATGGCAAGGGCAGCTTTAAAATCAAGCACATGACTTATAGGAAGACTTATACTAGCACCTAAAAAAGCTGATATACAAAGGGCTGCACCATAAAGCCCTGTCATAAAGCCAAGTCTTTTTGCAAAGAACTTTTTTATCAAAACTGGAACTAAGACGTTTTGTACAGCTATGCCAAGACCTACTAAAAAAGTACCTATAAAAAGATAGATTCCAAAGTTACCAAATCCTGCAAAGATATCAAGCCCATAAGACCTTATGATAAGTCCTACAAAGCAGCAAATGATGGCTAAAAAGATCATTTTTATATAGTTAAACTTTAGTGCTACTAGTGAGCCAAAGCCAAAAAGGGCTAAGACTATCCCAGCTAAAAGACCAGCTAAGGTGCTTGAGTGAAGCACATCTGTGATATCGCCCATCAAAGGGCCAACTCCAGTAACTGGTGCCCTTAGATTAAGGCTTATTAAAACGATAAGTATTAGTAGTATGCTGGTTGGTTTTATCTTAGCCTTCACCATAAGACCTTTAAGAAGATATAGTTACAAATAGCTATAAGTAACTTACAATAAAGTTTAGAAACTTGTTACTTTAATTAAAGTATTTTTTAAAATCTTGCCTACATTTCTGCCTTATAGATTCCACTTTTACCGCCACGCTTTTCTAAAAGTTTAATATTACTTATCTTCATGCCTTTATCTAATGCTTTTAACATGTCATAAATTGTAAGTAAGCTTATACTTACGGCATGAAGTGCTTCCATCTCAACGCCTGTTTTGCCTTCCATAGAAACGCTAGCTTGGGCTTCTAAGATTCCATTCTCTAGAGGTTTTATCACTATCTCGACATTATTTAGATTAAGGTTATGACACATAGGTATGGCGTGGCTTGTATTTTTAGCAGCCATCACTCCAGCTACTACTGCACACTGCTCTACTGGGCCTTTTTTAGAAGTATTGTTTATATAAGCATCAAAGGCATCTTTGTTCATACTTATAGTTCCTGAAGCTATAGCTATCCTTTTAGTTATGCTTTTTTCGCCTACATCTACCATATGGGAGTTGTTGTTTTCATTTACGTGAGTTATCATTGCTACTTCTTTAGTTTTTAGTTTGTGAAAGTTCTATAAAGTGCTTTAAAGTTTGGAGGGCTTTTTTAGTCTTAATATACTCTAGTGCTAAGATATAGCCTTCTTTTATACTTTGTGCTTTATCACAAATATACAAACTTGCTCCAACATTAAGTGCTACTAGCTTAGTTCTTTCTTTAGTCTTAGAATCGTCTTTAGATTCCAAGATATCTTTTATAATTTGTGCGTTTTCTTTGCTATCTCCACCTTTTAGGCTTTCATAGCTTATATAGTCTATGCCTAACTCAGTTTTTGGATTAAAGATATAAGTGCTTACTTTATCATCTTTTAGCTCGCTAACTTTAGTATCTTCACTTATACTAAACTCATCATAACCACTTTCACCACTTACAACAAGTGCTCTTTTTACACCAAGTGCTTTTAAGGTGTTAGCCAAAGTTTCAGTTAAGGTACTATCAGAAGTCCCAAGTAGTATGTGAGTTGGACTGGCAGGATTACAAAGTGGACCTAGGAGGTTAAAGATAGTTCTAAAGCCAAGTGTATTTCTTACAGTCTTTACGTGGCGGAGTGCTTTGTGAAAGTTAGGTGCAAATAAAAATGTGAGATTTAACTTTGAAAAACACTCTTTACTAACCTCTAAACTCATATCAATATCAATGCCTAGCCTACTTAGCACATCTGCACTTCCACTTTTGCTAGTTACTGCGACATTACCATGTTTTATAACCGGCACACCCATACTTGCTAAAACTAAGCTAGATGCACTTGATACATTAAAAGTCTTATAGGTACTTCCGCCCGTTCCTACTATGTCAAAGACCATATCACTTTTTTTAGGCACTTCAAACTTTAAAGCCTTTTCTTTTAAAGCTAAAGCAAAGCCAGTAAGCTCGGTGCTAGTAGGCTTTTTTATAGCATAGCTTGTAGCTATACTAGAGACTTCTATGTCATCTAAGCTACCATTAGTTATCTCTTCCATAAGAGTAAAGCTAGTCTTAGAATCTAAGTCTTGTAATCTAACTAGTTTCCCTAGCAAAACCTTGATATCTAGGTGCTTAGACTTATGATTAAAGAAGTTTAAAAGCATCTTTTCACCAAGTGCTGTGCCAATAGATTCTGGATGGAACTGCAGTCCTAAAAGTGGATAGTCTTTATGAGAGATGGCCATAACTTCGCCATCTTCACTCCTTGCAGTTATGGTAAAACACTCTGGCACATCTTTTTCTTTAGCCACTAGTGAGTGATATCTTGCAACCTCTACTCCTTGAGACAAAGAGGCAAAAAGACCCTTTCCATCATGACTTAGCTTACTTAGCTTGCCATGCAAGATAAAGTCTGCATTAACTATAGGAGCACCAAAGGCATGTAAAAGACACTCATGTCCAAGGCAGATTCCAAGTATTGGATACTTGCCTTTTAGGCTATGTATAACTTCAGTGCAAAAAGGCACTTCACTGGGTGAGTTAGGACCCGGCCCTAAGACTATATGGCTAGGATTAAGCTTAAGTATGTCTTCTATACTAAGCTTATCACTTCTTCTTACTACTACTTCAAAGCCAAGTCTTTTTATAGCCTGATAGATGTTAAAAGTAAAAGAGTCATAGTTATCAACTAGTAAAACCATTACTTCTCGCTTAATATGCCAAACTTAGAATCTTTTAACTCCACATAAAGCTCTTTTCTGCCATTACTCGTAAAGCTTAGCTTACCATCATGATAGGCTTTATAGTTTTGATTGAAAGTTATAAGGAAGATATTTTTACCTAAGTCATTTGGATAAGGGGAGATATCTATAGCACTTATGCGAATGTGCTTAACTTGCTTTTTGTTAAAAATCCTCTTTTTATACTCAGCAAAGGCGTGATACTTCATCTTATCAAACCTTACAAAGTCTTTAGAGTAAAAAGCTATATAGTCTTTATAGTCGCCTTTTTCCCAGACATCTTTCCACTTGTAAAGATCTGCAAGCAAGGTAGCTATATCTTCTTTTGAGGCTGGCTTAAATACATCTTCATAAGTTATAAGCTTAGAGTGTTTTAGGTCTATTGACTTATCCATCTTGCTTAGCATCTTATTATCTATAGCTATGCAGCCTCTTGTCTTTTCGTTTTTCCTATGACCATCTAGTGGAAGTCCATGTATCCAGATTCCATATCCTGTCTTATTAAGTGCTTTATCATAGGAGTTTGGATAGCTAGTAGTAAGGGCTAGTGGGCCATAGTACTGATTAAGCCCAGTTAGCTTTTCTAAGATGTCATAAACGCCTATAGGAGTTGCTAGGTCTCCTTCTTTTATCTTATTACCCTTGCCTTTTCCAACTAGTGCACTTATAGAATCTAGCTGAGAAAGTCCCTTGTCTCTAACTGCATATAAAGTAAGATTAGGTAAAGACTTATTAGCCACAAAAAGGTATTTCACACTTTCATAGTAGCCAAAGTTTACATCATAGCCTTGCAAGTAGTTAAGCCAAAACTCTTTGCTAGTTAGATAGCCATCTAGTATGCTTTGAACCTTATCTATACCTTGCTCTTTATAGGTTGTAAGTAGATTAGTCATAGCCTTTGCCATAGCTTCATCGCCACTATTTTCTGTGCTTTTAGGAATCTTAACTACTACTTCTTTAGGTGCTTTGTCCATATCATCTACACTAGACATGTTTGTATCTGACATGTTGGTAGAAGAGGCATTAGTGCTAGTTGTATCTTTTGTATTTAGGCTTGTTTTTAAGTCTGTGCTAGAAGGCATGTTAGGCTGTGGAAGGCTTGCAGTAGAACTAGGCTTTATGGCTAGGCTTTTAGTCTCTTTATCTGACATCACTGTAGCTTTGGCTATGCCATCTTGTGCTTTTTTATCTTGTGTGCTACTAGCGTTGGTGTCAACTTTGACACTAGTTTTATTATCTAAGTTTATATCTGCTTGGTTTGCATCTATTTGTTTAGTAGCTAAAGTATCTGTGCTAGCAGTAGCTTTTTTTGTATCTTCTTTAATAGAAACTGGTGTTGTCGCAGTTATAGTTGGTGTAGTCTCATCTATCTTAGTAAGATTTGAAGCATCTTTACTTGTAGTCTTAGTGCTTATGTCACTTGCATTTTTAGTGGTGCTGCTGGCTGCTAAATCTTGTGCACTAAGTGCACTACCTACAGACAAACCAAGTAACGAACTAAGACTTAGGGCTATACAACCAACTTTTAACAACTTTAACACTATTATCTCCTTGTAATAAAACTATATAAACTATAAATCAAAGCTATAACCAAAGGTTTTAAGATTCTTCTCGTTTTTATCCCAACCCTTTTGGACTATGACATCTAGCTTTAAGTAAACTTTCTTGCCCGCTATTAACTCACACTTTTTCCTAGCAGCCATAGATATATCTTTGATAGCACTAGCACCCTTGCCAACAACCATCTGCTTTTGAGTTTCTTTATTAACTACTATTTGAGCAAGTATGGAATCAAGGTCGCCTTTTTCTGTGACTTTTAACACTTTCACATCGCTTTCATAAGGTATCTCATCACTCATCCTATCAAACACGCACTCCCTAATAGCCTCTTTATATAAGTCCTTCATAGTGGCATCACTTAGGTCTTCAGGATCGTAAAGAAAGGGTCCTTCTGGAAGGTTAGTGCTTAATATATCAAGTAAAGATTCTATGTTCTTGCTAGCTTTTTGTGGCTTGCTTGCAGAAAGGGGAATTATAGCTAGAGTGTTTGAACTAAGATTGCTATATCTTTGTAGATCGTTTAATAAGTCTTTTTGGTCTAAAAAATCCATCTTATTTAAAACTAAGATATGGGGCTTATCACTTAGCTTTAAAAAATCTTTATAGTGCTTTAACTCATCATCTTTTTTACTAGCCACACTTATAAAGATGCATATATCACTGCTTGATATAGCCTTTAAAGCCTCTTGCATCATGTATTCATTTAAAAGTCTTTCTTTGTGATGAAGGCCGGGGGTATCTACAAAGATGATTTGAGAATCTATTTTTACATCATCTTTAATAAACTCATGTTGTAAAAACATATTCAAGCGCTTCCTTGTAGCATTTGCCTTTTTTGAAACTAAGGCTAAAGGAGTGTTAGCAAGTGCGTTTAAAAGTGTGGACTTACCGGCATTTGGTCTGCCTATAAGTCCGACATAGCCACATGTGGTGATAGTTTTCATAAGTGTGCTGGCCTATTTACTAAAGTCAAATTAGTAGTCTTCCTTTCTTAATTTTTTGATGGCTTTATTAAGTGCATTAGTTGTTGGGTACATAAATATACTATCTTTAGTGATAGAAATCTTAGGATCATCAACCGCAAAGCTTTCTATCTTTATAGGAAGCTTAGTATCAGCATCATCTTCTTGTGAAAGATTAGCATTAGTTCTTAAAACTAAGACTATGATTCTAGAATCTTGGGCTGGGACTGCAAAACTATCATCTTTTGGGCTAATGACATATACATCTTTTGCTAAGTCTCCAACTACCCTAATCTTAAAATTATGCGGTTTAGAATCTGTGTTTTCTATAAGCACCTTATAAGCATTATCAACTGCACCAGTTCTTCTTATCTCATAGGTTTCTTGGGTCCTATTTATATTTAGCAAGGTATCTTTTTTGTTAAAAGCTAAGATAATAGCAACTATTATAATTAAGACTATAACTACTATGTAGCCTATGGTTTTTGGGCGGAAGAATCTAATCTTATTACTTTTTGCTACAGCATTAGGAGAACTCCAAGTTATAAGGCTTTTTTTACCCATACGCCCCATGACATTAGTACAAGCATCAACGCACTCTAGACAGTTTACACACTCTAACTGCATGCCTTTTCTTATATCTATGTGAGCTGGGCAAATATCTACGCAACGCATACAGTCTATACACTCATGGTCATTTCCACCTTGGAAGTTATTAGGCTTGCCATCTGGCATATAAACTGCCCCACCTCTATTTTCATTATAGATAGCCATGATGGTATCATTATCATAAAGTACGCTTTGTACTCTTGCATAAGGACAGATATAAACGCAGAAGTTCTCAGCTATAAAGCAAACATCCGCAAATAAAAATAGCCATATAACTATCCAAAATCCTAAAAAGACAAAGTGATCTTGTATCGTTAAAAGGAAGTGCCAAAAATCAACTGGGGCTACAAAGTAAAACAAAAAGTCAGCACTAGCAACGCCTGCTATAATGAAAAATATAACTAGTCCTAAAAAATATCTAAACTTCTTACTAGCTGTGTCTAAGACTAAAGGCTGTTGCTTATTTGATATCTTTTTTCTAAGCCTTAGAATCTTTGTTTGGATTAAGTCTCTATAGATAACGCGGAATATGGTCTGTGGGCAACCCCAGCCACACCAGACCCGCCCCCCCATCGTAGTAATAAAAAAGATGCCAACAAAAAGCAGTATGGTTAAAAAGGGCAGCACATAAAGCTCTTGGAAGTTAAAGTTTACAAAAAATAAATGCAACTCTCCCCTAGTAAAAGAAAGCAAAAATACATGGATTCCATCTATAGTTATAAACGGAACTACTAGCAAGACAATAGTCAAGATCACATACCAAACATAACGCTTCTTGCGAAAAAGCTGTAAGCCTTTGGGGATGAATTTTTCTTTTTTATCTTTTAGAGCTGAGTTTGGGTTGTGTGTACTTATAGTCTGAGTAGATTCCATTAGCTCTCCCTTATCTTCTTGAATGCACTAATCTTAAAGTGACCTAAGCTTAATTATATTTCATCAAGACAATGCAAAACTAAACTTGGGTTAAGTTTTCTTAATAAAACACATATCTAGGAAATCTCTACACTAACCTAATATATAAAAGGTCTAAAGCCTTAATCTTTTTCTAGGCTATTTTGGATAGTAAAAGTTTTAACTAGTTAAAAAGTCATCTATAAATGCACTCTGAAGATAAATATTAGCATAATTACTTGTATCTAAAACCATTAGTTTTTAATATTTTAAGCAATCTTTTATATAAAAAACTATGTATTCAAGCTGGATATTTTTAGGATTTTATATGTGTAAAAATGTACAAAAAAGAGATTTTGTAAGATGGGCTAGCTTATATAAAAATGAAAGTGGATAAAAAGCCTTCTTTTAAAAGAAGGCTTTTTACACGGAATCAAAACTTAGATTAACTCTATTATAGCTAGAGTACTAGCGTCACCTTTTCTGATGCGGCTTCTTTGGATTCTTGTATAGCCACCATTTCTATCTTTATAGTTTGGTGCTACTTCAGTTATAAGCTTTTTAGTAGCTTCTTTGTTTTGAAGCTCGCTAAATACAGCTCTGTGAGTATTAAAGTCTGCATTCTTTGCTGGAGTTATAAGCTTTTCTATATAGCTTTGAAGTTCTTTTGCTTTGAAAACTCCAGTTTCAATCTTCCCATGCTTTATAAGGGCTATAGCAAGATTTTTAAGTAGTGCTTTTCTGTGGGAAGATGTTCTTCCTAGCTTTCTATAACCGTGTCTATGTCTCATTTCTTTTTCCTTACTTTTGCTTACTTAATCGTTTATTTAATGTATTAACTAATGTTGTAGGTAGCTCTGTGCCTACTGCAAAACCTATATCTGCAAGCTTTTGGGCTATCTCATCATAAGACTTTTTGCCTAAGTTTTTAATAGACTTTAGTTCTGCTTCATCCATCAAGACTAGTTCACCAACATACTTAATACCTTTGTTTTGCAAGCAGTTACTTGGTCTGTGCTCTAAGTTTAGTATCTCTATAGGAGACATTAAAACATTAAGCTCTGGACTATTTTCTATGCCACTTGAGTTATTAACTGGTTCTGAACTTAGATCTGCGCCAAAAACTTTCATCTGAGAGTGCATAGTAGATATGGCTTCTTTAAAAGCATCTACTGGGCTGATTTGACCATTAGTTTCTATGTCAAAAACTATTCTTTCAAAGTTTGGGTCAGATTCTACAAGTACATTTTCTATCTCATAGGTTGCACGTCTTACAGGTGTAAAGAATGCATCAAGTGGTATATAACCAGTTGGTGTGCTTTCGCGTATGTTTTCACTAGGAACATAACCTATGCCTTTTTGAATGATGAAGCTAAACTTAAAAGTAGTGTCTTTGTTTATAGTGGCAAGATGAAGATCTTTATTAATGATTTCAACTTGGTCATTATCAAGATGTTTTCCAACTAAAGTTAAAGGACCATCAAACTCATAGTCCACTTCGATTCTGTCTACTTGCTCACCTTTTATCTTAAACTTAAGGTTTTTAACATTTACTATAAAAGGTGCAACATCTTCAACTATACCACGCACAGAATCAAATTCATGTGCAACGCCTTCTATCTTTATAGCAGTAGTTGTATAACCTGCACAGCAAGACAAAAGTAGTCTTCTTATAGGATGTGCAAAAGTTATGGCATAACCTTGCTCGAAAGGAAAAACATTAATGCGAACTCTATTATCAGCCACATTTTGCACTTGAAGCTCTGTAGGTTGATATGGGCTTGTTTTGATACTATTCATGTTACTTCCTATTATTTAGAATACAACTCAACAATTAGTCTTTCTTCTATTGGTATTTCAACTTCAGATCTTTCTGGATATCTAGTTAAGATTCCAAATTTTTTATCCTTGTCTATATCAACCCAAGGGGCGATTCCTACTTGCTCAGTTAAACCTATAGCTTTTACTATTTGAGGGTTATTTTTACTTTTTTCCCTTACTTCAACTTTTTGACCTTGCTTTACTACATATGAAGGAATGTCAAGTCTTTTTCCATCTACTAAGATATGACCGTGAGTTACTAACTGTCTTGCAAATCTTCTAGTAGTAGCAAAACCCATTCTATAAACCACGTTATCAAGTCTAGTTTCTATTAGACGGATTAAGTTTTCTCCAGTATTTCCTTCTTGTCTGTTAGCTTCAAAGAAAGTAGCACGGAACTGTTTTTCACTAATACCATACATAAACTTTGCTTTTTGCTTTTCTCTAAGTTGTAAGCCATACTCTGATATCTTACCTCTTCTTTGCCCATGTTGTCCTGGGCCATAGCTTCTTTTATCCAAAGAGCTTTTTCCAGCGATTCGCCTTTCGCCCTTCATATTTAAAGAAACGCCAAATCGTCTTTCGATCTTTTCAACTGGTCCTGTATATCTAGCCATCTACTCTCCTTATACTCTTCTTCTTTTAGGTGGTCTACAACCATTATGCGGTAAAGGTGTGACATCTTTTATCCAAAGTACTTTTATGCCTTCAGTAGCACCTACGCTTTTTATAGCAGTTTCTCTACCACTTCCTGGACCTTGTACTTTTATACCAACTTCTTTGATGCCGTGTTCTTTTGCCTTACCAAGTGCACTTTCTACTGCTTGTTGTGCAGCATAAGGAGTGCTTTTTTTAGAACCCTTAAAACCAAGACCTCCAGCAGTTGCCCAGCAGATAACATTTCCGACTTCATCAGTTACTGTTATGTTTGTATTATTAAAAGAAGCAGCTATGCATACTATGCCTCTAGCTATATTTTTTTTGACCACTCTTTTTTTAAGTGTTGTATTTTTCTTTGCCATTAACTACTCCTTACTTACTACCAACAGTTTTTTTCTTACCCTTGCGAGTACGTGCATTGTTTTTAGTTGTCTGACCACGTACTGGAAGACCTTTCCTGTGGCGAAGCCCTCTATAGCTTCCTAAGTCCATTAAGGCTTTTATATCCATCGTTACTTTTTTTCTTAAATCACCCTCGACCATGTAGTCTGATTGAATCTTTTTAGCAATCCTTGAGACTTCATCTTCGCTGAGATCAAAAACTCGCTTATCAAAAGATATATCCACGCCTTTCAAGATGTCTCTTGAGGTCTTAAGACCTATACCGTAAATATATGTTAGAGCGTATTCAACTCTTTTCTTTTTTGGCAAATCTACACCAGCAATCCTAGCCATATTTTATCCTTGTCTTTGTTTGTGTTTAGGGTTAGCACAGATCACTCTGACTACACCCTTACGTTTGATAACTTTGCACTTATCACACATTTTTTTGACCGAAGGTCGAACTTTCATAATTTCTCCTTGACTGCCCTAAGCACTAAATGATGTTTAAATTAAAGGGAGTTTTTAGTGATCAATACATAAGTATTAAGCTTTGCATTCTATCATTTTAATATAAAAAAAAGCTTAACTAAACCATGACTTCTATGTGGATGTTTGCGTGGCGGCTAGCAGGCTATTTGAACTATTTGGGATAAACTTTTGCATTTTTATATAGCACACTAGCCACGCACGTGATGAGATATAGCAACATACATCAAGCACTACTTATAAGTGCTTTATACCTTATTAAGCACTTATAAGTCTTACATCTGCAACTTGTAAGAAAAGTCTTAGCACTCTTTCTACTAGCTTGGTTCGGTTTATACGCAAGGCTTTATTTTCATCATTAATTAACACACTTTCAAATAGCCTATCAAGCAAAGGTATCAAGCTAAAAAATGACTGAACTTTTACATCCACGTTCTCAAACTTCCCATTTTCAAGCTCTAAAAGCCTTGTAAAAAGCACCTTCTCACACTCAACCATCAAGCTTTCATCTACCTCTAAGTTATCACTACTTTCACTAGATACATTAGCTAGCCTTTTAAATGTGCTTTGAAGCGTGCTTAAAGAGTTTTCCTTTAAGTACTTATCTATAGCATAGATGTTTTTAAAAGTACTTGCCACGTCTTGATTTAAACTAACCACCGATCTAATCACGCTTGGATTGATATTAGTCAAGATTCCAAAATAGCGCTCTTTTATAAAGGTTAAAAGCCTTTCATCACTTATGATATCTTCTAGCTTTAAGTCAAGTTCAAATTTTTCTAAGATTCTAAGTAAGGCACTTGCGTTACGCCTTAAAGCAAAAGGATCTTTTGAGCCAGTTGGAATCTTATCTAGTTTAAAAAGCACATTTAGAGTATCTATCTTAGTGGCTATATTTACCAAAGCACTAATCTTAGAACTTGGCAAGGCTGGGTCTAAGCCATTAGGCAAGTACTGCTCTTGTATAGCCTTGCAGACTTCTTCACTAAGGCCTGCTTTTCTAGCATACTTTGCACCTATTACTCCTTGAAGCTCTGGGAACTCATTAACCACTTGACTTAAAAGATCGTTTTTTGCAAAACTTAAAGCAGTTGCCGCTTCTTTGCTATCTAGTCCTAAAAGTGTGCAAAGCTTTAAGACTATCTCTTTTTCGCGCTCACACTTTTCTTGTAAGTTGCCACCACCACTCACAAAGCCTATAGTGCTTAAATCGCCAAAGTCAAGCTTAGATTCTAAGTCATTAAGATAGAAAAACTCAGCATCTTTTAGCCTTGCCTTAAGCACTTTTTCATTACCACTTATAATTAAAGAGTAGTCATCATCTTTTAAAAAAGCATTACTTACTACTACAAATGAGTTATGCAACCTTCCATCTTTAAAGGTAGGAAAATAGCGCTGATTAGTCTTCATAGATGTGATTATCACTTCGCTTGGCACTTGTAAAAAGCACTCTTCAAAACGCCCTAAAAGTGCACGTGGATACTCAGTTATAGCCACTACTTCATCTAGCAAGCTAGAATCTAGGTCAATTGTGATTCCATATCTTGCTTCTAGTGCTTTGAAGTCTTTTTCTATACTTGCCCTTCTTTTGTCTTGATCTAGCACAACTCCAAAGTTTTCTAAGCCTTTAAAGTACTCATCTATGCTATTTACTTCAAGTATAGGCACTTGAGACTGCCTATGAGTAAAGGTTATGCTTTTAGATTTTAGTCCATAGCCACTAAACTCTAAAGTTTTAGAATCTAAAAGTATAAGAACGTTTCTAATAGGACGTATGAAACTCTCTTTATTATCCCCCCATCTCATAGCCTTGCCAAAGTTAAGCCCTCTTAAAAACTCTAACACTAAGCTAGGCAGTATCAAACTAGTATCTTTTGGGCTTTCATACTCTTCATAAAAAAGCACTTCTTTCCCATCTTTAGTAGTAGTTTTTACATCCTCTTCTTTTAAATTATGCTTTTTTAAAAAAGCAAGGCCTGCATTAGTAAGTTTGCCATCTTTATATGCTATCTGAACTGGTGCGCCATAGTGTTGTACTATCTTTGGTGTGCTAGCTTGTGGAAAACTTTCAGCAAAAAAGACTAGGCGTCTTGGTGTATAGTAAAACTTAAAATCACTATCGATGTTGTTTTGTGCTAACAGGGTTTTAAAGCTAGAGGTTATAGAATCTAGATTCTTAAGTAAAGGAAAGGCTGGTAGTTCTTCAGTTAATATCTCGATTAAGGCTTTCACAGTGCTCCTTTTTTGTTTTAAGTATAATACAGATTTATCAAAGGTATAGAGTGCTAAAAAAAGTTTTAATCTTTATTATATTTAACATTTTGCTAGTCTTTGGAACTGAATTAAACTTCAAAGTTGAACAAAAGTGCGTTCATATAAATGAGTTTAGCAAACAACAAATTGACGTTTTACTCTATGCCTATCTATACGGAAAGGAACATGGCTTTGGCTACACCATGGCAGCTATTGCTTGGCAAGAATCTTGTAGTGGGGAGTATCTTCTTAACTTCCAAGACCCAAGTGCTGGAATCTATCACGCACTAATACCGGGTGTAATTAAAAAATATACTAAATATAGAGATTCTAAGTTCTTGCGTAATATCATAGGACAGATGCTTATCTCTAATCCTGAGTTTGCAAGCTCTATAGCCTTAGATGAGTTAAAGTACTGGAAGAGGATAAGGAAGGGCAACTTTAAAAGCATCATTAAAAGCTATAACAAAGGCTTTTCGTGGGAGAAAAATCATAGGGCTAATAGGATGGCTACAAACTACTATTTAGATATAAGCAAAAAGATAAAAGCCCTCCAAAACTTCATACCCAAAAAACTAAAGCACTATGACTACAAAACCCCAAGTCTTGACCTAGACTACTCTATAAAAAAAGAAGACAAATTTAAACCTTACAAGAAAGATTCTAAAACTCCTACCTACTATCTACTAAAAGAAAAATAGCATATGGCGTTTGAAAGCTTTACCTGCCTTAACAAAGCCTCTTTTGAGTATAATAAAGCCTAGTTTTAAGGAGATTTAATGGAGAACAATGTAAAAGAGATACACATAGATCAGTCTATGAAGGAAAGCTATCTTGACTACTCTATGAGTGTCATAGTAGGTAGGGCTTTGCCCAATGCTAAAGATGGCTTAAAACCGGTTCATAGACGTATACTTTATACTATGAGTGAGTTAAACATAACCCACAAAACGCCTTATAAAAAGTCAGCCCGTATCGTTGGGGACGTTATGGGTAAGTATCACCCCCATGGTGATAGCTCTATATATGATGCTTTAGTTAGACTAGCCCAGCCTTTTTCTATGAGACTAGAATTAATTGATGGGCAAGGTAACTTTGGGTCAATTGATGGCGATAAAGCCGCTGCTATGCGTTATACAGAAGCGCGTATGACCTTAGCTAGTGAAGAGCTACTAAAAGATATAGAGAAAAATACAGTTGACTTTACACCAAACTATGATGACACCTTAAAAGAGCCAGATGTCTTACCTACTAGGATTCCAAACCTTTTGATAAATGGTAGTAGTGGGATAGCTGTAGGTATGGCTACTAATATACCTCCACATAGGACTGATGAAGTCATAGACTGCCTTTTACATTTAATAGATAATAAAGATGCTAACTTAGAAGAGCTTATGCAGTTTATCGCAGGGCCTGATTTTCCAACAGGTGGGATAATCTATGGTCGAAGTGGAATCTTAGAAGCCTACGCCACAGGACGCGGACGCATAAAGATACGCGCTAAAACTCATATCGAAACTAATAAACATAAAGATTCTATCATCATCGATGAGATACCTTATCAAGTAAACAAAGCCCGTTTAGTGGAGCAAATTAGCGAGCTTGCTAAAGAAAAGATAGTTGAAGGTATAAGCGAAGTTAGAGATGAAAGCGATAGAGAAGGGATGCGTGTAGTTATCGAGCTTAAAAAAGAAGCTTTAAGTGAGATAGTGCTAAATCATCTTTTTAAATCAAGCCAACTAGAAGTCACTTTTGGAATAATCATGCTTGCTATTGATAATAAAGAGCCAAAAGTCTTTACCCTTGTAGAGCTGCTTAATCTTTTCTTACAGCACAGAAAAACTATCGTCATAAGAAGAACTATCTTTGACCTAGAAAAAGCACGTGCAAGAGCACATATACTAGAAGGGCTAGTTATAGCACTAGATAATATAGATGAGGTCATAAAACTTATAAAAGCTAGCAAAGATGCACAAAGTGCAACTGATGGGCTAATGGAGAAGTTTAAGCTTAGTGCCCTTCAAGCAAAAGCGATTCTAGAGATGAGGCTTCAAAGGCTTACTGGACTAGAAAGAGACAAGATAGAACAAGAGTATAAAGAAGTACTAGAGCTTATAGAAGAGCTTAATAAGATTCTAAAAAGTGAAGAGCGTCTAAATGAAGTCATCAAAGAAGAGCTTTTAGAATCTAAAAAGCTTTTTAGCACTCCTCGCCTTACTCAGATTGAAGACAACTATGATGCTATAGATGTGTTAGACTTAATCCCTAATGAACCAGTAGTTGTAACTATGAGTCATAGAGGCTATGTAAAACGTGTGCTTCTTAAAAACTACGAAAAACAAAACAGAGGTGGCAAAGGAAAAATTGGGGCTAATACCCATGATGATGACTTTATACAAAGCTTTTTTACTGCCAATACTCACGATACTATCTTGCTTATCACTAACCGCGGTCAGCTTTACTGGCTAAAAGTTTATAAGATTCCAGAAGCTAGTAGAACAGCCATTGGCAAAGCTGTAGTTAATCTTGTAAATCTCCAACAAAACGAAAAGATAACTACAACTATTACAACTACAGACTTCTCTGATGAAAAATCCCTAGTCTTTTTCACTAAAAAAGGCATAGTCAAACGAACTAACTTAGATGAATATAGCAATATTAGAAATGTAGGCGTAAGGGCTATTAACCTTGATGAAGATGATGAGTTAGTAAGCACTCACATAGTTGATAAAAACATAAAAGAGCTTTTCATTGCTACTTATAAAGGTCTTTGCATCCGCTTTAATGTGGATGATTTAAGAGAGATAGGTCGTGTAAGTCGTGGAGTTACAGGTATAAGATTTAAAGAAGAAGGCGACTACGTCATAGCCGCTACTACTTTAAGAGGCGATAGCGATAAGCTTTTAAGCGTCTCAGAACTTGGTATAGGCAAGCAAACTACTGCGGGTGATTATAGAATCCAAAACCGTGGCGGCAAAGGTGTTATAGCTATGAAGCTAACTAACAAAACTGGCAATCTTGTAAGTGTGGTAAGTGTTGAAGATGAAAGCCAAGATCTAATGCTTCTTACAAGCCTAGGCAAGATGATAAGAGTAGATATTGCTAATATTAGAAATGCTGGGCGTAACACTAGTGGTGTAAAGATCGTAAATGTAGTAGCCCCTGATAAAGTAGTCTTTGTAAGTCTTTGTGCTAAAGAAGATGTAGATGAAAATATAGAAGATGAAGGCTTAGAAGGTGGAAGTGAGGGCACATCAGATTCTAGTGGAAGTCAAAATACAAATACTAGTAAGGATGAAGGCGGACTGTTTTAGTTAAGTGGTATTTTTAGTTAGTAAGTCTTAAAAAGACAAAGGATTAAGTCATATAAAGGGACAAAATATGAAAAAAGTGGTGATTTTAGCTACAGTACTAGCCATAAGTGCACTTTATGCTAGCTCTTTAAAAGACTTAGCTAAGAAGTGTGATTTGAAAGATGCAAGCAGTTGCAAAGAGGTAGCAAGAATGTACTATAACGGTAAAGATGCTCCAACTGACTATGAAAAAGCACTTAATTATGCTAAAAAATCTTGCTCTTTAAAAGACCTTGAAGGCTGTATCATGGTAGGCTCACTTTATAATGAAGGCGAAGTTATAAAGCATGATGCTAAAAAGGCTATCACCTACTTTAATGAGGCTTGTGAGTTAAAATCAGGTGAAGGTTGCACTTTAGTTGGTCAAGTCTATGCACAAGAAGCCCTTGCTAAAGAAGCACAAAGCAAAGAAGGCGTACAAAAAAATGGCAATATGCAAGGCTACAGCAAAGCAGTTAGTTTTTTTAACAAGTCTTGCAATCTTAATAGTGCTAAAGGCTGCTATAACTTAGGTATAGCTTATAGCTTTGGCAAGGGTGTAGCACAAGATGATAATAAAGCAAGTGCTATGTTTAAAAAAGCTTGTGAGTTAAACAGTCCTGCTGGCTGTTATAACCTAGCTATAAATAGCCTTATGCATAAAGATGATGCTAAGACCAAAGAAGCGGCAAAAGGCTACCTTACAAAGGCTTGCAAGCTAGGAGATATGCGATCTTGCTCTGCTTTAAAACAACTAAAACTATAAGGATGTGGTAAGTTGAAAAAAGGAATCTTATTAGGAGCTTTGCTTATAGCTGGCTTTGCTTATGCAAACCCAACCTCGCTAAATGACTTTTTTAGCCCTTCTCACTTGCAAAACACTGAGCATTTTACTAATCCAAACAGGGATGATGAGATACGCTACTACAAAAGAAACTGTGATAATAACAACGCCCTAGCTTGCAACAGCCTAGCAAACCTTTACTTTTCTGGCAGTGGTATAGCACAAGACTATCAAACCGCTAGCAAGCTTTATGCTAAGGCTTGCGAGCTTGGTAGTGCAAACGCTTGTACATCTTTAGCTTCTATCTACAAAAATGGCATTAGCGGTAAAAAAGATTCCATGCTTGCTAAAAGCTACTATCAAAAAGCTTGTAACTTAGGTGATAACACTTCTTGCTTAGAATCTAAATGAGTTATATAGTTTTTATCAACGTAGGTTTTGTATATGTAGTTTAAAAATATATGATTGCTACGACTTGTTGCACAAGTCTGGCACATGATATAAAGTTATAGCCTTCTTATAAAAAGAGATCTATAAGTAGTTAGTTATATAAAGTGGCTCTAAGGGTTGTTTAAACTCAGATATATCTAAAACTTCTGGCATATAAAAGCTAGAATGTGGACTTATGCTTTTTTCTAAAACTATCTTTCTTGTAAGACCTTCTTCTAGCCTCTCCTCTTTTAAAAAATAGCTCATAGCCCCAAAGGCTTTTATCTCTTTACTCTGTGAAAAGCTAAAGATATCACTAGCATGTAATGTTATGCCTTTAGTTTTATGCAAGGTTTGAAGTGCTATATGAGTTAGCTTCATAGCACTTAGATTCCCAACACCTCTAGCATAAAAAATAGATTCTAGGCTTATATCACCTAAAAGCACACTTAAGGCCTTAGCATCAAAAAAACTTTTATCAAAGTCTTGTTTTAAAAGTGCACCAAAAAGGGCGCGCAAGGAGTGAACTAGCATGCCTTCAAAAGAAAAGCTTGCAAGTTTTGTGTAACTATCACTGTAGATTCCCACCTGAAAGGGAGGTATCAGGGTTTGGAGTGCTACAGTCATCTACTAGTTATATCTTAGTCTCTAGCATAAGAAAATGAAGTCTGAAGTGCCTTATCTTCTACTTTATCTTGTAAGTCTACTATCTCATAACTACTTGCATCACTTAGAATCTTTTCTGTTAAAAAGTGATTTAGCTTATGACTTCCTGCAAAAGATATATAGCTGCCAACTAAAGGCATGCCAAGAAGTGCCATATCACCTATTGCATCTAGGATTTTATGTCTTACAAACTCATCTTTAAAACGAAGGCCTTCTTTATTTAAGATTCCATTCTCATCTAAGACTATGCAGTTGCTAAAGCTTCCGCCAAGCCCAAGCCCCATAGCCCTAAGCTGTTGTACTTCTTGCAAAAAGCCAAAAGTCCTAGCCCTTGCTATCTCTTCTTTATAGGCTTGAAGGCTGTAGTTAAACTTATAGCTTTGCTCTTTTATACTTGGGTGAGGAAAGCGTATAGTAAAGTCAAAGATTATAGAATCACTTGGCTCAACTCTTACAAACTTATCTTTATCTCTAACCTCAACGGCTTTTTTTATAGAGATGATTTTTTTAGGCTTATCTAGCTCTTGTATGCCCGCTTCATCTATAAGCATGCAAAAGCCTATGCTTGATCCATCCATTATAGGGGCTTCTTCATTATCAAGCACTATGCGCAAGTTATCTATACCATAAGCGTGCACTGCAGAAAGAAGATGCTCTATAGTAGAAATCTTTGCTTTTTCCCTACCTATAACCGTGGCCATAGTTGTGTCTATAACATTTTCTGGCTTTAAAGGCACAGACACACCAAGATCACTTCTATAAAAAACTAGACCGCTATCAGCAGGAAGTGGCTCTAATGCCAAGTTAACTGGCACTCCTTTATGAAGTCCTATGCCTACTAGCTCCACTCTTTTAGCTATGGTTCGCTGTTTCATCACTTGCTCCTTACTTAAAGTGGATTTAACTCTGTTATCTCTAGCTTTTGGTTAAACCTTAGCATCTTTAGCTCAGAGTTTTGATTGATTCTTTCTAAATCTTCTTTATTTAAAATATTACCTTGAAAAGTTACTCTTCCAATAAATATATTTCTTAAAATAAGCACATCGCCATCACAGTTAATATTTCCTTCGCACTTTTTGCCAAGTATGCTAAGACTACCCATGCAAGTTACACTTGCCCCACTATGTATGTTACCCCTTATGACACAGTCCCCTGCAGCAAAGACTTCTTCACCACTTCTAACATGCCTGTTTATAACCACAGTGTCAGCACCTTCTTCTATAGCAGCACTAGATTCTACGTCATCTTCTAAGTTGCCTTCTTGCTTTAAAAGGGCTGCTTTTTTTAAAGAATCTAAGATCTTAGTCTCATCAAAAGCAGGATAAGTGTCTATATCTTCATCTTCAAAAAGACTAAGTCCATCATCAACTTCTTCGTTTTTGACTTCTTTAAACTCAAGGTATTGCATATTCATAGAACTTAAAAGTTTTTTTAAATTATCATCATTAATAGATTCTAAAAGTTCATCTTTAAAACTAAAGTAGTAGTTTTTTAAAAGCTCTGCATGCTTTAAAGTATAGGCTTTTATCTCATCTAAGGTGCCTTCTTCAAACTCGAATACGCGTATGGTTTTTTGTCTGGCTTTTACCATTTTTATCCCTTATATACTTAGTGCGATGCGATGTATCGCCCTTTCTACTTTCAAGTCTATAGTTTGCTTAAAGTAGCCTTTAGACCTTCTATATTGTTTACGCTTAATGTCCTTGCATCAAGCTTTGCATTTAACCCAGCCAAAACTGTACCATTACCAAACTCTATAAAGCAAGTTATGCCCTTTTCTTTTGCAAGGCTTACGCACTCATGATATCTAACTGGCATGACTAGCTGACTAGTTAAGTTAGTTATAGCTTCATTTTTAGTTTTATAAAGGTTTATATTTGCATTACTTATAACTTCAACTTTGCTATCTTGCAGGCTAGATTCTAAAAGTGCTTTAAAAGGCGTACACGCACTTTCTAAAAGCTCACAGTGGCTAGCAACTGACATATTTAAAAGTAAAGCCCTTTTAGCCCCTGCTTCTTTTAAAACTGGCATAAAAGATTCTAAGTCTTTTTTGATGCCTGCTAGCACTGTTTGACCTTCTAAGTTAAAGTTAGCGGCATAGACTTTAGCGCCTTTTTGTCTTACCTCTTCACACATAGTTTTTAAAAGACTTTCTTTAAGTCCTAAAACTACTAACATAGCACACTCATACTTCTCGCAAGCCTTTGCCATAAACTCACCTCTTTTATGAGTTAGCCTAACCCCCTCTTCAAAACTAGTCCCACCATTTATTGAATAAGCACTTACTTCACCTAAAGAGTGCCCAAAAGCAAGGCTTGGTCTAATCTCACTTTCGCTTTCAAAAACAGCTTGTGCCATAGCACTTACAGCAAAGATAGCAGGTTGGGTAAACTGAGTTTGATTAAGCCTAGATTCATCTTTTAGCAAGTCTTTAAGCTTAAGCCCTAAAGCCTCACTAGCCCTCTCTTCTAACTCTTTTGCTACTTTGAAGTTATCTATAAAATCTAAGCCCATATTTAGACTTTGTGAACCTTGTCCGGGATATAAAAAAGCGTATTTCATCTACTAGCCTTTGTCTTGGTATTTATATACAAAAAGTATAGTTTATAATTAAAGAAATCTAACATGGAGAAAAAGCTAATGAGTAAAAATATTTTTATAGATGCCTGCTTTAGAAAACCTACGCCTTATACACCTATATGGATGATGCGTCAAGCGGGAAGATACTTAAGTGAGTATCAAGAAGTAAGACATGAAGCGGGTGGCTTTTTAAACATGTGTAAAAACCCTAGCCTTGCTTCTAAAGTGACTTTGCAGCCTATAGATGTGCTAGATGTAGATGCTGCGATACTTTTTAGCGATATCTTGATGCTTCCTCATGAGATGGGGCTAGATCTAGTCTTTGAAAACCATGTGGGGCCAAAGTTTTTAGAAGTTATAACTAGTCTAGATTCTATAAAGAATCTTAAAAGGGGTGCTTTTAAAGACTTAAACTACGTTTATGAAACTATTTCTTTAACTAGAGCTAAGCTTGATAAGTCTAAGGCGTTAATTGGCTTTTGTGGTGCGCCATGGACACTAGCAACTTACATGATAGAAGGTCAAGGAAGTAAAAGCTATGCTAAGTCTAAAAAGATGCTTTATTCTAATCCAGAAACCCTACACGCCTTAATGAGAGTTTTAACCAGCGAGTTAAAAGGCTATCTAGATTCTCAGATAAAAGCAGGGGCTGATGCAGTTATGCTTTTTGATTCTTGGGCGAATGCCTTAGAAGATAGTGCTTATATGGAGTTTGGTTTTAGCTATATGATAGAAATTAGCGAGTATATAAAAAGAGAACACCCTAGAATCCCAGTTATACTTTTTCCAAGGGGTACTGGAAACTTTTTACATAAACTAAATGGCAACTTTGATGTTTTGGGTGTTGACTATCAAACCCCTATGGAAGAAGCCAAGCACAAAGCTGGATCAAAGTACGTCTTACAAGGAAACCTAGAGCCTGCAAGACTTTATGACTTTGATGCTATGAAAAAAGGAGTTGAGCATATAATTGAGATTATGGGTAAAAAAGAAGGGCATATATTTAACCTAGGTCATGGCATGCTTCCAGATTTACCTAGAGAAAATGCTATCAAGTTAGTAGAGCTTGTAAGAACACTAAGTGCTAGATAGGTTTTATGATTTTAGATTCCATCTTTGGAATCTAAAAGGTGTTTTTAAAAATAAAAAAAGCATTAAGCCACATAACAAACTAAAGTAAAAGTCACATTTTCCTTGCAAGCTTAAGTATTTACTTAATATTTAGCTAGTTTTAAAACTAATATCTTAATAAGCTATAAGCTACTATTAAGAATTAGTCTATTTTTATATAAGCGTGCTAACATTCATAACACAAACTTTAAAAAGCCAAAACCCCACACAACAAAAGGATACAGCCTATGAGACTAAACTTAAGATTTAAAGCCTTAGCACTTATATTACTACTGCCTATAAATTTTACCTTTGCAGAAGTGCTAAGCTTATCTGACTTTAAGCGTGCCATAGATTCCAACTCCTTAGAGCTAAATGACAACAAAGCAAACTATGAAAGCCAGATTAACCAATCTAAAAGCGACCTCTCTTGGCAGTTCCCCTATATACAAGCTACGGGTAATACAGAGCCTAGTGGCATAGGTGGAGGCACAGTTTTTACTTCAACTACACTTTTTATGCTAAGACCCACGCTTCCTTGGGTTAACTCACTTTTAAAGCAAGCCCTAAAAGTAAAAGGACTAGAGTATAAAGAAGCTACAGAGCTTGTAAAAAACATAGCTTTTATAAATGCAAAAAAGATGTATCTAACCTATATGGCCATAAAAGAAAAGTATAGATATGACATCCAAAGAGAGATAAACTTTTTAACACTTTTAAACATAGCCAAAAAAAAGCTAGATGCTGGAAGCATCAGTCAAAAAGACTATGTAAACTTTGAAAGCGCCTACATAGCTGCTAATCTAATAAGCATCTCTACTAAAAATGACCTTATAAAAGCACAGCAAGACCTCTATGTGATTTTAGGACTAAAAGATGCTGAGTTTTTAGAAAGCACTACTAAAAAAGATATATCTTCCATACTAGCTGATACTACTAGTGAGCTTTTGCGTCTAAAGAAAGTAGAAAGAACTATAACTAATAATAAAAATGACTTAATGGTACAGGGCTTAGAGATAAACTTTGATGACTTAGAAAAAAGTCAAGTACTAGGCATGCTTGAAAAATCTCCTTACTTAAACATACTCCAAGCACAAAGTAAGGGCTATGAGCTTTTAGCTAGGCAGGCTGGGAGGGATATCTTCCCGGCAGGAGATTTAATAGTTGGCCTTGGGGTTAATACAACTGGTCTTTCTACAGGAGCTGCTTTTGATGTACAAATCCCTTTGCCCATAACTAGAAAGCAAACCCACTTAAAAGCTAAGTATATGGTGCTAAATCAAAGCACTATATATAAGTCTAATATCACAAAAAACACACTTCACATAAAGGTTAAATCCTACTTAGAACAGATGGATATATTAAAGCACTATATAGAGATAGCAAAAGAAGACATCAAGATAAAACGTAAACTTGCAGCCTTAACCAAGCTAGCCTATGATGCACAAAAATCTAACCTCTTTGAATACATAACTTATGAAAACGCCTATGTAGATTCCCAAATACAGCTAGTAGACCAAAAGATACGCTACATCCAAACACTTGCCTTTTTAGAAGAAACGCTAGGGCAAAGCTTTACTAAGTAGAATCTTTTTAGATTCTAAGTTTTTAGAATCTAGTTTTTTATAAAAGTTTAAACTAAGCACTTTAGTGCTTAAAAGCTAAAAGCTTAGTAGTGCATAATGTCAGCATTTTTGCAGCCTAGTTTATTACCTAGCTTGCAAGATTTTTTAAAGTACTCATTTGCCTTAATCTTATCTTGCTTTACACCCATTCCCTTAAAGTAAAACACTCCTAGATTAAAACAGCCTTTAGCACTACCTAGCCTACAAGCCTTAGTATATAGCTTAAAAGCCCCCTCATAACTTTGCGTTATACCATCTCCATATTCGCTAAAGTATCCAAGGGCATTACAAGAATCTGCCACATCACCATCGCAGGCTTTTTTAAGATACATAAGGGCTTTAGCCATATCCCTTGGTGCTTCTCTCCCAGTATAATAGGTCTTACCAAGCCTCCCACATGAAGCCATATCGCCACTATCACATGCCTGATTTAACCGTTCTAGCGAAGTAGCAAAGCCAAAACTACTAGCTAAAAACACTCCTACTATAAACCCTTTTAATACCAACTTTTTCATTATGTATCCTTTGAGTTATGTTTTAGCTAGTCTTAATGTTAGCAAAAACTACTAGTGATGCTAAAGTCTTTAAAACATATAGCAGCTATGCAAAAAGCACTTATGTTAGACTTATAAGACTAGATAATATTAAAAAGGATCTAAAGATGACTAAGCTTTTAAAGATAAGTCTAAAACTACTAGCTAGCTTTTTTCTTCTAGCCTCTTTTGGGAATCTTGCAAGTGCTAAAACTAGCTCAAAAGATAATCAAAGTAGCAGCATAGACTTAAAAGCAAGCAATATACTCTCAGGTGAAACTTTGCAGCATATGCAAGATGATAGATCTTTAAAAGAAAAGATTTTAGTTATAGATATAAGATCTAAGAAAGAGTATAAAAAAGGTCACTTAAAGTTTGCTATAAACTTAGATAAGAAGGCACTAAAAACGCTAGATAAGCACTTTATAACTAAGTACAAAGACTTTCCTTTAGTGCTTATAGCAAACAAGGCAAGTGAAACTAAGTCTGTGCTAAAAGAGCTTAAAAAACTAGGTTTTAAAGATATAAAGATAGCTAAAGGCTATGATGAGTTTAAAGGCTATGCACTTTATACTTATACAAGTATATTAGGTGAAGATGTAGAAGCAAGTGTTGGTAAAAAGAATGTGTTGATAATAGATGTTAGGGCTAAAGAAGACTATGAAAAAGGTCACCTTAAAGGTGCTATAAATATCCCTTTAAATGATGATATAACACCTTTTCTTCCTATGCTAGAAAAAAATAAAGATAAGAAGTTTGTAGTACACTGCTATACAGGCACTCAAAGTCAAGTCATGTCCACAAGGCTTACAAAACTAGGGTTTAAAAATGTTTATAACTCACTAGATGGAAGCTTGGAGTATGACTTTAAGTTTATACACTAAAGACTTTGCAAGCTTAAAGCCTAGCTAGATTTAAAACTTTTACCTAGGCTTTTTAGGCAGTTTTAGTCCATCTTTATAAGCATAAGAAAGTACTTAGTTTTATCCCTTTTTTATCTTTCTTGCAAGTAAAATAAGTTAAAATTAATTATCACAATTAAAATCTTAAAAGTTAGGTATAACCAAGATGAATAAGCTAAATATAAACAAACTAAAAACAAATAAGTTGAGGTTTTTGGGGATAGTAGCAGTAGGTGTATTTTTCATAGCCTGTCAAAGCCATGATGGAACACATAAAGATAGCAAGCAAGACAAGATATCAAGCAAGGAAGCCAAAAGTGTAGCAAGAGATACTACAAAGCCTATAACCTTTAGGGCGCTTTGTAGAAACTAAGACTTTGCCTTTTGCTAGATTTTATATTTTTACTTTTTTAGTTTTTGCACATAGCAAGATTCTAAGCTTTTCATAAAAGTTAGCAAAGCTAATGCACGCTTTTAGTAACGTAAAAAGCACTAAAGGCATTAGTTTTGTCTCACTTGTAAGTGAAAGTAAGTTAAAATCTAGACTAATTTAAATTTTAACAACTAGGCAAAGACATGAACTTAACAAAAAACATTCAAAATAAATATCTTAACAACTATCTAAAATACCTTGGAATCTTAGTCATAGGCATCTTTTTTATAGCCTGCCAAGGTGAAGCAAGCAATCACAACAAGACAAGCACTCAAACTTCACAAAACTCTATTGACGCTTCAACATCAAGTGCTAAAGCAAGCACTCAAACAACAAATAACGATATGGAATCTAAAGTAGATTCTAAAGCAAGTGATGTAGACTTAAGTAAGCCTATGGAGTTAAGGGTTGGGCATGAAGATGCTTACTATCCTTTTACTAGTATAAAAGATGGCAAGCCTTTAGGTTATGACTTAGATGTGATAAAGGCTATAGGTGAGATAGACCCTAATCTAACTATAAAGTATAGTGGTGTGCCTTGGGCTAGCGTTATATTAGGTCTAGATTCAGGTCGTTTTAACGTTATAGCTAATCAGATAGGGAAAACTAAAGTAAGGGAAGAAAAGTATATATTTAGCAAGTATCCTTACTTTATAAGCACTTCTCAGCTTATAGTTAGAGGAGGTGATGACAGTATAAAAACTGTAGCTGACTTAAAAGGGAAAACTTTAGGTGCAAATATAGGAGCTAATCACACTTTGACTTTAGAAAACTATGACAAAGCACATGGGAATCTTTTCAAGATTAAGTACTACAAAGACTTAAACTCTCTTTTAACTGACCTTAGTCTTGGTAGGATAGATGGCACGCTTAATGACCCAGCAAGTATAAAGTATCAAGCACAAACACAGCATCTTAACTTAAAAGCACTGCCTTTAGTTTTTGCAATAAACCCAATCTATTTTATGTATGAAAAAAATGACACTGCCCTAAGAGATAGAATCGATGTCGATCTTAAAAAAGCTATAGATAGTGGTAAGCTAAAAGAGCTTTCACTTAAGTGGTTTGGGGATGATCAAACAAGCCTAGATTCTATAAACTCAAAGGCTATAGTCAAATAGATGTTTCACTACATACTAGAAGTTTTTGTAAGTCTTATAAAAGGCTTGCCTTATACCCTGCTTATAATGATAGTGGGCTTTGTGATAGGAAGCATCATAGGCTTTATACTAAGTCTTCTTCGTATATATAAAGTCTTTTTCTTTTCGTGGCTAGCTGGAGTCTATGTATCTTTTTTTAGAGGCACGCCCTTACTAGTTCAAATATTACTAGCTTATCAAGGGCTTCCTTTAGTTTTAAAAGATACTAGTATCTACCCTTATATAAGGGACTTAGGGGCGATTTACTACGTGCTTTTTGTATATGTCTTATACTCTAGTGCGTATTTAAGTGAGATCTTTAGGTCTGCCCTTTTAAGCGTGCCTCACTCTCAGATGGAGGCTAGCTACTCTGTGGGCATGAGTACATCTAAAGCCCTCTTTCATGTCATCATACCTCAAGCTTTAAGTAATGCCATGCCTAATCTTTCTAACTTCATAATCTTGCTTATAAAAGATACCTCTTTAGCAAGTATCGCTACTATCCCTGAGGTAATGGGTCTAGTAAACCAAGAAATAGCCAATACGAGGTCAGTTTTTACTGTCTTTTTAGTAGCAGCAGTCATCTACTGGGTGATATCTGTAGTGCTAGAAAAGATATTTGGTAAGTTAGAAAAAAGACATAGTTTGCACAAAAGGAAGATTTAGTAAATGGCTAATGTGATAGCAACAGAAGACTTTGTGCATGAAAAAGAAACTAGCAAGCTTGTAAAATCAACTGACATGGTAACCATATCTTCGCTTTATAAAAGTTTTAACAAACTAGATGTATTAAAAGATATCAACCTAAGCATACAAAAAGGCGAGATAGTAGCACTCCTAGGCCCTAGTGGCAGTGGCAAAAGCACACTTTTAAGGTGTCTAAACTTACTTGAGATTCCAAGTAGTGGTAGTTTTATCATAGATGGCTATAAGTTTGATGCCAAAAAGTACAACAAAAAAGACATCTTAAATATGCGTAAAAAAACTGCCATGGTCTTTCAAAACTATAATCTTTTTGCTAATAAAACTGCACTTCACAACATCACTCTAGCCTTAAATGTAGTCTATAAGCAAAATAAAAAAGAAAGTGAAAAGCTAGCTTTAAGTCTACTAAAAGAAGTAGGGCTAGAAGATAAAAAAGATGTTTTCCCCCATATGCTTAGTGGTGGACAACAACAGCGTATAGCCATAGCTAGAGCACTTGCCTTAAAACCTAAAGTCATACTTTTTGATGAGCCAACTTCTGCCCTAGATCCTGAGCTAGTAGGTGAAGTCTTAAACGTTATAAGTAATATAAAAGATCAGACCATGCTTATAGTCACTCATGAGATGGAGTTTGCAAGGAAGGTTGCAAGTAGAATAGTTTTTATGAGTGAAGGAAGGATAGTTGAGATATCTAGTAGTGAGGAGTTTTTCTCCCATCCTAAAACTGAGAGGGCAGTGGCATTTTTAGAGAACTTTCATAAGAGGTTTTAGGGCTAGTAGACTAAAGCGTGTAGTGATAGATGTAAAAAGGTTAATAAAGCTTTTTAACTAAAAGATTAAAGCTATGCTAATACAAAATCTAATTTTTATAATCCAAGTCTAATTAGATCTAATTAGATACATAACACCTAAGATTTTAATCATAAAGATATGTTTAAAAAGTAGTATAGATTCTATTTAAGATAAAGATTATATTTTCTTTAGTTTGCAAGATTAAAAATTTACTAAATTGGAGCTTTGCTAATAAAGCTTGCGCCCTCTTTCATATTGTGAAAAAAGAAGACGCCAGTGTGTGTGTAAAGGAAGATAATGCGTAAAATGTTCTTTAACTTAACCCAAAACTTAAAGGACTTTTAATGTATCAAAGGAATTGCTACACGAAAACTAAATCTAATGTTGTAAATCATTTGATTTATGAGTGGTATATTATCAGAGCTAAACTTAAAAGAATATTAAAAATAAGAATTAATCTTAAAATATAAAACTATAAATACTTACCCCAGTTTAATAGAAAATTTGGCAAAGAAATGTAGAATCACGTGTAACAAACCAAACCCCAAGGATACCCAACATGCAACATATCCAAAAAGCCCTCACATTTGAAGATATATTACTAGTCCCAGCCTACTCTGACATCCTCCCAAAAGAAACCAATCTAAACTCAAATCTAACTCGAAACATCACCCTTAACACTCCTTTTTTAAGTGCTGCTATGGATACAGTAACTGAATTTAAAACAGCTATAGCTATGGCGCGCATTGGTGGCATTGGGATAATCCACAAAAACATGCCAGTTGCAGAGCAAGCTAAGCAAGTAGCCCAAGTCAAAAAAAGTGAAAGCGGGATAATCACAGACCCTATATTTATCCACGCTTATGATTCTTTACAAAAAGCTAGAAATATAACTGATACTTATAAGATTTCAGGTGTGCCAGTGATTGATGATAAAGGCGTATTAATTGGAATCTTAACTAATCGTGACTTGCGTTTTGAGACTAATATGGACAAAAGAGTGGGCGATGTCATGACCAAAGCTCCTCTTATCACTGCAAATGTAGGCATAAGCTTAAATGAAGCAAAAGATATCATGCATAAACATAGAATCGAAAAGCTTCCTTTAGTAGATAAAGATAATGTCTTAAAAGGGCTTATCACCATAAAAGATATACAAAAAAACATAGAGTATCCTTGCTCTAATAAGGATTCTAAAGGGCGCTTAAGAGTAGGAGGTGCTATAGGAGTAGGACATATAGATAGGGCTTTAGAGTTAGCAAAGGCTGATATTGATGTGCTAGTTTTAGATAGTGCGCATGGGCACTCAAAAAATGTCATTAATACTTTAAGAGAGCTAAAGTCTAGGCTTAGCATAGATGTCATAGTGGGTAATGTAGTCACTCCAAAAGCTACACTTGATCTAATAGAAGCGGGTGCTGATGCCATAAAAGTTGGAATCGGACCTGGCAGTATATGTACTACTAGGATAGTAGCAGGAGTTGGTATGCCTCAAGTAAGTGCTATATCAAACTGTGCAGACGTAGCCAAAAAACACGGTGTGCCTATAGTTGCTGATGGGGGTATAAAGTACTCAGGAGATGTAGCTAAAGCCTTAGCAGTGGGTGCAAGTAGTGTTATGATAGGCTCTTTACTAGCAGGCACTGAAGAAAGTCCGGGCGACTTAGTCATCTATCAAGGAAGACAGTATAAAAGCTATAGAGGCATGGGGTCAATTGGTGCTATGACCAAAGGAAGTAGTGATAGGTACTTCCAAGAAGGAACAGCTGTCGATAAGCTAGTACCAGAAGGCATAGAAGGAAGAGTACCTTTTAGAGGAAAAGTAGGCGATGTTATGTATCAGTTAATTGGTGGGTTAAGAAGTTCTATGGGCTATCTAGGTGCTAGTACTATAAAAGATATGTGGGGGGCTGATATAGTACAGATAACTCAAGCAGGCTTAAGAGAAAGCCACGTGCATGATGTAGATATAACTAAAGAAGCACCAAATTATCATGGATAGGACTTGTATGAGTAAGATTTGCACAGATAAACAAAAAGATATGGAATCTAAAAGTGCCAAAAAGCATGTACTAGTAAGTCCAAGTTTACTAAGTGCAAACTTTTTAAGACTAGGAGAAGACATCCTTAGTGTTAGCTCTAGTGATATGTTGCACATTGATGTGATGGATGGTCACTTTGTGCCTAATATGACTATAGGTCCTTTAGTGCTTGAAAATGTACAAAGTATCACTAGTTTGCCGCTAGATGTGCACTTAATGGTAGAAAATACTGACTTTTTTATAGATCTTTTTAGCCCACTAAAGCCAAAGTTCATGAGTGTGCACTTAGCAGGGGCTACCCATCTTCATAGAAGCATACAAAAGATAAGAAAAGAAGGTATAAGTCCTTCAGTCGTACTTAACCCCCACGAAGACCCTAGCACCTTAGAGTACATACTACAAGATCTTGACATGGTCTTACTTATGAGTGTTAATCCGGGCTTTGGCGGTCAAAGCTTTATAGAATCTACTTTCAAAAAGATAGAGCGGCTTAAAGAGATGATAACGCGTCTTAACCCAAACTGCTTAATAGAAGTAGATGGGGGCGTAAGTGATAAAAATATACATAGGCTTAGTGTTCTTGGAGTAGATGTCGTAGTATCAGGTAACTATATATTTAAGTCCAAAGATAGAAAAGAGGCTATAAAGTCCTTGCAAGTCCCAGTTCATGCGTCTTTGCCAAGATAGCCCAAAATGAAGTTTAACCACTATAATCAGCTAGTAGAAGCCCTCTACAAAGCCCCTATACCTAAAGATGTGTTTATGAAAAACATAAGGCGACTTTTTGATTATAGATTCCAAGTTAATACTTCTTTAAAAGACGCCCTAAGCAAAAAGCTAGAAGGTTTTTTAAGCACTCTTATAGATAACAGCTTAGAAGATGACACGACACTAGAAGTTCTAAAAGCTTATGGCATGCCTATAGTTTGGGATGAAGACTTTGTAACTTGCTCTTTAAAGGGTCTTAGCTTAGATGAAGCAACTTTTTGCTTTGTGGATATAGAAACTACAGGCCCTCGCCCCAGTGAAGATGAACTCTTAGAGATAGGGGCCTTAAAGTGCAAAGGTGGCAAGATATTAGGGACTTTTCAAAGCCTAGTAAGAGTAGAAGAGATCCCAGAAAATATACAAGAGTTAACTAGCATAACTCCAGATATGACCAAAGACGCCCCTTTAGCTAATAAGGTCTTAGGTGAGTTTAAAGCCTTTTTAGGTGAAAGCATCTTTGTAGCACACGGCATAGACTTTGATTATAACTTTATAGCTGACACTTTAAGATATAAAAATATGCCTCTTATGTTAAACCCAAAGCTTTGCAGCCTACTACTTGCTAAAAAAACCATCCTTTCAAAAAAGTACTCTATATCTTTTTTAAATGACTTTTTAGGACTAGAAGTGCCAGTGCAGCATAGAGCCTATGAAGACGCACTATGCTCTAAAAAGATCTGTGATATAGCCTCTTTTATGCTACCTTATAGCGTGGATGATGTTTTAGGACTATTTGAGTTTGCAAGAGGGAAAAGTGGCTATCCTAAAAGTGCTATCTTTATGCAAGATAAATATAAGCTAGCCAAAGAAGAAGACGCAGCAAAAAAAGCTAGCCTAGAAAGCTTAGAATCTAAAACAGAAAGTCTTATAAAACTAGAAGGTGTAAATGTAGACTTAGAGATTTTGCGAAAAAAAAGGTGGCTACTATGAAGCTTCAAGACCTAAAAGATGTCGCTACACTTTTTAAAAGCAAGCCTAAGCTTAACCATATAGGACGTATAAAAGATAACCTAGTAGCCCTTAGGATGGATAAAGACTTTTACTACCTAGACTTGCAAAGTGGCGATATCTTTGAAACTAGAGAGCTTACTAGCATTAAGACTTACTCTTCTCCTTTTGATATGGCTTTAAGCAAGTTTGCTTCCTCATCTAAGATACTAGATTGCACTCTAGATGGACTAAATAAGATCTTATTTTTAGACTTAGAAGTTAAAAATGCTTATAAGGTTTTTAACTCCCGCCTTGTCATAAATCTAATCCCAAGAAGCACTAACCTTATCTTGCTAGTAGATTCTAAAGTAGTAGCAGCACTTCACTATAAAGAAGATATCATCTTAAAGATGCCTTATATCCCAACTCCCCAGCCAAGCTTTACTAAGACTTTAAAAGAAACTACCAACTTAGAAGCAGTGCAAAAAAGCCTTAAGCAAAGATATATAGACTTACAAGAAGACTTAGTAAGACAAAAACAAGCTAGCTTTAAAGCAGCTATATCAAAGCAAATAGCTACATTACAAAGTGTGCTAGATAGTCTTTTAAGTGATGAAGACTTACAAGCCAAAGTAAGACTAAATTACACTTTAGCTAACTTTGTTTTATCAAACTTATCACTCATCCCCCCTTATGCAACTAAGCTTACTATGGATAAAAAAGTCTATAAGATAAAAGCCTTTCCTAGTTCTACTGAGTTAGCAAACTCCCTTTTTAGTGAAGCTAAAAAGCTAAAAAGAAAACTTAAAAATATCTCCTTGCAAAGGGCTAACTTAGAATCTAAGATAGTCCTTTTAAAAGAAAAACTAAGCCTTACAGAAAATACAAACATGCTTGAGCTTTTAGAGCACACACAAAAGTCTAAAAGCCAAGATTCCAAAAAAGAAAGATGTTTTTTTTATAAAGACATAAAGATAAGTGTGGGCAAAAGTCAAGCAGAAAATGCAAAGCTTTTAAAAGATGCTAAGGCAAAATACATATGGATGCACCTAAAAGATAGGCCTTCATCTCATATGATCTTACATACTTCAAAGATAGATTCTACTTTATTAGAGTATGCAGGAGAACTGCTTTGTCGACTTAATGGTTTAGAATCTGGGAAGTTTTTGGTCGATTATACTTATAGGAGAGACTTAAAAGTACAAAGCAACGCCTTTGTAACTTATAATAAATACTCTTCAGTCTACATAACTCTATAGTTAAAGGAGCAGACATGGCATTAAGTCCTATAGCTAATCTAACCTACATCAACCAAGCTAGTTCAGTAACTGCTAACTTGCAAGCTAATAACCTAACCCATCCACTCCCGCTTAACCAACAGCTTTTTGCTGACGCACTAAATCAAGTTCAAGAAGTAAGACCCACTGAAGAAAGCGATGCTTTAAATCCAGATAGAGATTCCGCAAAACATGAGTTTGACGAAGAGGCAAAAGAGCAACTTGGAGAAAAGTCTAAGCCTAAAAAAAGATATAGCTATGCTAAAGCTACTAGAGAAGAAGACATGCTTTTAAAGCCAGATAGGCATTTGCTAGATATCTCAGGCTAGAATCTTTTTAGTACTAACTCCCTTTTAATGTTAGAATTTAGCCTTAAGACTTTAAAAGGAGTTAGCCATTAAGCAGTACGTAAAAAACAAAAAGCAAGATATAAAAAAGATAGTATTTCTAACTGGCTCAAGGGCAGAGTATGGCAAGCTTAAGCCTCTTATAAAGGCTCTAGATTCCAAAAACTTCAAAACTCATATATTTGCTTGTGGTATGCACCTACTTAAAAAGTACGGGCTTACTTACATGGAGATCTATAAAGATGGCTTTGAAAATGTCTTTTTAGGCAAGCCTTATAAAAGAAAAGAGTCTATGGACTTAAACCTAAGTCATACTATAAAAGACTTTTCTAAGTTTATAAAATCTTATAAGCCAGATTTAATAGTAGTACATGGCGATAGGCTAGAAGCCCTTGGAGGGGCTATAGTTGGGGCATTTAACAACATCTTAGTAGCCCATATAGAAGGTGGTGAAGTAAGTGGCACTATAGATGAAAGCATAAGGCACGCAGTAAGTAAGCTTTCTCACATCCACTTTGTAGCAAACGCCAAAGCCAAACAAAGGCTAATGCAGCTTGGAGAGGCAAAAGAGTATATCTATGAGATAGGAAGTCCTGATATAGACATCATGCTTAGTGCTAATCTTCCTAGCTTAGAATCTACAAAAAACTACTATGGCATAGATTTTGAAAGCTTTCACATACTTACTTTTCACCCAGTTACTACTAGTATAAGCTCTCTAAAAAAAGACATAGATGAGGTAGTAAAAGCCTTGGTTGCAAGTAAAGAAAACTTTGTAGTCATCTATCCTAATAATGACTTAGGTAGTGAGATAATCTTAAAAAGACTAAAAGCTTTAAGCGGTAATAAAAACTTTGCCCTCTTCCCATCTTTGCGTTTTGAGATGTTTTTGACCCTTCTAAAACACGCCAAATCCATCATAGGTAATAGCTCAGCTGGAGTTAGAGAAGCCCCTATCTTTGGTACTCCAAGCATAGATATAGGTCTAAGACAGACTAATAGATATGATGCAAACCCACTTATAACCCATATAGAATCTCCAAAAGACTTAAGCACAGCTTTGCAGACCATAAAAGATAAAAAAGATTCTAAAAGCACTAGGCAAGAAGCTGTGCAAGGTGAGTTTGGAGATGGAAAAGCAAGCCTTAAGTTTAAAGAGATCTTAGAAGGCAAAGAACTTTGGGAGTTAAAAGTACAAAAGAACTTTATAGATCTAAGATGGGGTATGTAGTGTCTAAGATAGCTTTAAAGTCTTTAAAAACCCTAGCTCTAATCCCAGCACGCAGTGGCTCTAAAGGCTTGCTTCATAAAAACATAAAAGAGTTTTGTGGAAAGCCTTTGCTAGCTTATACTATAAAAGCAGCACTAGATTCTAAGGTGTGTGATTATGTCTTAGTTAGCACTGATAGTTTGGAGTATGCAGATATAGCTATAAAATACGGTGCAAAGGTGCCTTTTTTAAGAAGTGAGAAGAACTCTAGCGACTTTGCTAGTGCTAGTGAGGTTATAGCTGAAAGCTTAGAATCTCTAAAAGAGTTAGGATTAGAGTTTGATACTTTAGTATTTTTGCAGCCTACTAGTCCTTTGAGAGATGCTAGTGATATAAGGAGTGCTTTTAAGCTTTTTGTGGAATCTAAAGAAGATGTAGTAGCTGTTTGCAAAGCTAGAAAGCATATAAACTTACTTAGAAGTATAGATGAAAAAGGCTTTTTACAAAGTGTGAGTAAGACTAAAGCTTATAGAAGGCAAGACTACTTGGCACTTTTTGAGGTTAATGGAGCCCTTTATATAAACAACCTAAAAAACTTTACAAAAGATACTAGGCTAAATGATAACAAAAAGCCTTTTTTAATGCCCTCTCTTAAAGGTATAGATATAGATGATGAAGATGACTTTTTTTTGGCAAGTTGTGTTATGAGGCATTTGTCTAGTTTAAAGGGTAGATAAATATTTATAGAATCTATTTTTAAAGTCTCTTACTTAAAGCAGTAATCTTTAGGCAAGTTTAAAACAATCTTGTAGTGCGTAAACGTAGTGCTACTTTTTTAAAAAATCTTATGAATTTCTTATAACCAAGTATATTTCAACTAAATATGCTTAAAAAAGCTTATTACACAAAATAGGGCTTTTTACAAAGCCCCTTAATTTAATTTAAAGCTTGTGAGTTAGTTTTTAGCATGTGCTTCTTTACGTCTTAGTCCATCAGCAAATCTTCTTTTCTCTTCTTCAGTTTGAGGATTTAAAGGTGGGATAGGAGTAGGTCTTCCATGCTCATCAACTGCCACCATAGTAAAGTAAGAGCTATTAGAGTGTACTACTGATCTATTTTGTATATTTTCAGTTATAACTTTTATACCTACTTCACAGCTTGTGCGGCCAGTATAATTTATATTTGCCAAAAAGTGCAAAAGATTACCTATAGGGATAGGGTGTTTAAAAAGCACTCTTTCTACACTCAAAGTTACTACATTTTTTCCAGTATATCTACTAGCACAAGAGTAGGCTACTTGATCTAAGATTCTAAGTAAGTCACCTCCATGCATAACGCCGCTAAAGTTAGCCATATCAGGTGTTACAAGCACGCTAAGTTGCAAGTTTCTACTATCAAATATCTCATTATTATCTATCATGTTATTCCTTATGAATCATATTTTTGATTGCAAAACAAAAACTGTAAAGTATAACAGAACCAAAACGCTATAATATTGGCTAAGGCATTTTATATGCAAAATCAAGTAAGACTAGGAGGCACAAATGACTTTACTTATAACTGGAGCATGCGGATATATAGGCTCTCACACTGCTATGGCATTTTTGAAAAACACAGACTGTAAAGTAGTAGTAGTAGATAACCTAGTAACTGGATTTATAGATAACTATAAGACTTTAAGAGAGCTTTTTGGTAGTAGAGTGACCTTTGTAGAATCTAACTTTGATGCGGCTAATGATGTATTTTCAACTTATGATATAGACTGTGTCATCCACTTTGCTGCTTCTATCTCAGTAGAAGAAAGCGTAAAGTCTCCTCTTAAATACTATATGAACAACACAGCAGCAACATCTATGCTACTTGATATGTGTGTAAGGCATGGAGTGAAGAAGTTTATCTTTTCAAGCACAGCTGCAGTTTATGGCGAGCCACAAGATGTACCAGTTAAAGAAGATAGTCCCTTGCTTCCTATAAACCCTTATGGAAACTCAAAAAAGATGATAGAAGAGATACTAAAAGATGTCTCTAAGGCACATGATTTTAATTACGTGGCTTTAAGATACTTTAATGTAGCAAGTGCTTATAGTGGTAATAACTATAACAACATAGCCCTAGGTCAAAGGACTAAAAACGCAACCCATCTTATAAAAGTAGCTTGTGAGTGTGCGGTTGGTAAAAGAGAAGGGATGAGTATATATGGAGATAGCTACGCTACAAAAGATGGCACTTGTATAAGGGATTATATACATGTAGATGACTTAGCAGATGCCCATATAACCGCTTTTAATATGCTTAATGACAATAAGGGAGTTAATGCTGCTTATAACGCAGGCTATGGTCATGGATTTAGCGTAAAGCAAGTTATAGACTGTGTTAAAAAAGTTAGCCATACTGACTTTAAAGTTGATATAGCCCCTCCTAGGGCGGGTGACCCAGCTGTGCTTATAGCTGATAACTCTAAGCTTAAGTCTATGGGATGGAAGGCAAGGCATGATGACTTAGAGCAAATCATCCTAGGGGCTTACTTATGGGAAAAGTATCTTTTAGTACAAGATACTAAAGTGACACTTTAAAAGTAGCTATATATTAGTTTAATAGCTTCAAACACGCTTACATCAAGTAAAAGGCTTAGCTTTTCATTTTAAGCCGCTTCATTGTAGTGGCTTCATTTTAGCCATTTGGTGTATAGCGATGTTTTTTTGTGTTTTTTGTTATAGGTGTGCTTTTATGCCATGTGCCAGACTTGTGTAACAAGTCATAGCGTGGCAAATATTTAAAAAAGATTGCCAAAAGACTGATGATTTTTAACAGTCTTTTGCAAATAGATTTAAGTGATATGGGAATCTAGTCTATGAGATGCTTTAGTCTATGATATAAGGTATGCTATGTACTCCAGACTTTTCTACACTATCACTTATCTTTAAAGCAGTATTGTTATCTTTTACACTAGGGCTATAGCTATCTTCAAAGACTTTTTTAAGTAGTGCTAGCTTTTGTGCTTGGCTTTTAGCCTTAGGGAGTTCTTCATAAAAGCCTGAAGCCCTATTCATAGCATCAACCCCTAATAATCCAGCAACTAAGATTTCTACATTACCTTTATCAAGATAAGTATTTATATTATCTATCTCTTTTTTGCAGTGAGGGCAAGTAGTATCTACTATCATGCGTATAGTTTTAGTGCTAGGTTTGTTAGCCTTTAGAGTTATGACATCTTTTTTGTAAGTCTTAAAAAGTGCTAGGGCGTTTTTATCTACTAAGACTTTATTAGCAGCGTTATTATCAGTAATGCTAGCTTGAATCATTCCTATAAAGTCCTTATTACCAGTGACTATACCTTCTGGATCTGGGGCTATAACTACGCTTCCATCTTCGCTAGTTAGCACTGAAGTTTGGATTCCATTATCCCCTTTTATGGTTACTATCTTTAGTCCTTTAGCTTTAGAATCTTCTATCTTAACTATAGAAAACTCTGAGTGCAAAGCTAGTTTTAAAGTATCAGTTAGGTTTGCTTTTAAGTCCTTAGCAGATAACATGCTTAAAGGCAGACTTAAAAGTAGCAAGGGGGCTAGCAGCTTTACTTTGTTTAGTTTTTTCATTGATTATTCCTTTGTTTATTAGTTTAGTAAAGTTTTACAGGAGATGGGTCTCTTACAAGGTTGGCAAATCTTTGGTGCCAGTAAGGATATATAGGCTTAAGCTGGCTTGCTTTATCAAGTAGCTCCATATGTTTAGAATCTAGTTTTATCTCACTAGCTTTAAGATTTTCTTTTAGCTGTTCTACTTTTGTAGCACCTATGATTAAAGAAGTCACGCTTGGGCGAGATAGATTCCAAGCAAGGGCGATTTGTGCCATAGTGTGACCACTTTCTTTAGCTACTACTTCTAAAGCATCAGTTATCTTAAAAAGATGCTCTTTGTCTATATCCCAAGCCCCACCACTGCCAAGGCGGCTATCTTTAGAATCTGTCTTGCTTCTAGTAACCTTACCACTTAGATAAGCCCCACTTAAAGGACTCCAAGGCATAGTAGAGATGTTTTCTTCTAAGGCTAGTGGCATAAGCTCAAACTCATACTCCCTAGCAGCTAGTGAGTAGTAAGCTTGGTGGGCTATAGGGCGAGAAAGATTATATCTATCAGCCACGCTTAACATCTTCATTAGATGCCAACCTGAGTAGTTACTAACTCCAAAGTATCTAATCTTGCCTATACGCACTAGTTCATTTAAAGTCTGAAGCACTTCAAGGTGTGGAGTTAAGGCGTCATAGCAGTGAAGATAATAAAGGTCTATATAGTCAGTTTGAAGACGTTTTAAGCTTGCATCTATACTTTGTAGAATCTTATATCTTGAAGTACCAAACTCATTAGGCCCTTCCCCCATATACATACCAGTTTTAGAGCTTATATAAACTTTTTCCCTATCTATCTTTATAGCTTTTAAAGCCTCACCTAAGACTATCTCACTATCGCCACATGAGTAGCAATCAGCCGTATCAAATGAGTTACACCCATAATCTAAACAAGTCTCAAGCAAAGCTACTGCTTCATTAGTCTTAGTAGTGCCCCACTTTTTAAAAAGCTCAGTGCTTCCTGCAAAAGTGGCAGTGCCCAAGGTCATAGCAGGGAGGATTAACCCACTGCCTTTAACATGCCTTTGTTCCATTAATGTGTCCTTTGTAAAATTTGGAATTTAGCAAATTGTATAATATTAAAGGTATATTTAAAAGATTAAGGAAAGTTTATGTTTCAAAAGATTATAAGCGAAAACAAACGTAAGACCATCTACGTGCTACTTACTTACGTGCTTATATACATCATCATAGGCTTACTAGTTGATATAGTTAGGATTAATGCAAGTGATTTTCCTAAAAGTTTTTACTACCTAATAACGTTTAAAATCTTCCCAACTGCAACAGTTATACTAATACTTATAAGCTTAGTTATCATTTTTATAGCTACAAAGTCATTTAATAAAATAATGCTAGGTGGAGCAAGGCACAAGCTTTTAGACCCTAGTAGTGCCTTATTAAACTCAAGGGAAAAAGAAGCCTACTACATACTTCAAAACTTAGTTAGAGTTTCTAAAACCGGCTTTACCCCTAAGCTTTATGTCATGGAAGCCCCTTTTATGAACGCCTTTGCAAGTGGCTGGAGTGAGAGTAATAGTCTAATCTGCCTTACAACAGCCTTGCTATCTAAGCTAGAAAAAGATGAGCTAAGTGCAGTTATAGCCCATGAGTTAAGCCATATAAGACACTATGATATAAGGCTTACTATGAGTGTTGGAATCTTAAGTAATATCTTAGTTTTTTCGGTTAATATCGCTTCAAGCTTTATGTTTGTTAATAATAGAAACTCTGGGGCAAACATCGCTAGAAATATCCTCTTTGCCCTGCAGTTTATCTTGCCTCTTTTAACTATAGTCTTAAGCCTTTATCTATCGCGTGCTAGGGAGTATATGGCAGATTCTGGTGCGGCTTATATTATGAAAGATTCTAGACCTATGATAAGGGCTCTCCAAAAGATAAATGCCGATTATAAAAAGACAGACTACTCTCACACCGAGACTAATCCAGCGCGAAATGCAGCTTATTTGGTTAGTATAAAGGAGATGTTTAGTACACATCCAAGCATAGATAGTCGCATAAAAGCCTTGCTTGGCAAGCAATATTAAGGAGTGTTTTATGAAAAGATTCTATGATGTTTTATACTCTCCAGTTAGAGAAGAGTACTTTAAAGAAAAAGTAGAAGGCTGCGTTTTTTGCAATATATCTAAAACACCAGAAGATGATATGAAAAATAGAGTTTTTTATAGAGATGAGTTTTGCTTTGGCGTTATGAATAAGTACCCTTACTCCCCGGGTCACTTTATGCTTATCCCTCATAGTCATGTTAACTCACCTAGCCTTTTAGATCCTAAAACTTGGCTTCATATAAACGCTTTATCACAAAAGGCTATAGCGCTTTTAGAAGAGTATGGTGCAGGTGGGATAAACCTCGGGATGAATATACAAAAAGCAGGAGGAGCTGGCATACCAGATCATATCCACATGCACTTTGTGCCTCGCTACATCGGTGATACAAATTTCATAACTACTATAGGCAGTGCTAGGATTTATGGGGTTAATCAAGATATAATTTTTAATGAGATTTTAGAGCTTGCCAAAAAGCACTTTAAATAAAACTTTTTAAATAATACTTTTATAAGTTAAAGACTATCAGATACAAGGAGACTAGATGTTTAAGCTGGCATTTTTGCTTTCTACTCTTTTTGTATTTTTAAATGCAAACGTATATGACTACTTACTTACAAGCAATGTTTACTCAGATGTTAAAAAAGGCATAGAGCTAGGTGCTGATGTTAATGGCAGGATAAGGGGTAAAACCCCACTATATATCGCCGTGCAAAATAACAACATAGAGATACTTTACCTACTACTTAAAAGAGGTGCTAAGGTTAATGCACTAAGTGATGGAGAAAGCCCCCTTCATAAAGCAGTAGAGTTAAGAAAGCTACTTTATGCTAAGGCACTTTTAGAATCTGGGGCTAATCCAAACTTAAAAGACAACATAAAAGGCAACACCCCCTTAGCCTACGCAGTTGTAAACAACGATGTTAATATGGTAAGCCTTCTTTTAAGATATGGCGCTGATATGAAACTATCTAATGATGAAGGTATAAGCCCAGCTAAGTTTATCTTGGCTAATACTTTTATCCCTCCACTAGAAGCACAAGACCAAGTCCTTGCCTTCTCTTCTAGCGCGTTTAGAGTGGGAAGTGGTGCTATTGCCTTATCTATAAGGAATCTAAGCGACTACCCCGTAGTAGTTAACTACGTTAGCTTTTATATCAATAAGACTTTAGTTAATGACTTGCCGCTTAATAGAGTGATACCACCTAACTCAGTTATAGATTCTATGGCTATCTTACCTTTACCTCCAAAGTCACTAGACTTACTAAAGATAGATGAAGATGGTATAACTGATATAGAATATGGCTTTGATGTAAAATACACTATAGGCAATAGTCCAAATAGTCTTTATAATACCACTATAAAAGAGCTTAAGCTTTGGTAGAGAAACTAATATACATAAGGGCATAAGATGATAAAAGTAAAGATAGAAGTAAGTACAAGAGAGGGCGTTTTAGATCCAGAAGCAAAGGCCATACATACTGCCTTATTACACATAGATGACAAAGTGGCAGGCCTTAAAAAAAGCACAGTTTTTTATGTCGACTTAGATGTAGACTGTGTTGATGAAGCAAATACAAAGGCTATAGCACTTTGCGAGGAGCTTTTAGTAAACCTAGTCATACAAGACTATAAGATAGAAGTTTTACCATGATAGCTATACTCCACTTTCTAGGCACAAACTGTGCCTATGACTTAAAAAACTTTTATGATGATGAAGGCTTAGAATCTATCTTAGTAGATGCTAATACTACTAGTTTGCCAAGTGAGACAAGTCTTGCCATACTAGCTGGGGGCTTTAGCTATGGAGACTATCTTAGATGTGGGGCTATAGCTGCTAGAGCAAAAAGTATAAAAGCTTTAAAAGACTACGCCCAAAAAGGTGGTAAAGTTTTAGGAATCTGCAATGGCTTTCAAATCCTTTGTGAAGCTAGGATGTTACCCGGAGTTTTGATGAGAAATGCTGGCTTAAAGTTTATAAGCAAAGATGTAAAGCTAAAGATAGAATCTAAAGACAATGCTATGCTAAAAAACTATGCAAAAGATAGTATAACCCTGCCTATAGCTCATATGGAAGGAAACTATCAAGTTGATATAAACATACTAGAAGAGATGAAAGCTAACAATCAAGTGCTTTTAACCTATGAAAATGACATTAATGGCGCCATCTCTAAAATAGCTGGCATTTGCAATAAAGACAAAAATATATTTGCTTTAATGCCTCATCCAGAAAGAGCAGTAAACAAACATCATCACGATCATAGCCATCATCACGACTTAGGACACACCCACGACCACCACCATCATCATGACCACGACCACGCACATCTATCTTTGCCAAGTGAAGGCAGAGAGATGCTTTTAGGGCTGGCTTAAAGGCGGCATATGTTTTGCTTTTTACTTACTAAAATATCTCATAAAAGGGTTTAAATCATGAAAACTACACTATTTTGCGCGCTAAGCCTTTGTAGCATCTTAAGCCTAAGTGCTAATGGCTTTAATGATGGGAATATGAACTATAACTCACCTAGCCAAAGGGCTACCCTAGACCCAAGAAGTCCAAACTACGACCCAAGGCTTGACCCTAGAGTTAACTCTAATATGAATCCTTACTACTATCAAAGCACGCAGCAGCCTTCCATGCAGCCAAGTTATAATGACGCTTATAATCAAATGCAAAACTACAACCAAGTCATGCATAATATACCAAATCCAAACGTGATGCAAGGAAGAGTTATACAAAAAAATCCAAACACAAATCAAAATATGCCTTCCCAAAACACCCCTCAAAACACACCTATGAATCAAGGCTTTACCGCACAAAACACCCCTCAAAATGCACCCCAAATGCCTCCTCAAAACATGCCTCAAATAAACCCTAACTATAATCCAAGCTATAACCCTAACTATGATGATAGAAACTATAGGGCGCCTAATAACCAAGCACCAAACTACCCAAGCAATCAAAGATATGGAAGTAGTGACTACTATAATGACGCCCCAAACTATCAAGACCCAAACTACGACCCGGGCGTTTATAGAAATGGTCAGTACTATGATAGATATGACCCAAGACTTTATGAAGATAGAATCTATACACCAGCCCCAAGAGTGTACTATGTGCAGCCTCAGCAAGTCTCGCCTAATGTCTACTACTCTCCAGTAGCTCCAAGTAATGGCCCCTCTTTAGATATACCTTCACAGTCTCTAGACCCAAACTATCAAGATAGTCCTTCACAAGGCTGGTATGATGACACTAGATCAAACATGGCACCTCGCTTTAATCAAGAAAGATTCCAAGTGCTAAAAAAAGGAGGGGGTGATATCTACCTAACTGCTAGTGCCCCTATAAATAAAGCACAGATTCTAAAAATAGCAGATGGTGATATAGACTTAGCACCTAGAGTGCCACCTATGCCTCAAGGTCCGGGCTCAGTAAACGTCTTAGCACCTAGTCAAGCTTACAGCCCAAGTAATCATAATAACTTTGCTAGCATGCTTCCTCCTAGTGAAGATTCCCTAGCTAGCCCACTAAGTGCTTCAGCTGCTTTAAATGCCGCTATAAAGTCAGCAAGAGAAGGCGACTATAAAAAAGCCCTAGATCTTTTTAACACTTCTTGCAATCAAGGAAACCCTGCTGCTTGCTTTGGCATAGGCGTTATGTTTATGTATGGTGCAGGTGTGCCTCAAGATAGAGCTAAAGCTACTAGATACTATCAGATGGGCTGCAGTGGAGGCGACCCTACAGCTTGTACTAACTTAGGCATGCTTTATGATGAAGAAGCCAAACAACCGGGTAACTCAAGAAAGGCAGCTGAGATGTATATGACAGGTTGCCAAGGTGGAGATATAGAATCTTGCAACAACCTAGCTTGGGCTTACTCTAATGGTGTAGGTGTACCAAAAAACTATCAGATGGCACTGCAGTACTACAAGTTTGCCTGTGATAATGGCTCAGATATTGGCTGCTATAACCTAGGACTATTAACTAATACTAATAGTATCTATGGCCCAAATAAAGCCACTATGACTCCACAAGAGCAAAACGTCGCTGCTTGTAACGCAGGTGATGTAGAAGGCTGTGCAAACCTAGGCTGGATGTATGTGCAAGGAAGCAATGGAGTTTCTAAAAACTACCGCCTTGCCGCCCAGTATCTAAACACTGCTTGTATAGGAGGTGTAGGAAGTGCTTGTAATAACCTAGGGGTTTTATACGAAAAAGGGCGAGGTGTAACTCAAAACAGAGCCCAAGCCTTAGAGCTTTACTCACTAGCTTGCAATAGAGGTGTGGCTAATGGCTGTAGGAACTATGCTATCTTAAACAACAAGCCAGCAGAGAAAAAAAGTAGATTTAGGTTTTAGTCTTGGATGAAAAAAAGAAAAAAGATTCTAAATTAGACTTTATAGAATCTTTTTTTTTCTACCCTAAGCCTTATCACCTTATCCTTGCCTTTTTACTTTTACCTTTTAGCTTTTTATATGCACTTTTTACTATTGCTACTAAGCTTTTTACTCCTAGGAAAGATTTTAAACTCCCCATCATTAGCATAGGGAATCTTGTAAGTGGTGGCAGTGGCAAAACGCCTTTTTGTATAGCAACTGCTAACTTACTAGAAAGACAAGGTATAAAAGATGTGTTTATAGTTTCAAGAGGCTATAAGCGAAAAAGTAAGGGTGTGCAAGTAGTTAGCCTAAGAGGTAGTCTTAAGCTTAGTGTTAGCCTTGCAGGAGATGAACCCTACTTAATGGCTAGGCTTACTCAAGCTAGCGTTATAGTAAGTGAAGATAGAAGTGAGGGTATAAGACAAGCAAAGCTACTAGGAGCAAAAGTTATCATTTTAGATGATGGCTATAGATTTAGCTATAAAAAGCTTGATATCTTGCTTAAACCTAGCCTTAGCCCAAGGCTTCCTTTTACGCTTCCTAGTGGCTACTACCGCTTTTATCCTTTCTACTACAGGCTTTGTGATTTGTGTTTAAAAGAAGGCAAAGACTACAAAAGACATGTTAGCTTAAAACACGAAAGCCCCGCTATGTTGCTAGTTACTGCTATAGCCCAAAGTAGTCGCTTAAAGCCCTACTTAGATTCTAAGGTGGTTGGCTTTGTGTCTTATAAAGACCATGCTAGCTTTAATGAGGGCATTTTAGAATCTTTGCTAAAAAGCTATAATGCCAAAAGTATCTTGATGACAGAAAAAGACATCATCAAGTGTGAAGGCTTTGCCCTCCCCTTTAGCTTACTAAGCTTAGAGATAAGTATAGACCCTAAGATAGAAGAAAAGATCTTAGAGTATGTACAGGGCTACTACAAAGGTTAAAATGCAAAAGATAACTGTGATAATCCCAGTTTTTAACGTAGAAAAGTACTTAAAAGAGTGCTTAGATTCTTGTTTTAGTGAGGGCTTAGAAAACTTAGAAGTTATAGTTATAGATGATGGTTCAAGTGATACTAGTTTAGATATAGCTAAAGACTATGCTAGAAAATATCAAAACATCTTAGTACTTACTAAGCCAAATGCTGGAGTTAGCTCTGCGAAAAATGCAGGCTTAGAGCTAGTCTCTAGTACGCCTTTAAGAGCCTTGCTAGATTCTATGCCTATAGAATCTAAAACTTTAAAAGAGCCTTCAAGTCTTAAGCCTTTAGGTTTAAAGACTAGTGTCATAACTCCAAGTTTTGGTTTACACCCTGATGCAAGTGCCTACTTTGAAAGAATAGAATCTAATATCTATAAAACTAATATCGCTAACTTTAATGATATAAGTTTAAGCAAACTCCCAAGTGATAATATAGTTCACTTTCTAGATAGTGATGACTACTTTATAAATGACGCTTTAAAAGCCACCCTAGAAGCCTTTAAAGACCCTAGCTTAGATCTTATCTTTAGTGATCACTTTAGCTTTCAAGAAGGAAGTATAAAAGGCTTTATTAGAGGTGGTAGGGCTGACTTAAATGCCTTAAAGCTTCATATACCAAGTCTATATGTAGCACCAAAAGATATTTTAAAATATCTCCTAACAACTATATTTTGGTGGAGTTGGAGTGGGGCTTTTAGGGCAAATATACTAAATCCTTATGCACTTCGTTTTAGCCTAGATATGGAAAATGAAGATGTAGACTTTGGCTCTATCATCTTTGGCTTAGCTTCTAAGATCTATCTTGATTACTCGCCACGCTTTGCTTATAGGGTAAATGCCAACTCTACAAGTCACTCTGCTAATAATGTCTTTAAGCCTACTACTATGCCCTCTCATCTAAAAGAGCTAGATTCTAGCTTTAAAACTTATGCTAGCTTAAAGCATTACTACAAAACTCATAGCCTTCTAGCCATCTGTGAAAACTTATATAACTTTCAAGAAAGCCTAAAAGATATAGAGTTAAAAAAACTATATATTGAAAACATACGCCTTATGTTAAAAGTAGCATCAAAAAGACTAGATTTTAAAAAGCTAAGCCTTATTGACCCAAAAGGGCTAGTAAGCCGCTTTGAAAAGCTAAGCAAAGAAGCTAGCTTTAAGCCTAAGGGCTTTGATATGAAACGCTACGCACTAAAACACCGCTATAAAGATATAAAAGATAGCTTTAAATCCCTAAGCAAGCACGCATAAACATAAGAGGTAAAAATGGCAAAACTTTCTATCATCATCCCAGTTTTTAACGTAGAAAAGTACTTAAAAGAGTGCCTAGATTCTTGTCTTTGTGAAGATGTCACTAACTTTGAAGTTATAGTTATAGATGATGGTTCAAGTGATACTAGTTTAGATATAGCTAAAGACTATGCTAAAAAATATCAAAATATCTTAGTAGTAACTAAACCAAATGCTGGGCTTAGTTCTGCAAGGAATGCAGGCTTAGAGCTTTTAGAAGGGCTTCCTTTAAGAAAGATCTTAGATAACTTAGATACAAACCAAAAGATACAAAACCTAGAAGGCTTTATCCCAATAGCTACTAAGGCTAATAAGACAAAACCAAGTTTTGACATCCACCCTGATGCAAGTGCCTACTTTGAAAGACTAGAATCTAATATTTATAAAACTAATATCGCTAACTTTAATGATATAAGTTTAAGCAAACTCCCAAGTGATAATATAGTTCACTTTCTAGATAGTGATGACTACTTTATAAATGATGCCTTAAAAACTACCCTAGAAGCCTTTAAAGACCCTAACTTAGACTTACTTTGGCATGACTTTAGTGTCATCTTAGATGATGGCATAACTGGCATAACTTGGTATAACTCGCATGAGCTAGCCTTACTAAAGACTTTAACTAGTAAGATAAATATGACTAATGTAGAAGTGTTAAGCCATATACTAACTGGATGGTTTTGGTGGAGCTGGGGAGGGGCATTTAAAGCAAGTGTGTTAAACCCTTACGCACTTCGTTTTAACCACTCTGTAGAGTTTGAAGATAACGACTTTGGCCCCATAATCTTTGGGCTAGCTAAAAATATACACATAGACTACAACCCCCGCATGATATACAGGATAAGAAACAACTCCATAACTAGAAGCTACACTCGCCCTAAAGTAGTACCAGACTATCTAGCAGCTATAGAATCTAACTTTGAAACCTACACAGAGGCTAAAGTCTACTATAGGGCATATAGCTTTTTTAAGCTTTGTCTTAATGTCTATAACTTCCAAGAAGCCTTCATCCCTGAGACTTCACCCTTAAAAGATAACTATAAAAAGTGTATGCAAGCTATCTTATTAGGTGCTTTTGAGTTAGCAAGTATGCAAAGCTTAAAGAAAAGTGACCCACTAAATGCCCTAGAATTATTTGAGTTTTTAAGCAAGGCTTGTAACTTTGCCCCTAGCATGTCTCAAAACCTTAATAACTCCCTTAAAAGAAAGATAACTTCTAAGTCTAAAAATGCAAGGACTGTGCTAGAAAGTCTCTCACAGATAAAGCAGCTTACTAGGGCTTATGTAGGTGGGATGCTTAAAGTGCCTCTAATCAGAAAGTTTCTCAAGATGATAGTGCCTTCTTTTATAAGAAAAGGCTTAAAAAAGCTTTTAAAGATAGCCTAGCTTTGTCTTCCAAGTCTGTTATAATCTTTTAAAATCCAACTTTTCATAGGAACGTCCAAGCCATGGTAGATTACGGTATAAAGTTTTGGTCTAATGATGATTTTATCATCGAAGATTCTGTAGTTAAGATTAACTATAAAAGCAAGCCTGCTTTGATAGATATAGTCTTAGAAGCAAGAGAAAAAGGTTACAGAGGCCCCCTACTTATAAGATTCCCCCACTTAATAGAAAATCAGATAGATAAGATATTTTGTGCTTTTCACTCTGCTATAAAAGAGTATAGCTACAAGGGTAGCTTTAAAGCAGTCTTTCCTTTGAAAGTTAACCAGATGCCTAATTTCATACTGCCTTTAGTTGAACTAAGCGAGGATAAAGAGTATGGACTAGAAGCAGGCAGTAAAAGTGAGTTAATAGTAGCTATGGCTTATACTAATAAAGGAAAGCCTATAACAGTTAATGGCTTTAAAGATAAGGAGATGATTTCTCTTGGCTTTATCGCAGCCAACATGGGGCATGATATAACTTTAACGATAGAAGGCTTAAACGAGCTAGAAACTATAATAGAAGTAGCAAGTGAGATGAGTGAACCTTACCCAGATATCGGCCTTAGGATAAGGCTACATAGTGCGGGTGCTGGACTTTGGGCAAAAAGTGGCGGGATAAACTCAAAGTTTGGGCTTACTAGCACTGAGCTTTTACAAGCTATAAAGATGCTTACTAAGTCTAACCTCTTGCATAAATTTACAATGATTCACTTTCATATCGGATCGCAAATTAGCGATATATCCCCTTTAAAAAAAGCTATACGTGAGTTAGGAAATATCTACGCAGGCTTGCGTAAGATGGGTGCTACAAACTTAAAAAGTGTCAACATAGGTGGTGGTCTTGCTGTTGAGTACACCCAGCATGAAGGTATAAACTATAAAAACTATACTTTGCAAGAGTTTAGTGGCGATGTAGTTTTTAGCTTAAAAGAGATAGTTAAAAATAAAGGCGAGCCTGAGCCTGATATATTTATAGAAAGTGGACGCTTTATCGCTGCTAATCACGCAGTACTAGTCGCGCCAGTCTTAGAGCTTTTTTCTCATGAGTATGATGAGAAAGCACTTGATTTAAAAGAGGAAAATCCTCCTTTGATAGAAGAGCTTTATGACCTCTATAATACTATGGTTGAAAAAAATGCTATCGAATATCTACATGATAGCCTAGATCATATGGAATCTTTACTTACGCTTTTTGATCTAGGTTATATAGACTTACAAGATAGATCTAATACTGAAGTCTTAGTGCATCTAATCATAAAAAAAGTTATCAAACTTCTAAAGTATAAAAATCATAATGAGATTTTACGTATCCAAGAAAGTGTACAAGAACGCTATCTTTTAAACTGTAGCTTTTTTCAAAGCTTGCCTGATTACTGGGGCTTAGCACAAAACTTCCCAGTCATGCCACTTAATAGGCTTAATCGCCGCCCAACGCGTGCTGCAAGTCTTTGGGATATCACCTGTGATAGCGATGGCGAGATAGCTTTTGATGCAAGAAAGCCTCTATATCTCCATGAAGTAGATGTATCAAAAGAAGAGTACTTTTTAGGCTTTTTCTTAGTTGGGGCTTATCAAGAAGTACTAGGCATGAGGCATAATCTCTTCACCCATCCAACCGAGTTTAGCGTAGTCTTTGATGATGAACTAAATAAGGGCTATGAGATAGAAAACCTCCTTGAAGCACAAAATATATTAGATGTGCTTGATGACTTAGACTATGATACTAAAGAGATAGAAAGAAGGCTTAAAGCTGGTCTTGAAGAAAGCGAGCTAAGCCCAGAAGACAAAAAAGATGTACTAGGCAAGCTTTATGTCATGCTTAGTGAAAATGGCTACTTAAAAACTATAAGTCCACAAAAGGATAGCTAAATGTTAAGCGTTATCATCATGGCTGCAGGCTTTGGCACACGCATGAAAAGCACCACGCCAAAAGTCTTGCACACTATATGTAATAAAAGCCTTTTAGAGTACGTGCTAGATGCTGCTTTAAGTGTCAGTAAAGATGTGCACTTAGTGCTTTTTAATGAGCATGCAAAGATTAAAGCCTACGTAGAATCTAAGTATGAAAACACACTTAAAGATATAACTTTCCACCTACAAAACCATAACGAAACGCCCGGTACTGGCGGGACTTTGATGAAAAAAGATAGAAGCTTTTTAGATATCAAAGGAGAAAAAGTGCTTATCTTAAGTGGAGATACTCCTCTTTTAGAAGGCTTTGAGCTTGAAGGGCTTTCTAAAGTAAAATCTCCTATAGTGCTTAGTTGCTTTAAGATAGATGATCCCTTTGGCTATGGACGCATAAAAGAAAAAGAAGGCAAAATCTCTATAGTTGAAGAAAAAGATGCAAGCGAGGAAGAAAAAGCTATCACTTTAGTAAATGCTGGGCTTTACTGCTTTGATAAAGAAGTGCTAAAAACTTGCGTGCCACTTTTAAAAGATGATAATGCACAAAAAGAGTTTTATCTAACTGACATCATATCCATCGCCCAAGATAAGGGCTATAAAGCTAGTCTTTTCTCTGTGAAAGAAGAAAATCTTTACGGTATAAACACTAAAGCTAATCTTGCCCATGCCCAAGACTTGATGCTTAAGCGTTTACGTAAAAAGTGGATGGAAGCAGGAGTTATTATGAATATGCCTGATTCTATATACATAGATAGCACAGTTAGCTTTGAAGGCGAATGCATCCTAGATAGCTTTGTGTCTATTAAAGGTAAAAGTGTTATAACAAACTCTCACATCAAGCAAAGTAGTGTGGTAGTAGATTCTAAAATAAAAGATAGTGATGTTGGACCTAGTGCACACGTGCGTCCAAACTGCGAGATAGAATCCTCTCACATAGGTAACTTTGTAGAGTGCAAAAACGCCAAACTAAAAGGCATGAAAGCCGGCCATCTTAGTTATCTAGGTGACTGTGAAGTAGATACTGGAAGTAATATAGGCGCTGGAGTTATCACTTGTAATTATGATGGTATAAGAAAGCATAAAACGCTAATTGGCAAAAATGTCTTTGTAGGAAGTGACGTGCAGCTTGTAGCCCCAGTAACTATCGCTGATAATGTTCTAATTGCTGCAGGAAGCACTATTACCAAAAATGTAAAAGCTGGCTATCTAAGTATAAGTCGCACCAATCAAACTGATATAGAAAATGGATTTTTTAGATTCAAAGAACTAAAAAGCAAGAGTTAAAAGTAACAATGTAGTTTGTTCTCCCTCCAAGCCACGAGTAAACTCTGGAGGCTTAAGTGAAAAAACACATGAAGGGCTAAGAGGGCTTAAGTGAAAAAACAAATAATGCCCTATCTAATCACCATACTTTCTTACTGCAAGCATCAAGCGTGGCAAATGACATAAAAGACAAGATTACCACGCTAGCTTTTAAAATCCCCTAGCGTCAAGACCAAAAATAGATTCTGTAAATAAACCTCTAGCTATTTTTAGGCTCAAAATGGCAAATAACACAAGAGCACTCTATCTGAAATACCCTTGCATGAGAAAAGTTCCTTAAAACTAACTCTCCTACTTTTTGAGCTTCTTCTTTACTGACATAAAACTTGATTAAAGAAAACTCCTGTCTACCGCTTACCCTTTCTTTATCGCTTGCTAAAAGGCTTTTAGAGGCGTACTTTTGAGTATCTATATAAAAAAAGTCATCATAGCCATTTTCTAAAAAGAGATCTACTATATTGTCTTTAAAGTCTGATTTGATATGGATATCTAGCATTACCATATATGCCTCCTTATAGCTTTAGCTTTTTGGCAATTATCTTAAATGTCGGTGGAAGGATAAGTAAGGTTAGTATAGTTGAAGTGACTAGTCCACCAAGCACAACTATGGCTAGAGGCTTTTGTACTTCTGAGCCAACCCCATGAGATAAAAGCATAGGCACAAGTCCTAAGGCTGCTATAAAAGCAGTCATTAAAACTGGTCTTAAACGCCTTTTAGCTCCTATCTCCACGGCTTCATCTATAGTATGGTTTTGCCTTATAAGCTGGACAAAGTAGCCTACCATAACTAAGCCATTTAAGACTGCTATACCAAAGAGGGCTATAAAGCCTACGCTTGCAGGAACTGACATATACTCTCCTGATAAGAAAAGAGAGATAAGCCCGCCAGTTACCGCAAAAGGTATATTAAGCAAGATAAGAAGTGAAAGCGATATAGACCTAAATGTAAAAAATAAGATAAAAAATATCACTAGTATGCTTATAGGTATAACTGTAGCAAAGCGTGCATTAGCCCTTTGTTGATTCTCAAACTGACCGCCATAGGTTATAGAGTAGCCACTTGGAAGCTTTACTTCAGAATCTATTTTTTGCTTAACCTCATCTACAAAGCCACCAAGGTCTCTTCCAGCGACATTACTTCTTACAACGCTATATCTTTTACCACCTTCTCTTATGATACTTATAGGGCCATCTACTTCTGTTATATTGGCTATTGAAGTTATAGGCACTGCTATGTCGTTATCACTAGCTAACTCTAAGTTTTTAAGCTTAGCTATATCATAAGTTATGCTTTCATCTTGACGGATGATAACTGGAGTTCTTATAAAGCCAGAAGGTATATAGTCTACAAAGATTCCTTCAAGCGAGCTTTTCATAAACTTTGAAAACTCATCAGTTGATATACCAGCACGCGCCATAGCCTCTCTTGAAGGGGTTATATAAAGGTAGTTTACACCCTTATTTAAAGCAGTATAAACCTCACTACTTCCATGAACCTTTCTTAATATATCAGCAATTTGTGCACTAAGCTTATTAAGCTCATCTATATCAGCACCAAAGATCTTTATAGCTAAGTCTCCCCTAACCCCAGTTAGCATCTCACTTGTTCTCATCTCTATTGGTTGAGTGAAGATAAAACTTACGCCTTTCATGTCTTTTACTGCATCATTCATCTTTTCTAGTAGTTCTTTTTTAGTCTTAACCTTCCACTCTTTATGAGGCTTCATGGATATAAAGAGGTCAGTTTGGTTAAGCCCAGATATATCAAGCCCTAGCTCATCACTACCAGTTCTTCCAACTATCTCTTTTATCTCAGGTACTTTTTCCATTAAAAGCTTTTCTACTTTTAAGACTATCTCGCGAGACTGAGGAAGTGAGATAGAAGGCACAGTCTCTACAGTTAAGACAACCTCTCCTTCATCAAGGTTAGGCATGAAAGCCTTTCCGATGTAGGGAAAAAGTGAAAAAGAAAAGACTAAAAAGATAAGGGCTATGACTATAACTTTTTTAGGGTTGTTAAGACAAAACTTTAGACTTGGGTTATAGATATAGTTAAAAAAGCGTATCAAAAAAGTATCTTTATGAGGCTTTGCCTTTAAGATAAGAGAGCTTATAACTGGTATAACAGTAATAGATAGTATAAGAGATCCAATTAATGCAAAAACTATAGTAGCCCCAAGAGGTGAAAACATCTTACCTTCTAGCCCTTGGAGTGTAAGTATAGGTATAAAAAAGACTATTATTATAATTATCCCACTTACTACAGAGGTTGATATCTCTTTACACGACCTATAGATTGAGTGAAGTTTAGTAGAGTTTTGATCGTGACTTAACCTTTCAAAAGCGTTTTCCACCATAACAACTGCACTATCTACTAAGATTCCAACAGCTATGATTAACCCTCCTAAACTCATGAGGTTTGCCGTTATATCCGTAAAGTGCATAAGGATAAAAGCTACACTTAAAGCAAGAGGAAGTATGACACTAACTGCGACTGCAGCACGCAAGTCCCCTAAAAATAAAAACAGCAAGATGATGATTAAGACAATAGCTTCTATAAGCACTTTTATAACATTATCAACAGCCTTTTGAGTAAGGTCAGATCTGTTGTAGTAAGTAATTATCTTTACACCTTTTGGAAGTTGGGACTTTAACTCATCAAGCTTTTTTTCAACTGCAGTTATAGTGTTTTTAGAGTTAGCCCCTTTTAGTCCTAAGACTACAGCTTGTGCTGTTTCTTCATTGCCATCACGGGTTATAAACCCAAGACGTGTTAGGTGGTTTTGAGTAACTGTTGCGAAGTCTTTTATCCTAACATAGCCATGTTTGGTAGAGATAGCTATATTTTCTATATCATCCATACTTTTAGCAGCAGATTCTATCTTTACTATATAGCCCTCGCCTTTACGGTTTATGATACCAGCGCCATCGTTTTTAAGGTTGTCTTTTAAAGCACTTTCAAGCTCATTAATGGAGATTCCAAGTTTTGCCATATCATGAAAGTCTGGTATCACTACATAGGCTTTAGCATAGCCTCCAACAACACTTACATCAGCCACGCCTTTTATACTTCTAAGGGCTGGTTTTATAGTAAAGTCTAAAAGCTCTCTTTTTTCAGTTAGAGATATATCCCCTTCTATAGTAAACATATACATATCGCTTAGTGGAGTTACTATAGGGGCTAGTGATGCAGTAACACCTTCAGGGAGATTAGGCAATATGGAAGCAAGCTTTTCACTCACCATATTCCTTGCAAGATATATATTCATAGAATCTTCAAAGTCTAAAGTTATATCAGCAGTTGAGTACTTGCTAACACTTCTTAAAGACTTTTGTCCTTGAAGACCTAGCAAGTCAAGCTCTAGAGGGCGTATAACTCTGTTTTCTAGCTCTTCTGGGCTAGCACCGGGGTATTTAACAACTACTTTAACCTGAGTGCTGCTTACATCTGGATAGGCATCTATTGGGATATTTATAAAGTTATAAACTCCATATATAAAAAGCAAACAGGCGATTATTACTATGATTATGCGTTGTCTTAGTGAAAACTCTATGATTTTTGTAAGCATTATTCTCCTTCGCCTACGCCATTTAAGATACCTTTAAGTGTGACTAAAGATCCACTTGCTATAACAGTGCCTTTTTTTATCTGCGATGAAACCACAACAAAGGCGTTATCCCTCTCTTCTAAAACATTTACATTAATAGGTAAAAAGCCAGTTTTGGTCTTTTTAAAAACAAGATAGTCATCTCCATTTTTAATAACTGCATCAGTAGGTACCACGTAAGCATTACTTGGGATGATGCCAGATATATAAACTTCTATTATCTCTCCTACTTTGTAGTCACTTCCTTTAGAGTTTGTGATATTAGCTATGGCGTTTATACTGTTTGAGTTTTGATCTACTACTACAGAAACTGAGCCTACATAGCCTATAACATCTCCATTAGAACTCATAACCACATCACCCACACTTATATTATCTTTCATACTTAGTGGCACTCTTATAGTAGCTAGGAGTTTTTTTGAAGTTGAGATTCTAATAAAAGGACTAAAGGCTGGTATCTTTTGCCCTATGTAGTTTGGTGCCACACTTATAGTCCCACTTCCATTAGCCCTAACTATAAAGCCATACTGCCCGCGTGGGTTTTTTACATCTATACCAAAAAGATTAAGTGTATAAGTTATCTCATTTAGCTTTAATTGAAGCTCATTCATAGCAAGATGGCTTGCTTGTGCCTCCCTGTGGGATATAACTCCTTCTTTAAAAAGTGTTTCATCTTTTATGGCTATATCTTTTGCGACATTAAACTTAGAAAGGGTGTTTTGATACTCAAAAAAGAGGTTATTTAACTCATTAGAGCTAATCTCAGCTATCTTTTCACCCTTTTTAACTCTCTGACCTTCTTTTTTATAAATATTTACCACTATGACTTCAGAGCTAGTAGTCCTTGTATAGCCCTCTTTCCCATCAAAGTCTATAACCGCACTAAATGGTATACCCTTGCCAGTATAGTTTTTTTGTATAGCTGTTGTACTAAGCCCCATGTAGTCCATGTCTTTTGAGCTTAGCGTGATGGGTTTATAGGTTTGAGCGCTTAAACTTGCAACGCTTAGGGTGATAAGAAATGTAAGAAAACTTACCAATGCCTTCATATTTCATCCTTTTGCTTTTGTGTTACTTAGATGTCTAATAGCAATTTATCTTATAAAAGAGATGTGCTAGTTATTCTATCTTAGAATTATTATTTAACTTAGTTTACTGAGAAAATAAATACAATATTTATCATTTAGATTCTCATTTAACTAGTGAAAATTACTATTACTTTTATTAGATGTAATGGATGTAATGATTAATAAAATTTAACATTATATAGACAACACACAAATACCAAAGCTTCATTGCATACCCTCTAATAATCTTGTCTATCTTTGCTGCTTAAGTATTAAGAAAAAAGCTATCTTTTTAATCTAAGTAGGTAGTGATAGTTTTTACTTTTTTTATCCACCTCTTAACCCCTTGCTACCTTGCCTTTTGTTCCTTGCCAAAAAGCATCATATAGGAGAACTAATACAAACAGCCCTTAAAATAAAGAATCTATATTTAGATTCTCCCTGCACTCTTGTAAAAAGCCACCTACCCTACTATCATTTATGACATCTCTAATGCTTATATTACACATTAAGTGCATGTCTTCTTTTCTCCTAGTGCGACTTAAAGCGACATAAAGCTGACCATGGGCAAAAGCCCCCTTGTTTATATCAACTATGACCTTATCTAGCGTCTTTCCTTGTGCCTTATGTATGCTTAGTGCGTATCCAAGCTGGAGTGGAAACTGAGTGAACTTGCCTATCTCTTTTTCTTTTATAGTGCCACTTTCATCATCTAGCTCATAGCTATAGCTACTCCACTCTTCTCTTTTTACTTTGACACACTCACCACTTTGCAAAAGTCTAACAGTTATCTCATCTTCTTCTAGTCTTTCTACTAAGCCGGAAGTACCATTTATCCAAGTAGTGCCATTGTTTTTATTAAAAATTACTAAAGCGCCAACTTTTAAGGTTAAAACTTTAGGAGAAGGAGTGTTAGCACTTTGCTCAAAAGTCCCACTAGTCTTACAAAGATAGCTCTTACTAGGCGTGCTAAGCAAGGCTAGCCTTTTATTATTAACCTCATCTACTACTTTGTTATAAGGGGTTATAAGGAGGGCAGATTCTAAGATATTAGGATCTGTTATCTTGCAAGTATTAAAGTAGCTAACTGCAGAGTATAAGTCTTTGCCTTCCCTTATTTTTATAAGATTATCAAGTAAGCTTTCATCTTCTTGTCTATAGACCTTTGTTAGCTCTATAGTCCTAAAGTTTCCTTCTTTAAAAGCTTTAGAATCAAAAAAGTAAGCCCTTTTACTTCCATAAAACCGCTCACATATCTCATAAGTATTAGACTTGATAACTGGAGGTAGCTGGCAAAGATCACCTACTAAAAGCATCTGTATGCCACCAAAGGGCTTAGTGCTATTTCTTGCTTGCTTACATAAAAGATCTATGGCATCAAGCATATCAGCCCTTACCATAGATATCTCATCTATGACTATTAAGTCGATTTTTGCAAGTATATTTTTTAGTCTTCTTCTAGGGGTTTGTAAAATCTCCTCAAAGACAAAAAAGTCACTTAGTGGAAGCTTGAAAAAGGAGTGCAAACTAACACCATCTATATTTAATGCAGCAACTGCAGTGGGTGAAGTAAGGGCTATCCTCTTAGTGGAGTTAGCCTTTAAATGGTGGATAAAAGTAGACTTTCCACTGCCTGCTTGACCTTGCAAGAAGATGTTTTGTGAGGTGTAGATGACGTCATTAAAAAGCATCTCTAAATCTTGCATGTTAAAAGCCTTTAATAGAAGTGTTATCTTATAAGATTAATTTACCTTAGGGCAGTCTTGCTAAGTTGTTTTTGCATTTTTGTACTTGCAAGGCTTTGAAGTAAGCTAACAGCATAGCAGATATTAAAAATTTCTAATTTTTGGAATCTAAGCTTTTATGATCTAATATCTCAGCACTTTTTTCTCCGCCATGCATGATTTGCATGTTTATAAGACTTTAAGCTAACAGTTTTCCTAAAAAAAGAGGGGCTTAACCCCCTACCCTATCTACCTTGAAAGACTTTTAAGATATCAGCAGCACTCACCTCAGCTAGCTTTGCCTCACTAGATTCCATAGAATCTAACTCGCTTAAAGTTCTAATAGAGTTCATACACATACTTATCTCATCTTTTTTACTAGCTATGTAGGCATTTAGTGTTTTAAAGTTTTTAGATTCTAATAAAGGAAGTGGACTATCCATCTCAAAGCTTATCTCAACACCACTTAAAGAGGCATTCAAGTTAGCATCAAAAAGCTCTTTATCTACAAACCTAGCCCCAGCTATAAGCTCCCTTGCTTGGTTCATAAGTAGCGAACCAGTATTAGCAGTGTCTGCTTCAAAAGGCACTCTATCTTCAAAGCCAAACTCCATCTTTGAGACTAAAGTAGAAAGCTTATTAAGCTTAGATCTTAGAACTTGCAAGCAGCCTACTAGCTCATTTATCGCCTTCATGCCTTCTCCAAAGCGGTAGGTACTAACTTGAGAAGGAAGGGAATCTTTTAAGTTAGTGCCTGTATCTAGCCCATCTAAGTGCTTTTTTAAAGTCTGCAGCATCTTATCCATATTTAGCCTTTATCTTGAAATGTAGTCTTTTCAAGCAAAGAGCATGCCAAAGGGCTTAAAAAGCATATATTAACTAGAAGATATAAGAGTAGCCTATACTCCCTGAGTAGTCTAGGGCTGTAGTGCTTACGAAGCTGTTTTCAACTGGCAAGAGTTTGACTAAGACTTCGATTCTATGTTTGTAAGCTAGGGTAAAACTTATACCACCTTGTACTATGACGCCATTTCTAAAAAGTGTGACGTGGTTTTGAGTGTCTTTGTGATAAAGCGTTGCTAGTCCAAAGCCAGTTATAAGCCCCACATAGTAGCTATAAGCGTTATCTAACCTAAAGTCAGTAAAGAAGTCTAGCCCAAGGCTTGCAGAGACTGTGTAGCCTTCATGTATGGCGGCGTTATTTATAAAGGCTATGTTATGAAGGGCACCTTCAGCTTTTAGATAGCCTCTAACGCCTATGGCGTTGTTTAGGTAAGTTATCACCCCGCCATAGATTCCAAGTGCTATAGGATAGTTAGTATCTTTAGAGTTTACTGGCTGAAAAGGAAAAGTGCCAATTGACACTCCTATAAACTTCCCACTTCTTTTAACTATGCTAACACGTGCGTTTATAAACTCTGACTTTAAGTCAACTTCCTTAGAGCTATGTTGTAAGGGCACATAGTCTTTAGGGTTTATAACGAGATCATCATAAGAGTGAGTATCATCACCAAAATTTATATCATTGCCCCCCATGTTGCTTCCTTCTGCATGAAGCACAGTTTGAAGCAAGATAAAAAAAGGCAAGATAAAAAGAAGCTTTTTCATATAAGGCTTTCTCCTTTAGTGATGATGCCTTGAGCTAGCAACTCTTTAGCTTGGCTTTCAAGTGAAGCTATAGCATTAGCTTTAAAAAATGATTCTAAAGCGCTTAAGCTTTCCATAATGTAGTCTATCTCAGAGCTAAAAGGAAGGTACTCATTTATAAGCCTTCTTTGTCCAAGACCACTAAAGTAGCAAGACACACATCCTTCTCCCTCACACTCTAAGCACTTAGTCATAAGCAAGCGTTGGGATACAAAAAGACGTAAAGTAGCTTTTAATATATACTTTTTCGCACCAAGATTTCTAAGCCTTTGTATGGTGCTAAAAACTGAGCTTGAGTGGATACTTGCTAGCACAAGATGCCCACTTAAAGCTGCCCTCAAGGCTAGGGCAAGCGTTTCTTTATCTCTTATCTCACCTATCATTATCACATCTGGGTCTTGGCGAAGCACGTACTTTAAAGCCACCTCAAAGCCAAAGTTTTCTTTAACCTCACACTGAGAGATGTTAGCTATCTCTTTTTCTATAGGGTCTTCTATAGTGACTATCTTTTTAGTGCCTTTGTTTATGTACTCTAAACAAGTATAAAGTGTGGTTGTTTTACCACTACCTGTTGGCCCACTTATAAGTATAAGACCAGACTTTGCTTGCAGGCTATCTTTTAGCAACTCTATGAACTTAGCATCTAATCCTAAGTCTTTAAAACTAAAGTCCTTAGTTTTAAGGCTAGGTAGTCTTAAGACTATAGATTCTCCATTTTTTAAGGCGAGAAAAGAGCTTCTTGTATCTAAGGTTTTAGAATCTATCTCTATGCCAAAGTGCCCATCCATCGCATTAAAACGATTAGTTATATCAACATCACTTAATAACTTTAACTGCTTAGATATGCTTGTAAAGTTATTAACTCCTAGCTTTCTAATAAACTGCATAACTCCATCAAGTCTTATATAAAAGCTAGCCTCTTTAGCTTGCTTAACTAAGTGCACATCGCTTGCATTTAAAAGTGTGGCATAGCTTAAGATAGAAGTTATATCTACTTCTTTGCTTTCATACTTAAACTTCAAGGCTTTATTAATCTTTTGTAGCATATGGTGAGAACACACACAAAAGTCAATCTTATAGTCTTTAAACTTATCATTAATGCTTTGAGTTATGTTTAACTTATGAAAAGGGTTTATAAAGTTTGGCGCTATAAGCTTTAAGTGCTTTTGCTTAGGCAAGACTTCAACTACTATAGCCGGTAAAAACTCTTGAGGAAGTATTAAGACATTAACAAGGCGGATAGAATCTATATCTATATACTCTATCCCTTCTTCTTTTAAAACCTTAAAGATAAGCCCTTCACTTTCTAGGTTACTTTTTAAAAAGCATTCTAAGTCTATATCATCCCTGCCAAGCAGGCTAAGTATTAACTCTTTTTGCCCTTTTTCATCTAAGGCTTGTAAGTAAGGTGCTAGATTAGTGTAAGGATTAGTTTCAAAGATGGCTTTTAGGGCTTGGCTCATCTTTAGTTACTATCTTCACTCTTAGTATTTATATAGTCTACAAAAAGATACTTGTGGTCTTGCGGCAAGGCCTCAAAGATGCTTAAGGCAAGATTCCTTATCTCCCAAAGTGCATTTTTAGAGCTTCTTAACTCTAAGAAGTTTTGCAAACTTCTAGCATTTATACTCCACACTAAAGAAGTCTTATAGCACTCTGGCAAAGAGTACTTAACTACATCATTAGGAAGGCTAGCATCTAAAAGCTTTTTTATATTTTCTAGTGCGTTTAAGCTTGCTTTATCTATATCAGGGTTAGAGGTTAAAACTATGTACTTGCTAGCCCTTTCTAGTCCATCTTTGGAATCCAAAAAGCTTGTCTCTTTCCTAAGCTCTTTTAGTGTATAGCGAGTAGACTTTACGCTTAAGCTTGCCATCCTATGTCTTGCTAGCTCTTGTAAGCAAGCCCTGCTTATACCTTCAATGTTAAAGTTATAAACTAGATGCTCTAAAGTAGACTTGTGCTTATTAATATTGCCTACTCTATAGATTAGTGCTTTATCTGCCTCACCACCATTATCGCTTTTAGCGTGACTATCCCAACATGTTCTTATAGCAAGAGAACAAACACTTAATGGTGTGTGATGAAGCAAGGTAATTTCCATGCAAGTCCTTTGAGTATCAAAAAGAAATATCTAATATATTGTAACGATTTTCTAACAAAGGTGCTATAAAAAGCACTTAATAAAGTTAGTTTTAAAATAGTTACTTAAGATAGAATCACCCCCCAAACTTAATTGAGGTGAATACATACACATATCATCTATCACCTTTAGATTCTAAGTACTCTTCATAAGTCCCTTTAAAATCTATAACTTTTACGCCCTCATCTGTAGGCACAAGCTCTATGATGCGGTTTGCATAAGCATCTATTAACTCTCTATCATGGCTTACACATATCACATTACCACTAAACTTATAAAGCCCTTCACCTAAAGCGATGATAGCTTCTAAGTCAAGATGGTTAGTTGGCTCATCTAGTACTAAAAAGTTCCCGCCTGCAAGCATGAGTTGAGAAAGCACCATACGGTGTTTTTCACCTCCACTAAGTTGGCTTACTTTTTTTTCTTGCTCAGCCCCGCTAAAAAGCATGCGTCCTAGTGCACTTCTTATCTCATTAGAATCCATTTTCTTATCAAAGCTTCTTAGCCACTCATATAAAGTCTCTTCACTTTTTATGCTCTCACTTACGTTTTGTGGAAAGTAGCCTTTTTCTATAGTCGCTCCCCACTTAACGCTTCCACTTTTTGGCTTTAAGTCTTCAACTAGCAGTCTACAAAGTGTAGTTTTACCAACACCATTTGGGCCAATGATGGCCACTTTTTCACCGGGTAAAAACTTTAAGCTTAGATTTTCTATAAGCTTAGAATCGTTATAGCTAAAAGTAAGGTTTTCACACTCTAAGGCTTCATTACCTATGCTTCGTTTTGGCTTAAAAACTATGCTTGGATCACGCCTGCTTGAAATCTTAACTGCTTCTATATTTAACTTATCAAGTTGCTTTTGCCTTGAAGTTGCCTGCTTAGCCTTAGAAGCATTAGCGCTAAATCTCGCTATAAAGCTTTCTAATTCTTCTTTTTCTTTTAGCTTTTTATTACGCTCAGCATCTTGCTGCTTTGCTATCAGGGTAGATTCCATATACCAGTCATCATAGTTACCACTAAACTCCCTAACATTACCAAAGTCCATATCTAAGATGTTTGTACAGACTTGATTTAAAAAGTGCCTATCATGACTTATAACTATCATAGTGCCTTCGTGGCGTTTTAAGTGCTCTTCAAGCCAGTTGATAGAAGGAAGATCAAGGTTGTTAGTTGGCTCATCTAAAAGCAAAATCTCAGGCTTATAAAAAAGCACTTGTGCTAAGAGAATCTTAAACTTTTCACTGCTTGTTATAGAACTCATCAAATCATCTTGCTTTGAAGCTGGGAAGCCTAAGTCTTCTAGTATCTTTTCTATAACAACATCAACTTCATACATCGGGTCTTCTTCAGCGTAAATCATCTCTAACTCTGCTAAGCGATTATTAACCTTATCATCACTTAAGTCTCCAGTTGCATAAAGCTTTTCTTTTTCTTTCATGCACTCATAAAGCCTCTTATTACCTATCAAAACAGCATCTTTAAGGCTTAAGTCTTCATAGGCGTACTGATCTTGTTTTAGCACGCCTAAACGAAGGCCATTATTTATAACTATATCGCCGCTACTTGCTTCTAGCTCTTTTGAAAGGATTTTTAAAAATGTAGACTTACCAGCACCATTAGCCCCAATAAGGCCATATCTTTTGCCAGAATCTAACTTTATATTGACATTTTCAAAAAGCTTTTTTGTGGCAAAACGCATCGATAGATTGATAGTTTGTAGCATTAACTTCCTTATAGTAGTTGTAGTTTTAAATTATCTAATTATATTACTCTAACTTATGGATATCTCTTAAAGTGCATCTTCTATAAAGTTGACATTTGCCATCTCTATAAACAAAAAGTGAGTATCGCTTAAAGCCTTAAAGTTTAAACTTACTTCATCTAGTATCTTTACTGAATCATATTTACTTACTTCCATGTCATTAATCCTAAGATCACCATCTATTACTGCTAAGTAAACTTGACGATTAGCCTCTAGTGCAAAACTAAGACTAGTGCCCTCTTCTAGCAGGCTTGCATAGATGTTTGCATCTTGGTTTATCTTAACTTCTGCTTTGCCTTTTATTGGAGAGACTATATGCTTTATGGTGTTTAAAAAGTCTTCTTTTTGATACTTAAAAGAGCCATAGTTTGGAGTTAGATTCTTAGCATTTGGATAGATCCAGATTTGAAGGAATCTTAAGGGCAGTTTTTTATTTTCATTAAACTCTGAATGAGTTATACCAGTACCTGCACTCATGTACTGGACATTATGCATGCTTAATGTTTCGGCATTACCCATAGAATCTTTATGTGTTAATTCCCCTTCTACTACATAGCTTACTATCTCCATATCTTTATGAGGGTGGGTAGGAAAGCCACTACTTGGCAATACTATGTCGTCATTTAACACACGCAATACTCCAAAGTGTATATTTCTTGGATTAAAGTACTCAGCAAAAGAAAAGTGAAAGCGACTTGTAAGCCAGCCATGACTTGCAACAAACATCACATCTTTATCTATCTTTTCTAACATATTTTTACCTTTGATTGTATGGGGATGTAGTTATTAGAGATTATATCTCTTTAAGTGTTTAAGCTTGATTTATAAAAGCAAGCAAGCGACTTTAAAGAGGTAAAAATAGCTTAAAACTAAGCTTGCCATAAAGGCTTTTAAAAGGCTCTTACTAGTTTTAACTTTTTTAGATTTTATAAATCTATAAAGTCTAAACCTACATAGCCACTCACTGCTAATGCATACCACTATCAAAATCATTTTTGTAAATTAATAGTTAAAAACCAAGCAAAACTTCTAAATATCAACTAATCTTTACATAATCTTGACTTTTATCTAATATTTCTGCCCAAAAAGTATTATAATCATTTAATTTCTATTTACTTTTATAAAGCTCGTAAAAGGATAGAGATTAATAATCTACACAAAAACTTATCCAAAGAAAGGAAGACTAAAAGCACAGATATTAAGAAAGGTTAAGCAGTTACAAAACAAAGGGGGAAGATAAGAGTGTCACAAGAAAAAGACAAAAACAATCAAAAAGAAGAAGAAAGCAAAGCAGAAAAAAGCTTGTATACAAGCTCTAAGTGGCTACCTACCATAGTGGTTATAGCCCTAGTAGTTATCATACTTCAAGGAAGCTATACCTTTTATAACGCTAAAGGTTTTAGCTATCTAAGTAGTGATTCTAAAGCTTGTAATAACTGCCATGTTATGAATGACGTCTATAGCGACTGGCTAAAAAGCCCTCACGCAAAGCATGCTCAGTGTATAGACTGTCACTTACCTCATGGCTTTATAAGTAAGTGGCTAGCAAAAGCAGAGAGTGGAGTGGGTCACGCCTATGAGTTTACTTTTAATGACCACTTACCGCCTAATCTTGATGCAAGTCCTAAAACTAAAAAGATAGTACAAGCTAACTGTATAGCCTGCCACTTACCTTATGCAAGTAATGCAGTAAATCCTACTTTAAAAAACCACCCTCATGGAGAAAATGCCCTTAATTGCGTATCTTGCCACGTGGGCATGGGGCATAAGAGAGGATTTTAAACATGCAAGATTTACAAAACAAGCAAGCAAAACAAAACTAAAGGAGAGAAAATGGAACAAAGAAAGTCAAAAAGTAAAAAGTGGATATGGTGGATAGTTTTAATCATCATCATAATCCTAATAATCGCCATAGCGTGGTTTAACCACAGCATTAATAGCAAAAAAGAAGAAGCAGCCGCTAAGCTAAAAGCTCAAACTAGTATTACTTCAACAGTTAGCCTTAGTGATGATGACCCACGTTTTACAACTTGGGGCAAGCTCTTCCCTAGCTATCTTGATATGTATCTAAGTGTGACTAAAAAGCCATCAAACTATACAGACTTTGGAGGTAATGTAAGCTATAGCAAACTTATAAGATTCCCTCAACTTACTCAAATCTGGGCAGGCTATGCCTTTGCGGTTGACTTTAATGAAGAAAGGGGTCACTACTACGCACAAATCGATCAGATGGAAACAGGGCGCAACCGCAAAGACTTATTAAACTCTCATGGCTTAAAAGGCTTTGGCGGTCAACCAGCAGCTTGTATGCACTGCCATAGTGGCTGGATGCCTTGGCTTTATAAAAATGTAGCAAAAAGCGATTTAACTACATTTAGCTCAACTGATTACTGGACTATGATAAAAAATGTCCCTGTTATGAAAGACCAAAGTGCAGAGACCCACATAAGCCCGCATGGTGGTACTAAGATGGGGCTTACATGCTCAGATTGTCATAATCCAAATGATATGGGCTTACGAATAACAAGACCAGCTGCTATAAAAGGCTATATGGCTAGAGGCTATGAAGCTGATAAAGACTATGGTATAAAAGCTACAAGGGCTGAGATGAGAACTATGGTCTGTACTCAGTGCCATGTTGAGTACTACTTTAAACCAGTTGGACATAAAGTCGCAGTTATGGGCGAAAGCATAGCAAAAGATGGCAAGTCAAAATGGTGGAATGGCACTCAAAAAACAGTAGATGAGATAGATACTTGGAGAGATGGTAACCACGCTACTACCAAAGAAGTAAATGGCATAGAGCTAACCTACCCTTGGACTTTTTGGCCAAAAGGTAAGCCTTTTAGGATAGAGATGCTAGATAAGTACTATGCAAGCGTAAGAGATATCTTCCCAGCAGACTTTACTCACGCCCTTACAAAAGCACCGATCTTAAAGATGCAACATCCTGAGGCTGAGATGTATAGCGGAAGCGTACACGCGGCTAATGGCGTAAGCTGTGCAGACTGCCACATGCCTTATATAAGACAAGGGGCCTCTAAAGTTAGCCAGCATAATGTAACTTCACCACTAGATGATATAAACGCTTCTTGTAAAGCTTGTCATACTCAAAGTGTAGAGTACTTAAAAGGTCAAGTTAAACGCATACAAACTTCTATAGCCCATGACCAAAGAGCTGCAGAATATGCACTAGTTAGCTTTATACACGATGTAAGAGATGTTAGAAACAGCCTTGCTAAACTCCCAGAGTTCCAAACTGAAGGTAAGGCAGATGACAAAAAGATTAATGGCGTCTTAAAAGAGGTTTTAGAGCTTCATAGACTATCTTCTATGAGAGTTGACTTTACTGCTTCAGAAAACTCAAGTGGATTCCACAACCCTGAAGAGGCTGCTAGAATCTTACTTCAAAGCATAGATCAATCTAGACTTGGTCAAGCAAAACTAGCAGTAATCGCTGCTAAGTACCATATCGCTTACTCTCCTAGAAGCTATACTTTTGAAGATATACAAAAGCTAAATCCGGGAGTTTTAAAACTAGTTGATGATATGTATGGCGGCAAAAAAGGAGATAGATTCCATCACGATAAAGCGATAAATAATCCTCCAGAAGCCAAACTTTTAGAGCTTGACAAAGAAACTAATCCTTATGAGTATGAAAAACTCGATGGAAATGTAGAAGTTAAGTAGGGCAAATAAAATGACTATCACTGACTAATCCTTAATTCGCAAAGAGGGGGCAAGTAAGGATTTTGCATAAAACCACTTTTGCAAAACAAACTTAAGGCTAAAAATATAAAGTATTTTTATGCTACATACTTTTAGTCTTTTTTAATTTAGCCTTTTAAAGATTCCTTATTTTACTATAGTGCTCTACAAGCCCAGCATAGTATTGTTGGTGCAGAACATATGTTGAGTAGGGCACTAGTTTTTTATATCTTAGCCTAGAAACTAGTTTGTAAAATTCATCTGAAACATACTTCTTTTCATATAGTAGTTTTAGATTTTCATACATACCATTATAAGATGACCCAGAGACAAATTGCTCAAAACGGCCAACCTCATTACATAAAACTACTACTTCCACATCAGCAATACTTTGTAAACACTCTAGCTTTTTTGGTCCCTCTTTTTTGTGCCTTCTGCCACGCAGTAAGCTAATAACAATCTCTGGTAACAACAGTTTTGGTATAAAACGACAATAAAATAAAGGCTCATTAAACCAATATCTAAAATATTTAAAAATATATTTAATATTAGTCAAAAGCCCTTTTGAGCGCTTATATGAGATATTCTTAATATAGTCTTTTAGCATATGTTTACTATATACTTTAAATACTTTAGGGTCATATCCTAACTCATTGGCAAAACTATAAATCCATATATTATTAAAGTAAATTCTTGGGCCATCAGTATTGTTAAGCCAAGCTTGAGTATCGACTGTAGCAACTATAATTGGGTATTTATCAGCAAAGATATAGCAGTTTTGCCATCTTTTGGCTATATATAACACCATATAGATATGTATCCAGTCTTTTTTATAAAACTGTTTTAGATTTGGAATCTTTTCATGGCACTCTTTTTTAAAAACTATATTTGACACTAACCAGATTCTATCTTCTACGTCTATCATAAAGCTATCACAGTCATTCTTGTAGAATTTATCTTTAATGACAAATTTAGTATTTATATGCTTTCTAGAAACAATCTGCCCATAGTGCTTAACTCTCAGATAGTAGTTTGATAAAACAACCAAAGAAAGATCAGGATACTCTTTTAAGACTGCACATAAACGTTTTAGTCCCTTAAAAGAATAGTAATCATCATCACCAAGTATATGTATAAACTTACCTTTTGCTAAAGCACAGCATAAGTCCACATTTCTATCATATCCAACATTGCTTTTATTACGCGAGTAGATTATCAAGTCTTTGTGCTTTTTGATATAAGCATTCATTATATTAGGAGTATCATCTGTTGAACAGTTATCAGACACTATGATCTCAACACAGTTTAGCTTCTCTTCTTCTATTTGTTTTATTATCGTATCGATATTTTTTTCTATGGACTTTGCACCATTGTAAGTAGGTATACATATAGACAAAAGCTTAGAATCTCGAATTATATTTTTTGAAAACTCTTCTTGCATAATATCTACCTAGTGGTCTTAAAAAAAATCTGTTTATGCATTTTTTGAGAAACCAGTTTTGAAATACACAAAAGGTGAACTTTGATAGGACATTTGTTTTTGTCTGACTGGACCCAAAAGTCCCCCCCCCCCCCCGTTAGCTATTAATATATGTGAAAACTCTTGCCACTTAAGAAAACGCTCTAACATGCTCCATTTATAAAGAAAATAAGCAAAACTCCACAAAGACATCTCTATTAATAAGCCATGCTTAGGATTTAGTTCTTTTATCTTTTTTATGATGTTTATTATTTCAAAGGGAAATGGGCCTGTTGTAAGATTGTTGGAATCGTTTGCATCACTTTGCCTCCATCTCACACAAACTCCAATTATAAGTGCAACCGCCCCAAGTTTACTAAGCTCCATCATGAAGACTATGTCATGAAGCTTTCCATATAGCTCTGGATGATAAGTTACTTTTTTGTAAAATTCTGTTTTGTAGATATTACAAGCAAAAGTTGGACGAGATATAAGCAATTGAAGCGATATACCCATATCTCTAGGATATATATAATAGTCTTTATGCAGTAAATCCCAATTATCATTATTGGCATTCCAAAGTGCTTGATGCATTCCAGAACACATAACCAAGCTTGGAGTATCCATAAAAATATTTATAGCTGCTTCAACATATTCTGGATGGATAACATCATCATCATGAAAGACTGCAGTATAAACATTAGAGGCTAGCTCTTGGGAGTATTTGAAGTTTCCGGGATTTCCTAGGTTGGTCTTATTAGTTATAGTTTGGATATTGCGATTGGGGTATTTAAGCTTAATATCTCTTATGACATCTAAAGTATTATCCGTGCTAGCATTATTTAAGATTTTTATACTAAATCCATTAGCAGTTTGCATGCATAAACTCTCAAGCATAACTTTTAAATACTCTGCTCTATTATAAGTAAGCACAAACACATCAAGCATACTGTAGTCTATAGCTTTCATGAAACTCCTTTTTTAGATCTGAAAAGCATTTTGGTGTAAAACCACTTTTTGTTATAGAGAAATCTTGCATAACTAAGCATGGTTACTATATTTTTTAAAAAGCTAATTGGATGGATAAATGCCGCTTCTGATAAATGTATGTGCATCAAAAATACATTTTTATAAAACTCTATATGTTTCTTGGTATATCCATATTTTCTTGCATAGGCAAAAGTTTTTATATTATTAAGATAAATTCTTGGGCCATCTTCATCGTTCAACCAAGTTTGAACTTGAAGGCGGACTGCTAAGATTGGTAAAGTATCTGTAAAATAAAAGATTTTTGGGTTTTGTGAGGCTGCATACAATGCTATGCTTACTTGTACCCAGTCTCTTATATCTGGGATATTTTTGTCTACATCTTTTATAAGTTCTCTTCTAACAACTATATCAGACATGCACCATAGCCTATAGCTAGCTATTTTAATAAAGTCTCCTAGGTCTTCTATCTCTATATTTTTATCCCACAAACCCTCAGTGTTGCTTCTATTTTGATATGTTTTTGATTGATTCAAATACCAGTTGTTAGAAAGGATTAAAACTGAGTAGTTGGAATCTTGCTTTATAACTGATATCAATCTTTCTAGACCTCCTTCTAGATAGAAGTCATCATCCCCCATAAAATGAATATATTTACCCCTTGCTAACTCACAGCACTTAAGTATGTTGCCATTAAATAAGATATTGTGCTTATTGCGGTTATAGTGGATTATGTCTGGATATTTTGTAGCATAGTGACTTACAATCTCTTTAGTAGAATCTGTAGAGCAGTTATCACTTATAAGTATTTCTATATCGTGGCAAAAGCCATTTTTTATTATCTGATCTATAAGTATGTTTAGGTTATGGCTTATGTATTTGCTTCCATTATAAGTTGGTATGCAAATCGACAAAAGAGGTATTACTTGCATCTAAGCACCTCCTCATAAAACTCCTTCATGCCATCTTCATAAGTTGTAAATCTAAAGTCTTTTATTAACTCTAAAAGCTTTGAATTATCCCCTGTATACTGCTTATTTAATCTAGTATTTTTTATAACTACCTCTAACTTATGATTTGAAAAATTATTAACAATCAGAGCTAATTTTGCAATTTCTATACTTTCAGTTGGAGTTACATTTATAAACTTTTCCTTTGTTGGATGCTTTATCAAATAATCTACTATCTTACAAAAGTCTTTTATCCAGATAAAGTCAAATACTACATTTTGTTCCAAGATGATGGGTTTCTTTGCTATGTAGCTATTAATTACATAGCTTGTAAGACGTGAGATATCTTCTCTTACCCCATAAACTCCAAATACTCTTAGATTCAGTATATTTTCAAGCTTTTCAATTTTTTTTGAGATTAGATACTTTGAGTAGCCATATGCATCCTTTGGCACATACTTTCCAAACTCATCTTCTTTTATCTTGCAAAGCTCCCTTGACTTATCATACTCTGCACCAGAACCAAAAACCATCATTGGTCTTTTTTCATTTACAAAATATGCTAGATTGTCAAACATTTCTACATTAGGCTTAGCGATATCTTCTAAAGTGTCATTTGCCATATTTCTAACCCCAAGTGCAGCGCTATGGATGATTAGCTCTATTTTGTATCTGTCTAAGTAGTCTTTTATTAAAGATCTATCTAGCAGATTTAGCTCTTTTTTGCTTGGTGTAAAAAGCTTATAAGACTTACTTAAACGATGTTTTAGATGTGAGCCTATAAAACCATTAGCCCCAGTTAAAAGTACACTCTTAGTCATTTTCAAAATACAGCCCATACTGCTTTTTTATGTACTTTTGGGAGCCTATGTGATGAGTAAAAACATCAGGAATACCAAGCCTTTTAAACTTTATATGCTTTTTACTTTCAGCCACTACCTCAGCTACAGCACTACCTAGACCTCCTATGATGCTGTGTTCTTCTAAAGTATGTATCTCAACACCATCGCCTATAAGTTTTTCTAAACACTCTTTATCAAGTGGCTTTATAGTGTGCATACTTATAAAGTAAGGACATCTGCCTTCTTTTTCAAGTTTTCTGCAGTAATAATAAGCATCAGGAAGCATGTTGCTTGTAGATATAACTGCTATATCTTTACCTTTTTCTATAATGGAAGCTTTTCCAATAGTCACTTCACCATGATTAAAAACTCCTCTATTATGCTTGCCTATTCTTATATACATAGGTGAAGGTGTGTTTATAGACTTGGTTATTATATGCTTTGCTTCATTATTATCTCCTGGTGCACAAACTATCATATTTGGAATACAGCGCATTAAAGCTATATCTTCTATGGCGTGATGAGTTGCTCCTGCAAATCCATACGTAAAACCAGCTCCTATGCCAACTAACTTTACATTAGTTTCCATATAAGCAACATCTAGCTTTACTTGCTCAAACGCACGTCCACTTAAAAAAGGGCTTATTGTATATACATAGGGCTTTTTACCCATAAGTGCAAGTCCAGATGCTAAAGATACTGCATTTTGCTCAGCTATACCACAGTTTAATGCCCTATCTGGAAAGGCTTCAAAAAATGGCTCTAACACAGAAAAACCCATATCTGAAGTTATCAAAACTACATCTTTATCAATGTCTGCTATATTCATTAATGAATCTATAAAAGTTTTTCTCATCAGTATCTACCTTCTATCTCTTTAAGTGCAATATTTAGTTGCTCATCATTAGGAGACTTGTAATGCCATTCACATCTATCTTCCATAAAAGATACACCCTTTCCTTTTATAGTGTGTGCGACTATGGCAAGAGGTTTGTTAGAAGTTTTAAGTAGTATTTTCTTTAGAGTATTTATATCGTGCCCATCAACACTGTAAGTATCAAATCCAAAAGCTGCCATTCTTTCTTCTAGATTGAATTGATTGATTATTTCATTAGTTGTGCCAAAGCCTTGCAATTTATTAAAGTCAACTATCAAAGTAAGATTATTGAGATGATTAGTTGAAGCAAACATTAAAGCTTCCCATATAGAACCCTCATTACACTCACCATCACCACATATAACATAAACCCTTCCTTGATTGCCATCTAGTTTTTTAGCTAGTGCCATACCAGCACCAACTCCTAGTCCATGACCAAGTGAACCTGAAGATATTTCAAAAAATGGTGACTTTGCTTTATCTATATGGCAAGGAAGCATCCCCCCATCAACCGCATAGCTTTCTATATCTTTTTTTGTTATAAAACCTTTATGATACAAAACCGAATAAAGTGCCGCACTAGCGTGTCCTTTGCTAAGGATTACTATATCCCTATCGTTACTATTAATGCTCTTTTTGATTATATTGATCACTTCGAAGTAAAGTGTATATAATATATCAACTACACTTAGTGCAGATCCCACATGAGACACATTTGCATCATGAGTCATTTGAAGGATAGTTTGTCTAATTTCTTTTAGTTTTTGCATCAACAAACTTCCTTATAGTGCTAGCCATCTTTGTTATCTCTACGTCTCCTAGGGCTTGAAAGGTTCCGATCCAAAAAGTACTATCCATGATAAAATCAGTGTTTGGTAAAAGTTCATAGTGAGAGCTATTTAACTCTTGTGAGTTTATGAGTTTAGAATCTCCTATCCTAAAGTTCACATCATCATAAACTATCATAGGCTGACGTAAAATATTGCCGGCAAAAAGCTCTCTTGTTCCTATTTTGTTATATTCTAGATAGCTTACTAGTTCTTGCTTCGTAAATGGGGCAGTTTTTTTAATAGATATGGCATATCCAAACCAAGATGGATTCACGCCTTCAGCAACCTTTGGCAATATTAAGTAGTCTTGTAAATCACAAAGTAGTTTTGTTAAAAGCTCTGCATTTTTTCTTCTAGAATTTAAAAAGCTTTCTAACCTATCAATCTGTGCACACCCAAGTGCAGCTTGCCAGTCAGTTATTTTCAAGTTATAGCCAATATGTGAGTAAGTATACTTGTGATCATAACCATAGGGTAAGTTACCAAGCTGCTGACTAAATCTTTTACCACAAACTCCATCCCTTGCAGGTGGACATATACAGTCCCTCCCCCAGTCTCTAAAAGACATAATAAGCTTATGCAGTTTAGAGTCATTAGTAACTACAGCCCCTCCTTCTCCCATAGTTATATGATGTGCTGGATAAAAGCTAAAAGTCCCTATATGACCTACAGAACCTAGTTTCTTGCCCTTAAACTCGCCTCCTAGTGCATCACAGCTGTCTTCTATAACCCACAAATTATATTTATTAGCTATGTGCATAACCTTATCCAAATCATAGCTATTGCCAAGAGTGTGTGCCAAAAAAATAGCTTTAGTTTTAGGAGATATAGCCTCTTCTATCTTGTGCGCATCAATATTGTAAGTTCCAAGCTCGCAATCTACAAAAACAGGAACTAAGCCATATTGAAATATGGGGTTTATAGTAGTTGGAAAAGTAGCAGCAACAGATATAACTTCATCACCTTTATTAAGCCTTCTTTCTCCTAATGTGTAAGATGTTAATGCACTAAGTGCTAATAAATTAGCACTTGAACCTGAGTTAGTAGAAATAGCATACTTTACATCTAGGTATCTAGCAAACTTAGATTCAAAAGTTTTATTAAATCTTCCTGCTGTTAAATGCATATCAAGTGATGCATCTATCATGTTTAAGAGTTCCTCTTCACCTAATAGCTTTCCTGATGGTGGGATATACTCTAAAACCTTTTTATGTCCATGAACTTTTTTATAATATTCTCTAACATAGACTTTTACCTGATTCCTTAGTTTTTCTTCCAACTTATATCCTTTTCATAGTCTTTAATTTGCTGTATAGTAAATTCATATAAATCCGCAGTCCTTTCATAAAAGTGTCTATACCACCTAATAGTTTTATCAATAGCCTTCAAAGCATCATAGGTTGGAATCCAACCTAACACATCGCGTGCTTTTTGTATATCCAACATTAAAAGATTGGCCTCATGCAATGAATCCTTTTTGTAAACCACCAACTCGCCCTTTCCATAACATCTAACAACCTCTTTTGCCACATCCAAAACTTTTAAAACACTGCTTTCATCTGGTCCGAAGTTAAAACCCTGTGCGTATTTTTTGCCCTCACTTAAAAGCTTAGCTCCAAGCAACAAATAGCCAGAAAGTGGTTCTAAGACATGCTGCCAAGGGCGGATTGCTGCTGGATTCCTAATCTCTATCTTGCAGTTTTTGTTAATGGCTTTTATGCAATCTGGTATAAGCCTATCACTAGCCCAGTCTCCACCACCTATAACATTACCCGCTCTTGCAGTAGCCATAGCATAGGTATCATCTCCTTGCAAAAATGAACGCCTAAAAGATGCAGACATAAGCTCAACACAACCCTTAGATGAAGAATACATATCATGCCCACCCATGGCATCATCTTCTTTGTATCCAATAGCCATCTCTTTATTTTCATAGCATTTATCAGTGGTAATATTTACAAAAGAGCGGACACTTTTAACTTTGCTAGCAGACATCAAGACATTTAATGTCCCAATGACATTTGTTTCATAAGTTAGTATGGGTTCAAGATAAGAAAGACGCACTAGTGGTTGTGCAGCTAGATGAAAAACTACTTCTGGTTGAAAGTCTTGCATGCAGTCTAAAAATGTTTTTATATCCAATATGTCTGCAATAATAGATCTATCTATTCTCATTTTTATATTTAGTATTTCAAACATAGATGGGTTAGTCTCTGGAGCCAAAGAATAGCCACATACCTTAGCACCCATATGAGTTAGCCAAAGTGCTAACCAACTACCTTTAAACCCAGTATGCCCAGTTATAAAAACTTTTTTACCCTTATATATATCACTAAGCATAATATCTCACAGCCATTTAGCCCATGGAGCTTTAGATGTTTTCCAAAATCCATTTAAATCATTTTTACCCTTAAGTGTATCCATGGCATACCAAAAACCATTATGTTTATAGGAATTTAACATCTTATCTTTTGCTAGATTCATCAAAGGTTCTTGCTCAAATATAACATCATCCCGGCCATCATCAATGTAGTCAAAAACTTGAGATTCGCATACCATAAACCCGCCATTTATCCACTGCCCATCACCTTGAGGCTTCTCTTTAAAAGTATGGACTAAACCATCTTTATCAATATCTAAAGCACCAAACTTACCGCTAGGCTGTACAGCACTTAAAGTTAAAAACTTACCAGTTTTTTTATGCCTATCTAACAAAGTATTTAGATCTATATCACTTAGCCCATCTCCATAGGTAAGCATAAAAGTCTCATCCCCTATATAATGTTGGGCTTTCTTGATTCTAGAACCAGTCATGGTCTCTTCTCCAGTGTATAGCATAGTAACTTTCCATGGCTCATGGCGAGACTGATGTAACTTGACTGAATTAATATCCATATCAACTGTAATATCTGAATATCTTGTGTAGTAGTTTATAAAGTAGTCTTTTATGATATGAGATTTATATCCAGTTAGGATTATAAAGTCATCAAATCCATAATAGGCATAGTATTTCATAATATGCCAAAGTATTGGCTTTCCACCTATTTCAACCATAGGCTTTGGCACAAGTCTAGTTTCTTCTGCTAGTCTTGTCCCTAGCCCACCAGCTAATATTACAACTTTCATAAATAAACTCCTTTTTTAGTTTGATAAACACTAAATAAATCCCTTACAAAGTAAGATAAAAACATAATCTTGTATGTAATTTTTAATTGATGTCCTTTTGGCAAAACTACTTCTTCTTTGTAGATAAAAAGAATCCTATAAAGCGAGTAAGATAAAACTAGATTAAGCAAGAACTTAATCTTTCCTCCAAGTGGAAGCAATGAAAAAATGCATAGTATGTTATAAGTTCTAAGTCTTAGTGGATGCTTGCTTCTTAAGAAAAACACCTTGGCTGAGTTAAGCCTTGAAAGAAATCTGTTGTGGGAGATAACATAATTTCTTATTTTTTTATCTTTTATCATATAAAGCGAATTAGCATAGCCAGTTATCCAATCCATATCTTTTTGTAATGGATGGATATCTAGTTGGTTATAGCCTCTTGTGTATATGTTGTTACCATCTTCATCCCTATTATCACCTATGTTTACAATCGCCTGTTTTATAATACATATTGATTTATGTTCATTGAGTAATTTGGCTGAGAGTGCAAGATGTGGGAACATATTTGCTATATTGAAAGTCATATTGCCCATAACGGTATCATCAATATTAGATCTTTTATAAATCACACCGGGTAAAAATGAAGTCTGCAAAAAAAGTTGAGCTACATCATAACTTGGATGTTCATAAGTGGCAACCACTACTCCATCTCTAGCCTGCTTTATAGCCTCTTCCACTTCACGCCAAGAACACCAATCATAACTATCATTATCTGCTAAGACCCAAACATAATCTTTACTGGCTTTATAAAAGGCTTTTACTATGTTGGCATTAGCACCTATGTTGTAATGATTTTTTATATAGATAAGATTAGTATGCTTAGACTGAAAGTTTTTTATAAGTTGTGAAGTACTATCCGTAGAGTTGTTATCAATAATTGTTATTGAAAAGTTTTTTACTGGTGAGTTTTTTTCTAAAAGTTGCTCTAAGGTGCTCTTTAATTTTTTGCAACGGTTATAGGTGATAATAAATATATCTAGTAAGTTTTTTACATCACATATCATATGCTAGCCTTTTTCGCCAAGGCTGTATCTACAATATTTGATATAAGTTTTTTTGTGCTTACAGCTGACATATCTATCTCAGTTATAAAACTTTGCCTAACAAATGGAAATGCCTTTAAAGAAAACCCATTTAAGACATGCTTAGAATCTACTTTTTGTAACCATCCTCTATTTTTAAGGTTTGTACAAAGAGAGAAAAGTGGGACATTAGACTGCGTTAAAGATTCTACAAGTCCACTCCTTAGGCTTACTATGCTTTTAGCCTTCCTGCTTAATAAAATAGCTTCACTAAAGGTTAAAGAGCAGGTTTTATATATACATCCTTTAAGCATTTTTTTTGTTTTAGAATCCATTAAGTTGACAAAAATATCTATGCCTTTAGCTTGGAGTGCTTCAATGAGTGCTTGCCAAAAGCTAGACTCTATGCTCACACAAGAATCTGCCTCTGGCGTCATAAAAACAAAGTTGTTCAGATTTAGGCTTATCTTAGAGACTTTGGTTAGTAAACTTTTTTCATGTGCATCACAAATATTTAGCGGAGTAAATGTAAGCTTTAAACTAGCAATTCCTAAGTGTTTTAAAATCTCACAAAGACAATGGATATTTTTACCATCCCTTAGCATACTTTCAAATCTTATATAGTACCTATCTTCAAGTATGGTAAAGATTCTATATCTATCAGTCTGCTTCACAAGGATACTAGGCACTTTTGCATATGGTATAAAAACATAGGGCAAACTTGGATGGATAGCCTCTAATAAATCTATGTGATATCTCTTAGTGAGTATAAAAAGTATATCTTTACAGTTATATCTCTCTATGAAAGCTTCTAATACATATGTTAAAAATATATAAGCCTCACCAGAGTTGGAGTGCAAAACCACAATGTCGCTATAGTCTTTTATATCTTTGCCACTTTCTTTTGCATAAATATTATAAGTATGCAACATAGAACTATCATAAGCAGAATCAAAGTTAGTTGTTTTTATTAACTTTCCAATTAAGTAAAGTCTATAAGAGGTGGCATTTATGACTTGTTTTAGAACTAAAAAGCTACAAAATCTTAAAGTTTTTATTATCTCTTGTTCATCAGAGACTACAGTCCACCTTAAAATAAGATTATTAAAAAATGGCTTAGCGATACGTTTTGAAAACTTTAAAGCTCTATGGATGACAATCTTCATCATAGATCATCACCCATCTTATACTTAATATCTAGCCTAGCATCCCTTTTTACATTGAGTGCATAAGCACACTTTAAACCACTAGGTTTAGTGTCATTAACTAAGATTCTTTCTCCTACTGGAAGAGAGTGAAGCAAGTAGTCATATCTTATGTTA
>NZ_MLAN01000052.1 GCF_002272875.1 Helicobacter sp. 11S02629-2
CATATGTTAAAAAGAGATGAAGGCATAGATGAAAGGCTAGTAAATATTATAGATAACTTTATGGATGCAGTGCTAAAAGAACTAAAAGATCCTAAAGAGTATGAGATTAAAGCAGCTCAGGCTAATGAAAGGCTAGCAAAAGAAAAAGAGTTAGAAAGTTTAGAATCTAAATAGTTTATAATTAAGAACTATTAAAGGAGTGCAAAATGACTGCTAAAGAAAAAAAAGCCTTAGAAGAAGCACAAGCTTATAAAGACTATAAAGAGGCATTTTTAAAAGAGTATCCTACAAAAGAAAGCTATTATAAAAAGCTAAGTGAAGATGTTAAAGCCTTAGAAGAAGGAAGGTTAGAGACTTATAGTGCAGAGGAGTTTGAAAGAAATATGGATGACTTCTTAAAAGAATTAGAAAAAAATAATATATGAACATAATTTATTCTCGTAAATTTAATAGACAATTGCAAAATATGCTAACTCATATAAATAGATATAGCATACAAAATGCAAGAAATTTTAATAAAGAAGTAAAACAAAAGACACGCAACCTGTTAACTGCCCCCTTCATCGGTCGCCCTGCCCATTATGATAAAAATATCCGTGA
>NZ_MLAN01000007.1 GCF_002272875.1 Helicobacter sp. 11S02629-2
CCAAAAGTATCCATCCACTCTTTTTGAACTTCAGGGCTTATAGTATAAGCCTTGCCATTTTTGTCTATAAAGTCTAAAGGTGCTAATCCTTTTTGAAACTGCTTTAATATTTTAGGGCTCTTCCTTTTTACTTACTTCTTGACTAATTTTTGCTTCTTTGGTAATATCATCTCCATTAGATAGCCCAAACTGAAGCTTTGCTTCATTTGCTGTCCGGTCGGATGAAAGTTTGGATAATGCCGACACTTCTACACTATCACTTTTCAATATTTCTTTTTTTATCTTATTGATATTAGATCTAGGGAACCCAGTTATAAGTAATCTATCATCTTCTCTAGTCACTAAAAGATACATAAACTCACCGCTTTGGGTTTTAAAAGGCTTTAGGTACTCTTTTTTATTCGGGAAGTTTAGGATGTATTTAGGTTCATTAAAAGTTGTTTCTACTAGATTTAAGTAAGCCATCCTAGCATCTGCGTCTTTTCTAGTTTTAAGATGCTTTAAGAAGTTAGCTATATTATCAAACTTATAAGTTTTATCTAAAAACTCTTCTTCTGTGATGCTTTTAGGTAAAGGCGTTGCTCCTTGCATGATGTCTTCATGCTCTATAAAGTCTTTTAAGTTTTCTTTGTTTATAGTTTTAACTTCTCTAACACCTGCTTCTTTTATAGCTTGTGTGGCTTCTTGACTAGTTAAATTATCTAAGGCATTATTACTAGGAGTGGTTGGCGAAAGATTCTGAGAGCCAGTAAGATCATCACCAGTATGAAAACTTTGTTTGATGCCACTCACGCTTTCAGGGATATTGTCATTTTTGTGATTAAATCCAGTTGCTACCCAGTGATTAGTCTCTTTGTTATCAAAGCTTTTTCTAAGCCTTACTCTAAAGTAGTCTTCTCCATCTTTTAACCATATGTCCTTTAATCCTCTTTGTACATCAACATCAATAGGCTTACCTTCGTTTATTATTTTATTTAAGCCTTCTATTACTCCATCTTCTCCTTGTCCAAATCTTTCAAACTCTTTTCCATGCTTATCGATAATATGGGCTAGTCCATAGCCAGTATGTTTTTGTGCATCTATAACTTCACCATTAATCATATCTATATCCCCTATATCATCTCTATGCCATGCCCCTTTAACTTGTGCTTTTATGCTTGGATTTTGTCTTAACTTATAAAAAGCTGCTGTTGGGTTGCCTTTAAGATTAGGGTAGTTAACTCCTAGCTCTTTTAAGGGAGGAAGGATAGCTTCTTTGTTAGTGTCTATCTTACTTGCAACTTTAGGCACGTTTAAGTCTGTAGCAGCTTTTGGGATGTCTATGTTTGCATCTACTTCTTTATTGCTTAGTGTTTCATCCTCTTTTATCTTAGGGGCGACTTTAGGGGCGTCATTACTTTGTGCTAAGTCTTTTACAGCCTCTTTTTTATTAGCAAAAAAGCTTCTTATAAAGTTAGCCTTATAAGCCTCGCTTTGTGTTATCTCTTTCCACTTTTTTGCCATGCAAAGCACAAAGTTCATTACAACAAAAATATAGTTATTTATAAATTCAATATATAAGAAACTACCTAAAAAATATGATTAAAAAAAATGAAAATTAAAAAAGAAGATTAATATCTTAAAGCCTCTATCCCCTAAGTGGGGTAGAAGACTTTAAAACTATAAGGTAAGACAAAAGGCTAATGGAAAACTAGTGTATATCTTTCCAGATTTTGATTTTCCATATAAAGGCAAGAATTGCAAGGATTAAGAAGAAGATCATGATTTTGATACCAAGACCATCTCTTTGATCTTTTTTGCTATCGCCTACTTTTTGTAAGTAGTTAACAACTTGTACTTCAGAAGCTTTTGTTAAACCAACTCTAGGCATAGACTTACCTATAGGCATAGCGTCCATGCTTAAAGCTAGGTTAGTGTAGTCATCTTCACTTTGCCAAGAGTCTTTCATAGTGTTAGCAGGTAGTTTTATACCGTAGTCACTTAGTGTTTTAGACTGTATAGCATTAACTTTAGCAACTAGCTCTTGGTGAGGTAAATTAGCAGGTAGTGCTTTTATCTCTTTTGTTTGAGCTTCTTTTAAAAGTTTAGAAAGAATATTTTTCTTAATATCTTCTAAAGGCACGTTTTGAGGGTTATTTACAAACTTAGCTAGTCCATCAACACCTTTTACACGTATCATCATAGATAGATCTGGAGCATGAGCACCTAGATACTTAGCTATATCATCAGTTGGAGTTAAAGCTTTTAAACCTTCACCATAGTGAGATTCTACTTTTTTACCTACTTCTTTACCAAAGTACTCATCATACTGGCCTTTATCATAGTTAACTGAGTGGCATCTTTCACAAGCGTTTTTAAACACTTCTTTATCGCTTAAAGATTTAGGTGCGATACTTGCAAAGTAGGCAACTACGTTTGATATATCAGCATCGCTTAAACCCAACATATCAGCACTTGGCATAGGGTAAGCAGCCTTACCTTTATTAAACTCAGCACACTTAGCAGCTTCTTCGCCTGTAAGGCCTGCACAGCTTGTAGCAAACTTAGCATTTAGCTTAGTAGCTCTTACTGGATCTTTTATGAAGTGAGCAAGATACTTATGGTCATAAATTAGTCCTATATCTGATAAGTCAGGTGGTACTACGCCATAAGCTGCTGCTGCATCTGCATCGCTACTTGGAGCTTTTATACCTTGAGAATGTACACCGTGGCAAGCACTACAAGTAGTAGCAACTATAGCTTTACCCTTAGCTACATCACCATGGCTTAAGTCTATCTTACCAAGTCTATCTAAGTCTTTATATTGATAGTCAGCTGGGGCGGTTTTTGGATACATAACTGAGTGAGCAAAAGGCTCAACACCCCAATATATGATTCCAAAAATTATTATCAATATGATAAGTATTCCGATTTCTTTCAATGCTTTCATTACTTAACTCCTCTTTCTTTGCGCTCTTGCTTTTTGCGTTCATATAAAGTTACCGAAGGTAAAACTACAAAGATAAGAATTATAAATGCTACAGAGAAGATAAATCCTACATACTTAGCACTTCCTTCTGGTGGGAGTTTTCCAAATATAGTAAGAACGACTAAGTCAATAATTAATAGTATGAAAAATACCATAAATCCAGTACGTTGATGCGCTGGTTTTATAGCCGGACTTCTATCAAGCCAAGGGATGAAGAAGAAGGCAATCTGTGCTACACCAAAGGCTATTAGACCAAGACCTGAGCTAAAGAACCATCCTCTTAATACTTCATAACTCCATAAGAAATACCACTCAGGATAGATGTGGATTGGAGTTGCCAAACTATTAGCTCTTTCAAAGTTAACCGGGTCCATGGCAAAGTCAAAGTGATAGCCAACAAGATAGAAGAAAAAGATCATAAATACACTAAGTACAAATATATCTTTACTCATAAATACAGGCCAGAAAGGTATAACTTTAGAAGATTTTTTCTTACCTTCTATGTATTTTTTAGATTCTTCTTCAAAGTCTAGCTCTTCACCATCTTTGTTGTTAACGTGAGGAACTCTAAGTGAGTAGAAGTGTATAGCTATGATGGCAAGGATAATAACAGGGATTAAGAACACATGTAACATGAAAAATCTTGTCAATGTAGCATCTTGAACTATGTAGTTTCCTCTAATCCAGTCTACCAAATCAGGACCTATCACAGGTACTTGTCCAAAAAGGTTAGTTATAACTGTTGCAGCCCAGTAGCTCATTTGCCCCCAAGGTAGCATGTATCCACTAAAGGCCTCTGCTGAGAAGAATACAAAAAGTAGCATACCTGTTATCCATATCATCTCCCTACCTCTTTTGTAAGAACCATAATAGATAGCTACAAACATGTGTATATAAATGATAACAAATACAATACTAGCTGCTACTGCGTGTATGTGACGCCACATCCAACCAAAAGACACCTCTTGCATGATAGTGTAGTTAACACTATCATAAGCAAGATTAGCATCTGGCTTGTAATACATAAGTAAGAAGATACCTGAAACTATCAAGACAAAGAAAAGACCAAGTAGGACAACGCCCATAGCCCATAAAAAGTTGATATTTTTAGGTACCCAATATTCTGTCATTAAGACCTTCCAAAGGGTCTTAGTTCCTAAGCGTTGGTCCATCCAATCGCCAAAATTCTTCGATTTCCTTATGTGTGCCATTTATCTCTCCTTAAGCTTTTGCTTTAATCATTGCTTCATACTCTGGGCCTGATTCACCTAGTAAAAGCGTAGTGGCACCAGTCACTTTAAAAGGTGGCATATCAAACGGTCTTGGCGGTGGGGTTCCAGCGATGTTTACGCCATCTTCTGTGTACTCTCCTCCATGACATGGGCAAAAGAACTGATTAATATCTGGCTTCCATAAAGGTATACAACCTAAGTGAGTACATATCTGTATGCCTATAGTATAAGCACCATCTCCTAGCTTAAAGTCACGATAAGCAACAAAGTCCTCATCGCCCCTCTTCCTTCTCATATAAACAGGCTTACCACGCCAAGTGGCTGTTCTAAACTCTCCCTCTTTCATACCCGCTAAATCAACCGTGGTAAATCCAGCAGACACTACGCTAGGGAGCGGGTCCCAGGTCCTTTTTATACCGTAGATGGTTGCTATAACTCCAAGTATAGCAAACCCTCCTACGGTCATACCCATAAAGTCTCGTCTCTTGACGTCTTTGACTTCGTTCACATCATCAGCCATGTTTTACTCCTTATACAAAAACTCGCGATCTTACACATTGTGGAATCAATTATATTCCTTTATCAATTAATAAAATTACGCTTCAAATAAAAATTATGTTTCCATCTTTAGGTAGGTGTTGGCAACCGCTGATTGTAATTTAAACAAGCTTAAATACAAATTAGCGTTAAGATCAAAACCAGATATTGGGTACATTTTGGACAGTGTGAAAATACTCTTACTAGATTTAAGATAGAATCTTTTACTATTAAATGGCTTATAAGCGTGTACCTTAAGATAGAGTCTAATAAAGGTAAGATTAAGCTAAGGCTAGAGATAAGATTTTGATATAAATATTAAGGAGTGATGTTTTGAAAACCTCTTTAGAAGAACTAGTAAAAAAGATAACTAACTTTATAAATGTAACTATGGAAGAAAAAGGTTTTGAGCGTCTAGTCTTAGGCTTAAGTGGTGGTATAGATAGTGCAGTAGTTGCCCTTCTTTGTAAAAAAGCTTTAGCCAAATCTAATAAAAATGAAAAAAACTTGCTTGGACTTTTGATGCCTTCAAGCACTTCTAGTGAAGAAAGTTTAAAAGACGCCAAAGAGCTATGCCAAAAGCATAATATAGATTCTAAACTAGCAAGTATAGAAAGCATGGATAAAGATTTTATAAAAGAGTATCCAGAAGCTAGCCCTCTTCAAAGAGGTAACTTTTGTGCAAGACTTAGGATGGCAACACTTTACTATCACTCAAGCCTAACTAACGCCCTAGTTGTAGGCACTAGTAATAAAAGTGAGCTTCTACTTGGCTATGGCACTATGCACGGAGATTTAGCCTGTGCTTTTAATCCAATATCTTCTCTTTATAAAAGTGATATCTTTGTGCTGGCTAAGTTTTTAGGTGTTCCAGATTCTATACTTACTAAGCCACCAAGTGCTGATTTATTTGCCAATCAAAAAGATGAAGATGAGATAGGTTATAAGTATGAAGATATAGATAGATTCCTAAAAGACTACACTAACTTTAAGAGTCTAGAAGCCTTAAGCTTAAAAGAAGTATATGAAAGCGTTGAGTTTAGAGCACTTAAAGATATTTATGGAGAGAGTATGACAAAAAGTCTAATAAGTAGGATAAAACTTAATGCTTTTAAGAAAGAAGGAACTAAGTTTTTTGACATACCTAATCTAGAGCTAGAAAGAGATTAAGATGATATGTGTATTTGACATAGAAACAGTGCCTGATACTAGTCTTTTAAAAACTATACACGGATATGAAGGAAGTGACTTAGAAGTTTGTGAGCTTGCTTTTAGTGCCCAGCAAGCAGCAAACAACACTACTTTTTTACCTCTTTGTTTTCATAAAGTTATCTCCATAGCTAGTGTTATAGCAGATGACTTTGGCAACTTTAAAAAAGTAGGTAGCTTTGCTAAAGATGTAAGCTTAGAAGATAGAGAAGAAGTCTTATTAGATGAGTTTGCAAGCTTTTTAAATAAGAGTAATCCAAGACTTATAAGCTTTAATGGACGTGGCTTTGACCTCCCAGTAATCTGCCTAAGGGCTATGAAATATAACATCAGTCTTAATGCTTACTATGAAGAAAACAATCCTTCTCTTAATAAAAGTAAGTGGGAAAACTATAGGCAAAGATATAGTGAAAAGTTTCATCTTGATCTATTTGATAGTCTTGGAAGTTTTGGTGCAACGCGTGCTTTAAATCTAGACACAGTTTGCAAGATGGCAAATATCATGGGTAAGTTTGAAGTAGCAGGAGGAGATGTCTATAAGCTAGCGTATGCAAAAAATGATCTTGCCTCTATAGATATCTACTGTCAAAGTGATGTTATAAATACCTACTGGCTTTTTTTAAAATACGAACTAACTAAAGGGAATCTAACCCTTAGTGACTATGCTAACTATCTAAAAAATATGCAAGCCTTAATACCACAGAATCTAAACTTTAGTCAAAGTCTAAATGAAAGCATAAATGAGGAATTAAAGAGAATAGAAGCAAAGCTGTAAAAACGGTGTTACATATATGAAAATAATAAGTGAACTATTGTTACATATTTGCAAAGTTTTTACTTTAAGTTAGGTACTTTGTTCACAAAAAAGACTATTCAAAGAAAGCAAGGATAGAATCACAAAAGGCAAGGTCAAGCCAAACTTATAAAAAGGAAAAAAATGGACTTAAAATTAATCATATCTCACATGAACGATCATCACAAAGACGAGGTTATAGCACTTGCTAACACTTATGGGAATCTAAAGGTAAAGGACGCTGTGCTTTTAGACTTAAACGGAGATGGTTTAAAGATAGAAGCAAAAGATAGCAAGGAAAATGTAATAGTAAATGTACCTTTTCCTAAAAAAACTGAACCTAAAGACTACAAAGACGCAATAATAAAGCTATGTCAAAACCTAAACATGAAAAGTGCTGATATCTCAAAAGAGCTAGAAAGCTTCAAACTAGAGTTTAGCTCAGTGGTGCTTGCAACTTTAAACAAAGACAAGCATGTTTGTGCGACCTATGCCCCACTTATTAACTATAAAGGTAAAAGTTATATTTATATAAGTGAAGTAAGTGAGCACTATGAAAACATTAAGCTACACCCTAGCAACATAGAAGCCATGTTCTTAGAAGATGAAAGCAAGGCTAAAAACCCTATAGCGAGGAAAAGACTTAGATTCCAAACTAAGGCAGCTTTTATAGATAGGGGAGCTTTTTTTGATGAAGTTTTTGACAGCTTTATACAAAAAGAGGGAAGCGGAGGAGGAATCAGGCAAATTAGAAATATGCTTGACTTCCACCTAGTTGAACTACATTTTGGAAAAGGCAGATTTGTAAAAGGATTCGGACAAGCTTATGACATACTAGAAAATGGTGAAGTTATAAGTCTAGCAAGTGGCGGTATGCCTCATACTATTAAAAAATAAAAGGATTGATTATGAATTTTAAAAATACTAATGTAGGGCCTTTAGGACTATTTGGATTTGCTTTCACTACATTTCTTCTTTCAGCGATTAATGCTGAGTGGATATCTAGCTCTAGCATGGGTGTTGTGCTGGCATTAGCTGTTATCTTTGGTGGTATAGTACAACTACTAGTTGGATTTTTCGAGTACCCAAAAGGTAATACTTTTGGCTTTGTAGTATTCTCAACATATGGTGCGTTCTGGATATCTTACGTACTACTTACTCACTTCTTTGGAGATGGTGTAACAGCTGGTGGCATAGGTACTTACCTTATACTATGGGCTATATTATCACTTACTTACTTTATAGGTTCTCTTAAAGGTTCAAAAGCTGTAGCACTTGTACTTATCATCTTAACTATCACTTTTGTGCTTCTAGCCATAGGTGCATGGACTGGTATTAATGGATGGAATGTAACTGGTGGATACTTTGGACTTGTAACTGCTGTAGTTGCTTTCTATGCTGGTGCTTCTAGCTTCATAGCTTCTTGCTACAAAAAAGAGATTGCTTAAGGATTTTTAAACCCTTTGTGGTGGCGTTTTTTGTTTTATGATTAATTGGAGTAAATCCCTACTTTTAAAAGTAGGGATTATATTTTGGATCACATTTAGATTCTAAGTCTTACAACTTTAACTTCGTTTTTGATTCTATATAATTCATACTCAGTTTTTAATTCACCAAAAGCTTATTGCAGCATAAAACGTTTACGTAGTGATAAAGATTACTAGTATCTTTAAAACCTAGTTTTTGTCTTATATAAAGTAAAAATAAACATAAAGCTAGCTATCTTTGCTAGCTTCTTTTATCCCCTCTTCCATATCACGCTCTAATATATTATAAGTCTCTTCTGGAATCCTAGCTATCCTTTTAGTGCTCATATCAATACAAGCTAGTTTTATGACTGCTTTAAATATAAGCTTATCTTTTAGATAGATATCTTGACTTACACTCATACCACTTTTACCAAGTTTTACTACCCTACTTTTGACTTCTAGTAAGTCAGCCAAAACTGCCACACCTAAAAAACTAGATTCTATATGCACTACTACAAAGCCTTTGCCTTCTACCTCAGGAGACATGCCCTTATCGTAAAAAAACTCACTCCTTGCGCGCTCACAGTACTTAAAATAGTTGGCGTGATAGACTATGCCGCCACAGTCTGTATCTTCATAGTAAACTCGTATATTCATATATTAAAACTCCACTTTGTTTATTAGTGATTATAGCTAGCTTATAAGTTTTGCCCTACCTCCAAAAGCTTTTTTCTTTCTTTATAATCACTCATATGACTTTGTATATAGTCCCAAAAGTCACGCGAATGGTTAGGGTGGATAAGGTGGGCTAGCTCATGAAAGACTACATACTCTATGCAAGAAAGAGGCTTTTTTATAAGCTCTAAGTTAAGCGTGATTTGTGCTCTTTGGTAGTGGCAAACCCCCCACCTAGTCTTCATCCCTCTTATTTTTAGTGCCTTTACTTCTTTTTGCACTACTTTAGAGTAAGTTTCTATGAGGCTTGAAAAACACTCTTTAGCCCTTGCTTTATACCAGCTTTCAAGTATTGTCTTTAGAGTTTATATCTTTTACATAAAGCTTTAAGTATGCACCTTCTAGCTCTACTTTATTACTCTTAGATTCTATAACCTTTAAGATATAGCTTCTCCCAAGATAAAAAAAGACTTCATCACTAATAAAGTCTCTTTTTTTACTTTCTAGTAGGGCTTTATATCTTTCTTGATGTGCAAGGGCTTTTTTTCTTGCTTCTTTTGCCCACATAGCCCTTGCTTGTAAAAAGCTGCTTAGTTCTTTTTTACTAGCCCTAAAAGGCATGCTAACTGAGAGACTACCATCTCCTTTAACCCTCAAGATAAAGCTTTTTATATACTTCCTAGTAACCTTTAGGTTTTCAAATATGGAATCTTCTAGCTCGTTAAACACAAACTCTTTGCTCATCACAGTCTCTAGTGCCCCATCTTATCTCTTATTAACCTATCTATCTCATCTATCTTGGTAGTAGCCTTGCCATAAAAAACATAATCAAATACAGAATCATCCATGTACTTATCTTCTTCAAGATTATTTAGGATTTTTAGGCTTGGCTTCCTAGCTGTCATGGAAGCTATATCTATAACAGCCCCACTTGTGCCAACAACTAATACTATGTCATCTTTTTTTAAGCTTGCTATCTCTTGCCAGAGGTTTTTGTACTTTGGTGCACTCTCACCAAAAAAGATAACATAGGGCTTTATCCACTTACTGCCGCACTTCTTGCAAGGCCAAAACGTATACTCTTCATGACCTAGCCTATAAACCTCGCCGCACTCTGTGCAGTAAACCTTATCTATCTGCCCATGAATCTGCAAGACATTTTTACAGCCTGCCCTATGCAAAAGATCATCAACATTTTGAGTAATATGAAGCGTGTCATATCTATCTTCTAAATCTTTAAAATACTTATGCATGGCGTTTGGATTTACCGTGCCTAGCTGCACACGTCTTTTGTTATAAAACTCATGTACTAATTCAAAGTTTTTTTTCCACTTATTGATATTACATACTTCATTGGCATCATACTTTGTCCATATGCCACCTTTATCCCTAAAAGTATTAAGTCCAGATTCCGCACTTAGCCCTGCACCACTAAAAGTCACTATCCTTCCCATATCTATCCTTTTATATATACTTTATCTTTTAATCTAGAAAGAATTTTACTACTTCAAACTAGCACAAATATCAAATCACAAAAAAGATTCTTAAAAAGTAAAGTAGCTAAGTAGCGTGGGAAAGAAAAATATAAGATGAGGAAAAACGAAAGTCAAAGAGGCAAGTAAGAATCTAGCCCCTTAAAGAGGCTAGATCTAAAAACCCTAAAATGCTAGTAAGGCTTAGAATTGTGGTCTTGGAGTTTTAGTAGTTGATACTGGGAACTCTGGATAAGTCACAACTGGTTTTTTACCTGTTAAAGTAGCAAAGAAGGCTTCTATTTTTTGTGCTTCATCATTGGTAATTTTTATACCAAGTTGTACTCTACCCATTTCTTTAATAGCGTCTTTTACATCCCAGAACTGACCGTTGTGGAAGTAAGGTGCAGTTTGAAGTATGTTTCTTAAAGTAGGAGCTTTTACTAGTCCTTCTTTGTTTCCACGGAAGTCACCAACGTTGTCAAATTTATATTTGCCAGCTAGTTGGAAAGGTCTCATTTGTCCACCAAGGTTTATACCATTGTGGCAAGCAGCACAACCTTTAGTTACGAAAAGCTCTAGACCTTCTTTTTCTTTTTCATTTAAAGCTTTAGTATCACCACTCATAAATTTATCAAATTTAGAATCTGGAGTAACTAGAGTTTCTTCAAACATAGCTATAGTATCAGTTACTAAGTCAAAGTCTATTTTTACATTTTTACCATAGGCTTTTTGGAACTCAGATACATATCCTGGCATAGAAAGAATTTTTTCTATAACTACTTTTGGATCAGCTGCCATCTCATTAGATGCTTGGATAGGTCCTTGTGCTTGATCACTTAGGTGGTGTGCTCTTCCATCCCAGAACTGTCTGCTGTTAAAGACTGAGTTATAAACTGTAGGTGAGTTAAGTCCGTGTGGGTTTGGAGTCCAGCGGTTACCAACAGCTGCAGGAACGCCATCAACTCCACCTAATCCTAGGTTGTGGCAAGTGTTACAAGAGATGATTCCAGAAGTTGAGATCCTTGGGTCAAAGAATAGTTGTTTACCAAGTTCAACTTGTGCTGGTGTCATTTTATCTTTATAGCCCGGGGCTAGTTTGTTGTGATTAGCTAGCTCGATTTGCCTTTTTTTAAGGGCTTCACCTGTAGGCATAGCCACAAGGCCAGCATCTTTAGCTTGTTTTAGAAGAGTGGCACCATCAATGTCCTTAGCACTAACTGTACTTATAGCACCTACTGCACAAAAAGCAGCCAAACTTCCAATTAAAATATACTTTTTCATTATCTACTCCTAAATATTTAGTTAACGCATTATATAACTAATAATGATAAAAAGTGATAAAAACCAAGAAAAAAAATTATGTTTATTAACAAAGTTTAAATAAAGATAATTTTTTGTGGATATTTTATTAAGAAATGTTCATATACTGCCTCTAAAAGTTAAAAACTAGGTTATAACCCATATAAAATCTTGCTGGCAAACTTTGTTTTGAACTATAAAACTGCTTAGTTGTAATAGAACTAGCTTGATAAGAACTAGTAGTATTTAAGTCATAAGTTGGAAGTTTCATGCCTAGTTCTATCTGGTTAAATCTAAAAAAGTTAACTAATATCCCAGCGTTTACAACAGCACCGTTTCTCTTTTGTGGGTCTATGCTTAAAGTAGGCTCTACTACTCCAGTATCATTACTGTGCAAAGTAGTAGAACTTCCACTCATACTAAAGTGTTCAAAGCCAAGCCCTACAAAAAAGCTAGCACTTAGATAGCTAGAAATGTCATACTTTAAAAGCAAGTCTAAGTTAGCACTTTGAAAGCTTCCTTGATTATCAAGCATACCGCTAGATGTAGTGCTGCCTGTGCCTGTAGTCTGGGTAAAAGTAGCATTATTAGCTATGTTAAAAGACCCATAAGCGTAATATGCCCTAAATCCAACATACTTCATAGGATAGTAAAAAGCACCTGCTTGCACTAGATAGCCAAGCTTAGAGCTTGTAGTAGCATCTAAAGTGTTGCTAGTTAAAAGAGTGCTACTTTTGGTGTCTATAAAAGGCTTTAAGTTTCTTTGACCTTGCAAGCTAGCCCCTACAAATACCCCATAGTCGCCATTATCATACCACTGCTTAGCGTTTAAGCTTCCAATTAAACCAAATACTAAAACTGAACTTAAAACTAAAGTTTTACTTACCCCTGCCTGTAACATGTATATCCTTTTAAAGTTTGATGCAAACCTGTGATTCTAGCACTTAGTTTCTTGCAAAACTATATCTGCTATCAATCCTAAGTCTTTAGTATCTACTATATGAGTGGCTTTTTCTTTAAGCTTAGGCTTTGCACAAAAAGCAATCCTAGTATCTGCATACTCAAACATACTTAAGTCATTAGCCCCATCACCTATAGCTATGCAGTCACTTTTACTAAGTCCTAGCATGGACGCAAAGCTTTTAAGCATAACGCCTTTAGAATCTGAAAACATCATACTGCCGCCAACTTGCCCAGTTAGAACACAATCTTTTGCATGTAAGATATTGCTAAAAGTAGCATCTAGTCCAAGCACTTCTTTAAAGTACTCAGTAGCCAAGCTAAACCCACCACTAAAACATACAACTATAAAGCCTGCCTCTTTAAGCCTATCTATGCACTCTTTTGCATTAGGCATAGGAGTTAGGGAGTGGGCTACTTTTGTCGCAAGACTTAAAGGCATACCTTTTAGTAAAGCCACTCTTTTGGTTAAGGCAGAAAAAAAGTCTATCTTTCCTTCCATGGCCTCTTTTGTGATTAATGATACCTCATCGTTTATAGAGTAAGCTGCTGCTAGTTCATCTATGGTCTCATTATCCATTAGTGTTCCATCAAAGTCAAAAACTACTAGCTTCATATAGCCTCCTAAATTAAAATATAAGCACTCTTTCTTGCTTAAGTCTACTTTTATCCATACCAAAAGAGTTAAAAGCTACCTTATCTAACACCCTACTTTGTGAGTAAGAATCCCAAAAAGAGATGATGACATAGCTATAAGCCTCACCCATATATTTTAAGTCTTCTTTACTTGGAAAGGCTTTAGCTATAGGGTGGGAGTGGAACACTCCTATTATATTAAGACCTTTTTCATTAGCACTTTTTAGGGCTGCTAGCTGGTCATTAACGTCCATAGTAAAAAAGTGCAGTGGGGTTTGATGGACGTTTTTTATAGGGATAAAGTCTTTTACTATCTTAGTTTGAAAGATTCCATTTAATACTCTTTTCCCTAAAAGATAGCCACAGACTTCAACATCTATACTTTTTTTTACATAGCTAATCATGCCTTCATAAATCCTACTATCAACTACAAGCATCCTATCCCTTTCTTAAACGCTTTTATTTAGCAAGGCTAGCTCTTCGCCCATCCTAACTACATCTTGCTCTTTTTTTACAAAGAGTACATTGGCGATTAAAACTATAGTTGAGCCCATCTCAAACATACCTACTTCATCCCCTGCTTTTAAAAAGCAGTTTTCATAAGTATAGATAGCATCTCCAAGGCTAGCATTAGTTTTTATCCTCTCATCAAAGTTAAAGCGCATCTTGCCAACGTTTAGTGCACCAACTGCGACATAGTAGGCTATCTCTTGGTTATAGCTAAAGCGCACTTTTAAAACTACTCTTTCATTGATATTAAAAAGGTCTTTGTTTTTTAAAAGCGAAGTCTTATTAACAGGCAAAAGCCTGCCACTAAAGTATCTAGCCTCTAAGACTTCTAAGTCACAAGGTGCATGGAATCTATGATAGTCCTTAGGTGAAAGATAGAGGTTTATAAACTTATAGTGTTTGATAGATTCTATATCTTTAGTATCGCTTAAGCCCAAAAAAGGAAGCACTGAGTACTCCATGCCTTTTATCTGAAGGGCTTTATAGTTTTCTAGCCTACCTTGTTCCATTATAAGGCTATCAGTTGGGCTTATGATATTAAAAGGCTTAGCATCTAACTTCCTAGGCTTAGTTAGCTTTCTTGTAAAAAGGGCATTTAAAGTTTTATAACTACAAGGTTTATTAAACTCCTTCATATCTATCTTAAACACATAAACATAAAGTCTATTGATGAAGATCTGGATGATGTGAGGGAAGGCTTTATTAGCTATCTTGCCAAAGATACGAGATAGTTTATTACTAAAGTTCATAGTACTCCTTAAAGTAGGTCTTTTTTAAGACTGGTGTGTTTTATAAAGCTTGTATTGCGTTTTGTCAAAGATATCAGCTTCATTAGTTAGCATTTCAAATGGTTTAAATCTCTCTTTATAGCCCATAGAGTGATGATCTTTTATCCAGTAGCCCGGATAAAAGTACTTTAAGTTTAATCTTTTTGCTAACGAAAAAAGAAGTAAGATATTAAGCGTGCCTAGACTTAAGTGCTCATAATCATGGTCATAAAAGAAATAAATCGCACTTAAGCTATCTTGTACTATATCAAAGTAACTAACACCTATAAGCCTACCATCCCTATAAAGACACATCTCATAGCCAAACTCACCCGCTCCTTCAACAAAGGTATCTCTGTAAGTTTGCATATCTATATTATTAAAAGACCAACCTTTTTTCTTAGCCATCCTAAGATGATACTTAACATAAAGGCAAACCCTTGCGTCATTAACTAGTGGTCGCTTGAAGGCAAATAGCGTCTCTTTATTTTTTTTCATCACCTTTAGCATATTAGCACTTGGAGTAAAGTCACTTACAAGATGTCTAATAGTTATGCACTCCTTGCACTCAGGGCATCTTGGCACGAAGAAAAACTCTCCAAAACGCCTATAGCCTCGCTCTAAAAGCCCTTTATAAAAGTAAGTTGAGCAGTCTTTTATGCAGAAGTAGTGAAACTGCCCTTGTCTATCTTTGAAGTAAGAACAAGGATGCAGTTCAGAAGTAAACTCATAGCACTCCATCTTCTATCTTTTTATAAAAGTAAAACGTTTATAAGTTCTAACTGCTATAAAGTAAAAAAGTGGGATATTTATAAAGTTTAAGATTAGCTTTATAGAGTAGTCACTTAGCCCCATAAGCCAAACTTCTGAGTAGTGGACGCTAAAGAGAAAGGCGACATGGAAAAAGATGATAGTATCTATAAACTGCGCTAAGCTTGCTGAAGTTGCATTCCTAAACCACCAAAGTTTTGGAAAACGCTGTTTTATTTTAAAAAATATAACTACATCAAGATACTGAGAAACGCAAAACGCAGCTATGCTAGCTATAGCAAAGCGTGGCGTCTCGCTTATAAACATAGAAGGGATAAAGGCTAAAACTAGCCCTATCCTTAAAGCATTCATTACTGATCTTCTATCATACTTTTCACTCATAACATCCATAAGCAAAAATGAAAAAGGATAGGTTATAGCCCCGTAAGTTAAGGGTGTATGACCTATCTGAAAAGCTACTAAAACATTAGATGCTGTTATGATGATGGTAAAAAAGATAGTAGTCCAAACTAGCGTCTTAAAAGGCATCTTGTCATTATGCGGCATATAACTCATGTAGCAAACCTTACTTGATGTCAGATAATTTTAATATAAACTCAACCTCACCCTTGCCCATACGAAGCTCTTTAGCTATCTTATCTATACTATAGCCATCTTGAAACATCTGCAAGATCTTGGCTTCATTTTTATTTTGCATAGATCCTCCAAAGTGCCCCATCTCTCTTAATCTTTCTTCTAAGATTAGAATCTTATTTTCAAAGTAGTCTCTATCAGCTTGTAAGTTAGAACTTAAAGTATCTAGGTCTTTTTTTTGCATGCTTATTATATAGTCTAGGTCTTTTTTTAAGACGGTATCTAGACTTAGTGGCTCTTTTATATTTTTAGATTCCATTATCCACTTTTGGATCTTATAGATCTCTTTGTTTAAGTCCTCTATGGACTGCTCTATACGTATAAACTTCTTAGAAACATCCTTATCTCTAAGTGCGACATAAACTAACAAGCAGATTAAGATAATCAAAAAAAGTACCCCAACGATACTAACAACAAGATCAAAATTCAATGTTCCAAATGAGTTCATATAACCTCTTACCCCTTATTTTTTATTAAGAAAGTTTCAAATTTCTAATATTTTCTCTTTCAACCAAAGCTATATAGTTATCAAAGTCTTCTATATCTTTTTTACCCATTTTGCATATTTTTAATACATTATCAGATTCTAAAGTGGCAAACAAAGGCACTTCCCTAGTGGGAAAAACAGGTAGGGATAATCTTGCATAATACTCTTTAGAAAGCTCTAAGTCTTTGGAATCTTCTAAGACTATCACTCCATGTCCAAGAAAGGTGCTAAATCTCTCATATTTTAGTTCTAAAAAGCTTTTAGATTCCTTACTTAAAGCCATTTCTAACCTATCTATCTTTTTATAAAGCTCACACAAAAGCTCTAAAACTAAAGGATCACTATCCCTTGCCTCACTTCTTGAGTAGATATTATTTATCCATCTATCAACTGGGTTTACCTGATTAAAACTTATATCTGAGAACTCGGCTTCAAAGGCATTTTGAGAATCTGTGCTTAAAGATAGCTCAAGTTTTAACCTAGTCTCTACTAGTCTAGTACCTAGTCCTTTAAGTCTATCATTTAACTCCACATCCTAGCCTTTAAAAATAGTATCTAAGATGATAAAGATTAAAAATACAAAGCCTAGATAACCATTAGTCACAAAAAAAGCTTTTGGGATATTTTCTAGATTCTTAGCTACTAAGTAGTGCTCATATAAAAGCATCAATATACTAAGTATAAGCCCTATGTAAGCAAAGATTCCGCCACCATAGCTAGCTATAAAAGCTATCCAAAAGATAACTGTTAGCACATGGCACACCCTTGATATAAGTAAAGACTTTTTAAGTCCAAAATAAGACGGTATGGAATAAAGCTTTTCTTTTTTATCGTGGTTTATATCTTGTATAGAGTATAAGATATCAAAGCCAGCCACCCAAAAAAGCACACCTATAGCTAGATAGATACTCCAAAGAGGTATATCTCCTAAAACTGCTATAACGCCTGAAAGTGGTGCTAAGCCAAGACTAACTCCCAAAACTATGTGGGCTAGATAACTAAAACGCTTTACAAAGCTATAAAATCCCAAGATGATGATAAAAGGAAAGGATAGATAAAAAGCAAGACTATTAATAAAGTAACTATCAACTATGAAAATAACTACATTTACTATACAAAAAAGCCCTATTGCACTCCTACTTATCCTACCATCTACGCTAGGGCGTGACATAGTCCTTGGATTAGTCTTATCTATATCATAATCTAAGAATCTATTAAACGCCATAGCAAAGTTCCTAGCTGTAATTAAAGCTATAACGCATAAGATTAATAAGCGCCAGCCAAACCACGGCGTGCCATTTAACTGCTTGCTTGCTACAACTAGCGATACTAGTATAAAACTTGCACTAAAGATAGTGTGTTTAAAAACTACTAGCTCGCTAAAGTTATTAATCGCTTTTTTAAGACCTACTAGCATAAACTTATAAAAAGCCCTTACTTCATGCCAAGAGATAGCAGCTTTTTAAGACCATCACTTACTGTTATATCAGCATGCACTAACTGGTCTTTATGCACACTTAGCAAAAAGCCTGAAGTTGGGTTAGGAGTAGTAGGCACAAAAACCCAGTAGTAGTCCCCTTCTTGCTTTGTTATAAAACCCATAAGTCTAGTACCCACTAAGTCTACATAAGCCACACCTAAGTAAGCCTCTTTTGCATTCCCAGTAAACATACCAACCATGTCTTTTAAAACGTGATATATACTCCCTATCATAGGAATCTTAGACACAGTAAACTCAAAAATCCCCATAAAGAGATTTTTTTGCTTCTTTTCGAACTGATACCCTATGAAAATGATAACTAAAACACTCACTATTAAGATAATAGTAGTTGCTATTATGTTATTAGAAGTAGTATTAAAAACTATTTGCCAAAGACCCTTCACTATGCCAAAAACAAAATTTATAATCCATATCAAAATAATAAATGGCAGAAGGGCTAATATGCCCTTACCAAAAAGTCTAATAATACCCATCTATCAACCTTTATCTTAGCTTATTCGCTTCCTTATGCACTCAACTATATCAAGTCCATCATTCATAGCTATAGCTATAGAGCCGCCATTTTTAAATAGTATATCTCCAACTACAAAAAGATTTTTTGTCGGAGTTTCGTGGTTGCTATCAGCTAGCGGGACGCCATTACTATCAACTTTGATTCCACACTTATGTAAAAAGTCAAGTGGTGCTACCCCACCTATAGCATAAACTATACGGTCATAAACTTCACTACTTCCATCAGTAAAGTTAACTTTTATACTATCTCTGTCGGCATTACCACTTATGCTTGGAGCTGCTTCAAGGCTAGTTATATCTATACCAAACTTGCCTTTTAGCTTTTTAGAATCTAAAACGCCTTTAAGTGCACTAGCATTAGTATCATTAATCCTAGTAAACTCTGACTTTCTATAGTTTAAAGTAGTATCAGTAAGGTTAGTCAAGTCTACTGCGTACTCAACTGCAGAGTTCCCACCACCAACGACAAGGACTTTTTCACCTTTTTGACAGTCATTAGCATTAAAGTTTATAAACTTTCTAACTGTCGGAGGAAGGGCATAAGTTGGCTTATTAGGCTGTCCCATCTTACCTATACTAACTACTACAAACTTAGCTTTAAAGACTTCATTACTCGCACTTCTTATGACAAATAAATCGCCTTCTTTTTCAACTTTATCAATCTCAGTGTTAAATCTAACATCTATATGATTGCTTGCAACTTGGCTTTCAAAAAGCTCTAAAGTGCTCTCTTTAAAGCCATCACTAAAAGGTATATGACCTCTAAGCTGTACTACTTGGTTTTTATAGTCTTTATCAACGTGCTTATGGGCTTTGTAAAACTTATGTATAGTGCTTAGAATGCTATCAGTTTTTTCAAAAACTATAACGTCTTTTACATCGTATTTTTTACATTCCACAGCCGCAGATATACCTCCGGGACCAGCGCCAATTATTGCTACTTCGTGTACTGTATTTTCTGAATTCATTTTTTATTCCTTGGTTTTGTTGTTTCTGCAAGTTTATTTAAGTCATCTGTGCTATCAAATAACACACCTTGCATCATTTTATCTTTATCGTCAAACTGACCATTTTTAAGCCCCCAGAGAAATGCTATAAGTCCCATGAGACCCATGAAAATTGACATCCCTAGCATTAAAGCTATAACCCAACTACTCAAAGATAACTCCTTAGTGGCATTAAAGTTTAGGATTCTATCATATTTGACTAACTATCAACTTGGATTCTTTTTTGCTTGTAGTTTTCATATTTTGAAGGAGCAAAAATGCAAACTACCCACATAACTCAAGCTAGATATATAGGAGCCCTAACTCCAAGCAATGATGAAAGACAAGATAGACAAAAAACTCACGTCCCACTAGATAGCATCCCTCAAGATGTTTTTGTAAAGTCAAAGTACACTCAAAAGATAGAAAAACTAGGAAATGATATAAAAGGCGGGCTAAATGACATGACTAGCTTTCAAGCCCTTGCTAATAGGCTTCAAAGAGAAGATATCCTTAACTCAGGCGATATGATAGCAGTGAAGTTTTTAAGCAGTCACAGCCCTACTTCAAAGCTAGAAGATTTTGATAAAGTTTTAAGAAATGAAAACTTAAGTGTAGAGATGAGAAGTCTAATAGCTACTCTTATAAACAAACTCCACACTATAAACTACTTACATTCAGGCTTACTAGTTAGTGCTTAAGGTTTTTATAATCAATCTTCCATCTAGTCTTGAAAGAAAGACTAAGATGCAAGCCCAGATAGATGAGTTAGAATCTAATGACTTAGAGTTTATATTTTTTAAAGCAGTTGATGCTAGCAAGGGAGAAGAGGCTGCTTTTAAAAAGTATATAAATGACAAAAAAGCCATACGTAATCGCGCCATGCCTAACACAAAAGGCGAAAACGCCTGCTATGCCTCTCACTTTAGCCTTTGGCAAAAATGCTTGGAGTTAGATGAGCCTATAGTAGTGCTAGAAGATGATATAAGTTTTAATCCCAACTTTTTAGATTCCATAAGAGATATAAAAGCAAGTGGCTTTTCTTATGTGCGTCTTGCCTGCATAGATGAAAAAGGCTTAAAGCCTATAAATAAGCACTTTTACTACACTTTAGAAGATGTAGCAGGTGGGCAAGGCTACTATCTAACCCCACGCGCTGCGCGTGCTTTTAGTGCCATAAAGTACTGGGACTTACCAGCAGACTTGCAGATGGACTATGTCGCAAGACATAAGATTGATAACATCATCTATAAGCCTTTTTCTATAAGAGATGAGCTAGTAGTAGCTACTACTATACCTAATAGATATAGTGTTAAAAAGCCTTTTAAATACAAGCTTATAAGAGAGTTTTTTAGAATCTTTACCCAAAGTAAAAAGGCTATATTCAAGGCATTTTACAAACCCCCAAAATGCAAATAAAGCAGCATCAAGACAAAACAACACTGCCCTACTAGCATTAAAGTGATAGAACTAAGAATCTACCTTAAGACAAAGTCTTTGCAAAAAAGTCTTCTAAGTCTTCCATATAAGAGTGTAAAAGTGCATCATCTTTGCCTTCAAGCAAGATTCTAAGTTTAGATTCTGTGCCTGAGTAGCGGATAAGATGTCTTATGTCTTTAGATTCTATTTCGCTAAGTTTTTTACTTAAGCCTTCTATCTTTTCAAGTGGGACTTTTTTACTAACTGGTATATTTTTTAGAATCTGCGGATATAAGGAGAAAGGATTTAGCACAACATGTGCTTTTTTCTTGCTATCTAAAACCATTGCCATAACTTGCAAGGCACATATTAGTCCATCTCCACTCTGAGAAAAGTCGCTAAATATCACATGTCCACTTTGCTCACCACCAAAGTTTAAGCCATCTTCTTTCATAGCTTGAAGCACATACTTATCTCCAACATTAGAAGAAACTACGTCTATGTTGTGAGTTTTTAAGAAGTCTTTTAAGGCAAGATTGCTCATTATAGTTGCTACTATGGCGTCATTTCTAAGTAAACTTTTTGACTTTAAGTAAGCCCCTAGTGCTCCTATTAACTTATCTCCATGGACTATATTGCCTAAGTCATCAACCACTACTAATCTATCAGCATCTCCATCTAGTCCAAAGCCTATATCAGCCCTAAGATACCTTACTTTTTGACTTAGCTCATAAGGGTGCATGGCACCACAAGATTCATTAATGTTATAGCCATTTGGATGATCATTTATCACAACTACATCAGCCCCTAACTCGCTAAAAACCAAAGGTGCTACCTTATAAGCTGCCCCATTAGCACAGTCTACTACTATGCGAAGACCTTGCAAAGTTAGGTGTTTGGGAAAGGAGTTTTTGATATGAACTACATAGCGCCCTACTACATCATCGATGCGTTTTGAGTAGCCTATCTCCTTGTCAGTTTTAGAGTACTTTAAAAGCTCACTGTGATAGATCTCTTCTATCTTTGCTTCTTTGTCTTCATCAAGCTTAAAGCCATTAGAGTTAAAAAACTTTATGCCATTATCTTCAAAAGGATTATGACTTGCACTTATCATAATGCCCGCATCACAACGCAAATCCTGAGTTAAAAAAGATATAGCTGGAGTTGGTATAGGACCAGTTTGTATGACATCAAAGCCAACTGCTGTAAGACCACTAACTAGGGCATTTTCTATCATATAACCACTTTTTCTAGTATCTTTACCGACTATAAGCTTATTGGTAGATTTTGAAGTTTGTTGGAAGTAAACGCCTGCTGCCATGCCTAGTTTTAAAACACTTAGGGCATTTATATCCCTCCCTGCCTTACCTCTAACTCCATCTGTACCAAAAATCTTCATCTTAACTGCCTTAAGTTGTTTTAAGTTTTTAAAATTCTATCATATTGTGCTACAATCAAGGCTTTTAAACTTTGAAATCACAAGGACTCAGTAATGGCTAATCATGAATCTGCAAAAAAGAGAATCAGACAAACAGAAAAACGCACTATTAGAAACAGATACTACAGAACTCGTATCAAAAACATCCTTAGAAATACTAGAGAAGCTATAGCAAGTGGCGACCTAACTAAGGCAAATGACGCTTTTAAGATAGCAAACAAAGAGCTTCACAAGTTTGTAAGCAAAGGCGTTGTAAAGAAAAACACAGTTTCTAGAAAAGTATCTCGCCTAAACGCTGCTATCAAAAAAATAGCCCAAGCCAGCTAAAACACCCCCAACTACTACATGTTTATAGAGAAGCTAAAGCCAATCATTGCTAGAAGCAAGGAAGTTGAAAACCTCCTTAGCGATCCTACAGTTTTAAACGACATAGAACGTCTAACTGCACTAAGCAAAGAAAAAAGCGAACTAGAAGACATAGCCACAAAAGCAACTTCTTATCTAAAAGTCTTAGAAGACTTAGAATCTTCAAAATCCCTCTTAGAAGACTCCTCTCTAGCTGAGCTTGCTAAAGAAGAGATAAAGGACTTAGAAGCACAAAAAGAGACTTTAGAAAAAGATATAAGACTGCTTTTAATACCAAAAGATCCAAATGATTCTAAAAACATATATTTAGAGATAAGGGCTGGTACTGGAGGGGATGAGGCTGGAATCTTTGTCGGTGACTTATTTGATGCTTATGTAAGATATGCTGAAAGCAAGAAGTGGAAGGTTGAGATAATTAGTAGTAGTGAAAACTCAGTAGGTGGCTATAAAGAGATAATAGCACTTATAAAAGGTGCAGGGGCATACTCTAAGCTAAAGTATGAAGGTGGCACTCACAGAGTTCAGCGTATACCAAAGACGGAATCTCAAGGCAGGATTCATACTTCAGCCATCACTGTAGCCATCATGCCAGAGGTTGATAGTGTGGAAGTTAATATAAATCCAAGCGATTTAAAGATAGATGTGTTTAGAAGTGGAGGGCATGGAGGGCAAAGTGTTAACACTACAGATTCTGCAGTTAGGGTTACTCACATCCCAACTGGCATATCTGTATCCATGCAAGATGAAAAGTCTCAACATAAAAATAAAGATAAGGCATTAAAGATATTACAAGCTAGAATCTATGAAGCGAAACTTGAAGAGCAAAATGCCAAAAACTCAGCTAATCGCAAAAATCAAGTTGGAAGTGGAGATAGAAGCGAGCGTATACGCACTTATAACTACCCGCAAAACCGCTTAAGTGATCATAGGATAGGTCTTACACTTTATAGCCTAGAAGAGATTATGATGGGGGGACTTTTAGACCAAGTTATAGACCCGCTAATCGCCCATTCACAAAGTCTAGCTTTGGGTAATGATAACTCTTAAACTTAAAGTGGCAGATAACTCTTAAAAAGGAGACATTATGGTAATAGATGACAAAACACTAAGTAAGCTTGAAAGTCTAAGCATGATAAAGCTAGAAGATGATAAAAAAGAAGCCTTCAAACAAGACTTAAGTGAAGTGCTTTCATTTATGGATAACTTAAAAGAGATAGATGTAAAAGAGATAGACTGCGAGCTTAAACACTTTACCCCTCTAAGAGAAGATGAAGTCATAGATGCAAACATAGACGTTAGCAAGCTTTCACCTTTTGTAGAAAATGGCTTTTTTATAGTTCCTAAAATCATTGAATGAGTTTAAGACATTTAGCCATTATTATGGATGGGAATGGCAGGTGGGCTAATGCAAACGGAAAAAAGAGAAAAGAAGGGCACAAAGCAGGGGCTTTAAAAGTAAGAGAGATAACTGAGTTTTGTGCTAAAAGAAAGATAACTCATCTAACTTTATATGCCTTTTCTACTGAAAACTGGAAGCGCCCAAAGATAGAAGTTGACTTTTTGATGCACCTTTTAGAAAAGTACCTAAATGATGAGGAAGAAAGCTACATAAAAAATAATATCCGCTTTAGCACCATAGGCGATATCTCTTACCTAAACACAAAACTACAAGAAAGAATCTCCTACTTAAAAGAAAAAACTAAAGACTTTTCAAATCTAACTCAGATTCTAGCCTTAAACTACGGCTCACAAGATGAGATATCACGCGCTGCTCTTTTAAGCTTTCAAAGCATCATAAAAAAGATTAAGCCTTTACCAAAAGAGCAAGCTTTAAGCACCTTAGATTCCATACTTACTAAAGACTTACTTCAAGAACTAATCGATAAAAATCTTGACACTGCTAACATGCCCCCAGTTGACTTACTGCTTAGAACTGGTGGGGAAAAAAGGCTTTCAAACTTTTTGCTTTGGCAGCTAAGCTATGCTGAGCTTTTTTTTACTGATACGTTTTGGCCTGAGCTTAGTGTAGAAGAGCTTGGAAGGATACTAGATTCTTTTGATGAAAGACAAAGGCGTTTTGGCGGTCTATAATCTAGCCTAGCCTTATCTAAAGTCATTACTTAAGCTAGTTTATAAGCACTTAGCCTTAAGCTTTATGGGTCTTAAGCTAGTATTTTTCATAATATCCACCTTATATATTACAAATGCAGCAAGCAAAGCAATGCTAACAATGCCTAGCAACTCTAAATAAATCTACTTTTTAATACAAATCCACTCTAACAACTTAAGAAAATTTCTACTTAACTTAACTAGCAAAATATAGCTTTTTTATCTACTTTTAGTTAACTTATATTTTACTTTTATGTATTAGTGCTTATATAGATATTACTTCTAAGAGAGTAAATATTGACTGATATCAAGGATTTATATGAAATTTATCACTTTAAGGAAACTTTAATACAAAAAAAAAAAAACAATTAGACTTACCCTCGTCACTACTTAGAGAGACTAATAACCGCTCTAAGTACACCAAAACATAATTTTTTACATTTTAAAAGGATGAGGTATGCTAAAAGTTACAAAAATAGTCTTAGCCACTAGTTTAATATTAAGCTTAGGAAGTATAGCTATGGCAGAAGATGGAGTAAGTACTGATACAAGCTCTGTTTCAAAGATACAAAGTGATAGTGATGGTAGCACTAGTACTAATATAAGCAATGATGATGCAAAAAAAGATACTAAAGCAAAAAAAGCTAAAGTTTCTAAGTTTTCTTTAACTCCTAGTGGGGCTAATGATATAAGTGGGCTAAAAGCTCTAGTAGGTGTTGGTATAGGCACTGATATAAGAGCAGAAAAAAATGCAAATGGAGTTACACTAAATACTCCTAAGGCTGGGTTTGATGCTAGGTTAAAACTTGGTGGTGCTGTATTTAAGACTTTAGATAGTAGCACTATAGGCCTTCAAGCAACACTAGGTATAGGGGCTAATGTAAGTAGAAGTTTTGTGCCTCAGTACTCTTTAAACTTAGACTTCATACAAGCCTTTAATGTGGGTAATACTGGATATATCAAGATAGGTTATATAGCTGGTGTTGGTGCTGCTATAAGGACTAATGATAATGTAAATAGTGGAAGTGGTAGTGTTAGTAATAATACTAGTTTAGCAGCTCTAACTGCAGCACAACTTCAAAGTGCTACTAAAGCCTTTGATGCAGCAACTACTGAGGCAAATAATCAAACTACAAAGGCTAATTATGCAAATGGAAGAGTATCTTTGCTAACTGATCAAACAGGCTTACAAACAAATATAGACGCTTTTAAAAGCACTAAACCTGCAGACCTAATAAAAGATCTAATCATAACTCCTAATCCAAGCAAAAATATAAAAAGTGTTTATATAGGAGAAGTGCTAGATGAAAAGGGCAAGCCTCTTACAACAGATCAAGCACTAGCCCTTAGTAAGGAAAATATAGCCAATCAAAATGGCGGTAAAACCCCTGTGACTTTCTTTGCAAAATTAGATCAAAGTGTGCTTGATGGCCTAAAAAGTACCTCTACAAGCCTTAATGATGAAGCACAAAGAATAGTTGATGGGGTAAATGCCACAAGAGGAACTAGCAATTCATTTGATACTTCTAAAATAAGTGATATAAAATCGCTACAAACCTCAGCACAAAGTGCTATAGACACTTATAATGCAGTTATTAAAGCTGAAGCAAGTAAGCTAACTGAGCTTCAAGGTGCAGCAGATACTGCTTTAAAAGATCTTGGATACTATAATAGTGTAATACAAAATCTACAAGATTTAGTAGTCCCTATAAAAATGGTAGTTAAATCAACTGATGCTAAGATCGAAAATCCAAAAGCAGAGCTACTAGGAGTAATAGATACAAATAACGCCCTAGTAACACAAGCTTTAGCTAAAGTGACTGCAGCTGAGAAGAGTGCACAAGATCTATCAACTAAAGCTACTGCTGCCAAAAGTGATCTTGATAAAATAAATGCAGCAGCTACTACTTTAAAGGCTACTTTACAAGGTATAGCAGCCGCACAAACAGCCCTAGCAGCATCAGCCCAAAACAATCTAGAAGAAGCTAAAAAAGCAAAAGATGAGGCACAAAAACTAGCCCTAGCAGCTAATAATACCAAAAAAGAAGCAAGCCAACCAAAGTCTTCTACAGCCACAACTATACTTCCTACTGCAAAACTAGGCGTTATAGCATTTATAGGCACAAGACAGTCTGTGTCTTTAGAGTATCAACACTACTTTGGATTTGCTAGTCAAAACAACTTTAGTAGTAATGAGATAACTCTAAACTACGCTTACTACTTTGGCGGCAAATAAGACATAAAAATAAAAATTAGCTCTCAAGTTTTAGAATCTAAAAAGCTAGCACTTCTTAAGCCTTAAACTTAAGAGGTGTTTTAACTAGGTCTAAGTTAGCATTTTTCGTTGTGTATCTACCTTGCAACAACAAAAAGATACTTTTAAAGTTTAGCGTTGCTATCTTTTGCATACGACTAGCTACTAAAATATAAAAAGTCTTTTTCATAAATACCTTATAAAACTCCCCTAATTGTTTTTTTAGTTGTTGCAAGGTGGAGTTTAAGACTTTATAAATCCTATTTTGCAAATAGCTAATATAGCCCATATTTTCATTTTATTAAAACATAATATTCCTCATCTCGCATCAAGATTGCAATACTTCTACTAGAATCTATTTTTTAAAACCAAACACTAAAGAGTAACTAAATGCTTTTTGAACTAAAACATCAAGATAATAAAGCCCGTGCTGGAGTTCTTCACTTAAGTCATGGTGACGTAGAAACGCCAATCTTTATGCCAGTAGGCACACAAGGCGTCATAAAAGCCCTTGATAGCAAAGATGTAGAAAATCTTAACTGCAACCTAATCCTTGCTAACACCTATCATATGTACTTACGACCCGGAGTTAGCATACTTAAAGACTTTGGAGGCGTGCATAAGTTTGCAAACTTTAAAGGTAACTATCTAAGTGATAGTGGGGGCTTTCAAGCCTTTAGCCTAGGGGGTAATGTTAAGATACTAGAAGAAGGTGTTATGTTTAAAAGCCATATAGATGGCAGCACTCATAAGTTCACGCCAAGTAAGGTACTTGATATACAGTACGCTTTAAACTCAGACATCATGATGGTTTTAGATCATCTTATAGGACTTCCTGCCAGTAAAGATAAGATCTTAGATTCTCTAAAAAGAACTACAAGATGGGCAAAAGAAAGTATAGAGTATCATAAGCTTCAAAAGATGCGTGGTCTTGCTAAAACTAATAATATCTTTGGAATCATGCAAGGAGGCACAGACTACGCCTTAAGAAAACAAAGTGCTAGTGAGTTAGTAGAGCTAGACTTTGATGGCTACGCCATAGGTGGGCTTGCAGTAGGTGAAGGCTTTGAAGCTATGGTGACTACGATAGATTTTAGCTGTGAGTTTTTACCAAAAGATAAAGCTAGATACTTAATGGGAGTTGGAACTCCTAGAGATATATTAGAAGGGATAGAGAGAGGTGTGGATATGTTTGATTGTGTTATGCCTACAAGAAATGCAAGAAATGCAAGCATTTTCACAAGTAAAGGCAAGATAAATATCAAAAATGCCATGCATGCAAAAAGCCATCTACCACTTGATGAAAACTGCAACTGCCATACTTGCTTAAACTACACAAGAGGCTATCTTCACCACCTTTTTAAAGCCCACGAGATAACCTATCACCGCCTTGCAAGTATACATAATCTCCACTTTTATCTAAACCTAGTTAAAGAGGCTAGGAAGGCTATAATGGAATCTAGATTCTTAGAGTTTAAAAAGGAGAAGTTAGCTTCATGGGAAAACTAGATAATGTAAATATCTGCATAGCAGGAGGTGGCACAGGCGGGCATCTAAGCATAGTTAAAGCCCTTGCTAGTGCTTGCAAAGATCTTAATATAAAGTGCATATATATAGGCTCAACTATGGGTCAAGATAAGGCGTGGTTTGGAAAAGATAGCTTAGATAATGCCCTTTTTAGCCAGACTTACTTTTTAGATTCCAAGCCTGTAGTTGGTAGAAATATAATCAAAAAGCTTATCAATTTACTTTTTATCCTAAAAGCAAGCCTACAAGCTAGGAAGATCTTAAAGCAAGAAAAAGTAAGCCACGTTATAAGTGTTGGTGGCTTTAGCAGTGCTCCTGCAAGTTTTGGTGCTTTTATGTATAAGTGCCCACTTTTTTTACACGAACAAAACTCTATCCTTGGGCAGGCTAATAGCGTCTTGGCAAAGAAGGCACTAGCGATATTTTCAAGCTTTCCTTTAAAAGTAGCAGATAAAGAAGTACTTCAAACTAGCTATCCAGTTAAAGGCGCGTTTTTTGATAAGGCACGCACTAGAGAAAGTATAGATTCCATCCTCTTTGCTGGGGGCTCTCAAGGCGCTAAGGCTATAAATGACCTAGCTTTAAAACTAGCTCCTTTACTAGATTCTAAAGGCATAAAGATAGTACATCAAACAGGAAAGCTTGACTGTGAGCGCGTAAAACAAGCCTACTTAGACTTAGACATAAAAGCTAGTGTTTTTGACTTTAGTAATGACATGCCAAAGCTTATGGCAAGCACAGACTTTGCTATAAGCAGAAGTGGGGCAAGCACACTTTGGGAGTTAAGTGCAACTGGCCTCCCTGCCCTTTTTGTGCCCTACCCTTTTGCTGCTAAAAATCATCAGTTTTTTAACGCTAAGTTTTTAGAATCTAAAAGCTTGTGCTTGCTTTATACTCAAGATGACTTAGAGGAAAAAAGTCCTAAGGCACTCTTAGATGAGATTTTAGCTTTCCCCTTAAAAGAGGCTTCAAGCAAGCTTCAAACACTTATACATAAAGATGGCACAAAAGAGATAATAGAGAAGATGTTAGAGTATAAAAAAGCTTAAAACAATTATCAATGGTAATGATTCTATAAATCTCTAGAATCTAAAAATATGAAAAGTAATGTCTATCATGTAGCTAGTGATTCTTTTTTGTAAAATATATACACATTTTACTTTAAAGGATTTACATTGCTTAAAAGGATACTTATGGCACTAGCCTTAACTTCTGGCTTACTACTAGCCAAGCCTAATATAGTCATACTAGCCACTGGTGGCACCATAGCTGGAAGTAGTGAGAGTTCTACTAACTCTTCTTACGCCGCTGGAGTTGTAGGAGTAGACAGACTTATAGCCGCAGTCCCTGAGATAAAAGATATAGCTAATATCAAAGGCAAGCAAGTCTCAAACATAGGCTCACAAGATATGAATGATGCCATATGGCTTAAGCTTGCTAAAGAAGTAGATACCCTCTTAAAGCAAAAAGATGTAGATGGCATAGTTATAACTCATGGCACTGATACCATGGAAGAAACTGCTTACTTTTTAGACTTAGTGGTGCATACTAAAAAGCCTATAGTTTTAGTTGGTGCTATGAGAAATGCTAGCTCTATGAGTAGTGATGGTGCGCTTAATCTTTACAATGCAGTAAGTGTTGCTGCTAATAAACAAAGCTATAAAAAAGGTGTATTAGTAGTGATGAATGATGAGATCCACGCTGCTAGAGAAGCAACCAAAACTGATACTACCTCACTTAACACCTTTGCCTCGCCTAATGCTGGGAAACTTGGCACTGTGTACTATGGCAAAGTTAACTACTATATGCAATCACTTAGAAAGCACACCTATGAAAGTGACTTTAACATAGAAGATATAAAAACACTCCCACGTGTAGATATCATCTACGCCCATCCTAATGACACAAGCGACTTACTAGAAACTGCCGTGAAAAATGGCTCTAAGGCCATAGTCCTAGCTGGCATGGGCGATGGGAATGCTTACCCAAGCGTACTAAAAGCTATGGCAGAAGCGGTCAAAAAAGGAGTTATAGTAGTTAGAGGAAGTAGGACTGGTAGTGGATATGTCGTGCGTAATGAAGAAGTAAATGATGATAAGTATGGCTTTTTAACTAGTGATAATCTAAATGTGCAAAAAGCTAGAGTTTTACTTCAAGTAGCCCTAACTAAAACTAGTGATAAAGAAAAGATAAAAGAGTACTTTAACGAGTACTGATTTATCTTTTTAAGATGCAAGTCTTGCTGTGGCTAATGTTAAATATATCATTGCCACATTAAAAGCAAGACTTAAAAGCAAAAGCTGGAAGCAAGGCTTCCACTTAGCTACATTAAATCTAATTTTAGATTCTATAAATCTATAGAATCTAAAAGCATTTGCTAGGCTACATTAGGAGATAAGTCTACTTTTTAGCCTTTAGCATCTCTTCTCTTTGTTTATCCCACTCTGCCCAAGTTTTAGGTTTTTTATCTTTGGCATCATATAAAGTCTTACCAAGATTTTTATGTCCTACATGTAAGTGGCAATCTGTACACTTCATAGCCTCACTAGTCCCTTTAAACTCAAGATACTTAGTGTGCATAGGAGATACTGGAGAGGTTTTATGATCACTTATACCAGTAAATGCATTTTCATGGCACTTAATACATGCACTATCAAAAGTATAGTGCTCCCTTGCATGCTCTCTATTAGCTAGCCAGTCTTTTTTATCTGGATTGCCAGTTAGTGCGACAAAGGCATCAGTTGCACCACTTTTAGCCTTAGTGAAAAGATAAGATGCTATGCTGCTATGAGATAAGTGGCAGTCAACGCAGTCTACAACCACACCTTTTGGATTGCTAGCTCCATGAACCGTATCAGCTAAGTTAGTCTCTGCTATCTTTCCATCCCAAGCATGGCAGCTTCCACAAAATGGATGGCTTCCAGTTAGATGCACAGCTTTAAAACCACCCCAAATCACGATTAAAACCACTATTACTGTTATTATAACTGTATATACAATTTTTCTTTTTGTAGTCTTCATAGTTTAATCCTTCACTTTGGCATTAGTTTTTTCATAGATTCTTGGTTGTGACACCTTGAACACATGTTTATAGGTTTTTCATCGCTGTGAGATTTATGACAGTTATCACAATCAAGTGCTTCATAGTGAGGGCCAGCGTGGATGTTAAGGTCATGTCCTAGTCCACCAGTATACTCACGTAACTGTTCATAAGTACCATGACACTTTAAGCAGCTCTTATTCATAGCACTTGAGTAGTCTTTTGGATCTTTTTCTAAGTGACAGTCACTACACTTAAGATCAAGCTTTTTGTGGATTCCTTTGATGCTAAAAGCATTTTGACTAAAGTCAGTTACGACTTCACCTTTAGAATCACGCAAAGCGTCCATTATCTTAGAACTAGCGTGAGGATTAGCATTAGCGTTAGCGTTAGTAGTGGTATTAGCGTGAGGATTAGCATTAGCCCCAAGCATAAAACCGCAAGCAAGTAGTGTTAGTAAAAGTAGTTTTTTCATCATATACTCCTTAACTTGTCATATCTTCTTGCCAGTGCAGCCCCAGCTCTTTGCCCAAACAAACAGCAATCAAGCACGGCGTTTGACCCAAGCCTGTTATAGCCATGCCTTCCGCCAGTTACCTCTCCAGCAGCATAAAATCCCGGAATGATTTGTAACTTATCATTATAGACTTCACAATCAATCGTAGTTTTTACCCCACCCATGCAGTGGTGCACTTTTGGCCCCGGACGTGCTGCAAAAAATGGCGGTTTTTCTACCTTGATAAACTTGCCTTTATAATCAGAGAAGTTTCTACCAAACTCAGGGTCTCTGTAGTTTGGATCCTTAGCGGCTGCATCTACAAAGCCGTTATATCTTTTAAGCTGCTCTAAAAATGGCTTTTTGTTGATATGGTAGTAGTCAATTAACTCATCCATAGTTTCAAACTGCTTTACAGCATCAACCATCATGCCTCTTTGAAGCTGGGCTAAATCAACTGTCTTAGTTCCATCTATATCCATGATGAGGACTGGGGGATTCTTGCCGCCTTCATTCATCTTTAATATAGCATCTGAGCCTACCTTTCTATCAGCTATCTCGTTCATAAATCTAAGGCCAGTTTTTGGATTAACCATCATCCCATAAACATAGGCCTTAGTTATCCACCTATAGCCATAGCCAAAGCTACCTTCATCTTGACTAGTAACGTGCATACTTTGAATGTATTGCATATCTACTACTTTTACACCATCACTCATAAGCTTTTCTATAGTGTAGGCAGTAGCCCCAAGGTGGTTAGTAGTTAAAACATCTGGACGAAGTTTTGGATCCATCTTTTGTCTAAACTTTAGATCAGCAGCCCAACCACCAGTGGCAACTATGATGCCGCCATATGCCCTGTAGTACTTAACTTGCCCGCTTTTATTTTCATTTTCATCAAAGCCACGCTCAAAGTTAAACTGATATTTTTCTCTAACTTTAATGCCAACAACCTCACCTTTGGCGTTATAGATTATCTCATCCATAATGACTCTATTTCTAATCTTGCCGCCTTCATCTAGAATCTTTTTTTGCAAAGGTCTAGTTATATAGCTTCCAACACCAGTTGCGTGAGAACGTCTAACTGAGTGCCCTCCACTTCTTCCGACGTTAATAAACTTAACACCATTATCTTTAAGCCACTGAAGTATGACTGGACTTTGATCAACCATTAGCTTAACAAGGGCTGGGTCATTAAGGTTATGTCCACTTTTCATAGTGTCTTGATAATGGAGGGCATGGGAATCTTTTATGCCTTCCCTTGCTTGATCTGGAGTTTCAGAAGCTGCAAGCGAACCCCCACTATAAGCTGAGTTACCTCCTAGATAAGGCATCTTATCTATCATAATGGCACCTTTAACGCCATTTCTAAATAGCGAAAGCATAGCTGCACTTCCAGCATAGCCTGTGCCTACGACGATAGCATCAAAGCTCTCATCCCACCTCGGTACGTCTTTTTCAAACATCTTGCCAAAAGCCATGCTTGGTAGCATTAGCGCTGCTGAGCAGCAAGCAAGAGTTTTTAGTGCACTGCGTCTATCATTCTTAACCATCTTCTTCTCCTTTAGTTAAATTAGAACGTAAGTGAATTATAGTAGTAAAAGAGAAGAAAACTTCAAAAATATATATAAAAACTAACAGAAAGTTAATGAATATTAATAATTAATAATTTTTATTAATTAAAAAGAAGAAAAGTAAATGTTTGAAACTTAATAAAAATAATGCTTATGTTTTATACGATGATTATAGTTATCACCTAAAAAGAAGAAGGCTAAAAGGAGTGGTAAGTAAATGGCAAAAAGGGGTAAAAAGTGGCTTTATTGTAATCTCAAAGTAGAGATAGCATCTCAAAGAGGTGAGTATCTCTTTGAGATGTTACCTTGTTCTAATAAGAAAAGAGGCGATCTTGTCTATTATCAAGTATGTGCTTTTACTGCCATGTTAACACTTAAGATTCCACTTCCAACATAACTAGTGGCAGCATTAAATCACTACATAAAAACTATCATACTCTAAAAGGTATGGCTATAACCTGCTTGTAAGATATAGTTTTTTAGATCTATGGTTCCATAGCTAGTAGAAGGACTGCTTGCATCAGTTTGATCACTTGGCCCTTGTATATTCATAGCTGTAGCAAGAAGAGGTAGCTTAGCACCTATACTAAAAGCAGAAGAGCCAAAGTCTAAATTCACACCAACGTTTACTGGCACGGCTAGACCCACTGCGGTGGCACCATTTATAGAGCCTTTATGATCGCTTGGATTACTTAAGCTTTTTAGCCTAGGGTTTGCCACTAAAGTAGAAGGGAAGACAGCTTTTCCAAAGTCAGTTAAGATGATACTAGGAGCAGCGTGGGCGTCATACTTATAAGAACCACTATAAAAGTCAGCCCCTACGCCCATACCTAAGAAAAAGCCTATATGCTTAGTAGCCTTAAAAGTAAAGTCCATATTAGCAGCTACTAAGTGATTAGTTAAAGTGGCATTTAAGTTAGTATCTGTTTTCACGCTTGAATTAGAATCTAGTGCAATTGGGACAGTAGTTGAAAAAGCTGATAAAGTAGGATCGCTAGCGACAAACTTCTCTGCTAAAGGTAAAAGCGGATCGTTTTCAGAGCTTTTTTTACTTCCATAGCTTTGAGAGAAGTTATAGCTTGCATAGATTCTCATTCCAAACTGCCAGTTAAAATCTTGCTTATAACCCACCTCAGCACCCACAGTGTAGCCTATACCAGAAGTAGGTAGTTGGTCTTTAAACTGCTGGTAATTTGGCTTAAGATTATAGTTAGTGGCAGTTATAGGCACGCCTGCATTAAGTCCTACAAAGACTCCACTTTTGGCATAAACTGCCCCACTTAAAAGCACACCTACACCTAGTAAAACTAAGGGAATCTTACTCATCTTCATAAAAACATCCTTCAATATGATTATTAATAACTCTATGTCTTATTGTAGTAGAAAACAAGGGGAATACAGATTATAAAAAAGTAAAGATTTATTGATATATAAAAAGATAAGCCCCTATCACACAGCATCTAGCAATGATGCCAACTACTTAGCATAATGCTAAAAATAGTAGTTACTAGAATATATTTTTACAAAAAGAAACCATAACTACACAAATGGTAATTAAAGTAAAATATAGATTTTTTATAATCTAAAGTAGAAGTTATCCCAAAAGGTGATAGCCTCTTAGGTATGTAACTCCTTTTATAAACTCTTTTAAAGCCTTGTTGAATAGCCTCTTTTAAAGTAAGCAGCCACTGCTAAAACTATCATTACTAAAGCTGCTATCCACACAGCACTTGGCACTGGCACACTCTCACCTGCTGCATAGCTATGCATACCAGTTAGATAAAAATTCACACCAAAGTAAGTCATGATAACACAAGCATAAGCAAACATAGAAGCTACAGCAAACCAGTACTGTGAGTTAACTCTTGGGATAAATCTCATATGTATAACACAGGCATAAACTAAGATAGTAACTAACGACCAAGTCTCTTTACTATCCCAGCCCCAGTACCTTCCCCAGCTCTCATTTGCCCAGATACCTCCTAAAAAGTTACCTACAGTTAAAAGGCATAACCCTAAGATTAAACTCATCTCATTAATCCTAGTAGCTTCTATAATATTTCTTGAAACTTCAGTATTTTTAAGCTCGCTTTTTGCCTTTGGCTTTTGTAAGATAAAAAGTATAAGTGTAAAAAAGCCTAGTAGTGACCCAAGTCCTAAAAAGCCATAACTTGCAGTGATAACTGATACGTGTATAGTTAGCCAGTAGGAGTTAAGCACTGGTTGCAAAGGAGTAATTTGCGGGTCTATGTGACTAAGGTTAGCTACAAAAAGCGTAATGCCTGCAAGTATTGAAGTTAAAGATAATGATATAGCTGAAGTCCTTGAAAAGACTACCCCACTAAGTGAAAGTGCCCATGCTATATAGACTAAGGATTCATAAGCATTAGACCAAGGGGCATGCTCTGAAACATACCAGCGAAGTATCAGCCCTAAAGTATGGACAACAAAGGCTAGTATGTTAATAGTGTAGATGACTTTAAAGGCTAGATTCATATTTAACTTTGGGTTCATCATACGTAAAAAGACAAAGATTAAAAGCAAAAAGCCTGCGATTAGATAAATAGGCATAAGTCTTTCAAAAACCTTAGCTTGGTTAAAAAACACTTCATAATTTAGCTTAGTTAAAGACGGCAAAACTGCGTGCCCTACAGTGCCTTGATAGCTTTTTAGTGCGCTTAGTGCGTTATTAGCCTTACTCCAGTCTCCGCTTTTTTCTGCGTTTATAACGCTTGCAAAGTAGTTATTAACCAAAGCTCTAGCGTTTTTGCCCTCACTCCCACTAAGATCCATCATAGCTTCATTAGGAGATATCCACTTGTTATTTAAGTCATTTTCTTTTGGTAAGACTTTAAAAAGCTCGCCTATTAAGGCAAGATTAAAGACATTAAACCTCTCATCTACTTTTATTACATCTTTATCAAACTTACTTCTATTACCCGGTGGCTTTCTATTAACCTCTTCTGCAACCTTGCCAAGCTTATAATAGATTCCTTTATTAGGATCTAGTCCATAAAAGTTATCAAAACTAGCATAGTTTGCTTTTGGATTGATGCCTAAAAGCTTTTTTAGCTCCTTATCGCTTACTTTGATGAAGGGCACACTTTTCCAAGATTCTGGATTTATCATAATTGATAGCATTACTAAAGATGCACTTTGCCCCTTATAAGTATCACTTCTATGCACCTTTTGAAGCACATCTCTTGCTAAAGTATCAAAAGGCTCCATCCGTCCATCATAGCCTTGTACGACTAGGGTTTCAAGATGTTTGACATGAGTTTTATCTATGATTGGTAGAGTACTAGCTTGTAAGCTTGGGGTAAAAAAACTAGCTAGGCTTACTACTAAAAGCAAGGCTAGAATCTTGCCTGTTTTTGCTAGCTTAATCGTTTGTGCTTTACTAGCGTCATCTTTACTTACAACACTGCTTTTTTCTAGCTTATCTCTTTTAGCACTTTTATCTATCATCTTTGAAAGCTTTAAAAAGCGAGAGTTTGGATTAAAGAGGTTTAAAAGCATGCCTAAGGTTAGTAAAAAGTAGCCAATGTAAGTAGGCCACTTGCCCGGGTCTTTGTTTACTGAAAGTATAGTGCCTCCTTCATCTGGGTCATATGAGCTTTGAAAAAAGCGATAACCATCATAATCTAGTACATTGTTCATAAAGATTTTATGTTCTAACTCTTTAACTCCATCTTTTACTATCACATCACTGCTATAGCCTGATGGCGAGTTTGACCCCGGATATCTGTCAATCTTAAAGTCTTTTAGATAAAGGCTAAAAGGAAGTGTTATAGTTTTTGTCCCCCAAGCTAGCATGAAGTCCTTACCACCTACCTTAAAAGTCCTTGGAAAATCACCAAAAAAAGTAAAGACTTCTTTAGTCTCACCGTTATAGCTTAAAGTAGCCTTTAAAGCATTAGTCCCTATCTCACTTGATGGGACTTGCAAGACTTTCCTAATTCCTTTTGCTAGCAAGGTCTTAGCAACGAAGTTAACACCATCTATAGTGTAGAGGTCTTTAGTATCTAGTGGGAGATTTATGTCTTTTTCTAGCTTTACCTTTCCTTGATTGATATCAGTCATGTTTATATAGTCTATGTCTTGATTGGTCTTGATATAAAATCTTCCATCTTTTAGTGAGACTTCTATGTATTTTTTTTGCTTTGGCTTAGTATTAAAAGTAAGGTCTATATCGCCAATTTCTAGTATCTCTCCATCCTTTAGACTTATTAGCCTTTTATTATTATCATCGGAGAATAAAAGCTCTACTACTGGCCTTCCATCCTTGCTTTCAACCCACCTTAATACGCCATTACTCACAAGTCCCTTGTATGAAAGCTGTGCTTTTTTATCATCAAGTGGGAGGGTAAGGGTAAATCTATTACCACTGCCATTTGGATTTATATACTTACTTAGACTTTTTTCTATCTCTTTACCACTACTATCTTTACTAGTAAGCTGTATAGAGACTTCTCTAGTAGAGACTTCATTGCTTTTTGCATTTTCTCTAATGTGCATAGTGCCTTCAAAGCCTGCATATCTGGTGATTAAGGCACCTAAAAAGATAAAGATAAAACTTATGTGAAATAAAAAAGCTGGTAACTTTTTGTACTGATAAAGTTTATATCTATAGATGTTATAGGCTAGGTTTATAACTATTAAAAGTTGCACAAAGCCAAACCAGTTAGTCCCATAGACTATAGCCCAAGCTGCCTCACTCCCAGCTATGCTTTCTATGATAGTAGCTACCCCACTAGCAAAGGCAAAGATAAGCATCAAAATCAAAGCAAAGCCCATGCTAAAAAAATATAAAAACGCCTTCTGCATCAATCTCCCTTATAAAGCATCTTTGCCATAAAAACAACTTAGAAAGATTTCTTTTGTTGTTTTTAGTAACTTGTAATGCAATATTGATTTGTTTATTTTAGCAGTTAATTTGATGTTAACATTTTTTTGCACGGTAGTTTTTGCTTTGGTCTTTTTTGAAGGGAGCACTAGGAGATAGAATCTAGTTTTTTAGACCTAGTCATTAAAATTAGATTCTGTAATTTTAAAGAATTTAAAAAATATATGATCGCCATGCTTTTATAAATTAAAACAGTGCTAAATAAGTCGTATATACAAACCTAGTTCATATATACGTTACACTTTTTCCAAAGTAGGCTAATTAAGCATCATTGTTTCTAGCTTTTACTTTTGCATTTCTAAAGCTGCTATAGAATGAAAGTACAAATTCGTAATTAAGGAAAAAACATGCGTACTTATCAGATGTATATAGATGGCGCTTTTGTTTCAAGCAAGACTGACAAAACTATAGAAGTTATAAATCCAGCCACTAAAAAAGTTATCTCTCACATCCCTGCAGCAAGCAACGCTGAAGTAGAAGAAGCCATAGCTTCTAGTAAAAAAGCTCAAAAAGCTTGGGAAGCCTTGCCTGCAGTTGAAAGAGGAAACTACCTAAGAAAGATAGCAGCTGAGATAAGGGCTAATGCAAAAATGCTTGCAGAAACCATAACAGAAGAGCAAGGTAAAATCATCTCTCTTGCTACAGTTGAAGTAAACTTTACAGCTGACTACCTAGACTACATGGCTGAGTGGGCTAGACGCTATGAAGGTGAGATAGTCCAAAGTGATAGGCCTAATGAAAATATATTTATCTTTAAGCAAGCTATAGGAGTTACTAGTGGAATCCTTCCTTGGAACTTTCCTTTCTTCCTTATCGTTAGAAAGCTTGCCCCTGCGTTAATCACAGGTAACACTATAGTTATAAAAGCTAGCAGTGAAACTCCAAATAATGCCTTTGAGTTTGCAAAGCTTGCCCATAAAGTCGGTCTCCCAAAAGGTGTTTTTAACCTAGTTAGCGGAAGTGGTGGCACTGTAGGAAACACACTAGCAGGACACAAAGATATAGGAATGGTTAGCTTTACAGGAAGCGTAGATACTGGTGTTAAAATCATGGAAGCTGCTAGTAAAAACATAATAAAAGTTAACCTTGAACTAGGCGGTAAAGCTCCAGCTATAGTTTGCAAAGATGCTAATCTTGATGCCGCAGTTAACTTTATCAAAAACTCTAGAGTTATAAACACAGGTCAGGTTTGTAACTGTGCTGAGAGAGTTTATGTACAAAAAGATGTAGTAGAAAGCTTTACTAAAAAGATGGTAGAGGCTATGAAACATGTAACTTATGGGAATCCTATGGATACAAAAGTTGACATGGGTCCTTTGATAGATGAAAAAGCTGTGCATAACATAGATGGCATGGTAGAAAGGGCTAGAAAAAGTGGTGCTAAAGTGTTAACTGGAGGTCATATAGGAAGCAATAAAGATGGCTTTTACTATGAGCCAACTGTAGTAACTGATCTAAATCAAAAAAGTGAGCTTATACAAGAAGAGATCTTTGGCCCAGTGCTTCCTATAGTTACTTTTGATACTTTAGATGAAGCTATAGAGATGGCAAATGATAGTGACTATGGTCTAACTTCAAGTATCTATACTCAAAATCTTGATATCGCCATGAGGGCGTGTCGTGAGATAAAGTTTGGTGAAACTTATATCAATCGCGAGAACTTTGAAGCTATGCAAGGATTCCACGCTGGTTTTAGAAAAAGCGGTATAGGTGGGGCTGATGGTAAACATGGACTTGAAGAGTACCTTGCAACTCACGTAGTCTACTTGCAATATGATTTAAAGAAAAACTTTTAGTTTTTAAAATAGTCTTATAGTTGTAAGCATTTAGTTCAAAGTAGGCATAGAAAGACCCTTTCTTTGATTACGCCAAAAAAAGACTTTCTTTTAAGAAAGTCTAGTTGCTTTTAAGTAGCTCTACTTGCTTCAAGGATACTTCATTTTTTTGGTACCTAAGGGGAGTTAATAGGGGTTAAGCCCCCTTTTTTTTAAGAAACTGCAGGCTTAAATTATTATGCTTTAAACAAACTCATTTAAAACCTCTAGCACTAAGTCTTTTGGCACATCATTATGAACTTTTAAGCCAGCATCATCAAGTAGAACAAAGTGAAGCTTAGAATCTATGCTTTTTTTGTCCAAGAAAAAGCTTTCATAAAAGGCATTTACATCTTTTATCTTATAGGTTGTAGGAAGAGAGAAGATATTAATCATAGATTCTATAAAGTCAGCCTTACGTGCCTCTAAGATGCCAAGCTTTAAAGAAAGCCTATTGGCCATTATCATCCCAACTGCCACTGCCTCACCATGAAGTAAGCTTTTATAGTTAGTCTCTAACTCTATGGCATGGGCAAAGGTATGACCGTAGTTTAAAAGGGCACGTTTATTAAGCTTTTCTGTTTCATCTTCTAGCACGATACGTGCTTTTAACTCTATAGCGTAGGCTATAAAGCTATCAAGTTCATTAACACTAAAGTTTTCTAAAGCACTAAAGTCAAAGCCTGCAAACATCTTTAACATCTCAGCAATCCCAGCGTTAAACTCCCTTTTTGGCAAAGTCTGCAAGAACACTAAGTCTACATAGACAGCACGCGGTTGATGAAAAAGCCCTACTAGATTCTTCCCATAGGCGTTATTTATCCCGCACTTTCCACCCACACTTGCATCACACATCGCTAAAAGTGTAGTTGGGATACTTATAAAGTCTATCCCTCTTTGATAGATTCCACTAGCAAAGCCAACCATATCAGTTATGACCCCTCCACCTAGGGCTATCATTAGCGAGTTTCTATGAAGCTTAGCTTTAAAAGCAGCATCTAAGATAGATTCTACACTTTGCATATTTTTAGTCTCTTCGCCATCTTCAAGCACACAAGTTGCTATGTCAAAACTTTTTTCTCTAAAACTATCTTTTATAAGATTTACTAAGTTAGTAAGATAAAAGCTAGCTATAACTTTTGAAGTGACTATCAAAACGCTTGTGTTGATGCTAAGCTCATTTAGCGGGCCGACATAAACTGTGTATGGGTTAGCATTTAAGTCTAGTTTTATCTCTGTCATAGGGCTTCCTTTAGGGGCTACTTTAAGCTTAAAAGTATAACTAATTACTACCTTATAAGTCCTCAACTATGGGTATAAAAATCTGTGGGTTGTTATCAAGCAAGAAAGATAAAGCTTCTATATTTGTCTTAAAAAAGGCAAAGGCTTTAGTTTTAGTGATAGCCTTAGTAAAGGGCATAAACTGGAAGACTGGGACTTTTAAAGTCTTTAGGTGGAAAAGGGGATTTTTAGAAGTGACTTTTAGATACCTTATCTTTTTATTATAGATTCTAGCGACGTTTTGATAGCCCTCTTCCACGCTTGGCTCAAAGTGACCATCTGGCTCATAGTCATAAATCTTAATCTTTAAATCAAGCTGCTTGCTTACATCAAATATAACTGATGAGAGATTATTGCCCTCTTTTATAGTGCCATTAATGATAACTAGGCTTTCTTTTACCTCTTTCATAGAGTGGCTTCCTAGCTTTAAAACTGGGCTTAAGCAAGCATGTAGTGCTTTTCTATTACCCCTTTTAGAAAAGATCTCTTTGCTAACTATGATAAGGCCTATCTTTTTACTCTTATTAGATTCTATAAGCTTTTTAAAGCCCATGCCACTATGTTCTATATTAACCTTAACATCATGGCTATCAAAGGCTTTTATCTCTTTTAAAAACTTAAAATCACAAGTGTTAAAGACATTGATATAAAGTCTAAAAGACTTTAGTTTGTTGTGCACAAAAAGGGCTTCTTCTATGGCGTAAAGTATGCTTTCTTTGCTTTGTGTAAGCATGTCTATATAGAGGTAGACATCATGTCCAAATGGTAGTGGAAACTGTCCGATATCAGATTTGATATGATTAAAAATGCTAGTTAAAACCTTGGGTTCACCAACTACTAATAACACATCCCCAGCTTTTATCATAAAAGAATCTTGTGCTAGCAAGAACTTCCCTGCCCTATAGATTCCAACTATCTTCCAGTCTTTTTGCTCTATAGACCCTATCTGTCTGTAAGTATAGATGCTGCCAGTTGGCACTCCTATTTCCATTATCTCACCTTGTTCTAATCCAAAACCTCTAGGAACACTAGGTGCATTAGGAAGTCTAGCTAGTAGCTTAGAAGCTAGGGCATTTGTCTCTTCTATGATGATTAAGTTAGTGTCTTTGCTATAGTCACAAAGCTTTGCGTACTTGAAGTTAGAAACTATCCTTGCGTTTTTATACCTTTCACGCATATAGTTATAAACTATCTTTTTTTCTTCTAAGTCATCTAATAGTAAAAATATATCACTTATGCTAGACCCAAGAATCTGATCTAACCTAAAAGTGCTAGTATAGTCGCACTCATAAAAGCTAAAAGTACTAGGGAGATTAGTATCTTCTTGCAAAGGCGTTTTAGAAAGCACAACGTAGTTATTACTACTATAGTGCTTATTTATCACTTGTGAAAGAAACTCTCTTCCTATATCTCCGTCTATGACTATTAGTACACTTTTCAATCTTCCCCCTCTTTCAAACTTACATGGTTTAATAAAATATTTTAAGGCAACTTAGCTTAAAATTAAAAACTTTTTTCACTTTTAAGAAAGGCACTTAGATGAAATGCGACCACTGCAAACTAGACTTTCCAGAAAGCTCACTACATAAAGTAGTTATCAATGGGAAAGAGTGCCATTTTTGCTGTAATGGCTGTGAGTTTGTTTATAACCTACTTCAAGATAACAACTTAGAATCTTTTTATGACAAGCTTGGTGAAAAGACCTTAAAACCTGTAAATAGAGATGATGCTAAAGATAGTGTTTATGACTCTCCTAGCTTTTTAAAACGCTATGTAAAAGAGCTAGACCCTAACCTCTATGAAGTAAGCTTCATCTTAGAAGATATCATGTGTGCAGCTTGTGTCTGGCTTAATGAACAATACTTAAGTGGTCTAAAAGGCATAAACTCAGTTAATATCAACTATACAAATCACAAAGCAAAAGTGACCTATGACCCAAATGTCATAACACTTAAAGAGATAGTCCAAAGTATAAGAAACATAGGCTATAAACCTATCTTTTTTGATAGCACTAATACTCCAAAACTTAAAAATGACTACGCAAGGCTAGTAGTAGCTGTCTTTTGTGCTATGAATGTCATGTGGATAAATGTCGGACAATACATTGGCTTTTTTACGGGCATAGATCAAAATAGCCGTGATATCTTAAACTTTGCTAGCTTTATACTAGGTAGTTTTTGTCTCTTTTTTGGTGGGTCAAAGTTTTATAAAAATGCCTATTATGGCTTAAAGCGTAACATGATAGGCATGGACTTACTAGTTATAACAGGGACTACTATAGTTTATATCTACTCAATCTATGCTTGGCTTTTTCGGCAAGGAGAGACCTACTTTGATAGCATAAGTATGATAATCCTCTTTGTGCTTGGCTCTAAGTTTTTAGAAAGCTTGGCTAGTAAGTCTATGGGGGATTCTCTAGATAAGCTAACTTCTATCTTGCCAAGTCTTGCAAGGAAAGAAGATGGCAGTGAGATATCTCCAGATCTAATAAAAAAAGGTGATATCTTAATGCTTCTTCCCGGAGACATACTCCCAGTAGATGCAGTTTTAAAGTCACCTAATGCAAGTTTTGATACTTCTTTGGTCACAGGAGAAAGTCTACCTATATCCTTAAAAAAAGGAGATGTCCTTCTTTCAGGCTATAACGCACTAGATACTAATATACTCTATGAAGCAACTACAACTTTTCAAGATAGTAGTGCAAGTAGGCTTGCTAAGCTGCTTGAAAGCTCTCAGTTTAAACGTCCACAGATTGCAAACTTTGCTTTGCGTTTTAGCGGTAAGTTCTCAAAGATTGTTCTAACGCTGGCTGCTATTTCATTTTGTGTGTACTTTTTCTTACTAAAAGATGGGTTTAATCATAGCCTTTTAATAGCAGTAAGTGTCATCATCATAGCCTGTCCTTGTGCTCTAGCCCTAGCCACGCCTATAGCTGCAGTAGTTGGGCTTAATCTTGGCTTTAAACATAAGATCCTTTTTACTGAAGCAAGCTTTTTAGAGACACTTGCCAAAGTCACTCACGTAGTTTTTGACAAAACAGGCACTCTTACTAATGGAAGACCAGAAGTCACAAACTCTTACTTTGATGAAAGCCTTAAAGTTAGTAAACACACCTTAAAAGATATACTAAAACACAACACCCACCTAGTATCTCAAACTGTATATGAGTTTTTAGATTCTAAAGTGGAATCTAATTCTTATGAAGAAGGCAAGTTTGATATCAAATACATCGCAGGCAAAGGCTTTTATGCTAGTAATGATAGTCTTAGCTTTGCTTGTGGAAGTGATAGCTTTATGAGCGAGCTTGGCTTAGAGTTAGAAAACAAGACTTCTTCAATCACTTTTAATATGGCACTTAAAACCAAAGAAGGCTATAAACTATGTGCTAGATTTTTCTTGCTTGATACCTTAAAAGATGGTGCAAAAGAACTTATGGACTACCTTAAAGCACAGCATAAAACTTGCATACTTTTAAGTGGTGATAGACTAGAAGTCGCAAAAGATATAGCAGCCAAAGTTGGCATCACTGAAGTTTTTAGCAACCAAACCCCACTCAGTAAAGCAGAGTTTGTAAAAGACCTAGTTAGCAAGGGACATATAGTATCTATGATAGGAGATGGGCTTAATGACGCCCTTGCTTTAAGCTACGCCCACGTTGGTATCTCTATGGGCAGTGGAGCACAAACCTCTATAAAAGAATCTAAAATCATAATCTTAGATGATAGTTTAAAAACTCTTCGCAAGGCCTTTATGATAGCAAAGGCAAGCATAAGCAAGATTAAGCAAAATCTTTTGATGTCCTTGGTTTATAACGTCATAGCTTTGCCAGTGGCAGTACTAGGCTTTGTCATACCGCTTTTTGCGGCTTTGTTTATGAGTATAAGTTCTATAAGCGTAGTTTTAAACTCTTTGCGTCTAAATAGTCTTTTTAAAAAAGAAGAAAGGCTAGAGGCAAAAAGCAAGCAACTTTAAGGGAGTTTGAAAGATAAGTACTAAAACAAGCTTTCTTAAAAACTCCTCTCATATTCCCTTATAACGACTTTACACCTATATCTTTTATCTTTAATGCCCTCTTTGGTAATATGCAAAGTGCTACAGGGGCTTTAAAAGACTTTAGTAGTACTGGTGAAAAAGTAGGGAAGGCAGTAGGAGATGTCTTTTCTAAGCTTTTTAGTTTTATAAGTGGGATTATTAATAAAATAAGTGGCTTTTTTAATGATACTTCTAACTTTATAGCTAGCATAGGGGATAAGTTAGGGCTTAGCACTACTGTTAAGCTTTCTCACAAAGCCCCGCCAAAGGCGGATGAACTTCAAAACTTAGCAGTTAAAAGCACTACTGCTTCTAATACAACTAACTCTAATATAACTAATGCAAATACTATAACTATAGTAACTAGTGCTGACCCTAAAGAAGTAGTAAGGGCAGTAGCTACTTATAGTGACTAAAAAACTAATTTAAGGATAGGTTAAGTATAGTTATTATAACTGGGATGCTTATGACAAACAAACAAAAATATCCTGACCATCTCATAGCTAGCCTTCCAGTCCTTGTACCTACGTCATTAAAGTCTTTCCATTGCAGTGGTGCGTTTTTATCTATTGGCATTTTAAGTTTTTCGTTTTGTATTTTTATGCGTTCACTAATGCTTTTATCAAAATCACTAAAACCCTTTGCTATCTTTTCCCCACCACCGTTTACAAGGAAAATTAAGAGTTTAAGCATCCAGCCAATGAACATTACCCCTATAAAAAATGCCAGAAAAATCATAACTAAGCTCCCTGTACTTAATTGTCTACATAAATAATAATAAAAGTTGATACTTTATACAAGATAATTAATATCATGCTAGCACTATTTTATATCACGCATGAGGCACATTAAATCACTTTTGGCATAATAAGAGACAAGGCTATAAAGGATAAAAGATGACACTTATCACAACAACAGCTTCAAAACAAAACCTTGAAATCATAAAAGAGCTAGTATTAAAACTAGATGCTAATGCTACTTTTGAAAGCTATGATGATGAAAACTACTTAAGTAAAGAAGACCAACAAAACTTAATAGAACTCTATGAAGCCGATGAACGTGGGGAGCTAGAATTCCAACCTATAGAAGAGGTAGAACTTGAGATGAAAGAGTACTTAAAAAGCCTAAAAGCATAATGAAAATTATATTAGATAAACAATTTAAAGCAGAACTAAAGGAAATCTTACTTTTTTACTCTAGCAAAAGCTTGCAAGTTGCAGATAAGTTTAATGATGAGCTATTTGCAAAGATTAAAAGCATAGCTCATATGCCCTATCGTTTTAGAAAGAATCAAACACTTAACAAAGACAACGTAAGAGACTTAATCTATAAAGGCTATGTTATACCTTTTAAGATTAATGACAACTCTATAAAAATCTTATCTATATATAGATACAACCTTCCTAGCTTGCTAGATAACTAGCCCTAAGCCGTGGCAATCTTTTATTTTTATCACTCAAGAAAAACAATATCGCGCACGAGCTATATTAAATCACTTTTGGCATAATGTAAGTTAAAAGTTATAAGGAGCAAGAGATGACACTTATCACAACAACAGCTTCAAAACAAAACCTTGAAGCCATAAAAGAGCTAGTACTAAAATCTGACCCTGATGCTACTTTTGAAAGCTATGATGATGAAAACTACTTAAGCAAAGAAGACCAACAAAACTTAATAGAACTCTATGAAGCCCATAAACGTGGGGAGCTAGAATATATGACAATGGAAGAGTTTGACCAAAGAAGTAAAGAGTTTTTAAAAAGACTATCTTCAAGATGAAAATCATACCAAGTGAGCAGTTTTTAGCACAGTTAAATAGTATCTTAGAGTTTTACTTTGATAAAAGCGAACAAGTTGCAAACAAATTTCGAGACGAACTATCTTTAAAGATTAAAAACATAGCTCATATGCCCTATCGTTTTAGAAAGAATCAAACACTTAACAAAGACAACGTAAGAGACTTAATCTATAAAGGCTATGTTATACCTTTTGAAATTAATGATGATACTATAGTCGTCTTGTCGATATATAGATGTAACCTTCCTAACTTACTAGATAATTAGCTTTTTTCAGGGAAACTGCACTAAACTTGTTTCCCTTTGCAAGTTTGTAATTTTAGGCTACAACCCTATCACATTATACGGTGCGTCCTTATCGCATCCCTTGTCTATCAAGGTTACTAACTCCTTATCAAACAAACTTAAAACATCACTTAAAAAATCTCTATTTTTGTAGGCATAACGCCAAGGTAAAGTTTTTTACCTGCAGTTTCTATCATAGTAGTTATACGGGGAGTTAGCCTATAAGCCCCACTATGTAGACTAGTCTTAGTTTTTAGTAGATTCTAGCAGTGAAAGCTCCTATTTCTTATAGAGTGCACGCAGCTTAATGTCATCTCTATTTTATGGCTTGCTCTTATCTTATATCTTTTGTTTTTGTAACTAAAATGGTTTTTATTAGTTTCGTTATATCTTTTTAGATCTAAGCTAGAAACATCTAACACCTTAAAACCTTACCTATTATCTACTTAGTAGAGTTGCTAATCTTCCCCCACATAAGCTTATACTTTCGCTTCATAAACTCTACTTCTTCATTAGCCTTTTTAAGCTCTTCTCTTAAAAGCTCTAAAGTCTTTTTATCATCATCATAGATATCTTGCATAGAAATTAGCCCTTCTTTTAAAAAGGCATTTTCAGACTTTATAGAAGCTATGGTCTCATCTTTAGCGTTTATAACTTTTTCATGCAGGCTTAAGATAGTAGATATGGTTTTTTCAACAAATATAGGATCTAGGGAAGTGCCACTTACATCAAGGTTAACAAGAGTGTTTTCCACGCCTTTTATCAAAGCACTAGTCCCACTACTTACATCTATATAAACTAGCTCATTTTCTTCTTTGCTGTTAAGCTCACCTTGTTTTATAAGAGTGCTGATTTGTTCTATACTAAAGCCAGAAAGCTTTATAAACTCATCTACTAGCATCCATGTTTGTATGCCATCTTTATCTTCTTGGCTGGTTATAGGACTACTTTTAGAAGTAGTCTCTTTGTAATCTTTACTATCCACGTGCTTCTCTTAACTTTTTAACTTCTAACTCTAACTCTTTAGAATCCATCTCCAAAGCCTTAGCCTTTTGCTCTCTATCTTTTATAAGTTTAGATTCTAAGTCTTTATCTTTTAAAGCAAGGATTTGCATAGCTAAATAGGCGGCATTTATAGCACCCGCTTTCCCTAAGCTTACAGTTGCAACTGGCATAGTCTTTGGCATCTGCACACTACTTAAAAGGGCATCTAGTCCATCTAAAGCGCCACCACCAAGTGGCACAGCGATAACTGGCTTGCAAGTATGGGCTGCTATAAAGCCAGCTAAGTGAGCTGCCATACCAGCTGCTCCTATGAAGACTTCAGCACCTCTTTTTAAGGCGTCTTGCACGTGGTCATAAGTCCTTTTTGGAGTTCTGTGTGCTGAGGAGATTAAGATCTCGTTTTTAACTCCAAAGCTATCTAATACTTTAATGCACTCTTGCATAACTTGCCAGTCTGTCTTGCTGCCTATTATCACTGATACAAACGACATGTGCTTCCTTATATATGAATGCTTAATTTTACAACATTTTTAGATTCTTAGAATCTAAATAAGTACTTTAACCCTACATACTGTGCTTTATAGCTAGACTTCATAGCAAAAACGTACTCTAAAGATAAGCTAGATGTTTTAAAAAAGCTGTATTTAACATTAGCCCCTGTGCTAAAACCAAAACTTGGACGCTCTAAAGTCTGGGTATTAAAAACGATATTAGTATTTATAAAACGTGCACTATTACTAACCCTGCTAGCCAAAGTGTCATAGCCTATCTCGCCTAATACTCCAAAAGTAAAGCTTTTAACTGAGTACTTATAAGTTAGGCCTAGATTTAAACTAAGACTTTGAGTGAAGTTAGCATCCACGCTTAAAGCAGAAAGCCCTCCTTTTTCAGTATAAGGACTTTCTATCAAAGCTAAGTAGTTTAAGCTGACATAGGGCATAAAGCCTATTATCTTATAGCCTAGTTTTAAAGTAGCATCTAGCTGACTAGCAAATCTATTAGAACTTAAAGCTTCATCTAAAAAAGTAACATCTCTAGTAGTTCTTATATCATGCAAGGAGTAGCCAAGTATGGCTTGAAAAAAGATTCTTTTAAACTCTCTTAAAGTGTAGAGTTTTAAAGAGTAGGTATCTAGTGCTAAAGTGTTACTAAGCCCACCTTCATCCCACAAACTAGTCCTAAGATAGCCTAGTAAAGCGCCAAATATCATCCCGCTAGAAAAACGTTTATTAAACCCAAAAGCTAGGCCATAAGAGTTAGAGTTAAAGCCACTTATACCATCTTCTTCATCCTTAAAAGCGTTTCTAAATATAGGCTGAAGATAGATGTTATAAGACCTTGGAAAGATTTCAAGTCCTCTATCTTTTATGGTGTTATAAAAGCTATACATATTAGAATCTATTATCTTATTTTCTAACTCACTTAAGCTAATAGCAGTTAGCAAGACTTCATTACTAGCGCCACTTGGAAGAAGGGAAGAAAGGACTTGTCTTTGGGTTGATGCAGGCTTTGAAGCAAGAGGACTTAGGGCTGTTATTAAAGCATCATTACTAGTAGTGCTACCTAGTCTTGAGACTAGATTATCTAGTGCGTAAAGCTCATCATTACTAGCAAATAAATTCTTATCAAATCTAATGCCAGAAGCTAGGATAGAAGCACTATTACTAGAACTCATACCATTAGGATTCACAAAGTCACTTGAAGAGTTATCCATGGAGGAATCTGCTTTTAAAAAACTTCCTAATGATATAAAAAAAGCTAAAAGACTAAACATTGTGATTTGAAATATGTGCTTCATCACTCCCCTTGCATCAGTCTTGTTCAAGACAAAGAAAATGCATTATATAAGAAAACTTTTATGTGAGAGGCTAGCTTTCATTTAAGAAGGCTAGCTAGTGTTATGTTTTGCTTAAAACTAGCACTTATCTCCTACTTGTGGGTGATAAGCCCTAGCTTAAAGTTACTTATAACTTATCTAGATTTTATATCTAGCCTGCAAGTAGTAACTAATGCCTGCTACTTGGTAGTAGTCATAGTAGCGATTATTAGTAGCATTTAAGATGCTTCCACTTATATCGATTCCACTTTCAAAGACATAACCTAGTTTTAGATTTAACCTAAACTGAGGGTCATACTGCCCAAAAGTATTAAACCGTATAGGAGAGTTTATATCATCTGCATAAGCAGCTGAGGCGTAGCTTCCTTCTATACTTCCATAAACCCCTTTAGCCTTGCCATAAGTTAGTCCAAAGTTGGCCATGTGCTCTGGCGTTGAAGCTAGCTGCTTGCCTACTGTTTTTGGATTAGCAGGGTTACTTATAATCCTAGCTAGGGTTAAAGTGTAGTTTGCATAAAACTCCAAACTATCATAGATTGGTATAGTGGTTGCAAGCTCTACCCCATTTATCCGCCCATAGCCAGCATTTTTTTGCTCAAAGGCCGTGGCTTCAGTTTTTCCATTACCTTGTCTATAGATCATATTACTAAGCTCAGTTTGATAGTAGTAGGCTTTAAAGGCAATGTATTCAGTATTAAGCTCAGCTCCTATCTCGCCACTTAGTCCAACTTCTGGCTTTAAGTTAGGATTGACATTCCAAAAGCTTCCAAAAGAGATTCTATACTTTTCTCTAATAGTAGGCATCCTATAGCCTAGCCCAAGTGCAGCTTTAAAGCTTAAGAAGTCAAAGGGCTTATAGTTAAGGCTTGCTTTTGGACTAGGGATATTAGTAGCTTTTGGACTTAAGTCAACATTAGTCTTGCCTGCTATTGGCCCTTTTAAATAGTTAGCAAAGTCTTGCCAGTAGTCATATCTAAAGCCTAAAGTTGAGCTTAAGTACTCACTCCAAGAAGCATTCCAGTTAACATAAGCACTTCCAACTAGTGCCATACCTCCATAAGCTTGCGGATTGCCATTATACTTCCTAACCTTCCAGTTAGCTGCAGTAAAGTTTAGCTGGTCATAGTTTAGATAACGTCCCTGCAAAGCAGCCGTGATAGAGTGGATATCATTTATCTTATAGTCATAAAGGATATCTAGATAGTTACTTGAAGTATAGATATCTTGAGAGTATCCAGGTCCGCCTCCAAAGCTAACTTTACTAGCATCTTGTACTTCTGGGTCTAGCCAGTAGCTATCAAGATTAACACTAGAAAGGGCTACTTTTAAACTAGCATTATCCCAAAAGTAGGTATAGCTTAGACTGCCTATATAGTGAGTATAACGTCCATGTCCTTCATAGCCCGTGCCGATGAATGGGTTTATATCAGTCATGCTTCCATTAGTTTGCTTCCCAAACTTACCTGTAAAAACTGGCAAGCCCGAAGCATCTCTTAAAAAAGTTAGTGGGTCTACAAAAGTGTAGTTATGGCTTGAGACACTAAACATAGACTTTATAGAGTAGTTATCACTATCATAGTTAGCTTTTAGCCTTACATCAAAGCTCCTCCACTCACGCCTCCCAGCATCACCTGCTATAGTCTGTCCACTTTTATCTATAATGTAGCCACTTACATCACTTGGGGCACCTGTAGTAAAAGCTGGCACACTAGGATAGCCTTCTGAGTTAGTAAGTCCTGCACTAACTTTAAGCTTAAGCCTTTTGTCAAAAAAGGCATTACCCACTTCAAAGTAAGCACGCATGAGGTTTAATTCTGCACTTCTATCTTTAAACTCATTGCCATAGCCAACTATTACTTGAGTGGTTAGCTTAGTTGGCATAGAAGTTATAAAGTTTATAACACCGCCAATAGCAGAAGTGCCATAAAGGCTAGAAAATGCTCCACGTGCGACCTCAACACGCTCTACATCATAAAGCGAGATCTGATTTAAGATTCTATTTTCCCCTTCTAAGTCACTTAATATAACACCATCAAGCATGATAAGTGTTCCATAGTTTATACCCCTTATCCTTATGCTTGGGCGAGGGTTAAACCCAGCGTCATTATTAACATGCACTCCTTCAAGGCGTCTTACATAATCAGCTACTTTTTGATTATCAGTCTCTTTCATTTCTTTGTTTGTGACTATGCTGACATTACCCGGGACTTTTGATATAGGAGTAGCAAGAAGGCTGCCTGTGCTAACTAAGTCATCAAGCTTTACAGTCTTTGCTTCATCTGCGAAAAGACTACTTGCTCCTAAAAGCAAACCTAAAAGTAGGCTATATTTTATATAAGGCTTCATTTAAGTACCTTTATCATAAAAGGGAGGTTTGAGTTATAAGTTAAAAGCTCTAAGTCATCATAAACTCTTCTAGCTATATCTTCATCTATCATAACCCTTAACCCCATGTCTTGGAAAAACTGCTTATCCCACTCTGGTCTTTTGTGATAGCTAAAGAAAAGATCTTTTGCTATATCTTCCATGATTTTTGTATCTACCCCGTCTTTAGTTCTACTCATATGATCTTCTAGCCCACGCTTAGCAAGCTCCTTTCTTACCTCATCAAACCTTTCTTTTTGCTTGCTATCACTAAGGTGCAAATACCAGTTGCCATCAAAGATTAAAAGCGTGCCTCCTTTTTTAAGCACACGCAGCCACTCTTTATAAGCACGGGGAGGATTAGGTAGATTCCAAGTAAGATTCCTACTTATGACTAGATCAAAGCTTTCGTCTTTAAAGTCTAAGTTTTGTGCATCCATCTTAAAAAACTCTGGTTTGTTAGTGCTTAGATGAGTATTTGCATTAATCTTAGCCCTTGCAAGCATGTCTTCACTGTAGTCTATAGAAGTTACCTTGCATAAAAGCTTACATAAAAGCACGCTAAAAAAGCCCGGCCCACAACCGCAATCTAGCACTTTCATGCCTTCTTTTATATCTACATTAGCCCTTATAAGCTCTTCCCAAGCTTGAGACTTAAAGCTTTGTAGTTCTTTGTTGTTTAGCTCTGAGTAGCTTTGAGATCTTGCATCCCAATAGTTTTTTACATCTTCTAAAATATTATTTTTTTGATTCTTATCATCAACCATGCTAACTATCCAGCCTTTCTTTTTATAAATTAAAAATAAGTATCATAATATCACTTAAAATAATAAAGTTTTATAAAAAAGCTGACAATTATCAACAAAAATGCATATTTATTTAAAAGCTAAATTTTTTATAGTGGTGGTGTTTTAGAAAAAGATTTGCAATGTAAGCTACAAAATGGGTGAGAGTGTGTAATAGATTAAAATGGAGTATTTAATAAAAAATAGATTCTATAAAACTATAGAATCTAAAAGAGGGTTTTAATGCACATTCATACTTATGCAGTGAAGGCTTCCATGCTGCCTTATTAAGGCTTCACAGTTTATACCTATAACCTCATACTGTGGCAAGGCCTCACGCAAGACTTCTAAAGCCTTGGCATCACTAGGCTTGCCATAAAGTGGCACTAAAAGCTTACCTTCTGTAAACAAAAAGTTCACATAGCTTGCAGGCAAGGCCTCACCTTCGTGCACATAGTCACAAAAAGGAAGTGCTACTAGCTTAAAAGGTAGAGCTTCTAGCTCTTGTTCCATAAGCTCTAAACCTTTAAAATGCACATTTTTAGGATCATCACACTTTATATAAGCGATAGTTTCATCATCTATAAATCTAGCTAAAGTATCTATATGACTATCTGTATCATCACCTAGCAAAAAGCCATGGCTTAGCCAGTGTACACGCTTTACATTAAGCTCTTTTAAGAGTTTAGATTCTATTTTGTCTTTACTTAGGGCTGGGTTGCGATTAGGAGAAAGAAGGCACTGTGTGTTAGTAAGTAAGTCGCCTTTTGAGTTGCAGTCTATACTTCCACCTTCTAGTATCAAGCTTTCAGTTTTCATATCTTTTAAAAAGCCTAGGCAAGCAAGCTTGGCATTTATCTGATTATCCAAATCTGCGGCAAACTTTAACCCCCAGCCATTAAAGCCAAAGTTTTTATAAGTGTATTTTAAATGTGCCTTAGGGCTAGCTTTACTTGGTTTTATGCTTATAGCTAGGCTATCTCTTGCCCATAAGTCATTAGTATCTATTTCTATAATTCTTACATTTTCTTTAAAACTGGTTCTGATTGAATCTTGAGTGTGTTTTATAAGCCAAACTTCTGTTTCTATGTTAGAGATTATCTCATCATAGACCTTCCTTACAGCCTTTAAGTCATCTTTAAAATCACAAAATTTGTGAGGGTAGATTAGTACAACTGCCCTTTGTTTTTCCCATTCTGCGTACATTATAATAAAACCTTTTTATTAATTAATTTTTAAAGGTAAAATTATACCTAACCAAAGAGATCGATCAAAGGGATAAAAATGCTAGTACTTGCTATAGAAACAAGCTGTGATGACTGTGCTGTGTCTTTAATGGACCTTAACTCAAAGGCCTTACTCCATCATCAAAAGATATCCCAAGAAAACTTCCACAATATGCATGGAGGTATAGTCCCTGAGCTTGCAAGCCGCCTCCACGCCAAAGACTTACCTACCCTGTTGGATAAAACACTTTTAGATTCCATGTCACAAGTTGTATGCATAGGCGTTACTAATGAGCCAGGTCTTGCCACTTCACTCTTAGAAGGCCTCATGCTAGCATCTATGCTTAGTCTCATCTATGAACTACCCCTTTTTGGTATAAACCACCTCTTAGGCCACATCTACTCTTGCTTTATAGGAGAAGAAGAAAAGCCACTTAGTTCCCTCTTAGTCTCTGGCGGTCACACTATGCTTATAGAGTTTAAAAACTACAGTGATGTAAGGCTAGTTTCAACTACGCTAGATGATAGCTTTGGAGAGTGCTATGACAAAGTAAGTAAGATGCTTGGGCTTAGCTACCCAGGAGGACCCGTTATAGATAAGCTTGCTCAAAGCCATAAAAGCTCTCCTAGCTTTAGCTTTCCAGTGCCTTTACGTCATAAAAATACGCTTGATTTTAGTTTCTCAGGCCTTAAAAATGCAGTGAGACTAAAGATTGATGAACTAAAAAAAGCTAGCAATCTAGATGAGACACATAAAGCAGAGCTAGCCCTAGCCTTTCAAGAAAGTGCTACAACCCATCTAATAGAAAAGACTAAAAAGTATCTAGATTCTAAAAGTGATGTCAATACTTTTGCTTTAATAGGAGGGGCTTCTGCTAACTCGCTTTTAAGAAAAAAGATGCTTGCTTTACTTGGAGATAAGGAGTTAAAACTAGCCCCACTAGAGTTTTGCTCAGACAACGCCGCCATGATAGCAAGGGCTACTATAGGAAGGCTTGAAGCCTTACTGCAAGATAACACCTTACTAGGTGCTAGCACGCTAAAGTCTATATCACTAAAAGACTTGAAACTTATACTTTTTGATCTAGAAGATGGCTATAAGTTAGATATATCTCCAAAAAGTACTTGTTTTTAATGTTTTATATACTGCACTAAAAACTTCTCATTAAAACTGCCTTAAGCTTTGTTAAATATTACATAAGCTAGAATCACAACTTTTAATTTGTACTTAAGGTTAACTATGAAACGCACTTATCAACCACACAACACACCAAGAAAAAGAACTCATGGCTTCAGATTAAGGATGAGTACAAAAAATGGCAGAAAAGTCATAAACGCAAGACGTGCTAAAGGTAGAAAAAGACTAAGCATCTCTTAAATGATACACATCTCCAGAGTATGACCTTAAAAGAGTTTGACTCCTTAAAAACTAGCAAAGACTTTGATATAGTCTTTAAAAATGGTTTTAAGTACAATCAAGATGCTTTCACAGTCATACTTTTAGACTTAAGTAGCTTTTATAAACTTAAAAAACAAAGACCACTAAATAGCAATAATAAAACTTCTAGCTTTCCTCCTTCTACTCTTGCATCCCCTAACTTCTTATTAGGACTTAGCATAGGTAAAAAGATAGGAGGGGCAGTAGTTCGAAACCTCACTAAAAGACGCCTTAGAAGCGTGTGCTTTAACATTTACAAAAACCTAGAAAAAGAAAGACTAGCTTGTGTGATAATAGGCAGAAAAGGTATAGAGCTTTTAAGTTATGAAGTCTTAGAAAAAGCTATCTTTTACTCTTTTAATAAGGCCAAAGCCAAGATGCTTTTTTCTAAAAATATAGATAAAAACACTCAAAAAACTAAATCTATACAAAGTGATAAAAAAGAAAGTAGTAAGAACTTGCAACCTCCACAATCTTTGTCATGAAGTTTATATTTTTAGCATTTATTAAGTTCTATCAAAGCTTTATATCCCCTCTTAAAAAACCAACTTGCCTTTACTACCCAACTTGCTCAAACTACTCTTTTTTAAACTTTAAATACAACAACGCCCTAATAGCTTTTTTTGCAACACTACTTAGAATCTTAAGGTGTAACTCACTTTTTAAAGGTGGCTTTGACGCCCCTTTTATACTAAGGATAAGATTAAATCATGCCAATAAACACAAAATGGCAAAAAATATGTTACAACCTTACTTCTTAAAAGCCATCCCGCTTTTAAAACAAAAAAAGATTTTAAAAATTCCGCATCTTAAGTACTTAATCTTCAAGTATAAAGTGCATAATATCAGTTTGATTAAAGTTGAAAAATTTTATATAATCTTAGTTTAAACTCTCTCAAAGGTGTTCAGTGAATAAGTCTTCAAAGTCTCCCAATCTAAGGATTATAATAGCTATAGCTTGTGCTTTAGTAGTTATTGTCATCTGGTCTAAGTATTTCGCTCCAGACGAAGTTAATACACATCATACAGCTACAAATACTACAAAAGATACCAAGCAAGCTAACACAGAGACCAAAGAAGCAAGTATCAATAGTGCCCCAGCCATAGCAAAACAAGCCCCTGTAGCTACGTCAAAAGACGTCCCAGCCCTTGCTAAAGGCAGTCCAGATTCTATATTGCTTACTATTAAATCTAAAGAGTTTGATATGGAGATAGATTCTTTAGGGCGTATCAAACAAGTTTATTTGAAAAATGACAAGTTCACCCACCCACCTCAAGAGCACTTTTTAGATCATATAAAAAGGCTAGTTGGCATAGTAAAAGGTGATCAAAAAAAGCTTGATAGGCTGCCACTTTTTGCTAATGACGCATCACCAAAACCACTTGAGATGAGATTTGCTGATGAGAAGTTAAACAACCTTGCTTTTGACACCCCTTACACTTTAGAATCTAGTAGTGACACACTTAAAGATGGAAAGTTAGCTCTAGATTCTAAGCCAGTTACTTTAGTGCTAACTCAAAAGCTTGGAAAGCTACTTATAACTAAGACTTTGCTAATTAATCCAGACCTAACTTATAAAGTAAGCTTACATACTAGTGAGCCAGTAAAGTATCTTTTAAGTAATGGCTCTAGACCTACTGCAGATGGCGAAAACTACGCTTTTAACGGAGTTTTATTAGAAAAAAATAACGGCTCTATAGAAAAGATAGAAGATGGAGACGCTAAAAAAGAAGGCGAATCCTACCCAGCTTCAACCTTTGTCGCTAGTGTAGATAGGTACTATACAACCTTGCTTCATAGCAAGCACAACTTAGATGTTATAGTAGGTCAGCAAGCAGTTGGTAAAAAACTTCCTATGAGTTTTATAGATATACAAAAGCAAGATGTTACATTTAATGGTTACATAGGACCAAAGTACTACGCCACCCTTCACTCAATAGACCCAAAACTTACTAATGTAGTTGAATATGGGATGATAACCTTCTTTGCCAAGTATGTTTTTTGGCTTTTAAACTTCTTGCATAACTATGTTGGGAACTGGGGCTTTGCCATCATCTTAGTAACGCTTATAATTAGAATCATACTTTTCCCGCTTACTTATAAAGGCATGATGGGTATGCAAAAGCTAAAAGATCTAGCACCTAAGATGAAAGAGCTTCAAGCAAAGCATAAAGGTGAGCCTCAAAAACTTCAAGCTGCTATGATGGAGCTTTATAAGAAAAATGGCGCTAATCCAGTTGGTGGCTGCCTTCCTTTAATAATACAAATACCTGTCTTTTTCTCTATTTATAGGGTTTTATATAACGCAGTTGAGTTAAAAAGTGCTGGGTTTATATTATGGATTCACGACTTAAGTGTTATGGATCCTTACTTTGTGCTGCCTATCATCATGGGGCTTTCTATGTACTTACAGCAAACTCTTTCTCCAACGCCAGTAACTGACCCTACTCAAGCCAAGATTTTCAAGCTTTTACCTGTAGTCTTTACTATATTTTTATTCACCTTCCCAGCTGGACTTGTGCTTTATTGGACGGTTAATAATATATTCTCTGCCTTGCAACAGCTTGCGATTAATAAAATCCTAAAAGTTAAAAAAGCGAAATTTGCCCACAAACACGAGGAAAAAGAAGTAGCAAAGATTAGCAAAAAGCAAAAGTGAAAAAAGTTGATATGAATAAAAGTTAGAATTAAATGACAAAAATACAAGCATGCACAATAGAAGAAGCACTGACTAAAGCAAGTCAAGTGCTTAAATGCTCAGTAACTTCTATAGAATATGAAGTCATCCAGTATCCTAGACGTGGGTTTTTGGGACTTTTTAAAAAAGAAGCAATCCTAGTAGCACAAAAAAAGCAAGATAGTGTAGCTTCAGATTCTTTATCCCAAAACTTCCACTATAAAACTGATGAAAGACCTAAAGATAATAAGCCTCATGATGCCAGCTTTGCAAACAAGGTGATGTGTGCAAACTTTAACAAAGACCTTGAAAATCTAAAAAAGCTAAATAGCAAAGATAAAAATGACATAGAAAACAAGCTAAAAGAGATAGCGAAATCATCCCAAAATATAAAAGAAAAAGCAGAGATTTTTAAAAAGATAGCACAAGATGATGGACTTGCAACTATTGCACATAAAAGCTTTCAAGATATAGAATCTAAAGCAACTAGCAGCACTGCTAAGGATTTCAAACAAGAACTTTGGCAAGATGTAGATGATAATAAAAAAGACCAAAAAAGCATACAAAAAGAGATATCTTCTAGCTCAAACACCAAGCCTAACCCACATCATAAACACACAGAAACTTATCAAAAATCAAGCCTTATTAAAAAAGACTTTAACACCCACCCTAGCCAACTCTCCCAAAGTCAAGAATCTAAGGGGCAAGATTCCAAGGCCAAAGATTCTAAAACCTTGCACACCTTATATCAAACCACAGACTTAGCAAGCAAGGACTTAGGGCAAACAGAAAGCACAAAAGATATAAAGCCTCAAGAAGTTAGTAGCACCAAAGATAACACTACTAAAAAAGATCTAGATGAGTTATGCCTAAGCATCCAAAAAGAACTTAAATCTTTACTATCTTATATGCCCTTAGAACTTGATACTGTAGAAGTTAGCATGTACAACGATAAGACTTTATTTATATTTTTAGATGGCAAAGATTCAGCACTTATCATAGGTGAAAAAGGCTATAGATACAAGGCTCTTTCTTATCTACTATCAAACTGGATTCAGCCAGTTTATGGATACAACATCAAGCTTGAAGTCTCTCAGTTTTTGAAAAATCAAGAAGCTATGATAGATGTCTACATACAACCTATAATAGAAGAGGCCCTAAGTCAAGGAAGCACTAGCACTAAGGAGTTAGATGGCGTCTTAGCACATATAGCACTTAAAAAGCTAAGGGCTGCCTTACCTAATAAATATGTATCTTTTAGAACTAGTAGTGGAGATAAAAAATATATCATCATTAATGATTTTAAATAAGGCATCTTTTATAAATGAAATATCTTGCCCCTACAGACCAAACCACTGATACCATAGTAGCCCTTGCCACTAAAGATACAAGCACTATTAATATAATTAGGCTAAGTGGGAGTGAGGCTAAAGCCCTATCTTTTAAGCTTACAAGTAAAGACTTAATACCAAGAGTTGCAAGCCTTTGTAAGATAAAAGACGAAAAAAATATCTTGCTTGATAAGTGTATATGCATCTACTATAAAGCACCTTTTAGTTTTAATGGTGAAGATATAGTCGAGTTTCAGTGCCATGGTGGCTTTGTAGTTGCAAATGAGATTCTAAGTCTACTTTTAAGACTTGGAGCTAGACTAGCAGAAGCTGGAGAGTTTAGCAAAAGGGCTTTTTTAAATGGCAAGCTAGATCTAGTACAGCTTGAAAGCATGGCAGCATTAGTGCAGGCTAAAAGCAAAAAAGCAGCCTTAATGCTTGCAGAAAACTTAGAAGGCAAGCTAAGCAAATACATACATGATATAAGATCTAATATGATAGATATCCTAGCTAGGATAGAAGTCATGATAGATTATTCCGAAGAAGACTTAGATACTAGATTAATAGAAGCTATAAAGTCCTATCTTGAAAAGCTAATCTTAGAATTTAGCGACATCATAGAAAACTCAAAACTTGCCCTAACCTCACTTGAAGGGCTAAAACTAGCAATCATAGGCAAGCCTAATGTCGGTAAAAGCTCTTTATTAAATGCTTTGCTTTTAGAAGATAGAGCCATAGTTAGCAACATAGAAGGCACGACAAGAGATGTCATAAGTGAGTACATAAACATAGATGGCAACCTCTTAAAAGTATCTGATACTGCTGGCATACATGAAGGCAAAGATGATATAGAAGAGTTAGGAATCAAAAAAAGCCTAGAAGTGGCAAAAAAAAGCGACATAGTTTTATGCGTCTTTGATGGCTCTAAAGACTTAGATAGTAAAGACTTAGAGATACTAAAGCTTGTTAGCACACTAGATTCTAAGGTACTAGCTTTGTTAAACAAAAATGACTTAAAGCCCTATCCTAACTTAGAATCTAGGCTTACTAAAGACTTTGGGCTAAAAACTTTAAGCATAAGCACCAATGATATAGGTTCAATCATAAAGCTAAAGCATCTTTTAAAAGGACTGATAGAAGATTCAAACTATAAAGGAGTTATGCTTAGTTCTAAGGAGCAAAGCTTAAAGCTAGAAGCCTCTTTAAAAAGCTTGCAAAACGCCTTGCCTTTTTTAAGTGAAGGCACTTTAGAGCTAGCAAGCTTAGAGATAAGTGCTGCTTTAAAGTCACTTTCTTCTATGACTCATGAGTTTGATACTGAAGAGATGTTAGATTCCATGTTTTCTCAGTTTTGCGTTGGTAAATAAAATAGGCCTAGTGTAAATTAGACAAAAGAAAAAAGGAGATTTAAAGTATTGATAAAATCTATTTTTTACTTTTTGCTAGCTTGTATATTTGAAGTAGGTGGAGGCTATCTAGTTTGGATATGGATTAAAGGCGATAGGTCTTTATGGATAGGCATACTTGGGATGGTCATGCTAATAGTTTATGGGCTAGTTGCCACACTTCAAACTAGCACTTTTGGGCGAGTTTTTGCCGGATATGGCGGGATATTTATAGTGTTTTCCATAGTGTGGGCTGCCATCTTTGATGGATTTAAACCAGATAGGTTTGATTATATAGGTGCAGTTTTAATACTAATTGGAGTGTTTATAATGCTTTATGCTAGGAATTTTATGCGGTAGAATTTGACTTCGTTTTATCTACTTCTTTTATAAATCGTGATAAAATGAGAATATCTTAAAAACAAGGAAGATTCAATGTTGAAAATGTTATTTGTAGGTTTAGGTTTAGCAGGTTTAGTGTTTGCTAGTGATGCAGCTGGTATAGTATCTGGTAAATGTGCGGCTTGCCATGGTTTAAAAATGGAAAAACACGCTATGGGTAAAAGTGATATCGTTAATCAAATGACTAGTGCTAAAATCAAAGCTGACCTAGAAGGTTATAAAGCTGGTACTTTAAACCAACACGGTATGGGTGCTATCATGCACGGTGCTGCTCATGAGTTAAGCGACGCTGATATAGCTGCACTTGCTAACTACATCCCAACTTTAAAATAATTTAAAGCTTATTAAAGATAAAATAGAGGCTTAGTTTAATTAAAGAAAGGTGTATATGTTAGAAGGTAAAATTAGAGAGAGTATTTCAAAGGCTAATGCAAAAGCCTTAAGGAAAGATGGGAATCTAATCGCTAATATTTATGGCAAAGGGGTAGAAAATATCCACTGCTATTTTAAAGAAAACGATTTTATAAAGTTTATGCGTTCAAAAGACAGTACAAAGTTTCCTGTCAAAGTAGACGGCAAAGAGTATCAAGTAGTTGCAAAAAGCTACAACATACATCCAGTTAGAGGATCTATACTACATGTAGACTTGATGGTAGCACAAGATGGCGTTGTGTCAAACTTTAACGTGCCTGTAAAAACTATAGGCACTCCGATAGGTTTGAAAAACAAAGGTATCTTACTTGTATCTCACAAGAGAGTACCTGTAAAGTGTGACGCTAAAAATCTACCTGATAGCTATACTATAGATGTATCTAAACTAGATGTCGGTCACAGCGTGCTAGTTAGAGACTTAGAAAAACATGACAATGTAGAGATAAAACTAGGCTCTTCAGTAGCAATTGTTGGTGTTATAAAAGCTAAGTAATGAATGAATATATTAGTTGCTGGTCTAGGGAATGTAGGACAAAAGTACGAACTAACTAGACACAACATAGGCTTTATAGTACTAGATGCCCTAGCTAGCAAGCTAGGGGCTAGCTTCTCTTTTGATAAAAAGGCAAACGCCTTAATCGCATTTTATAAACTTAATAGTGAAACAAACTCCCAAACTTATAATCTAGTCTTAGTAAAACCCCAAACTTTTATGAATCTAAGTGGCACAGCAATAGCCCCCCTTTATAACTACTACAAGTGCGAACGCTTAATAGTAGTCCACGACGAGTTAGACTTGCCCTTTGGAAGCTTAAACTACAAAGAAACTAGTAGCACAGCTGGACACAACGGACTAAAAAGCATAAACTCACATCTTAGTTTGCCTTATACAAAGCTACGTTTTGGCATAGGATTTAACATACTTTTATATCCTGAGCTACTTTCAAAGCTTATAAGTTCAAATATCGATGCTTACAAGATAAGCGAGGAGTACACACAATCTTATAAAGAAAAACTTACTAACAACACAAAGGCTATAATGAATGGCAGTGAGTTTAAAACCCTAGCATTACATGCACTAAAAAATGCCAATAAGTCTAATCACGAAGAGGTTGCAAACTATGTCTTAAGTAACTTTAGCAAGCAAGAGCTAGTCTTACTGCAAGATATGATGCCCTTTGTTTTAAACGCCCTACTTTCTTTAATCACAAGCCCACAAAGCACTCAAAATAAATATGGCATTAACCTAAAATGATGCTTTTTAACTTCATATCTTATAGATATCTAAAGATACTAATCACTATATTCTTAGCACTAGAACTCTTCTTTGTAAGCATAGATAGTCTTCAGTACTTTGATCACATGCCAGATTCTGTAAACTTAATCATACTTTTTTACTCCTATGAAGCTTTATACGCACTAAACTACGTTTTACCCATAAGCTTACTTTTATCAGTAGTTGTTTTTTATATAAGCATGATTAAGACTAATCAGTACGCAGCCCTTTTAGCCCTTGGCTACTCTAAAAAAATCATCCTAGCTCCAGTGCTAATTGTAAACATTACCATCTTAGTGCTTTTTATCATCCTTAATATCACGCCCTTTGTCTACGCCCAAGAAAAGGTAGAAAATATAGTCTATCAAGGCTCAAACATGAACACGGCTAATAACCTCTTTGTAAAATACAAAGATAGCTACATCTTCTTTGGCAAGATTTATCCTCTACTTCAAACCGCACAAAATATCAAAGTCTTTAGAGTGGAAAACAAAAAGCTAGTAAGTGTAAGCTCTTCAAAAGAAGCAGTTTTTAAAGATAATGAGTGGATTTTAAAAAATGTCTCAGTGATGGATATGCCTAAAGACTACGAGATAGGCCACCCAGGCATCACTATAAAAACATATAAAGATGTGCATTTATTGCAAGGCTTTAGGCCAAAAGTACTAGATACTATCTATCAAAACAAGCCTTCAGTATCAATCTATGATGCACTAACTTCTATGAAGATTCTATATGAAAGTCATGCTGAGTTTGGAAGGGTTAGGGGTATATTTTACACACTTACCATCATTCAGTTTTTTGTCATCTTTACTAGCATTATAGTAGTTTATTATAGTCCTGTGCTTGCAAGGTATGGTAATTTAGCCCTGCACGGCATAGTTTTTAGCGTATTTTGTCTAATCATGTGGGGAATCTTTTTCTCACTTGGCAAACTAAGTGCTAATAATCTTTTTATACCAGAGTTTGGATTACTGATACCTTTTGTAATATTAGCTGCTGCTGGATCTTACTGCTTTACAAAACTTAATCATATTTGATTAACTAAATATGATTACAATCAAGTTGAATTTAGCTTTAGCTAGATAAATACAATAAAAAAGGATTTTTTCATGAGAAAAACAATAGTAAGTTTAGTAGTAGCATCTGCCTTAGGCTTTGGCTTAGCTCAAGCAAAACCACTTGTGATAGATAACTCACACTCAAGAGTTGGATTCCAAGTAACTCACCTTATGATATCTGGCGTTGATGGTACATTTGATACTTTTAGCGGTACTGTAGATGTAGAAAAAGGAGAGTTAAAAGCACTAGATGGTACTATGAAAATCTCTTCAGTTAATACTCAGAATCAAAAAAGAGATGATCACTTAAAAGCTCCTGATTTCTTTGATGCAGCTAAATATCCTGATGCAACTTTAAAAGCTGTAAGCATAAAAGAAGACAAAAAAGCTGAAGCTAGAATGAAAAGACATCATAAGCATGCTGAAGAAGAAATGCATAAAATGGATATGAAAGAGGGTATGAGTAAAAAAGACATGGCTGATGATCAAAAATCAATGGACATGATGATGAAAGTTCCTACTAAACTATATGCCATAGAAGCTGACCTAACTATAAAGGGTGTTACAAAAAGAGTGAAATTCTTTGGCGCTCTAAGAGGACCAGTTCAAGATATGAAGAAAAATGAAGTTTACTCTCTAAAACTAATGGGCAAAATAAACAGAAAAGACTTCGGTGTAGGTAAAGATTTTGGAAACTCTATGGTAAGTGATGATGTAAGAATAAACATTTCTATAGAAGGCACTCCTGCTAAATAAGTCAAAGACCTTAAACTTAACTCTAAAACTTGCAAAATCCAAGATCATCTTTTTTACTAAAAAAGATGATCTAAAAGATAGAATCTATTTATTAGATTCTACATCCTCGCTAGATAGTTTTTGTGACTTCTTATCTTCTAGTTTCATCTCCTTCTTTTCTTTTAGCATCTTTCTCCAAGAAGATAGTATGGCAAAACCTACTATGAAAAATCTAAAAGGCTTTTTGTACTTTCTGTATTCATTAACAACTATGCCTTTAAACAGTATATCTCTTGCATTATTTGGCACATATCTCGCATATGACATAGAGCCTTTAATAAACTTTAATGGGTCATCTTTCATAAGAGAGTGTAAGAAGTTATTTTGCGTGCCATTAAAATAGATAAATCTCTTAACATCGCCATCTTTTATGACTTCATTTAAAAACTTCTTTGCTTCATTTAAGCATAAAAATATATCTCTTTCATTACTAAAAACATCTATATAATAAAAGCAAAGACTAAAGTACACATATAAAAGCCCCTCTTCTAGTCCAACTATACCTTTTTGCTTTTTTAAGTTATAAGAGTTTCTTATAACTTCAAAACCTTCGAGGGCTTTAGACTTCTCATGTACATTTAATTTAGCATCACTTCTATTAACCCCATAGCGTTTATTGATCCTAGCTACATACAAGGGCTTTGGCAAGAAACATATACTCTTAGCACAAAGCAAAGTCACTATAGATACATCAGTATCTTCAAAATTACAGTTTCTAAAACTAAGCTTAGTGCTTAAGAAAAACTCTTTTTTATACATCTGAAAGCAAGCACTAGTCTTTGGATATATCCAAAAGTAGCTATTAGCACTATAGGCATTAAAGACTAAGCTTTTATCTTTGTTGGCATGATTTATTTGATAGTGTTTGTATATATCTTTAGTGTCATCATAAAGATTTAGATCACAGTAGGCTATGTCTGCATTAGCAGATTCTAAACGTTCATAGTGAAGCTTAACGCAGTCTATATCTAAATAGTCATCGCTATCTACAAAGGCTATATACTTACCTTTTGCTATGCTAATGCCATAGTTTCTAGCAAGACTTGGATGCCCTGTCCTAACAGAGTTTAAAAAGAGAGAAATCCTCGCATCTTCTTTTGCGTGCTCTTTTAGCTTGTCTATGCTTTTATCACTTGAAGCATCATCAACTATGATGATTTCTATCTCTTTAAAACTTTGCCTTCTTAAGCTTAGTATGCACTCATCTATATAATGTTCGTTGTTATAATTTGAAACGATTAAAGATACTAGCACTTCACCTTCTAGCCTAGATAAGCCGCTTTCAAACCTAACTAGATACTCACTTCCTTCTAGATTCATATATAGCCTAGTTTCATATTGTTTAGATTTAGATTGTACAGAAAGAGGAGATTCCCCCCCCTCATTTTTTTTTTTTAAATAGGGCGAAGATTCTTTTTGCATAGTATGTTTCCTTATTATGCTTAACGCACTAGCTTTTTGGTATTTTAAGCTATTTATAAAGGCAAAACATCATTTTAAGAAAAATAGTTATAAAAACTACTTAAGTGCTTCTAATGCACTTTTATAATCAGGCTCATTAGTTATCTCAGAAACTATCTCTTCATAGATGATTTTTCCTTGTGGGTCTACTACTATAACAGCACGAGTTAGCAACCCTGCTAGCGGGCTATCAGTTAGCAATAAGCCGTACTTTTCACCAAACTCTTTTTTTCTAAAGTCACTTAAAGCAGTTAGATTTTTTATACCTTCTACTGTGCAGAATCTACCTTGTGCAAATGGAAGATCCATCGATACTACAAAAACTTGAGTGTTGTGTAGCTTAGAAGCTTCTTCGTTAAACTTTCTAGTTTGAGCCGCACACACTCCTGTATCTAGACTAGGCACTACATTTATAACTTGATATTTACCACTAGCACCCCCTACTTTTACTAAACTTAGATCACCAGATACTAACTCTACGCTTGGAGCAGCGTCTCCTACTTTTAGTTGTTTGCCATTTAATGTTGCTTTATTGCCGCGAAAAGTTATCATATTTTTTCCTTTGTATTTATATTAAAGATTCTATAGTACAGCCCTGCATTAAACATTAAGCAATATTAAATAGTAATAAAAATAATTATATCTCTCATCAAGCTTAAATTAATAAAAAGAAATAGCTAAGCTAGATTAAAAAAAGCTAGTATGAAAGCAAAACCGTGCCATAAATATATATAAATACAACATCAAAAAGTCATGGTATCAAAGTTTAAAAATGGTAAATATTTTTCTTAGATTTTATAAGTTAATGAGAGAGATTAAATAAAAACTTATAGTATAATTCAGTCTTTGTCTATCACGACCCCTTCATCTAGAGGCCAAGGATACCACCCTTTCCAGGTGGTTACGAAAGTTCAAATCTTTCAGGGGTCGCCAACTTATAACTTTTATAAAGCCACCCCAAAAAGATTCCAAACCACTGTGCCAAATGCAAAAAAGCTCTTGTAAAAAACTTCTTTTGTAAAAACTATCTTTTAGAGAACTGTGGACTACGTCTAGCTTTTCTTCTACCATATTTCTTACGTTCAACCACTCTAGCATCACGAGTTAGCAAACCTTCAGGTTTTAGTATAGGTCTAAAAGACTCTCTATCATAAGCATTAAGTGCTTTAGCTATACCAGAACGCAAAGCTTCAGCTTGTGCTGAGTAGCCTCCACCAAAAGCAACAGCTTTGATGTCAACTGACTTATCTTGCTTAGTAAGCATCAAAGGTCTCATAACCTTCATTTTTATGGAATCATGCCCACCTAACCACTCATTTAAGCTCACATCATTAATTATAAGTTTTCCTGTGCCGCTTGTTAGCCACACTTTAGCTATAGCGCTTTTTCGTTTACCAGTTGCATAAACCTCTTGCATTAATTTCCTTTACTTGTTGTTTGTGCAGTATGTGGGTGAGTTTCACCTTGATATACTTTTAGTTTTTTAATCATAGCCCTTCCTAACTTTGTCTTAGGTAGCATACCTCTAACAGCTAGTTTATATAGCTTTTCTGGGTGCTTTTCTAGCATCTGACCTAAAGTCTTACTTTTAGTACTTCCAAAGTAACCAGAGTGAGTGAAGTACTCTTTATCTTCTAGTTTTAGCCCGCTAAACTTAACGTCTTTAGCGTTTATAACTATGACGAAGTCTCCACAGTCCATATTAGGAGTAAAGCTTGGCTTATGCTTCCCTCTTAAGATAGTAGCGATCTGAGTTATCAGTCGCCCAAACACTTGACCTTTTGCATCTAAGACTATCCAGTCTCTTTTTATCTCACCTACTTTTGGTGTTTTTGTTAGCTCCATATTATGTACGCCTTATGTTTTAAATAAAGAAAAGACTTTAATGGGTTTATACTTAAAAAAAGCTTAATTTAAGTTATTTTTAAAATTAATCTACATGCTGATACAAAGCCCACATCAGCTAATACTTAGCAATAAAGCAAAGCTTAGATTCTATACTTTCATCTTCAATATAAACTTGATCTTAAGGATTGTGCTACAATAATCGCAGAGTAAAGATCACTACAATTTAGAGTGTTTATTAAATTTGTGCTAAAGGCGATTACATATATGGATAAAAATGGATGCGTTATAACCATAACTTCTGGAAAAGGTGGGGTTGGTAAGTCAACCGCAGCTGCTAATATATCCATAGGATTGGCTCAAGCTGGGCATAAGGTCATAGCTGTAGACTTTGATATAGGACTACGCAACCTTGATATGATTCTAGGACTAGAAAACAGGATAGTTTATAACGTCGTAGATGTTATGGAAGGAAAGTGCAATCTTTCTCAGGCGATAATTGGTCATAAAAGAACTAAAAATCTTTACTTTCTCCCAGCTTCTCAAACTAAAGATAAAAATGTACTAGATACTAATAAAGTAAAAGATCTTTTAGAAAAGCTAAAGCAAGAGTTTGACTACATCATAATAGATAGTCCAGCAGGTATAGAAGGTGGCTTTGAGCACGCGGTGTTTTGGGCTGATAAGGCACTAGTTATAGTTACTCCAGAAGTAAGCTCTGTAAGAGATAGTGATAGAGTTATAGGGATAATAGATTCTAAGTCAGAAAAAGCAAAGCTTGGCGAAAAACTAGAAAAGTATGTAATCATAAACCGCATCAATCCAGACCTAATAGAAAAAGGCGATATGATGAGCTATGAAGACGTTTTAGATATATTAGCCCTACCTTTGATAGGCTTAGTGCCAGAAGATACTAAAGTAGTCAGTGCTACTAATAAAGGTGAGCCAACCATATATCTAGGCAGTCCAAGTGGAGAAGCTTATAACCGTATAAGTAAAAGGGTGCTTGGAGAGAAAGTAGAGTTTCCGACATTTAAGGTTAAGTCTGGATTTTTAGGCTCATTTAAACGAATGTTGAGTAAGTAAGGAGGCTGTTTTGTTTGGTCTAGGAAAATGCAAAGAAAAACCAGCAAGCTGTGCTAAAAAACGACTGATGCTAACTCTTTCTAAAGAACGCACAGCCAATATACCTCACTTTGATGAGATGGTAGATGAACTAATAGCAGTAGTTAAAAAGTATACAAAGTCTAATGCAGTAGAAGTTAGAAAGGCAGATAGAGACTATTACTCTAAAACTTTAGAGATAACTATAGATGCTTAAGAGTTTTATAAGCTACATGCTAATCAAAACTAACACACAAGGCTTAATTTGAGTAAGGGTAAAAAACTAGCACTACTTGCAAGCCTAATAGTAGTTATCATCATAGTAGTGCTTGTAGTGGTTTATTACTTTATTGCAAGTAGTGATACAACCACAAAGGATACTTTAAAAGATACCTCCTACTCTAAGTCTATAGAGCTTCCCACACCTTCTTTAACTGTACCGCCAAGTACCATTAACCCTAGTCATGTTAAATCACTAGCCACCCTAAGCCCCAAAAATCAAAACTCACAAGAGACAAACACTAAAGACTTAAGTAGCACTACCATATCACCAAGTACTCCTGCCACCACAAACTCTAACGTTTTAGAATCTAAAACTTTAGATTCTAAAACTCCTAGCACATCAAAAGCTCTTTTAAATGTCAAAGAGTTAGACCTCTTGCACGCTAAGTATGCTAAAACTTCCCACTATAAAAAGCCTATGATAGTTATCATAATAGATGACGTCTCTAGCAGAGTGCATGCAAGACGCATAAAGTCAGTTGGCCTTAAGCTAACTCCTAGTGTCTTCCCAAAACAGCCTATCACGCCAAACACACCACAGATAGCAAACGATTTTCCTTACTATATGGTACACCTTCCACTTGAAGCAGGCCCTCACTACACAGATAAAAGTGAGTGGATAAAGATGGGTGAAAGCTATAAAGATATTAAAAAGAAAATAGATGAGATAAGAAAAGACTTTCCCTATGCCTTTTATGTAAACAACCACGCAGGCCACGGTTTTACTAGCAGTAGGAGTGACATGCTAAAGCTGCTAAAAGCTCTTGATAGCGATTATTTACAGTTTGTAGATTCTAAGACCATAGCTTCTAATGTCATAAAGCAAATTGGCAAAGAGCGAGGTAAGTTTTTCCTTTCAAGAGATGTGTTTTTAGATAATGTCCAAGATGAAAACTACATAGCAAAGCAGATGGAAACCTTCTTAAGGATAGCTAGAAAAAGAGGTTATGCCATAGCTATAGGTCACCCCCACTTAAAAACTATAGGAACACTTAAGATTTATAAAGATGTGCTGACTAAGTACTATGACCTAGTTTATATAGGTACATTAAATGACTACTTACGCCTACACGCACATATAAAATACTATGGCCAACCACTAAAACATAGTAAGTAAAGCATAGCTTTTTGGAATCTTTTTCTTTACTGCAAAGTGACTTTCAAGATAAGATTACTAGGCTTAATAGTCTTACAAACAAAGAAAGAAAAGAATCTTCAACGCTAAACTCAGTAAGCACAAAAGACTACCTAGCAGGCTTTTTTACTACAAAAGAAGACTTTACTAAAGTTAAAGAAAAGCCCATCAAAGCCCTTAAAAGCTTTACTCTTTTTAAACCTCTAGATAAGATTTTTTATAAAGGCAACCTAGACCTACTTAAAAAGCCACTAATTGCCATTATTGGCTCTAGAAGTCCAAGCGTCTATGCACAAGAACAAACTGCCTTACTTGCTTCCAGACTTGCAAGTAGTGGCTTTAGTATCATAAGTGGAGGTGCTTTAGGCATAGACTATATAGCCCATGAAAACGCCTTCCCTAACACCATCTCAGTACTTCCTTGCTCACTAGATCTTAACTACCCAGCTCAAAACAAAAAGCTTTTAGAAGAGATCAAAAAAAGTGCCCTAGCTTTAAGTGAGTATGAAGAAAAAACGCGCATAACCCTAGCTTCTTTCTTAGAAAGAAACCGTATCATAATAGCCCTAAGCGACCTTGTGCTTATACCTTATGCAGACTTACAAAGTGGCTCAAGCTCTTCTGCAGCCCTAGCTTTAAGTCTTAATAAGCCAATACTAACCTTGCCTCATAAGATGTCTGAAAGCCTTTGTACCCAAAAGTTACTAGCTGCCAATAAAGCCACTGCTATCTATGATATAGAGGAGTTTATAAAGACTTTAGGGCTCTTTTTTGATATTAAGACTTTGCAGGAGTGCGATGATGAAGTCTTAAACTTTATAAGACTTAACCCTTCAGTGCAAAAAGCTAAGGAGAAGTTTGGAAACTTGCTTTTTGACTATGAGCTAGATTCTAAGATAACGCGCGTTGGACTTAATTATAAGATTAATTAGCATAAGGGCATCAATCTACTTTCTTACTTCTTAAAAAAGAGGGGAAAGAGAAAATAGAGAAAAATAAAACATAAATTCATAGAATCTAAAATCATAAAACCTAAATAAAAACCTAGATTCCATAAATCTATAGAGTCCATATATTTATAGAATCCCCCTATAAGAAAAGAATCTAAACTTATATCCTCTTCCTATTAGCATCATTCATTATCTCATCTGCTATATGAGTTACAGAGTTAGAAATCTTAGAAGCATCATCTGCTATGTTTACATTACCTTGAGTAGATTGCTCTAGTAAAGATATAGCATCATTTATCTGAGTTATACCATTAGCTTGTTCTTTTATAGATTCAGCCATGTCATTAATTGATTGAACTAAGATATTAGTATTAG
>NZ_MLAN01000008.1 GCF_002272875.1 Helicobacter sp. 11S02629-2
CCTATTTATAGACATTATAAAAAAGTTTGAAAAAAGCTAAAAATTAAACTAATCAAAACAAGAAAAGTAAGCCTTAATCGCTTGAGAAATGAAACTATAGTGAAGTGAAGCTTAAGGGAAGCTTAGAGGGGAAGAAAATGGAGATATTTTTTTAAAAATACGCCTCAAATTAGATTTCAAAAGCTCTAGCAAAATACAACATAAAATTATGATGCATCGATTAAACCTAACTGCATATATTAATGTTAAAGCTACAATAAAGGTTTGTATAAAATTTTTACTTCATCCATAGTTTTAAACAAAAACTTAAAAAATAAATATAGCAATTATCAAATCTTCCAATACGATTTTAATCTGTGCTTTTTTTACATAATATAACTAATCTAAAAAACTAGAAAAACCACTACACACAACAAATAAGAAAATGTATCATCCTCTATTAAAAATTAAAAAATATTAAACTTTTTTAGAATACGAAATATAGAAATACAATAAAATATAAACTAAAATTAAGATTTAAGCTTAAGTATTTATTAATCTTGATAAATATTAAGTTAGATTTAAGTTTTTCATACATAGAATTGAGCCTATGCATATAGATATTTTTTAACATATAGGTTGGATGTAATGAAATTTTTAACAATATTGGTCATGTTCTTTAGTTTCTTATTTGCCGCTGTAAACATAAATACAGCTTCACAAAAAGAGTTAGAAAAACTTCCGGGTATAGGCCCAAAAAAAGCTAAAGAAATAATAGACTACAGAAGCAAAGAGCCTTTTAAAAATATAGAAGACATTAAAAAAGTTAAGGGCATAAATCAAAAACTGTTTAATAAAATAAGAAACGATATAGAAGTAAAGTCTAACAAAGACATACCTTCTAAAGACAAGGCTGCAAAATAACCCTTATAAATCTAGATTGCAAGATTCTACATATAGAATCTTGTGCATATCCTAGTACCCACAAAGCGTGCTCACACGCTTGTAAAAAACATAATCTCAAAAATAAAGCTTTTCAAAAAGATGTTAAATGACTTCTTATTTAAACAACTTCTTAATGAAACTATTTGTATATTGTTTTATCATTGGTCTTGTGGATCTTTCTGCAAAAGATGCCACTAAACAACAACAAATAGAGGCTAACATAGAGGCTAAAGAAAAAATACAAAAGCCTAAAAAAGATAATAGCCAACAAAAAAACTTTACAAGCTCTCAAGATATAGCAAATCTTAAAAACTTAGAAAATACTCTAAATCTAACAAGCCCTAGCCAAATAGACCTAAAACCAACTAAGACCAAAAAACGCCTGAAGTCCTTTCCATTAGGGCACAACAAGATATTTGAAGATGAAGATATAGATATAGCAAAACTTGCTCCAGCTTGCTCTACTACACTTCACACCCTAACCAAGCCCAAAGAAGAAAAGCTTTCAGAGATCCTAAGCGCACTAGCTTCAGAGTGTGGATTTAGTGTAGAGTACATAAACTGGGTGGAAAACGACACCCTAGCCCTCCACCTTGATAAAAGACCACTAAAAGACATCCTAAATATCTCTCTAAGAAATTACTACTATGAAGTCTCACCCTTCTTGCTTAGAATCTACGGTCTAGCTTTTGAAACTTTTGATATAAACTATATAGCAAGTGTGCGTACTACGCTTTCTAACACTTCAGTTACTCTCTCCCAAGAACAAAACCAAAACTCATACTCTACAAGCTATAACTATGGCACCTTTCAGCCAAATCTCGCCACTAACCCCTACACCTTAAACAATGCTTTTGAAGGCTCCTTATCGGGCAATAGACCAAGTAGTAGTGGTACTAAAATCTACTCTATGGATGAGTTAAACTTTTGGGATGGCTTAGAAAAAGAACTAAGTTTTTTGCTTAAAAGTAGCCCTCCAAACGTAAGCACAAACAACCCACAAGTAGCAGTTAATAATTCAAAATTTAGTATAGATAAAAATGCTGGCTTAGTAAGTGTGCTTGCCAATAAGTCTCATATGCGCCAAGTATCACAATTTTTAGAAAACATGCACACAAAGATGAGAGCACAGATATTTCTAAACGTTGAGATTTTAAATATCACTCATACTAAGTCTACAAATGCAGGGATTGACTGGAATAATCTAGCCTCCATTTTTTCAGCCCCAGCCACAAGTGGAAGTTTGAATCTAGGTGGCAATGCAAATGGTGCTTTTAACCTTGACTACTCGCTAAATATACTTAACCCAAACGTATCTTTAAGCAGTATCTTAGGCTTTCTTGAGACCCAAGGAAATGTTAAATCGCTTTCAAATCCACGAGTAAGTGCACTAAACAACCAGCCAGCCATCATAAGCGTAGGCTCAGTGCTTAGATACTCGCAAAATCTAATCTTTCAAACAAGCAACACCAACAACACCATACAAAACCAAAGCGTGCAGTACCCAAGCGTCTTTGTTGGAATCTTACTTGATATCACCCCATCAATTAGCGACGATGAGATAATCTTACGTATAAACCCTTCAATCACAAGGGCAAAAAACGCCCTTATAGAAAATAGTGCCACAGCCCTTTCTAGTCCGCCAAATCTAAGCACCAATCAACTCTCTTCCATAGTCAGGCTAAAAAATGGCGAAAAAGTTATAATTGGCGGGCTAATAAGCAACCATAACGAAACCAATGAAAACGGCATCATAGGCTTAAGAAGAGTAAAAGGCATCTTTTCAAACACTAAAAAGCTTAATAGAAGCGAAGAGATAGTTATCATCATCACGCCAACTATTATAGAGTAGCTAAACTCTAGCCTCATAGCTAATATAGTAGCTAGCAAAGCCTTGCAATAAGCCTTATTAAAGCTTTTAGTAATAAAGTCATTTTTATAAAAACTACCATAGCCAATATTAGCCAGCTACCACAAAGCCTTAGTTTTTAAGTAAAATAAACATCGTTATGGAGGCTACTATGTTTGAAAAAATTGAAGAGATAATAAGAAATATAGAAAATCTAAGAGATGAAATAACCATACTTTTAAATATGGCAAAGCTTGATCTAATAGACTATATCCTCATAAAAAGAGGCTCAAAAGACATGCCCGAAGGGCTATCCATGGGTATGCTAGCTGATATAGATGAAGAAGTAGACAAGCTAAAAAAGCAAATAGATCTTCTTAATAAGATAAAACGCGAGATGCTAATCTTTTAAAGCCTGCTTTTTAGATTGTGCATACTCTTAGCTACTGCACCTTAAGTTAAATTCCATGCTAACATAGAATCTAAAAGCACAAAACTAATACGCCTTATTTAGATACTCTTGCAAGGAGCAAGCAAGGTTTGCTTCCTTAGTGCTAGTTTCTTTTTTGATAGCTTTTATAGCACTTAGCGCCCCTGAGACTGTGGTAAAGTAAGGTATGTTCATCTTCAAAACTGTAGCCCTTATAAGCCTTGCGTCTTCTTTTGCTTTTTCATCACTTGTGTTTACCACTAGATCTATTTCGTTATTTACTAGTAAGTCGTTGATATTTGGCCTACCTTCGCTAATCTTTAGTACCTGCTTTACTTCAACACCCGCTTCTTTTAAGATCTTAAAAGTCCCAGTAGTTGCAACTATCTTAAAGCCCATATCATAAAAGCTTTTAGCTAGGCCTAAGGCGTGCTCTTTATCGCTATCTTGCAAGGATATAAATACCGTGCCAGATGTAGGAAGAGGATTCTTACAAGCAACTTGGGATTTAAAAAAGGCTATCTCTGGACTTTTAGCTATGCCCATAACCTCACCTGTGCTTTTCATCTCAGGGCCTAAAAGCAAGTCAGCTCCCGGAAGCTTGTTAAAAGGAAAAACAGATTCTTTAACGCTAAAGTGTTTTAGGTGCTTGTGAGTGTAAAGATTATCTTCTAACTTTCTTAAGATGTCATACTTATCATAGAATCTAATCGCATCTAAAAGTGGCTCATCACACATAACGCGAGTTGCAACCTTAGCTAGTGGAAGCCCAGTGGCCTTGGAGGCAAAAGGCACAGTTCGAGAAGCGCGAGGGTTAACTTCTATGATAAAAACTTCATCTTTATAGATAGCATACTGGACATTCATAAGCCCTTTTACTTCAAGCTTTAAGGCTATCTCTTTGCTTATCTTGCAGATCTTTTCTACTAAGGCTTCATCTATGCTAGTAGTTGGAAGATAAGAAGCACTATCACCGCTGTGGATTCCTGCTTCTTCGATGTGCTGCATGATGGCACCTATATAGACATCTTTGCCATCACTTATGCAGTCTAAGTCAAGCTCTATTGCCTTGTCTAAAAACTTATCTATCAAAATAGGATTACTTTCGCTTACAGCGATTACTTCATCCATATACTTTTTAAGCTCAAAGTCATCATAGACTATACGCATAGCACGCCCGCCTAGTACGTAGCTTGGGCGCACTAAAACCGGAAAGCCTATGCTTCTAGCTACTGAGTGAGCTTGCTCTTTAGTTAAGGCTATGCCATTTTCTGGTTGGTTAAGCCCTAGTTCAACTACAAACTTTGCAAACTTCTCTCTATCTTCAGCTTTATCAATGGCTTTTGGCTTAGTACCTATGATTTTAGCATTAATCTTACTTAAGAGGTTTGCTAGTTTTAAAGGCGTTTGACCACCAAAGTGCACTATGATTCCATCTACTTGCTCTTCTTCTATAACACTTCTTACGTGCTCAAAGTCTATTGGCTCAAAGTAAAGCTTATCGCTTGTATCATAATCAGTGCTCACAGTTTCTGGATTGCAGTTATACATAATGCTTTGTATGCCCATATCTTTTAAAGCAAAGCTTGCGTGTACACAGCAGTAGTCAAACTCTATGCCTTGCCCTATGCGGTTTGGCCCACCGCCAATTATTAGCACTTTTTTAAGCCCTTTAGAATCTAAATTATTAGCACTAGATTCTAAATTATCATCAAGCAAATTATCATCAAGATATTCGCTTGGCACATCTTCATAATTGCCAATGCTAGAATAAAGATAGTTACTTTTACAAGCAAACTCAGCCGCACAAGTATCTACTTCGTTGTATTTATGCTTTACTCCTAGGTTAAGTCTAGCTTGGTAAACTTCACTTTCTGTGATATCTAAGCCTTCATTTTCTTGTAGCCAGTGGCTTATATTTTTATCACTAAAGCCATAGCTTTTAGCCTCTTTCATAAGCTCTTTATTAGTTAGTATTTCTGTAGTTATCTTTTGCTCATAGTCTACTAACTCTTTTATCTCGTTTAAAAACCATCTATCTATCTTACTTAGCTCATAAACCTCATCTACACTTAAGCCCAGCCCAAAGCCCTCAGCTATGTATAAGATTCGGTTTGCATTAGGACGCCTTATCTCTTTTTTGATCAAGATAGAATCTGTGCTTATACGATTAAATCCATAAAAGCCTTGCTCTAGTGAACATATAGCTTTTTGAAGGCTTTCTTTGAAAGTCCCGCCAATTGCCATAACCTCACCTATACTTTTCATAGATGTCGTAAGGCTAGAGTTAGCAAGTGGAAACTTTTCAAAAGTAAATCGTGGAATCTTAGTCACTATATAATCGATACTTGGCTCAAAGCTAGCAGGTGTGCCAGTGATGTCATTTTTTATCTCATCTAGACTAAAGCCAACTGCTAAAAGCGTGGCGACTTTAGCTATAGGATAGCCTGTAGCCTTTGAAGCAAGAGCACTACTTCTACTAACACGTGGATTCATCTCTATAACTGTCATACGGCCATTTTCTGGGTTGATGGCAAATTGCACGTTGCTCCCGCCTGTATCTACCCCTATCTCACGCAAGATTTTAAAAGAGGCATCACGCATACGCTGATACTCTTTATCAGTTAAGGTTAAAGCTGGTGCTATAGTTATAGAATCTCCAGTGTGTACGCCCATAGGGTCAAGATTTTCTATACTGCAAACTATGATGCAGTTATCTTTGTGATCCCTTATAACTTCCATCTCATACTCTTTCCAGCCAAGCAAAGATTCTTCTATTAAGATCTCATGGACTGGGCTTGCATCAAGACCGATTTTAGCTAGGGTTTTAAACTCATCTATGTTATAAGCTACTCCACTACCTCCACCAGCTAAGGTAAAAGACGCTCTAATAATTAGTGGGAATCCTATCTCTTGGGCTGCTAAAAGGGCTTCATCTTCATTATAAGCGTATCTTGACTTTGGTATATCCATGCCAATTTTAAGCATGGCTTCTTTAAAGGCTTGCCTATCCTCACCTTTTTTTATAGCCTCTGGCTTTGCTCCTAAGAATCTTACACCTTTAAGAAGTCCTTTTTCATGCATACTCATAGCGACATTAAGCGCAGTTTGCCCACCCATAGTAGGTAAAACTGCATCAATATCTTCTTTTTTAATAATGTCTAATATTATCTCAGGAGTTATAGGCTCTATATAGGTTTTATCAGCAAAGTCTGGATCTGTCATGATGGTTGCTGGGTTAGAGTTTATAAGCACCACTTTATAACCTAGCTCCTTTAAAGTCTTAACAGCTTGCGTGCCTGAGTAGTCAAACTCACAAGCTTGCCCTATAACTATAGGACCTGAGCCTATAAGAAGTATGTTTTTAAAACTGGTGTCTTGCATATAAAATCCTTAAAGATAAAAAGTGAGTTATGAAAATTGTGCTAAATTATACCTTGTACTTACTCTACTTAAAAACCAAAATAAAGGCAAATCTTGACTTCACCCACTCCAAAAAGACTTAAATACAAAATCTACATCTTCCTAGCCATCTTAATAGTTGTGCTAATATTTGATCAATTCCTAAAGTATGAAATCTTGCGCCTTGCGTTTCACAAGTATGGCACTATAAATATAGATTCTATAAGCTATCTTTTTAGAAGCGAGATTATAGATATAGCACTAGTTTTTAACAAAGGCGTAGCTTTTAGCTTTTTAGCTTTTCTAGGGGATAATCTTAAATACATCCAGCTATTTTTAATCCTAATCATAATCATCTTTTTTATCCAACAAAGACGCTTTTTTGAAGAGTACTTTATAGGCTTTGGCTTTATCTTTGGAGGAGGTATAAGTAATATTATAGATAGGTTTTTATATAAAGGCGTAGTTGATTATATCTACTGGCATTATCAGTTTAACTTTGCGATATTTAACCTTGCTGATATGAGTATAAATCTAGGGATAATCATAATGATAATAACCATGCTTATAAAAAGAAAAAATGCAAGATAGGGATTAAAAGCTAAGCTATAAAGTTAAACTTTTTACATAAACCCATAGGTTAAAAGAGTAAAAGCAGATAGTAAAAACACAAAGAATATAGTAAGCATTTTTATAAAAGATACTTATAAAACTTAAGGCAAGATAGGCTAAAAGCAAAGATAAAGGTGTATAAAACTCACTTAAAAAAAACTTCATATCTAAAAATGGAAGCAATAAGGAATCTATACTTCCTCCAAGCCCTACAAGATGCAAAAAAAGACTAAGTGGGAAGAAAAGCACAAAAGCCAAACCAACTGGGATAGAGACTAGCTGAAAGGGTGAAAAGTAAGGGAAAAAGTAGTGCACAACTGGCATCATCTGCAAAAATAGCAAGAGATTAAAAAGCACTAAAGTTAAAAAAGCACTTTTAGTTTTCACATACTTTATGAATAAAAATATATAAAAAACTCCCGCTACTGATAACAAAAAGCCTATGTTAAAAGCAAGGCTTAAATCTAGACTTAAGGCAAACAAAGCACAAAGCATAAGACTATAAAAGCTTACTATCTTAAGCCCTGAGAAAAGCAAGAAAAAAGCAAAGCTTGCCATTAAAAAAGCTCTAAAAAATGAAGGCTGAAAATCAAGCAAGACAAGATAGCCACCCATGCAAGCAAGGATTAAAGCCCCTATATCAAAGTAAGCATTACGATGGGGATAGAATCTTGCTTGAAAGATTCTATAAATAGGCATAAAAAATATATAAAGCATAAGGCTTAACACACCTAAGTGAAAGCCGCTAATTGCTATTATGTGGGCTAAGCCCAAAGAGTTAGAAAGATGTCTTAGGGCTGGATCTAGGCTATCTCCTAAGAAAAGTGCTGCGTGCAGATTACCCAAAAGGCTATTTTTATGTTGGGCATAAACTAAGTCAAGCAAGCCAAAAGAAGTTGGCATAACTGCCATGCCCATGTTTATAAAAAAGCAAGATTTAAAAGAATCTAAAAAAGAGCACTTATTAGCCTTGCCTAGGATTTGCACGTCTTTATTACGCAAGTCTTTGAGGCTTTCAAAAGGAGTGTGTTCTATAGTGTAGAGATTAAAGCCATCTTTAGTTTTTAGCTTGAAGATAGTCTTGTTGTCCTTTGGGTACTGAAGTATGACTTTTGCTTCTATTCTTTTAGTATCTTGCAAAGCAAGGTAGTTTTTATACTTTAAGCTTAAAGTGATGCATAAGATACAAGAAAGAACTAAAAAGACAAAGATATAATCCCGCTTGCTAAATATATCTAGACTAAAACGAGTATCTTTAACATGCCTGCTTTCAAAAAGCCAGTAGTATCTAAGAAAAGACTTGCAGATATCTAGAGTGCTTTTAAAATGCCTTTTCAAGCCCACCCTTATATAGTCTTAGTTAGAATCCATATGCATAGGCTTAGATTCTTTATCCACGCCCTTCATATCATGCATATCCATAGACTTAGATTCCATATGCATGCCATTCATATGGTTAGTATCCTTCGCATCAGATTTATTAGTAGAATCCATATGCATGCTTTCCATGTCACCATGCTTCATATCCATATCTTTCATCTTATCCATATCTTTATCTTGCATGTTCATAGACTTAGAATCCATATGCATGCTTTCATGGCTCATGTCCTTCATGTGCATGCCTTCCATATGCATATCACCCATATCCATGCCTTTCATATCTCCATGACCATGCATCCCATGCATCCCCTTCATGCCCATATGCATACCCGGTAGCATATACATCTTACCTATCATCATCCCATAACCCATATATATATTTCCTGCACCAAAATAAAGCATTAAAAGCATAGAAAGTCTTAAAAGCCAAGTGCTAAGTCTTGCTTTAAAGCCGCCTCTTATAAGACTTCCTAAGCTTGTGCCTATTAAAAAAAGCGGTAAGAAAGTCCCTAGTCCAAAGGCTATCATGCCAAGTATGCTTAAAGGGATGGAGTTAAAGCCAGCAGCAACAAGGGCAAAGGTGTACACAAAGCCACAAGGTAAAAAGCCATTTAAAAGCCCCAGTAAGTAGTAGCTAAAAAAGCTTTTTGCTTGCAATGTATACTTAAAAGCCTTCTTATACCAAGCAGAGTTAGCACTAGGTGTGACATAGCCTAGCACTTTTGGATAGAAGTTAAAAAGAAGCGCAGTTATGATGATTAAAGCCCCTATTACTATAAAGACTATACCTCTATGGAAGTTATCTATAAAACCTTTGCCGATTATAGAAAAGATGATACCTACTATTATGTAAGAAGTAAGACGACCTAGAAAGTAGACAAAGTTACCTAAGGCAATGCGCGTTTTGGTGTTATTTATAGATTTGGTCGTATTAAAGCCTAAAACTATCCCTCCACACATCCCTACACAGTGCCCCCACGCACCCAAAAAAGCCGCTATAAATATACCAAGTATCGCTTCCACTGTCTTCCTTCATTTTGAGATATCTTTATCAAGCTTATGATTAAAAGTCAAAGAGGGTTGTATCGCCCTAGCTTACTATCTAAAATCTTTTATTAACTTTAAGTCTCATATTTATCTAGTAGTGAAAGTGAAGTTTAGAAACTTTTTATCAAAAATTAAAGCTATGAAGGCTAGTTAGTTCCAAAAGACTAGCCTACTCTGAAAGATACTTTTTTATAAACATAAAGTGCCTTAGGTGAAACATTAGCTCTCTCATCTGTCTATAGATTCTAAAAAGCTCTTTAACTATCTTAAAAGCTCCAATGTTTTGGTTTTTGGTCATGGTTATAGTTGTGTGCTGATTGTGTTCATTTGATATAACCAACTCTGGTACATAAACCATCTCTACTACTCCATTTAAAAAAGAGTTGCTCATATAGTTATCAATTGGTATATAGACCTTTTTAGCATGTTTTATAAACTTCTTAGCGGCCTCTGGAGTTATGTAATAGCAAACTGCACTAAGTATAAGTTTAGGACAGTAGGCAAACCTTCTTCCAATTAATTTCATGGTATGAAAAGATGAAAGATGAAGTTTTACATAGCTATAAGGGGAGTTAAAACACTCTTTTATGCCCTTATCAAAGTAGCAGCCAAAACTGCAGTCATCTTCTAGCACAACTATAGGCTTATCTAACTCTACACATTTTTCCCAAAGATAGTAGTGAGATGCAAAGCAAGCTATCTCAGTTTCACTAATTTCAGGTTGACGCCAAAGCTTGTTTAAAAACTTATCATGCCTTTTTATGAAACCATTTTGTTTTATAGAATCTGGAGTTTGTGCTTCAAAAAAGTGAAAAACTATCTCTGAGTCTTGATGCTTTTCTCTAAAACTTGCAATATTAGCCTCCATAGCTTCTTTTCTTGCAGTACTTTTTTTAAGATTTATTATAAAAGCATCCATTTTTTAAACTCACTTTGTATTTTTGTCGATTTTATAAGGTAAATATTATCACTTTTGATATTAAAATAACAGATAGCAAAAAAGTAACTTACATATAAAGAAGCCAATACTATGAAACTAAAACTTGCCCTTTTAACCATAACAGCTACCATACTTGCATTTAGTGCACCAATTTATGCCAAAAGTAAAACACCTCTTAATGAAAACTCACTTTTAAACTCACTAGGCATAAGCACACAGCCTTCTTATATAGATCATATAGCTGAGAAAAGTGGTGTGTTTGTGGGCATAGGGGCAGCTACTAATAAGTTTGAACTAAAAAGCATAAGTGGGACTTTACTTCTAGGCTACACTCAGTTTTTTAATAAGTACTTGGGCATAAGGACTTATCTAAACTATGAGAGGGTGCCAAGTGACTACTATGGTGGTTTGAATATAGATTTAATCTATGACATATTTCAAGGTGAAAAGCTAGGCTTTGGTGTGATAGTAGGCAGTAGTAATGGATACATAGCCTTCCCAAACAAAGAAGAAGGCTTTATAAGTCAAGTAAATGCCGGGGTTAGCTTTAGCTTTGATGGTGGGCACAACAGGCTTGAGCTGCTTGCTAGAATCCCACTTAATAACACTACTTTTAAAACCCTTCCAAAGGCCACTACACTTTACACTTTTAGCTATACCTATACTTTCTAAGCTAGATTCTAATCTTTAGAATCTATAACATCTTAATATTCTTAAAGATAAATCTTTGCAAGCCTCCTTCAAAGGAAGGCTTTCATGTACTTTGAAGCTAAGGTTAAGTTATCTTAGATTCTGTGCCTTGATATAAACTAGCTTAGTTAGCAACTAAGCCAAATATCATAACGACAAGATAAAATCCTAAATTTTAAATATCTTCTTCATGTTTGCACTTTATACAAACTGCTTTATTTTTACCCTTTTGACGCATAAGATAGCCGCACTTTTCACAGTGCTTATTAACTGGTTTAGTACTAGAGATAAAGTTACACTTTGGATAGTTAGAGCAGCCATAAAACACACTCCTTGCACGCTTTGCTACTATCTGCCCTCCACACTCTGGGCAAGGGACTTCTAAAGCGTCACTTTTTAAAGACTTGGTGTTTTTACACTTTGGATAGTTAGAGCAAGCTAAAAACTCTCCATTCCTCCCTTGCTTTATAACCATGGGCGCGCCACATTTTTCACATACCTCATCAGTTGGAGTGGCATTAACCTCGCTTGTCTCTTTTTTTTCTTTCTTTATGTAGCGACACTTTGGATAGTTAGAACAACCCACAAAGTCGCCATATCTCCCACTTCTTAAAACCAAAGGCTCGCCACACTCTGGACACATCTCACCGGTTAATTCATGCTTTTTAAGTGAGACTATATTTTTCTCACCCTCTTCAAGCTTAGCACTAAATCCTTCATAAAAGTCCCAAAGCACTTCTTCCCAGTTAGTTGAGTGGCTTGCTATAGAATCAAGCTTAGATTCTAAGGCTGCTGAAAAGTTAGCATCTACTATCTCATTAAAGTTATTTTCTAGCATGTCAGTTACGGTAAATGCCACTTCTTCAGTATGGATTTGCTTTTTTTCTATGGAAATATAGTTTCTATCACCTAGTAGTTTTATAGTTGGAGCATAGGTACTTGGACGGCCTATACCTAAAGATTCCATAGTTTTTATAAGGCTTGCTTCTGAGTATCTAGCTGGTGGCTCAGTAGTTTTAAGAGTTTCTTTTATAGGGTCAAATGCTATAGCTTCACCTTCTTTATAGCTTGGTAAAAGCTTGTCTTTATCCTCATTGCCCATCACTTTATAGAATCCATCAAAGACTAAGCTTCGTCCAGTAGTTTTAAAAGTAGCACTTTTTGAACTTGCCAAAACGCTTAATGTGTCAAATACCGCACTAGTCATCTGCGTCGCCACAAAGCGGTTAAATATAAGCGTATAAAGCTTTAACTCATCATCTTTAAGATAGTCTTTTGCGATACTTGGCGTAAAGTCTATGTTGGTTGGGCGTATGGCCTCGTGTGCTTCCTGGGCGCCTTTAGCCTTTGAGACAAAGCTTCTTGGACTACTAACTAGATACTTATCTCCATACTTTTCTTTTATATAGCCCCTTAAAGCTGTGAGTGCTTCTTTGGCTATATTTAAGCTATCAGTTCTCATATAGGTTATAACACCTTGTAAGCCCTTATTAGTCTGTACTCCTTCATAAAGCCTTTGTGCCACACTCATAGTTTTAGTCGGGCTAAAGCCCAAAACACTACTTGCACTTTGCTGCAAGCTTGAAGTCATAAAAGGCGCACTTGGGTTAGTTAGTCTTTGCTTTTTTTCTATGCTTGTGATTTTATAACTTTCATTTTTTAAGATGGTTAAAGCGGCGTCTACTTTTTCTTTTTCTAAAAAGCTAAGCTTTTCAATCTTTTCGCCTTTAAACTCATGCAGATCAAAACTTACATCTTTATCAAAAGCATTTATAAGATAGTAGTTTACTGGCTTAAAAGCCCTTATCTCTTTTTCTCTATCAACTAGGATTTTTAAAACGCTACTTTGCACACGTCCTGCACTAAGGCCTTTGTTTATCTTTTTAGCTAGAAGTCCTGAAAGCTTAAAGCCTACTATCCTATCAAGCAGTCTTCTTGCTTGCTGGGCGTTAACTTTATCCATATCTATGCTTCTTGGATTTTCTAGTGAGTTAGTAATAGCTTGCTTTGTTATCTCATGAAAGACTATACGAGGAAAGCCTTCTATGTTTTCTTTTAAAGCCTCTATGATGTGAAAGCCTATAGCCTCACCTTCTCTATCTTCATCGGTTGCGATATAAGTAGTCTCGGCTATATCATGAAAGGCTTTTATCTTTTCTACTAGCTCTAAGTGATCTTTAGCTAGCTCATAAGTTGGGGTAAAACTATGATCTTTTATAGTTATGCCAAAGCGAGATTTTGGAAGATCCCTTATATGTCCTTTTGAAGCTATGACTTCATAGTCTTTGCCTAGAAAGTTTTTTATAGTTCTTGCCTTAGCTGGAGATTCTACAATTATTAGATTCTTTAAAGTTTTGACTTTAGGCTTAGTGCTACTAGCACTCTTAGGAGTAGTGCTAGTTTTAAGTGCAGTTTTGCTAGGTGTTTTAGTAGTAGTTTTAGATGAAGTTTTAGTAGTTTTGGCTTTAGTCTTAGTGGTTTTAGAAGGTTTGGAATCTTTGGTGTCTATGGAAGAATCTTTTGTTTTGGAGTTAGCGTTTGGCATATTTATCCTTGTGTTTGATAAAAAAGTAATATTAAAGCTTTAATTATTCTAACTTAAGTAAATGTAACTTATAATCTATACTTTAATTTATTGCAAGGATTTTGATTGTTTTTTGGACGTCGTATATCAACCCATTTTGATTATGTCCTAATCTTACTCATCATCCCTTTAATTTTAGTTAGTACATTTTTGCTAAGTGAAACATCAACTGCCTTAATGTATCGTCAGTTAAGCTACTCTTTTTTAGGAATCTTTGTCTTTGTTTTTGTTTTTTTTGTCCCTTTTAGATACCTCTATAAAAGTGTCATAGCCTTTTATGTCATCTGTATACTACTTTTAATAGCCGTTGACTTAATAGGCACTACAAAGTTAGGTGCTCAAAGATGGATAAGCATAGGTGGCTTTTCTTTGCAGCCTAGTGAACCAGTAAAGATAGCCATCATCTTGCTTTTAGCCCACTACATCCACCACAACCCTCCTCCAAAAGGAGGCTATGGAATCTTAGAGTTTTGTAAGATTAGCTTTTTTATCCTCTTGCCTTTTTTGCTAATCCTTAAAGAACCAGACCTTGGAACTGCCCTAGTAGTTTTAATCATGGGTTATGGCATGCTTTTTATCATAGGGGTTAACAAAAAGATATGGATAACTATCATAGTAGTTATAGTCATCTTTGTGCCTATAGCCTATAAGTTTGAGATAGTTTTAAAAAAGTACCAAATAGATAGAATCCAAACGCTTATAAGTGGCAAGCCAAAGGCTCAAGTTTATCAAAGCCTTATAGCTGTAGGAAGTGGGGGCTTAACTGGGAAGAGTAAAGAAGATTCCACTCAGTCTAATCTTAAGTTTTTGCCAATTGCTACGAGTGATTTTATCTTTGCCCACTTTGCAGAACGCTTTGGCTTTATAGGCTCTTTAATCCTCATCATCCTTTATATGTCTATAGTTGTACACATCTTTTCTTTTTGTTTTATAGAGAGTAAGGACTACTTCATGCGGGTCATTGCCAGCTGTGTAGCCTTACTTTTTTTTATATATGTGATAGTTAATATCGGTATGACTATAGAGTTAGCTCCAGTAGTTGGCATACCTCTGCCACTTTTTAGTTATGGGGGGTCTAGCTTTATAACCTTCATAGTACTTTTAGCCATGCTAGAGAATGCAAAGGTGTTTCGTTTTGAACTTTCTTACAATCCAGATAGTAACAATACTAACCTTTTTGGAAAGATAGGATCCATTATCAAAAGGAAAAATAACCTTTTTAGATAGAATGAGAAAATATTAACTAAAATTAACAAAGGATGACCCACATGAGAAAGATTTCAAAAGTATGCATATTAAGCGCTCTGCTTTTAGGCTTTAGTGCCTTTGTTAGTGCTGCAGAGCCTGGAGCTTCTTCAAACCCTAGTAAGGTAGATACTAGTGCTGAAAACTTCGCCAAGGCTTTTCACACAGTGGCAGGCAAGTTTGATGGTAAGCATAAGATTAACCACACTAAAGGCTTTTCTGCTATAGGTGAGTTTAAAGCAGCTAGCAACTTAAAAGACTTTTATGATATACCTATGCTAACAAGTAAAGGCAAGATAGAAGCACAAGTTAGATACTCAGTAGGCGGCCCTAACCCTAATGGAAGCGATAAAACTCCGGGTCTTGGATTTGGCATAAAGCTAAAGGGTAATGGCAGTGAGTGGGATATGGCCTTAGCTAGTGCACCTATAAACTTTGCTAAGACTAAAGAGCAGTTCATAGGCTTTTTGCAGTCTAGATTCCCAGATAAAGACGGCAAAGTCAATCCTAAAAAGTTTGAAGAGTTTGTCAAAACTTCAAAGCCAGCACAAAGATTTTTAGCCTACAACAAGATAAGAGGTATATCAAAATCTGTATCTAATGTAGCCTACTACAGCCTTCATGCCTTTATGTTTAAAACTGCAGATAATAAGATGCAGCCTGCTAGATTTATCTTTGTGCCAGCGCGTGGTGAAAGAACACTAAGCAAAGAAGAGCTAGCTAAAACTAAAGACAACTACCTTGAAGACACTTTCAAAAAAGACCTTAAAAAAGGAAGCGTGAAGTACTACATGTACATAATCCCAGCTAGAACTGATGATGTTATAGATGATACTTCTATGCCTTGGGATGACTTGCATGCAAAAATCTACGTAGGAACTTTAAGCGTTACTAAGTATGAAGGTCATAAGTTTGCTCAAGATGTATTTATACCGGGTGTTATGCCTAAAGGTGTAGCTGCACCAAAAGATGAACTTTTCCAGCTAAGAAACCACGTTTATGGAATCACTTTTAGTGAGAGACAATAAGGCTTTTAAAAAAGACTAGATTCTATGCTTAATCTTGAATCATTTTAAGATACAAGATTAAGTTAGCTACAAAGTCACAAATTATACAAACATGCTGCACTATCACTCACATCTTAGAGTGGGTTCAATCAGCAGGTTCAATCACCCACCTAATAATAGGTCTTTAACTAACAACCAAAAAATCTAAGCACATCATAGGCTTTTAACCTAGAGTGTGAAAAAAGTTCTTCTAGTGTTAATATTTATCCATGCCATAAATTCTAACAAAAATGCATAATGCTAGAATCTACTTACACTTTTATATAACAAGGAGAAAGCCATGGACAGAAGAGAGTTTATGCAAAACACTATGATAGCAGCTGGAGTTATGGCAGGGGGCTTAGGACTTATGGGGACAAATGCACTAGGTGAAACAAAGCATATAAAAGATAGCATAAATAGCAAAGTTAACATTCCAAATATAACGCTTAATAATGGCGTAAAGATGCCTCTCCTTGGCTATGGCACTTATAAGATTGGAAAAGATATAGCTACTCGTTGCACTCTTGAAGCACTAGAAGTTGGTTATAGACTTATAGACACAGCTGAGCTTTATAAAAACGAAGAAGAAATCGGCACAGGTTTAAAAGAAAGTGCTGTACCTAGAAAAGAGCTTTTTATAACCACTAAGCTATCTCATGATATGAGTTATAAAGAGACCTTTAAAGCAGTTGACTTAGCCCTTAAAAAGCTACAAGTTGACTATCTAGACTTACTTTTAATCCACATGGCTTTCCAAGATTCTGTGCAGATGTATAAGGCCATGGAAGAGCTTTATCACAAAGGAATCTTAAAAAGCATAGGCATCTCAAACTTTAAAGCCAAAAAGTATACAAGTTTTATAAAGGAGGTGAAGATAACCCCTATGGTAAACCAGATGGAAACTCACGTCTTTTATATGCAGCGTGAGCTTCGCAAAGTTATGAAAGATACTGTACTAGAGGCATGGAGTCCCTTTGCACAAGGAAGAAATGGCTTTTTTGCTAAGCCAGTTTTAGAAAGCATAGCTAGAAAACACAACAAAACTGTGGCACAAGTCGGCTTAAGATTCCTAATCCAAAACAACATCGTTGCCATACCAAAAACTACTCACAAAAAACGCATGATAGAAAATATAGACATATTTGACTTCAGTCTTGATAGTGAGGATATGGCAAATATCGCCAAGCTTGAGACTAACAAGTCACTTTTTGGCTGGTATTAACCTTTAAGTATTAGGATTTTTAAAGTCCTAATAGCTTTTATATTTATCACAAGCTAGATAGAGATACTTAAAAAAGCGACATTAGCCCCTACTCTCCTCTCACACCCTTGGCACCTGTAAGGCCTTTTACCTTCCTTTCTCTATGAAAAGTTATAGCAAAGCGATGGGCCTCGTCGCGGAGTTTTTGCAAAAACTGCAGCATTGGATTTTTAACATCTAGTCTTAACTCTAAGATATGATCACTATCTTTTGAAAAGTAGCGTAATATATCTTTTGCCCCACCTTTAGCACGGTAAGCCTTAGCGTCTCTTTTTTCTTTAGAGATACTTAAAAGAGCGACATTAGCCCCTATAGATTCTATAGCTTTTTTGGCTATCTTTAACTGCACAGCACCTCCATCAAGCACCCACAAATCAGGTGGAAAGTCAGTCTTGAAACTATGTGCCCTTCTAGTTAACATCTCAGTAGTTTGACTTATCTCATCTTTACCTTCTAGCTTATAGCGTCTATAGCTAGAAGTATCAAAGTCCTCGCCTACAAATGCCACTTTTGCGCCCACACAGTAAGTCCCAGCGTGGTGGCTTGTATCAAAAACTTCTACTTTTTCTATCCTTTTAGAATCTAAAAGTGTGGCTATCTCATTTAAAGCAAGCTCAGTTTTTGAAGTCTTATTAAGCAAGGTATTTTTAGCGTTACTGCAAGCTAGCTCACAAAGGGCTTTTTTAAAGCCTTTTTTTGGACTAGTAAGCGTGAGATTAAGCCCGCTTAAATCTTCACTCAAGCTTTCAAACTCACTCTCTTCTAGATTAGCTAAAACTATCTCATTAGCAAAGTTATCAACATGTTTAAGATTTAAGATAGCCTGCTTATAAACTGCTACTTTATCTTCATTCCTTGCTTTAAAAACTAGCTTATCACTACTTATAACACGCCCTTCACGCATGAAAAGTTTAAATAAGATTCCATACTTTTCATCACTTTCAAAGCCTAGTATGTCAAGGTTTTGCTTGTGTTTAGAATCTAGTTTGGAGTAAAGCCTAACATCATCAAGCACCTCATAAGCATGCTTACAAGCTCCTGCTTCTTCATATAAAAGCTTTTTAGAACAAGCTAGCATATAAGACTTTAAGGCCTGTTTTAGCCTGTGTGGGTTTTGTAAGTACTCTAAGGTCTTATCTGCAAGCACTTTATACTCTTTTTCTTTTCCAAACTCACACACACCAAGGCATTTATTAAGCTGGTAGTAAAGGCAGACATTTTTACCTTTAGCACAACTTGCATTTTGAACTAGCGGCAAAAGCGTATAAAGGGCGTTTAAAACAAAGCTTGCACCCTTTGTAAAAGGACCAAAGTAAAAGACATTTTTTTTCTTATCCATCTTGCGCGTGATGACTGGGCGTGGGTAGCATGCACCCATATCTAGCATGATGTAAGGGTAGGTTTTATCATCACGAAGCAAGATGTTGTACTTTGGATTTTGCGACTTTATAAAGCTGTTTTCTAAGATCAAAGCTTCTTGCTCGCTATCTACTATGGTGTATCTTAGAGAGTGTGCTTCTTTTATCATCTTTTGGATTCTAAGAGAGTTTGCTGGGTTTGGAAGGAGTGCGTTTTTTTCTACATTTAGGATAAAGTAGCTTTTTACGCGTGACTTTAGATTCTTAGCCTTACCTACATAAAGCAAAGCGTTATGCACATCAAAGTACTGATAGATGCCCGGCAAAGTTGGCAGGTCTTTAACATCTTCTAGTAAACTCAAAACTTCTCCTCCTTTCTTAAAAATAAAGACAGATGAAAGTCTAACTAACTTTTTACCCTAATAATATTGACAAACAAGGGCTTTTAAAGTAAGATTTAGTCTTTTTATTTCAGCCTTTATACTTTTTGTCAGGGTAGCTCAGCTGGTTAGAGCGCTGGTCTCATAAGCCGGAGGTCGGGAGTTCAAGTCTCCCCCTTGACACCAACTTCAAACACTTTATCCACAAGCTTTTATCCTAATAACAAAACTTACCTACTAAATATTTCAAGTTATAATAAGCACTTTTATATACGTTTAACGTAGTTTAGATTCCACTACATACAAGGTACCTTATGGGCATGGCTTCAGTTTTGCACCTAATTTTTAGCATACTGCTTTTATACTGTGCTATCTTTGCAACCTACTGGGCTTTTAGTGCCCTTTCAAGAGATATAACCAAAAAACACCCTCCAAGAAGTAAGCGTTTTAAGATACTTAGGATAGTCTTTTTTATCTGCGTGGTACTTCTTGTGATATCTGGCTTAAAGCTTTAATCAAGTGCTTTAAAAAGACTTTTAGTGTAGTTATCTTTTGGATTAGCTAGCACTTCTTTTAAGCTTCCTTGCTCTATACACCTTCCTTCAAAGATAACAGCTACGTAGTCACACATATGTGCTAGGACTTGGAGGTCATGGGTTATTAAGATATAACTTAGGCTTAGTTTTTCTTGCAAGGAGTTTAAGAGGTTTAAAGTAGTTTTTTGTACTACCTTATCAAGGGCAGAAGTAGGCTCATCAAGCACTAATATCTTTGCGCCTACAGCAAGGGCACGTGCTATGCTAACTCTTTGCCTTTCTCCTCCACTAAGCTCACTTGGGAAGCGGTTTAAAAGGCTGCTATCTAGCTCTAAAAGATTTAGCGTTTTAGTTACAGTCTGAAGTTTTTCACCCTTAGTCATAGTAGTGTTTAATAAGCCTTCACTTACTATATCTTTTACTCTAAGGCGAGGGTTTAAGGAGCTAAAAGGGTCTTGGAAGATTATCTGCATCTTTTTTCTTACCTCTTTTAGATATAGCTTATCTAGCTTGCCACTTTGTATTAAAGTCTTGCCAAAAACTTTTAAGCTACCTTGTGAACTCATAAGTACATTAAGCCCTAACGCAAGGGTGCTTTTTCCACTTCCACTTTGTCCAACTACGCCAAAGGTTGTGCCTTCATGCAAGGCAAGAGAAACATCACTTATGATGCTTTTAAAACGCTTTTGAAAGAAAAAGTGCTTTATAGTGCCTACGCTAAAGTCTTTTGTCTCTAAGACCTTAACTCTTTCTTGTAAGCTTTTTTCTTCTCTAACTGGCAAGTTAGAAGCATCATATAAAAGCTTCCCATACTCACTTTTTATATCACTTAAAGAATCTACTTTTTCAACTATCTGCCCATCTTTCATGATGCACACTCTTGAGGTAAAGTGAGATAGTAACTTTAGATCATGCGTTATAAAAAGAGTGGCTATCTCTCTTTCTTCACATATCTCTTTTAAAAGCTTTATGATTTCTAAGCTTAAGTTAGCATCAAGTGCAGTAGTTGGTTCATCACAGATTACAAGTTTTGGGAAGTTTATAAGCCCTATGGCTAAAAGCACTCTTTGTCTTTGCCCACCACTTAGCTCGTGAGGATATCTATCAAGCAAGCTTTTATCAAGCTCTAGCCTTTTAAGTAAGGAATCTAAATCATTGCTTTTAGTTTTATGAATCTTAAGTGGCTCTAAGATCTGCTTTTTTATCTTATGGAGTGGATTAAGTGCTGATAAAGGCTCTTGAGGGATGTAAGATAGCTCTCTTCCAAGCAAACTTCTAATGCTTTTTAGTTTTAAAAGATTAGCCCCTAGGAAGTCTATCTCGCCACTTTGTATGGTGAAGTTAGATTCTAGTCTTACTATAAGTCTTGAAAGAAGGCTTTTCCCGCTTCCACTTTTGCCAACTAGCCCTAGCCTTTCTCCCTTAGAAAGACTTAAGTTTATATCTTTTAAAGCAAAGCCATTACTTGCATTTAAGTTTTTAACCTCTAAGACCATATCAGACTTCATAGATTATTTACAAAAGCCTTAGTTTTCTTTAACTATAGAAAGGGCTGTTAAAAAGCTTATATTTTCTATCTGGTGGCCTGAAGTCATATTTTTTAAAGTTAAAGACTTAGCATTAAACTCATTCTCGCCAATTATGGCTGCAAACTCATGACCTTTGTGATTAGCATAAGATAGTGACTTTTGGATCTTAGAAGCAGCTGGATAAACTTCAACTGGTATCTCACTTAGTCTAAAAGCACGTGCAAGCTTATGGGCAAAGCCAAGATAGGCTTCTTTAGTAACGCATATTAGTATCCTTGCAAAAGTCCCTTGCATCTTAAGAGAATCTAACTCTAAAAGTGCAGCTATCAGCCTATCTATACCTATACTTGCACCAACCCCACTAAGACGCTCTTTACTAAAGCGATTAGTAAGATTATCATAGCGACCACCTGAACACACACTGCCTATACTTTTTATCCTATCAAGTGTGGTTTCATAAACTATGCCAGTATAGTAGCCAAGACCCCTAGCTATAGAAAAGTTTATACGGCACAAAGATATCTCTATATCAAGATGAGAAAGTAGGCTAAAAACTTTTTCTAAAGTCTCTATGCCATGACGTAGCTTTTCGTTATAGCCTTTTAAGTGTTCTATCTGTTTAAAAAACTCCTCATGTGTGCTAATTTGTTTTATATTAACTAGCTCTAAAAGCCTTTCTATCTTTGTTTCATCTATATCTAGCTCACTTCCTAGCTCGCTTTTTACACCTTCAAGCCCTATCTTATCAAGCTTATCTATGATTCTAAGGGCTGAGTTTACCTCAGCGATACCAAGATACTCAAAGATTCCATTTAAGATATCTCTATGGTTTATCCAGATAGTAAACTCTTCTAGATTTAGTGCGTGCATGGTTGAAAAGATTATCTCGATTATCTCAGCATCACTTGAAAAACTTTCACTTCCAACTATATCAAAGTCACACTGGGTAAACTCTCTATAACGCCCCTTTTGTGCACGCTCGCCCCTAAAAACATTACCTATAGCAAAGCGTTTAAAGGGTAGTTGGAGTTCATTTCTATGCTGGGTTATAAAACGTGCTAGCGGTACAGTTTGGTCAAAACGCAGCGCCACGTCACGCCCACCATGATCTTTAAATCTATAAAGCTCTTTTTCTATCTCATCACTACTAAGACCTAATAAAACCTCAGAGTACTCAAGATGAGGAGTTTCTATAGGCATAAGCCCATAGCTTAAAAAGACTGAGCTAAGGGATTCTATTAGTTGCATTTTTATTAAGGCTTCATTTGGTAGTCTGTCTTTAAAACCACTTAAGATTCTAGGTGTTACTAACATCACACTCCTTTTAAGTATCGCGATATTTTAATAAAACTAGATTCTATCTTTATAAAACTAAATCTTTAGATATATGAGTGTCTTTTGTTATATCAACTTTTGCTACCTTCCCAAGCAAGCCTTCAAACTCGCTAGCACTTAGTGCTCCTTTTACACGTGGGCGTTTAACCCAAATGTTATCCATGCTAAAAACTTCACCTTTTTTAATATCTTTTATGCACACACAAGTTGCAAAAGCAAAGTCTATAGTTACTTGCTCCTCTCTAGTTGCTATCTTGCTTCCACCACGCATAACAAAAACTTCCTTGCTTGCATTAACCAGCACCCTAGCGTTTTCTTCATCCATAGAGCAAACTATATCAGGGCCACTTCTAGTCATGATATCAGTAAAGTGTCTTTCAACTAGGCTTGCCCCTAGACCAAAGGCTGCTATGCAGGCGTTATTATTAAGTGTGTGATCACTTAGTCCAACTGGCAAGTGTGGAAAAGCTTGCATCATCTCTACCATCGCCCCAAGACGCACAAGATGAGGGGGAGTTGGGTAGAGATTAGTTGTGTGCATAAGTGCTAAGTCTACGCTTTTAGATTCTATAACTTCTACGCACTTTTTTATAGAATCCATATCATTCATCCCAGTTGACACTATCATAGGTTTAGAAAAACTAGCAATATGTTTTATAAGTGGGTAGTTGTTCATCTCGCCACTTCCTATTTTATAAGCACACACACCCATGTCTTCTAAGCGATTAGCAGCAGCGCGACTAAAAGGAGTTGAGATAAATATCATGCCTTTAGATTCTACATACTCTTTAAGTGTGCGCTCATCTTGCAGACTTAAAGCACAGCTTTTCATTATCTCATATATGCTTTTATCACTATTACCCGGTACTACTTTAGTGGCCTCTTTACTCATCTCGTCATCTATGACATGGGTTTGATGCTTAAGCACTTCTATCCCAGCGCGTGCTGCACTATCAACCATAAGTTTTGCTAACTCTAAGCTTCCATTATGATTAATGCCAAGTTCTGCTATAACTAAAGGTGGCTCGCTTTTATCTATAATCCTAGTTTTATGTGCAGTTTTTAAAGTTAACATATGCTTCCTTTTACCTTTTTATCCCAAACTTTTTAACTATAAACTTCGCTAGCTTTTTAAAAGGACTTCTATCACTATAGCGAAGTCTACTAGCTATATGCCATATCTTTTTAGTAGGGGTGATGTAGATTCCATGTTTAATTTTATGAATTACTTTTTTTAAAGGGCTATCTATGTAGCTAGGTCTTGGGACATCTTTTATCCTAGTTAGAGGCTTTCTGCGATTTAAGGTTTTTTTATAGTTTATAAGGTGGCTTGCTTTCAGACTAGCTGGTGGTAGTGGCAAGTAAGCATGCAAGCTTGAAGTCTCACATATGCTATAGATTCCACCCTCTCTAGTTTCTTTTAGATGCTTTTCTTTTAAGGGCTTATTTATCTCTAAAAACTTCTCTTTTTCTGCACACTCTGGAAGCTTAAAGTCTTGGTTAAAGTAGTCACAGCATAGCTTTAAACCTTCTAAGTCTATATAGCTTGCATGCATAGTAGTGGCGTTAGTCTTTAGGTCTGGAAGATGAAGTAAGAGATTTTCTGTAAGTTTAAAAGAGTATAAATCTTTCCCTTGATATAAGTCTATACCGCCAAGGTAGATATGCTTATAGCCATAAAATATAGCTGCATTAATCATGCATATCCCACTAGTTACCCTCTTATTATAAGTGCTTATATTATGCTTTGCATGCTCTAAAATATAAGGCATTTGTTTGATTAGATCATAAAAAAGGAAGTAGTCTTTTATATCTTTTTCATCTTCATAATGAGTTTTATAGATATCTTCATAAGGCATACACTTCATGAAGTATTTTATATCATATTCGCGTTTTGTATTTAACTTCTTATAGATGTTAAATAGTATAGATGAAAGATGTGTGGCTGCAAAAAAGACCATGTCGACTTTTTTACCAAGACAGTAACGCTCTTCTAAAAAGAACTGATTAACACGAAACACATCATAGTCTTTAGGCAGTAAGCTATAGTTAATATTTTTAGTGCTAGTGCCATTACCTAAGATAACAACACTGTCACTTTTTCTTTCAAAATCCAAACGCACCCCTTTAACTTATATGTCACACTTTTTAGTATTTAATTTTTCACATCTAGGAAGGTATTGTAATATGTGAATAAATATTCATATTTTTAAATATACAGATTATATTCTGTTTTTTTTTTTTTGGATTTTTGGGATTATTTTTTAAGATTTAAGATAAAAAATGTAAAGATTAAATCGCTTATAGAATCAAGTTAATAAAATAGATTCTATAAAACTTACTTGTTTTTAAAATATCTAATTGCCATGTTGAAAACTAAACCTTCTCCTAGCAATAATGCACTACTAAATAAATCACACATCTTTTACCAAAAAGCACTATACAATCATATGACAATATAAACAAGACAGTGTTATAGCGTTATAGCAAAAAGGAGAAATAGCCTTTGATGTCTTTTTTGGTGCGTCTACATACTTAAAACTGCCATATTACAGTCTTACACACCTAAAGGCACTAAAGTGGAAGCTTTTAGTGCCTTGTTTTGTTTAAAGCTTTAAGACTTAAGGTGAGTTACCTCATCTACAAGGTAAGCTATGCTTTGCCAGCTTACTTCACTAGCTGCACTTAGCCCTATCTCGCAAGTTGAAGATGACCCAAATCCTCTCTTTATCCTTCCTTCATAGAACTTTTTAAAGCCAGTAAGTGAAGACTTATTAAGCTCAGGAGTATTAAAGCCCTTATCTCCTGCAAAACCACAGCAGCCAAGATCAGGCTTAACTATAATCTTACCAGTAGTACAAAGCCTAGCAAGATCTAACATTTTGTTTTGTGCTTTGTTTTTCTTTAAAGAACACATAGTATAAACCCCAATGTCTTCATTAGTAGGTCTAAACTCTAGCTTTGGACTAAGCTCTTTATATATGAAAAATGGCAAGTCATAAACTTTTAGATGAGTGTTTTTTAGCTCATGTACAAGATGGGCTGAACAAGCACTGTGATCTAGCACTATAGGTATCCTTCCATCATCGCTAATCTTTGTTAGGATGTCAAAAAGCCTTTTTGTATTTTGTGCATGTAGCTCTGGGTAGCTAACAAAAGGCTTACCACAGCACATATTTTCTAACTCTGGTGGATAGACTATCTCAACACCTGCTTTGTTGCAAAGTGAGATAAAGACTTCTTGTATGCTTCTTTTATCATGCTGTAAATTTGAAGGCTTAAAGCCACGATTTATACAAGTCGTAAAGTAGATAACTTTAGAATCTGAAACTGTGCTATGTGCTTTTGTAGGGTCAAAGTCATTAGCCAAAGGCATATAGTTAGGTATATAAGGAATCATAGAGAAAGTATTTTTCACTTTCAAGCTAGTTTGTGACATAAACTTTTGACTAAAAACTGCAGTCATAGCCCTAGTAGCTTTTAAGCCAAAACGCATAAAGGTGATAGTCTTATCTAAGTTATGCAACACACCTGCAGCGATTTTTGCATTCTTTTTATCTTTTTCTTGACGCAAGTGTATAGCGATTTGTGCTGTGTCTATCTCTAGTGGACACAAGCTTTCACACTGGGAGCAAGCCGCACAAGTAACTTCACCAAGATACTCGTACTCTTTTTTTAGCTGGCGTGCTAGCTTTAAGCTTTCAGCATCAGTTTTAGAACTTAGTCTTGCTATCTCTCTAGTAACAGTTATCCTTTCTCTTGGAGTTAGAGTTAGGTCTCTACTTGGGCAGACTTTCTCACAAAATCCACACTCCATACACTTATCTATATACTCTTGTACACTATACATCTCTTTAAGATTTTTCATATAGATATTTGGATCATCACAGATCATAACATCTGGGTTAAGTAAAGTTTTTGGATCAAAGATAGCTTTTATAAGTTTGTTTATCTCATAAGCATCTTTACCCCACTCTAACTCAACAAAAGGTGCTACCATCCTACCAGTACCATGCTCTGCTTTTATGCTTCCATGCATCCTAGCTACTTCGTGTGCCATCTCATCTATCAAAGCACCATAAGCAGTTTTTTGCTTTTCATCAGTTAGGTTTGGTGTGATAACAAAGTGTATATTCCCCGCTAAAACGTGGCCAAAGATGATACCTACAAAGTCATACTTTTTGAAAAGACTTTGTATGAAGGCAACCCCCTCTCCAAAGTTATCTATCTCAAAGCAAACATCTTCAACAACAACAGTAGTATTAGTTGGTCTTGTAGCACCAGCAAGAGGTAAGATTCCTTGTCTTATCCTCCACCACTGGTTGTATTCATTAGCATCAAAACTGTACTGTGCTTCTAAAGACATCTTAGTAACAGCAAGTTTATCTTTTATAAAAGCAAGGTTTTTGTTTAGGGTTTCTGTATCTGGAGATTCAAGCTGTATAAGTATACAAGCTGTATCTTCTTTTATCTGATGTATAACACTTGGCATACCTTCTATATTTTGAACTGACTTTAATGAATAGTAGTCCATAATCTCAGCACTACTTATGATGTCTTGGTTCTCAGCTAGAATCTTAACAGCTACTGAGGCTTCAGCTATATTTGGATAGAACAAAAGTCCACAAGCTTTATGTTCATAGTCATCAACTATCTCTAACTTAACAGAACTTAAAAAGCCTAGTGTTCCTTCACTTCCAACTATTAAGTGATTAAATATATCTCTAATATCACTAAAGTCGACTAATGCATTAATAGCATAACCTGTTGTGTTTTTAATCTTGTATTTTCTTTTTATAAGAGCTACTAGCTCAGGGTTAGCCATGACCTTATTTCTTAGATCCATGATGGCATCTACCATATCTTTATGAGAGTACAAAAAGCTTTTAAAACTTGCATCATCTCCAGTATCTACTAAGGTTCCATCTTGCAATATAACCCTTACAGACTTAACAGTATGATAGGTGTTTTGTTTTACGCCACAGCACATACCACTTGAGTTATTATTAACTATCCCGCCAATTCTAGCAGTTGCTATGGTTGCTGGGTCTGGGCCGATTTTCTTTCTTAGTGGTTTTAAGACAGCATTTGCATCACTCCCTATAACCCCACAAGATAGCTTGATATGATCTTCTTTTACATCTATACCCTGCCAATTATGCGCATGGGAAACTAGCACTAGAATCTTATCTGTACAAGTCTGCCCGCTTAATGAGCTTCCTGAGGCTTTGAAAGTTACACCTAGCTCATATTTTTCACTTAGGGCAAAAATCTTTTTTATCTCATCTTCACTAATTGCTTTTATGACTAACTCAGGTACATATCTATAGCCGGAGGCATCTGTACCATAAGCAAAACGACGCAAATAATCATTATAGATTCTGTCGTCTAAAAAAGTTTTAGCTTCTTGGTAGAACAATTCGTACTTATTTTGTGACATATATCTTCCTTTCTGTATACTTACACACACAACAAATAGCTAACAAAATAAAGCGTCATCAATAATAGCACTAATTGCTTTAAACGACAAAATTAACTATCTTATCTTGTACGAAAATCTCTTTTTTAATCTCATTAGTTAACCATTTTGAAACAACTTCTTTAGCATCTTTTAAAACTTCATCTTTTAGGCTTCCTTGCGGCTTCTCTAAAGTGCCCCTCTGTTTGCCATTTACACTTACAGCATAAGTCACGCTATCTTTTTGTAAAGCTTCTTTACACACTTCTAGTTTTGTAAGATTTTTTAAGTTAAAAAGTTTTTCACTTAACTCCCAAGCAATGTGAGGCACAAAAGGCTCTAAGATATTTAAAAGTACATAGTAGCCTTCAGTAAAAACTTCATCATTATCTTGAGCATTAAGTGCATTATGTGCCTCCATACAAGCGGCAATTATTACATTAAATGGATAGCCAGTTATCTCCTCACTAAAGATAGCATAGTGTTTTTGTAAGGCTTCATAGACTTTAAGGCGTGCTAGCTTTGCTTCTTTGCTAAGGCTTGCTTGATTTATACTTGGCAGGGTTTTATGTTTTACTCTTATACTTTTATCCCAAAGTCTATTTAAAAACTTAAAGCTACCATTAACCCCATCATCATTCCACTCTAGGGCATAAGTTGGAGGTGCAGCAAAAAGGGTAAAAAGTCTAGCAGTATCTGCAGAGTACTGCTTCATTAAGCTATTTGGCTCAACTACATTGCCCTTAGACTTACTCATTTTAGCGCCTTCTTTTAAAACCATACCTTGTGTTAATAGATGAGAAAAAGGCTCACTGCTTTTTATATAACCAAGATCTCTTAAAACTTTAGTAAAGAATCTTGCATAAAGTAAGTGAAGTATGGCGTGTTCAATCCCACCAATATACTCATCTACATCCATCCAGTACTTAAGACTTGCCTCATCAAAAGCACTTTCTTTTCTTTTTTCTGGTGGGGTTGTGTATCTTAAAAAATACCAGCTAGATTCCACAAAAGTATCCATGGTATCAGTTTCACGCAGTGCTTTTCCTCCACACTTTGGGCAAGTTGTATACTTCCAAGTAGGGTGCTTATCAAGAGGATTTCCTTCTCCATCAATGACTACATCATCAGGCAATGTAACTGGCAGTCTAGTCTCACTTACTACGCCACACTTTTCACAGTGTACTAGCGGTATAGGTGCTCCCCAGTAGCGTTGTCTTGATATACCCCAGTCTTTAAGGCGGTAGTTTGTAACGCCCTTGCCAAGCCCTTCTTTTTCAAAATAACTTATGATACTAGCCCTAGCAGTAGTACTATCTAAGCCACTAAACTCTTTGCTATCAGTTAAGATTCCATCTTCTGTAAAAACGCCTTCTGCAAAGCTTTTAGTCTTAGGGTCTAAAATCACTTTTTTTATAGGAAGCTTATATTTTAAAGCAAACTCATAGTCACGCTCATCATGGGCTGGCACGCTCATAACCGCTCCACTACCATAGTCCATCAAAACGAAGTTTGCAACCCATATAGGAAGCCTTTCTCCAGTTAAAGGATGGATGGCATATAGTGGCAAAGCTATACCTACTTTTTCTTCTTTTTGGGAATCTTTTGCATTAAGATTTTGCATATCAGTTATTAGGCTCTTAGTTTTAGAATCTAGTGTATTAGAATCTAAAAGCTTTTTAACTATAGGATGAGTGCTAGCTAAAGCACAGTAGCTTACGCCAAAGATAGTATCAGGACGCGTAGTATAAACACTAAAAGATGTTATATCACCGCCTAAAAGACTTTTAGAATCTTCACTTAACTTAAAATCAAACTCTAGCCCTTTAGACTTTCCTATCCAGTTTTTTTGCATAAGGATTACTTGACTAGGCCACTTTCCTTCCAATGTATCAAGATCAGCTAAAAGCTCTTCTGCATAGTCAGTTATCTTAAGATAGTACTGATACATCTCTTTTTGTACTACTTCTGTGTCACAACGCCAGCATTTCTTTTCTATCACTTGCTCATTTGCTAGTACTGTTAGGTCGTTAGGACACCAGTTAAGATAGGCTTTTTTTCTATAAACTAGTCCTTTCTCCCACATCTTAATAAAAAACTCTTGCTCAAACTTTGTGTACTCAGGATCACAAGTAGCAAGTTTTCTAGCTTTAGAAAAACTAAGCCCTAAGCTATCAAGCTCTTTACTCATAGTGTCCATATTTTCATAAGTCCACTTTTTAGGATGCACTTTATGCTTTATAGCGGCATTTTCTGCGGGCATACCAAAGGCATCATAGCCTATAGGATTAAGCACATTAAAACCTTGCATCCTATAAAAACGCGCCATAGCATCACTTATACAGTAGTTTCTAACATGTCCCATATGAAGTGCCCCACTAGGGTAAGGAAACATCGCTAGGATATATTTTTTAGGGAGGCTAAAGTCGCTTTTTGGCTCATAGTAGCCCTTTTCATCCCATATCTTTTGCCACTTTTGTTCTATACTTGGGTTATATCTTTCCATTCTTTTTATACCTTTAGGCCCATCTTGCCGGGATTTAAAATATTATTAGGATCAAAGGCTTTTTTAAGAGAAGCAAAAAGCTCCATCTCAGCTTCACTAAAAGCAAGTCTCATAAAAGGTGCTTTTGAAAGTCCTATGCCATGCTCTCCACTTAAAGTTCCCTCCAATTCTACAGCCAGCTTAAAAATTTCAACAATTGCATCATGGCCTGCTTTTAGTTCACTTTCAATCTCAGGATTTTTAACCATGACATTAGTGTGCACGTTACCATCACCTGTATGGCCAAAGCAAGGAGTTTGCACATTGTACTTCTCACTTATCTTTCTTATACCCGCTAGGAGTTCTGGGAGGCGAGACCTTGGGACTGTTATATCTTCGTTTAGCTTTTTTTTGCCATAGACTGTGATACTTTGAGAGGCATTACGTCTTGCAAACCAAAGAGAGGCTTCTTCTTCTGCGTTATTAGCTATCTTAAAGTCAGTTGCGCCATTTTCTAAAAACTTAGCCTTTATACCTTCTAACTGATAGTCTATCTCAGGCTCTAAGTTTGCATCTACTTGGGTTATAAGGATAGCGCCCGCATCAACTGGCAAGCCTTTATGGAATCTTTCTTCAACTGCTTTTATAGTTAGATTATCCAAAAACTCCATGGCAACTGGAGTTATGCCACTAGCCATAGTTTTATAAACTGCATTCATAGCAGATTCTATACTTGAGAAAACTCCCATAGCAGATCTTGCAAACTTTGGCTTTGCAATAAGCCTTAAAGTTATCTCAGTTATAACTGCTAAAGTACCCTCACTTGCTATAAGTGTGCCTACTATGTTATAGCCTGCTACATCTTTTATAGTTTTTTTACCAGCCCTAATTATCTCTCCATTAGGAAGCACGGCACGAAGTGCCATAACATAGTCTTTAGTGATGCCATACTTTGCAGCCCTCATACCGCCTGCGTTTTCACTGACATTTCCACCAAGTGTACTTTGATCTTGGCTAGCTGGGTCTGGTGGGTAAAAAAGCCCTAGTTTTTCTACCTCTTCTTGGAAGTGCTTATTAATAACACCGGGCTGTACACGCGCTATAAGATTTTTAGTATCTATTTCTAAAATCTTATTCATATATTTATCAAGGGCTAAGACTATACCTCCATTTACTGGAAGGCTTCCTCCTGTAAAACCACTGCCTGCTCCTCGTGGCAAGATATTTATCTTATGGGTATTACAGTATCTTAAGATATCACTTACATCTTTTTCATCTCTTGGAAAAAGCACTAAATCTGGCTTATACTTTTCCCTTGTAGCATCATAGCTATAAGCTATTTTATGCATTTCATCACTATGAGTATTTTCCTTCCCTAACAACTCCTGAAAGTACTTAATGTGTATTTCATCCATAACCCTACTCTCCTATATTTTTACTTAGTAGTGCATCATAGTATTTAAAATAATCGCCCTTGCTTTTTTTGCTAGAAAAAAGGCTAAAAAGTGACCCGCTGCTTGGAAAACTTACACGCGTAAAAAATGGCGTCATAGGCTTAGTAGTATTAGCATTAAAAGCTTCTTTATAAAGTAAAGTGTTAGTTTGGCACTCTAGCACTCCATACTCCTTACTGCCCATGATAAAAACTAAGCCAACCCCATAAACATCACAAGCTTCTTTCAAAGCCTTAGGAGTTGGGTCATACCTTCCATCTTGAGCTAGATAGCCCATTAATAAATCTGGACTTAAAAAGTCTACATCTTTGACTTTAGACTTCAAGGCATCAAAGCTTTCTTGGTTTGGTGCTATCAAAAAGGCTTTTTGGTTTAAAAGATGGAAAGAGACAGTATCACTTGGCGTTGGAGAAAGTTGTGGATTAGGAAGATAGACTTGGTTCATCTCATCAAACTTTTTTACTTTAGCTTTATAAAAAAAGCTAGTTTCATCACTGTTTGCTACATCTTTTAAAGTGTCTTTATTGACTTTAGATTCTATAACAGCCATATCTACTATAGCTGTGTAGCTATCAAGACTTCTTTTTATAAGGCCATTTTCACCAGATAGTAGCTCTTTAGGTGAACTTATAATGATAGTGGAATCTTTTTTATCATAACTTAGCACTTTAGCATCAACTGGTGTAGTTAAGTCAGCTAAGCTAAAAGCAAAAGCCCCTTGAGACAAAAATAGCAAAATGCAAATCATCTTAATAGTCTTCATAAACGAAATCCTTTTTTATATATGGCTTAAAAGCCTTTTTTATCAATACGAGTTAGATACCAAATAGTACCAAAAGCAAGCGATGTAGTCTTAGCACAAGATTCATCTTCTAAAAACTCAAAAATACGGCTTCTTGGCACAAAGATAACATCTATGTTTTCTAACTCCTCTTTACTGCCGCCACCTTCAGTCTTTTTTATATCTTCGCTAACTTCAGCATAGAAAAGATACTGGCAAGCCCCACCAGTGCCAACCCCTGAGTAGAAGTTAAAAAAAGGATGCATGTTTTTAGAATCTATAAAGTAGCCACACTCTTCTTCTACTTCTTCTATAGCTGTTTGAAGTGGCGTCTTGCCTTTATCTAAAAGCCCTGCACAGAGTTCATACATAAAGCCTTGATTATTTTTTAAAAATACTGGCAAACGAAACTGCCTAACAAATATAAAGCCATCTTTTTCTTTATGATATAGCACTATCCCAACGCTATCATGACTCTTTATAACATCCCAGTTCTTAACAACACCTTGCTCTTTAAAGCTAACTCTTCTAATCTGTAAGTACTTAGAGCTGCTTACATCTTCTACATCTAGCAAAACCGGAATCTCTGGCATGGGTAGTGGGTGGTCTTTCCCTTCATATAAAATCATATCTAGCCTTAATGTTTTTAGTCATCACAAACTTACATATTTTGCACTATCTTTTTCATAAAAAGATTACTGTTATCTATATTTAACACTTCAGAATCTAACTCTGCTTTAAGTTCTTTTGCAAGCTTGTTAAAACTAGCTTTTTGCTTTCTGTTAAGCTCAACTCTTGCAGTTTTTATACGCCCTAGTGGGTCTACTGGAACGCCGTTTTTATAAACTCCAAAGTGGAGGTGAGGCCCAGTGCTAAGCCCAGTTGTCCCAACTGTGCCAATGACTGTTCCTTGCTTTACATAACGCCCTGCCCTAGTTAGAATCTTATGCATATGTGCATAAAGAGTTTTGATTCCATCTGCGTGGGCTATCTCTACGACGTTACCATAGCCACCTTTTATACCGGCAAAGATCACGCGTCCATCGGCTGCAGCGTGGATTGGCGTGCCTATAGGTGTGGCAAAGTCCACTCCATAGTGTGGCCTTATGATTCCAAGTATTGGATGTCTTCTACCATAAGAAAACTTAGAGCTTATGCGTCTATACTTAACTGGGGTTATAAGCAAGAAGTTAGTCATCTCCTTACCTTGTAAGTTGTAGTACTTATCATTAAAACTTACTAGATAGTTTGGAGTTTTATTAGTTTCTATCATGGCGATTTTTATATTAGGCTGGCCAAACTGCCTACCTAGCCTATACTTTCTTTCATAGATAACTGCTAAGACGTCATCTTTGGCTATGTACTTTTTAAAGTTTACATTGTTTTTATAAGCACTTATAAACTCACCTGCTAATGCCCTATCTCCTGTAGCATCTAGCAAGTCTTGATAAGGCGTATGTTGCACTTTTAGGGCTACTACTTCATCGCTTACTACGTAGTTTATAGGGATGATAGAAAGCTTATAGGAGTTGCCACTATAGTTTATGTAGATTTGTGCATTTTCACTTATGGGGATAAAGGCTTGAAGTAGTTTTCCAGTGCTATCTTTTAGCATATAGTAAGTAGCACCTGCATAGATCTCAGCTACTAGCTCTTTGTCTTCAACTGGTAGTTGATAGTAAAGAGACTGTGGAATCTTATAGCTATCAAGAAAGTTAAGTAAGCTTATACCATCATCCCATTTAGCACGCGTGCCAACAGTAGAGGTAAACTTATACTCGCCATTACTTGCTACATTTAAAGAGGCTTTGTTTAAAAAGTCTGCTTTTTCGCCTTCAGCATCTAGGCTTTTTAGACTAGGGTTAGTGTGAGTAACGCTAGCTTGCAGGCCTAAAGCACAGGCTAAAAACAGTATAAACATCATCTTTTTAAACATATAATCATCCTTACCACATATCTAAATGCATCATGAAACATTTAATTTGTATACAATTAATATTAAATTTAAGCCTTTAAGTATTGCACATTTTTGTGGATTTAAGATTATACTTTAATAATATGTACATCATTACAAATTACAAAGGAGCCTAGTGCTATGAAAGACTTCATATACCCAACTGTTATATTTATAGTATTTTTATATGTCCTAGCCTTTATGCTTATATATACTTATAAAACAGCCCCAACCCCACCAACTTTTACAAACAACAGCACAGGGACAGTTAATGTAAAAGATTTGCAAAATGAACTTACAAAACAGCTTAAGTTAAATTAAAATCTGCCGATATGCATATAAAGTTATAGAATCTAAGGATAGAAAATGAGAGTTGGACATAGTGCAAATGGCGTATTTAGCGAGGGCATCACAAAGCCTCAAGATAAAAAAGTAGAAAATCCAAAAGCTGAAGAACACATTGCTGCTAGCAAAGAAAGTGATGAAGTAGCAAGCACTAAAGCAAGCGACATAAAAGAAGCTATCAAAAATGGCAATTATAAAATTGATATGGATGCCACAGCTGACAAACTGGCACAAAGTTTGCTTCCTTAGGTTATCAAACTTAAGGAACACTTATGCTAAAAAACTATCTTGAAGGCGCAATCAAAGACTTACAAAATCTTATCAGCTACACTTACGAAGATATAGAAGATATCAAAGTTGCAAACAATCAAAGTATATTTGAACGCAACATTATAAAATCCTCCCTCATAAAAGAGTTCGAAACTAAAAAAGGTCTTATAGATGAGCAAATGATCTTGCTTATGCAGACTAATCCAGATAGGCCCTTAAGCGAACTTATAAGCCCAGAGATAAGCACTTTACTAATATCCATGAGACAAAATCTTGAAGCTTTAAAAGATATCAACACAAGATATGCAAGAATGGTCTTTGCTGTAAGTGAGTTTTATACATCTTTAGTAGAGCAACTCTTCCCAAAGGAAAAAGCAGACTATAAAGGCAGCATGGTAAAAAGTAGCTTGCTAAGCTTGCAAGCTTAGATTTCACCACACTAAACTAGTGCCATAAAACTAACTTAAGAGACCTAAGCCTCTTAAGTTAAAAACTTTTTGCATTTTACAACTAAACCATCCCCACACAAGCTTATAAAATCCTTATAAAATCATTACCTTTTACTATAACAAAAAGCTTGCTTTATAGAAGCATAGAATCTAACACCATCAGACTATCACTTAAAGCTAACTTCTAATGTCATAACATAAATGTCTAATACACTACTAACAAACAAGGCATGTATCCACACCTAATACAACACATAAAAATCAGCCTACTAGTAAAATATAAAAATATGAAGAATCTAAAAAACATAGAATCTAATAACGATTCTATGTCTTGCGTAGAGGGGAGCAAAAGACGTAAAAAGTCTAGCTTTTAGTAAGAAGCTTGTATATAAAAACTACTTGCTTCCTATCTTTCTTTTATAAGTTCTTAAAGTTGAAGCAGCAACTTTTATCTTTATCCTTGTACCATCTTCTGTCATGATACGAACTGTCCTAAGGTTAGGAAGACTTCTTTTTTTAGTCTTATTATTAGCGTGGCTTACATTATTACCACTTAAAACACCCTTGCCACTTAAGTCACATCTTCTTGCCATTACGCGTCCTTTATCTTGTTGAATTAACTCTAAAAGCTTCTATTATATCAAAACTATGCCTTAGTTTGTAGTCTTTTTAACTCTTTTTCAAACTTTTTACGTTTTATGATAGAAAGCTTATCTACGAAGAGTATACCGTCTAAGTGGTCGTTTTCATGCTGCATGGCTACAGCTAAAAAGTCCTTAGCCTCCATCCTCTGCTTAGTCCCAAACCTATCTTGATACTCTATGACGACACTTTCAAAGCGTTTTATCTCCTCATAAAAGCCCGGGACTGACAAACAGCCCTCATTCCACATGATCTCACCTTGCTTATCTATAAAGACTGGGTTTATAAACTCTAGCAAGTCTTCTTTGTACTGTATATCATCTTCATCTTCATTTTCATTAGGTCTTGGGAGGTTGACTATAAAGATCCTTAAAGGTTTTGCTACTTGTATAGCTGCAAGCCCAACACCTTTTCTGGCTATCATAGTCTCATACATGGAATCTAAAAACTCATGTAGCTCACTATCAAACTTCTCAACATCCTTTGACTTCTGTCTTAACCTAGTATCTGGATATTTCACTATGTCTAAAATCATATCTATAACCCTTACGATTAGCTTTAAGTTTTTTAACTCGGTATTTTAAAGTATATTAGAAAACTAAGGCAAGGTTTGTGGGTAAGTTAGCGATAAACATTATCATTAATTTTTATAAATATGTATTTGTGTCATACTAGAAGGGCACCTAGTGATAATGCAGTAATTATATTTGCATCGCTGCAAGACTACTTGAAGCAGTCCTTAAAACAAGAATAGAATCAGGCATAAAATCAGGCGAACACAGCAAACTGTAGACTGCATGCAAAAAAATAATTAATTCTTATAATAATCTTGTGCTAGAAACCACTAACACAAGATACATAAACCCTATAAACAAAAAAGTATTTTAGTTTGATAACTCCTAGCTAAACACAAAAGGCATCTTTGCATTACGCTCTATAACTGCACCAACTTCAAAGCAGATATCTTCTCTAAACTCATCAGCAACTATCTGCACACCTTCTGGGATATAACCACTACTTTCTTTACGCACTCCTGTAGGGACGCTCATAATAGGAAGTCCTAAAGTAGTTGTTGCCATAAGAGGAGAGTTTATATCTAAAATATGCTTCATAACTTTAGCACCCTTTGTATCTTCACCCCAAACCATTGGGTCTTCTAAAGATACTGGCATGATGATGGCGTGATACTTTTCAAAAAGTACACGCATCTTTCTTCTTAAAGTCTCACGAGTAGCTATAGCTATCATATACTGTCCCATATCAGTTTTTGGAGTATTAGCTATCATAGATTCTACAGCACTTAACACTTCTTTAGATCCCACCTTTTTAACCTCTGGCAGCATAAAAAGATGAACTTCATTCATAACTATCCTTAGCCAAGTATCCATAGCTTCTGGCAAAAATGGCAAAGATACAGGCTCTATGATATAGCCTTCTTTTTCAAGCCAAGTAGCACTCTTTTTAAGGTTATCTTTTATAGCAGGCTCCATCTTTAAGCCCGGATAGTCCATAAGCACGCCTATAACTTTAGAGCTTACACTTAAGTCTTTTTCACTCATAGCTACATTTACGCTATTAGGGTCCAATGGGCTAGCTTTAGCAAGACTTTTAAAGCCTATCTCACAGTCTCTTACGCTTCTAGCTAATGGGCCATCTACTGTGAAGAACTGAGCTGCAAAAGTCTTATTATCAGGGCTTGAAGGGTTAAATCTTGGCACACGCCCCGGAGTAGTGCGCAAACCCACACAACCGCAAGCATAAGCAGGATAGCGTATAGAGCCAGCTATATCATTACCATGTGCGATAAAGCCCATACCACTAGTAGTAGCTGAAGCCGCGCCTCCACTTGAGCCTCCACAAGTAAGGGCTTTATTCCAAGGGTTAAGCGTCCTTCCAAAAAGTGGGTTTTCTGTAAACCACCTAAAGGTAAACTCAGGTACGTTAGACACACCAACTATCACTGCGCCGTCTTTTACTACGTTATCTACTAAGGCAGCATTATGTTTTGAAGTATTGTTTTTAAAAGCTTTTATACCATCAGTGTTTGCCACACCTGCTACATCAGTGTTGTTTTTTATAGTGATAGGCACGCCATGAAGTAAAGAAAGATAGATTCCCTTTGCTAGCATGCTATCTGCGTAGCGAGCACTTGCAAGGGCTTTTTCTTCTAGCACAAAAGCTAGGGCGTTATACTTTTTATTAGCCACTTTGATTCGTTCTAATACACTTTTTGTAACTTCAAGGCTTGAAAGCTTTTTAGTCCTTATGGCATAAGCTACTTGATAAGCGTCCCACTGCCATATGGGAGTGCTAGGAAGCACTAGCTTGCTATCTTTATCCATCATATCTTTTAAAGTTTTAGAGTTTGTATTAGCCATATTAGAGCTTTCAGATACCACATTAGTACCTTTAGCAAAAGCGGAGCTTGCAAGCAGTGAGGCACAAACTCCAAGTGAGCCTAGTTGCAAAAACTTACGTCTATCCATGTTTATCCTTTTTTCTTTTATCTTTGCTTTAAATAAGCGTGTGTGTTTAGTGTAGTCTTTTAATGTTTAGAATCTGTAGAGTTTATATGAAAACTTAAAAGCTAGCTTTTAAAGTCTTGCTAGCAAAAATTATAAAATTAACCTTTTTGTGTGGTATTTCTTAAACTAAATGTAATTAATTTTTATAAAGTTCTCCTATCTAGTCCAAAAATATCTCTAGTTTTTATAAAAATAATGCCTAAGACTATATTTCTAGTCACTGGGTCTTGTTTTTTTTTTTTTTGATTCTATACTTTTTAAATATTTCATAAACAAGAAGGAAAATAATAAAACGTAGGGGTTTAAAAAAGTAGAGCTTAAGAGCTAAGTCTTAAGTATTGAAAAGCTTTTGTAAAAAGACTGCATTTTTAAAATGCAGTCTTTTTATCTTGTAGTCTTATAACTACTTTATAGCGGCCTTAGCTTTTGCAACGATGCTTGCAAAAAGTGCTGGGTCATTCATAGCCATATCAGCTAGTACTTTTCTATCTAACTCGATATTTGCTATCTTTAAAGCATGCATGAAGCGTGAGTAGTTGATATCATTCATCTTGCAAGCTGCATTTATACGAGTGATCCAAAGAGAGCGGAAGTTTCTTTTCTTTTGTTTTCTATCACGGAAGGCATAGTACATGCTTCTTTCAAGCTGTTCTTTTGCCTTTCTAAAGTGCTTTCTTCTTCCGCTAAAAAATCCTCTAGCTAGTTTTAGAATCTTCTTATGTCGTCTTCTTCTGACAACGCCTGTTTTAACTCTCATAATTATCCTTTCTTTACCTTAAAATAGGTGAAGTGTTATAAAAACACAAACTTTCCTTTTATCAAAAAGGGCAGGTGGCCTTAGCTTATAGCTATATGGTCTATCTCATACAAAGTAGATTCTTTACAGAATCTAAGTTAGTATCATTAACGTAGTGAGGCTTGTTTAAGTTAGCCTTACGCTTATGATTCTTCTTAGTCAAGATATGACTTTTAAAAGCACTTCCACGTTTGATAAGGTTTTTTTTGACCTTGAAACGTTTCGCAGCGCCTCTGTTAGTTTTCATCTTTGGCATTGTCTTCTCCTTTCATAAGTTGGATGCTATTAAAAGCTTCAGTCTTTTTTTCTTCAGATTTTTTATCATCTTTTTTAGGCTCTTTTAAGTCTTTATTAGGAAGCATTAAAACATTTACATAGCGCCCTTCAACCTTAGGCTCTTTGTCCATATGAGAGATATCTTCCACTAAAGATATAACCTTTCTTATCACAGCAAAGCCAGCACTTGGATCACCCATCTCACGGCCTCTTAGGAAAACTTTAAACTTAACGTGCTTGCCGTCATTTAAAAACTCTATAGCGTGCTTAACTTTATAGTTGATGTCATTTTGTGCTATATGAGTTGAAAGCTTTATCTCTTTTACTTCGATTTGCTTTTGTTTCTTTCTAGCTTCTTTTTGCTTTTTTTCTGCTTGATATCTAAACTTTCCATAGTTCATGATCTTACATACTGGCGGCTTGGCAGTTAGAGATATACAGACTAGGTCAAGTCCTGCTTCTCTAGAAAGCTTTAAAGCCTCATAAGAGCTTATAATGCCTTTTGGTGTACCATCTTCATCTATGCATCTGACTTGTTCAAATCTTATATCTTCGTTTATTAATGCCTCTTCTTTCAAAAGTTAACCTCGCTATTTAATTTAACTAGTTTTTCTAAAAAGTCTTTTTTCGCAATGGTATACTGCAAACTTTCTCCTTTTTCATTTTTATCCCTTCTGTCTCTAACAGATAGTAAATCTTGTGTCACTTCCTTCTCACCCAGTATAACAAGTAATGGCACTTTTTGCTTTTCTGCAGTCCTTATCTTTTTGTTTAAACTTTCATCTTTGGTAGTTACGTAAGCATAGATTCCAAGTTTTTTAAGCTGAGATTCTAAACTTTGCGCATAGTCAAGTTGCTCATGCCCTATAGGGATGATTTGTACTTGAGTAGGTGCTACAAAGAAAGGGAACTCACCGCCAAAGTGCTCAGTTAAGATTCCGATAAATCTTTCAAAGCTTCCTAAAAGTGCTCTATGTATCATAACAGGTTGCTCTTCTTTATTATCAGCACTTACATAAGTTAGATTAAACCGCTCTGGCAAGTTCATATCTATCTGTATAGTACCACACTGCCACTTTCTTTTTATGGAATCTGTTATCTTTATATCTATCTTTGGTCCATAAAAGGCACCACCACCCTCATCTATCTCATAAGGTATATTATTTGTTTCTAGTGCTACCCTTAAAGCCTCTGTTGCTTTTTCCCACACACTATCTTCGCCGATTGCTTTTTCTGGTTTAGTAGCAAGCTGCATCTCATAGCTAAAACCAAAGGCTTCCATAATGTTTTTAGCAAACTCTAGTATGTTAGTAACTTCACTTTCTATCTGATCTGGCATGCAAAATATATGCGCATCATCTTGAGTAAACTCTCTAACCCTTAAAAGCCCATGCAGCACGCCACTTTTTTCATGTCTATGCACTACGCCATATTCATAAAATCTTAGTGGTAACTCTTTGTAACTTCTAATACTTGATTGATAAACTTTTATATGTCCTACACAGTTCATAGGCTTAATTCCATACTCTACTTCATCAATCTCTGTAAAGTACATATTTTCGCCATAGTTTTGGTAGTGCCCACTTATCTTCCAAGCATCACTTTTTAAAATCTCAGGCCCCCTCACTGGCTCATAGCCATTTCTAAGTAAGGCGTTAGTTAGTAAGTCTTCAAGACGTTTGCGAAGTCTTGAGCCATTAGGCAGCCATATAGGAAGGCCAGCGCCTATATCATCATCAAAAGTAAAAAGCTTTAGTTCAACACCTAGCTTTCTATGGTCTCTTTTTTTAGCCTCTTCTAACATATGAAGATGCTCTTTTAAGCTTTCTTTATCGGCAAAGGCTATACCATAAATGCGAGTTAGCATCTCCTCTTTTTCATCGCCATTTAAATAAGCACCAGAAAGCTTTATAAGCTTGAAGGCTTGAAGTAGTTTTAGGTTAGGAAGATGAGGCCCACGGCATAGGTCTTCAAACTCTCCTTCAGCACTCTCTTGTACATAGATACTTAAATCATCACCCTTAATATTTTTCATAACAACTTGTTTTAAAGAATCGCCCTTAAAACGCTCCTCTGCCTCTTTACGAGTTAGCTCTTTTTTGACTATAGAGCCACCTTTTTTGGCTATGTCTTTCATCTTAGATTCTATCTTGCTTAAGTCTTCTTCGCTTATCTTTTCTTTAGTTTTAAAATCGTAGTAAAAGCCTTCATCTACGTTTGGCCCTACGAAAAATTCAGCATCTGGATAAAGGCTTTTTATAGCTTGTGCCATTAAGTGAGCACAAGTATGTCTTATAATATTTAGAGAATGTAGTGAGTTATCAAAGTATAGAGTTTTATAGTCGTTTGCTTCTTCTGGGTTATAACTTTGTGTATCTATAATTTCATTATTTTTATTAATATAACCTATAACTTCTTTTTGCAATGAATTCTTCCTCATTAATTAAGTGGTGATCACGACTAGGATTGAACTAGCGACCCCTACCATGTCAAGGTAGTGCTCTACCACTGAGCTACGCGATCGTTTAAGAAAAAGTCACATTATAACCAAAATATATACTAGCAAATAGTATTTTGACTAAGTATTTTAGTTAAGTATGCTTAGTCAAAATCTTCATCATCAAAATCTTTTTTAGCCAAATCTTTTGTATTAGATACTTTTTTCTTAAAGGCTTTTTTCTTGCCAAATCCTTGCTCATCGCCCAAAAACTCATGCAAATCTTTGTATTCTTCTTTGGTTAAAAAGCGAGTTTTTCCAACTGGCAGGGCATTTAAGCTTATAAAGCCATAACTTACGCGTTTTAAGTCTAACACATTAGCCTTAAAGTAGGCAAAAAAGCGTCTTAACTCTCTATTTTTGCCTTCACTTAGACTTATTTTTAGCCTTGAAAAATTTTCACTACTTTTAGTTATCTCATAGCTTTCAAACTTAAAGTGCATAGAAGTTATAAGGCTTTTTTCATGCCCACCAGCACGTGCATCTTCTATCTCTAATCCTTCACTTACTGCGATATTTAGCCCTTCAATCATCTCTTTAGTTATCTTAGAATCTATTTTTATGATGTACTTTCTAGTAAGGCTAGATTCCATTAATTGACTTGCTACACGTTTAGAGTCACTAAGTAGCAATAAGCCCTCACTTGCATAGTCCAATCTCCCAACAGGCGTAAAGAACTTATATCTTGAACTAAGTGAGTGAAAGATAGTCTTGCGTCCTTGTGGGTCGCTTTTACTTACTATCTCACCCTTTGGCTTATGATAGATGATAACTGTGTAGTTTGTGATATCAAATATGGGCTTATTATTAATAGTTAGCTTAAACTTAGTAGTTGGCAAAGGTGTAGTTGGGGTAACTACTTTGCCATTTATCTTAACCTTACCCTCACTTAAAAGGAGGTCAGCTACTTTTCTAGAGTAGTTGGAGTTATTGGATATATACTTATTTAGTCGCATAAATTGGCAAGCTTTTTATGATGATTTCTTAGTATCTTTTTGATCTGCTTCCACCTTTAAAGTCTCCACCTTTTGAGAACTCTTTCCTGCCACTGCTTCCGCCTTTACCAAAGTCTCTAGAGCTACTTCTATCACTTCTCTCTCCGCCACTTCTCTCGCTTCTTTCGCCGCCTCTATCACTTCTTCTATCTCTAGAGCCACCGCCTCCGCCGCCAAAGCGTCTACCGCCTCCGCTTCTGCCTCTATCGCCGCCACCTGATTTAAAATCATTTCTCTTTTTAAGATCTTTTACAAAACTAGCTTCAAAGTCTTTTTTACTCATACCTATCTTAGCACTAGAGCCAAAAGTTAGACTTATAAGTCTAAGTATAAGTTGGGCGTTATCTATCTTATCTTTTATGCTTTCATAGCAAAGGATGGCATCATCAGTCACTTTAGCGGATAAGATCTTATTGATTAACTCATCATTACTAACAGCTGGAATCTCATAAAGTTCTAAAGTCGAACTAATCTCAGCTTGGATTCTTTTAAGCTCTTTATACTCTAAAGGTGTAGCAAGAGTTATGGCTACTCCTTTTTTACCCGCCCTTCCAGTACGTCCGATTCTATGTACATAAGATTCTATATTAAGTGGCATGTGATAGTTAAAAACATGGCTTATATCGCTTATATCTAGTCCTCTAGCTGCCACGTCTGTAGCTACTAAGATATCACTTTCATCTCTTTTAAAAGATTCTATAGCTGAGCGTCTTGCACGCTGATCCATATCTCCATGGAGTGCTACAGATCTATAGCCTTTATTTTGCAGATAGCCATTAACCTCATCTGCTTCTCTTTTGGTTCTTATAAACACTAGGCTTTTACCAGGGGCTTCTGTGTCTATAAGTCTAGTTAGGGCATCATTTCTTTCATTATCATTAATAATATAGTAGCGTTGTGATATGTCAGTATTAGTAACATTAGTTGAAGTTATCTTAATTAAAACTGGCTCACATAGAATCTTGTCTGCAAGCTGTTTTATCCTTGAAGGCATAGTCGCACTAAAAAGTAAGGTTTGGATGCTATTTGGTATGTAGCTAAAGATCTCTTCTATATCATCTATAAAGCCCATATCTAGCATCTCGTCACTTTCATCAAGGACGATTATTTTAGGGTTAAAGTTTTTTATATGACCATGTTTTAAGTGATCTAGCAGCCTGCCCGGAGTTGCTATCATAACTTGTGGATTTTTTTCTATAAGCTCAACTTGTCTTCTTATACTTTGACCACCATAGACACAAACTGTCTTAGTTCTTAAAAACTTACCTAGCTTAAAGACTTCATCACTTATCTGCATAGCAAGCTCTCTAGTTGGAGTGATGACTAGTGCTTCTATACCACAGTTACCTTCTAGCATATTTAATATAGGAAGGGCAAAAGCTGCAGTTTTGCCAGTACCAGTTTGTGCTTGGGCTATAACATCTTTTCCTTCTAAAATCGGAGGGATAGCTTTTTCTTGGACGGGGGAAGGTGTAGTAAAACCTGCTTCTTTTACACCTTTTATAACTTGCTCTTTTAATCCTAATGCTTTAAATGCATCTAGGTTGCTCTCACTTGAGCTTATCGTACTACTATCTAGTAGATCTTGATTTGACATATATACTCTCTTGTAATTTCTGGATTTGCATAAGATTATAACCTAGATTGACCCAAATCCTATAAACTTTATGTGCTTATAGATAAAAAATGCACTTTTCTATTGACATGAGTGAATTTTTTTTATACAATCCCTTCTTTCAATCAATAAAAACCTCATTCTGGATTAGCTCAGCGGTAGAGTAGGTGGCTGTTAACCACTTGGTCGTAGGTTCGAATCCTACATCCAGAGCCAGTATAAAATCCCTTTAAAACTTAATCTTAGCTTAAAACATCACGCACGATAATTTTTCATCCTATTTACATCATTTTGCATAACTTTAGCCCCTATTTTAGGGAGTTTGGAAGCTATGAGATTAGCTACATAAATACACTCTAAAATCATTTACGACCATTTTTGAACTATAATAGACCACGCACAATAATTTTTCAGCGGGGACAGAATGGGGACGAAATGGGGAAAGGGTGGGATAAAAGATGAAAGACAAAGATAAAGACAAAACAAAGCCAGTAGCAAGCAAAACAAGCCTTAAATACGAAGGCGTAAGAAGCAAAAACACAAAAGATGGCGATATATCTTATTATGTACGTTATGTAGATAAAAGTGGTAAAAGGGTAGAGGTTAAAGTTGGCACTAAGGCTAGTGGTTGGAATGAAAAGAAAGCCAGTCTAAAACGCCTAGAGCTTATGCACTTTACCCCGTATATAGAAGCCAATGAACTCACTATATCTGATATCATCCCTCGCTATCTTGAAGTAACGTCACTGCACGTAAACGCTAGATGCCTAAGCGAGTATAGTGGTGAGGCGTTAAATCACATAAATCCGTTTTTTGGTAGCCTGAAGATAGATGACATAACAGAAAGCAAGATTAATGACTATCTATTAACTCTAAAAGACAAAAAAAGCCCAGTAACTATAAACAAAACCCTAAACCGCCTAAAAGCCATTATAGACTTTGGTATAAAAGAGTACGCCCTACCATTTAGTAACCCTCTAAAAGACATCAAAAAGCTAAAGGTTGATAATGCAAGAGAACGCTTTTTAAAATCTGATGAGGTAGAGCTACTACTAAAAGTAGCCAGAGCCCACGCTAACGCCGAAATCTACTTATTTGTAGCCCTTAGCCTTAGTATGGGTGGACGTTTTGAAACTGTGCGTAACATAAAGCTTGAAGATATAGATTTAGAAGCTGAGGTTATAAAACTAGTAGACTTTAAAAATAAAAGCAAATATAACGGCTTTTTAACGCCTACTGCTAAGCAGGCACTTAAGGCTTTTACATTGCAGGACAAAAGTGATAAAAGTTCTAACATTCTTTTTAAAACCCCAGCTAGAACGCTAAAAAGGCACTTGCAAGATATATTAAATGCCCTTTTTAACAAAGATCTAGACAAAAATGACAGAAAGCATCGCGTAGTCATCCACTCTCTTCGCCATACCTTTGCTAGCCATCTAGCTATTAAAGGCACACCTATACAAATCATCCAAAAACTACTAAACCACAAAGACATAAAGATGACTATGAGATACGCCCACTTGCTTCCTACTAGCGGTAAAGAGTGGGTTAGTAGCCTTTGGGACTAGTTAAGAGCGTTTATCTTCTAGTGCCTTTATACGCTTATTAAGCCTGCCCACATAGACTAGCAACCCTATAACGATGATAGTTTCTACTATATTTAAGATGTGCCCCAGTACTTCCATTTTTAAACTCCTTATGTTATGCTTGCTACTTATAAAACAAGATGGTAGGGTGGTATTTACCACCCCTTAAGGCTTAGGTTATAAGCTTTAAGATTAAAACTATCTCGTGGATAATTTTTAAAATTAATAGTAGGATTATTAATTTTTTAGCCATCTTGTTTTACTCCTTTAATTTAAGATCTTTCTACATCTAGTTGATATAAAAACAATATAATTATACATTAAAATGATTATGAAGTCAAGGCTTTTTTATCATATGTATATAAAAAAACTATAATAATACGTGTATAAAATATAAAAAGGTTAAAAGATGGATAAAGACGCACTAACTACTAGATTGATAGAGCTAGGTATAAGTAAAAAAGACTTCTCAGATTTAGCTAACATCTCTTATAACACAGTTAATAACTGGAATAATGATACTAAGCCAGTCCCTGCTTGGGTTGAACCCTTTTTATACTACTATGAGAGGGCTAAAAGGTTTGATGAGGTTATGGGTATGCTTAAAAAGTATGGGGGATAAAGATATAAAAGATATTAAAAAACCATTAAAGCATCCTTCTCAAACCTGCTTAAGCCTCTTTTAGACTTTTACAACTACATATAGATTAAAAGCACCACTAAAATGGAGATCTTAACTAGATTCTAAGCTACCTTAGCCCACGCGGGTATATCAGTGCAGATCCTTAGATCTTTTAGCTTTTTTAGTTGATTATCTAGTGCACTTGTATCTACCCCAAAGGGCGTGCAAGCTTCTAGCTCTATAGCTAGGTTTTCAAGTAAGTTTATGCACTCTTGCAATCTTCCACTTTCTACAAACTTATCCCACTTCATTCCTACTTTAAAAGTAAGCTCTAGCCTTTTCCAGTCTTTAAGCTCTTCTTTTATGGGTTCAGCGTGAAAGTTAGTCTGTTTTTGATACTTATCATATAAAAGCACTCGCTGCAGTCCACTTATAGGTCTTGGCTTGTTTAGGTATATGCTTTGATGATAGTAGTTAAAGTCACGATTACGTTTCGCTAGATGCTCTAGTACTTTTTTAGTTTTAGTTCTTATCTCAGGGCTTGATACTTCGCTTTTCAAACTAAAGTCTAAGGCTAGATCTATACTGTCAGTTACTATTTTATCTCTAAGTTTACGCAAGAGCTTTAAAGTTTTTGCGTTTATGTTTTTACTAGGTTGATGAAGACCTGGAAAGATTACCATCACGTAGGTATTTAGTCGTTTATGGTTTTTGCGTGCTAGGGCATAAGTCTTTGTTGTGTTTTCTAAAACTATCATGGTGTTAGATAGAAAGCGATTATTTTGCTCTATCTTTAAGATGCTAGCTTGAAAGGGGTGCTTTTTACATGGCTTAGCTGGGATTAGGTGTCTGCATTTATGATTTATAAAATGATTAGCCTGTTTAGTTGTATCATTTACTGTTTTTAACATGTTGAAAAGATTTTTTTCTTCTAAAACTTCAAGCCTTAAAGCCTTATCTTTTGGCAAACGCTCTAATGCCATTTTTTTTAGCATCTTGCACAACTTATACTTTGAGGTTACAAAGACTTGTGTATCTAAACCTAAAGAGTAGTTATTATTGCTTGCTTCTAACATTTTTAAAACTTTTTACTTTTTACCATAAATTCTGCTATATCACTTGCCATAAAGACCCTCTTCCCCTTAAGCTGGGCGTACTTGGGTATGTCTTTATCACCCTGACATCTTTTGTTTTTCAAAGTGTCAAGCTCTAGGTTTAAAAGACTTGCTACAACCTCATCTTTTACCACCACGTCGTGTTTTGCGATGATGGCTTGTGTGGCGGCTATTATTAGTTGTTGCTCAAAACTTAGATTGCTCATTCTCTTTCCTTTTACACACTTAAAACTGTTTCTACTGATATAGTTTTCATGTCAAAAATATTTTCCATCCCCTTAACTAAAAGCTCAACTAGTTCATCTGTGTATTTAGTTTTTACTAAGTAAGTGCCTGCTGTTTTGTTATCTCTTATATTTATAACCACATGCTCTATTGTTAGTCTCTTGTCTAGTAGTCCGCAGTTTCTAAAGTAGCTTTTAGTCTTAAAAGCTTCTAATATGCGGCTTGCATGTTGTGCTGGGGTTTTTGCAGAAAGTAAGTAGAGGCTAAGCACTGGCTTGCTGTCTTCTTCGCTTTCTAAAGACATATTCTTTAACCATATGGGTCTATTTGAGTTTCCTTCAGGTTGTGGCACTAAGTTTAGGTTTATGGTGAATGTTTTTATTAGTTTTTTTTGCGTCTCTGATCTGTCAAGGACTTTTTTTATAGCAGCACTTTGTGCCCCTACTAGTGCGTCTAACTCTTTTTTTAGTGTTTGTGAAGCTGTCATTTTTTCTCCTTTTATATGTCTATAACTTCTATATCTGTGCACACGTGTGGGAAAAAGCGAGTTACTAGTCTATGTGCTTCATCTATAAGTATTTGTGCGGTTAGTAGGTCGTTTATGCCCCTTTTCCTAAGCTCTTCTTTTAAGGCTTCTTCAAGTTTTTTTGTCTTGCTTCTTCCTTCTTCATCTATAAGGCTTTTTATTAACCTCATCGATACGCCTAAAACTGCTGCAAGCAAGGAAGAAATAAGATAAAACTGCATGGTTATAGAATCTCTTTCTGTGCTACTACTTGGCTTTTTGCCCTCGTTTAAGATGGCTGCTAACTTTTGATAAAAGTAGTAGTGTACGTTTGCCTCTCTTGCTTCAAGCACACTTACGCCACCTAGTTTTATTAGTGTTTTTATAGTCTCACTACTAGCCATGTATATGCTTAAGCTCATGCCTTCTAGCTTAAAGCGATATGGGCTTATAGAAGTTTTTGGCTTAGGGCGCAAGCTATTAAAAACGATTCTGTTTTGAAAAGTTTTTTTTGTCTCTTGAATCTGTGTCATTTTTTACCTCATTTATTAAAGTAGTCTTTTAGTAATGGTGCAATCTTTTGCATGCCTTCGTTAAAGTGCTGCCTGACAGCACTTTCACTCATATTAGTAGCCTTAGCGATGTCTTTAAATTTCATTAACTCACCCCTATCGCTCCACTCGCTTGGGGCAAGTATCTCTTTTTCTACATGCCTGTATTTGGTTTTGTTTAGATAAGTGGTGTATTTCTGCTTTGTCTTTGGCTCCATTTCATAGTAAAACAGTGCTTCGTTTTCATCAAAAAGCTTTCTTATCCTTTCAAAAACTCTGCCCTTATATTTCATTTTTTAAAATTTTCTTTTTAAAGTGACTTTATAAAGCAGCTCTTCTTTTGTCTTAACTACATTTACACTTAAGCTTTTATAGTTTTCATCTTCCCTTAGCCCTTCTAACTCATCTTTTAAAAGTCCAAGTAAGTCATCAAAACGATGGGACATGATGTAAACTTCTTTGACTGTGTCTTTGAAGCTAAAGTCCTTGTCTAACTCTATAGCAAAAAGGCTTTTAGCCGTGCTAGCCTTTGGTTTATCACTAAAGGGGCTAGCCTCATCTCTAAAAGGACTTTTAGATTCTTCTTTTATGGCTTCTTCTACTTCTATAACAGGCACTTCATCTAGGGGATCTTTTAGCGTGCTAAAAGCCCTTACTTCTTCTACCTCGCTAGCTTTTATCTCTACTTCTACATCTCCAAAAGGTGTATTTACAACTTCTATCATAGCTTTGCCCACTTATGCCCAAGTGCTTAAGCCTAGTGCAGCTCTAAGCACAGCGCGGAATCTTAGGTCTGTTTCACTAGAAAGCCTAGTATCTATCTCTTCTCTGCTTTTACTTTTAAAGTAGGTTAGGGCTAGATCTAAGTCGGTGTTATATAGCCTTAAGTTTCTAGTTTCAAGTAGTTCTTTCTGGCTTATCTTAAAAGCCTCTTTGACTTTTTCCATTTTTTCTATAGTTGCTTCTGTAAGTTCTTGTGTCATTTTTTGCTCCTTATTAGTAGTCTATAAATGGCTTATCATCTAGTGTATAGTCAACTATGACTTCATCACTGCACACGCCAAGCTTTGCTCTAGTTTTGATCGCTCCACTATCTTCAAAAAAGTATCGCGAGTTAAAGTCAGCCTTATGTCCTCTTATCATGTAGGAGTTAGAGTTTTTGTCTGTGTATAGATTTCTGTGGTGGTCTTCTAGCTTGCTTAAGCTTTTATCACTTTGTTTTTGTGCTTGTTTTTCTGCTTGCATTTTTACTTTCCTTGCGTTTTTGGTTTGTTTGGGTTTGTAGCTGCTAGCTCTTTGCTTTCTACATCTTTGCTTTCTATCTCATCAGCGTAGGTGATGTAACCGTTTTCTAGGAGGAAGTTAAAGGCTAGGCGATTTTTATCGCTTTTAAAGCAAGTTATAACTGGCTTTGCCATCATGTTTATTAAGCTAACTCTTGGCACTTGCAAACTTTTACTTAGATTACTAATAGAGCCATAGTCTCTTAGCACTTTATCTCTGTGTGTTTGTATGGGTCTATATTTTGAAGTGTTCATAATGTCCTCTTATTGTCTTTAAAATTACTTATGACATTATATAGAAAAAAAAATTAAAATGTCAAATATTTTTCTATATTTAATCTTTTTAATGTCCATTGACGATAAAAGTTAATAATAGATAGAATTAGACAAACAAAGGACTGTGAGTGACTGGTAAAGAATTTAAAACTATAAGGGAATATATGGGGTTGTCCCAAAATACTGTAGCTGATAGACTTGAGCTTACAACTAGGCAGATTTCACGCATAGAAAACAGCTTATCTCCTGTTAAACATTATCAAGAAAACAAACTCCTCCACCTTGCCAAACAACTCCCCATCTCAAAGGCTAGAGAGCTAGCGGATATACTAGGAGAAGAAAGCACTTTTACCAAAGAAGTAAGGGAGATGGATAAAAAATTATCAAACTCTTTTGAAGCCTTAAGCCCACTTAATAATTTAAAAAAAGATCTAGATTCTTTTTCTCCTTTAAGTTATCTTTCAAAAAGTTTTAATACCTTTCCTTTTGTGTCCTTAACACAAAACCCCCCACCCCCTCCTACCCCTAAGCCCCACATAGCAGATCCCACCTCATCATCAGATTCCAAAGTTAGCATTCCTTTTTATGAAGTCTACGCGTCAGCAGGAGAAGGCTATGAAAACGAGAGTGCTATAAGTTTTTTTGTAGACTTTAATAAAGCCGAGCTGAAATCTTTTTATAACTTAGTATCAACACTTAACTTGTCTATCATAAGAGTAGTAGGTGACTCTATGACGCCACTGCTTAATGGTGGGGATTTGGTGCTTATACAAAAGCGTGAAGTAAGAGATGGCGAGGCGTGTGTGTGCAGGATAGAAAAAGACCTCTATATAAAGCGCCTGCAAAAACTGCCAAGCCTTAGGCTACTTAGCGAAAACAAAAACTACCAGCCTATAGACTTAGAGGGCAAGGCTTATGAGATAGTGGGGGTAGTAGTAGGCATAGTTTTAAAAAAGATTTATTAAAACAAAAAGGAGCAAACATGGACGAACAAGTGTATTTTAAATACAAAAATGGATATAAAATAAAAGCCATAAGCGAGCTTTTAGGTATGGCAAGGATGTTATCCATTGGTCCTATAAACACAGAGCAAGTAAAAGCACTTCATGGCTGGCTAGATAGGCAAGAGCATTTTGCGCATATATTTCCTTTTAGTGAGGTTGTACCAGTAGTAAAAAAAGTACTAGCTGATGGTGTTGTAGATGAAGAAGAAAAAGTTGAGCTTATAAACCTTTTTGGCTCTTTAGTCGGCAGTTTGCAGGGTGAAGATGAAACTTTTGCCACAACCCCTTCACTTCTTCCTTTTAGCGAGCCAGTACTAGAGTTTGAGAGTAGTGGGTTTGTTTTAACTGGTGTTTTTTTGATGTCTAAGCGAAGTGCTGTCGAAGAGATTATAAAACGTAAAGGTGGCACTTGCCAAAGAAATATTTCAGGAAATACTCGTTATATAGTTATAGGTGGGGTGGCTAGTGATGCTTATAAATATGGTAATTTTGGCACTAAGATAGAAGATGCACTAGAACTAAAGAAGAAAGGGGCTAAAATAGAGTTTATAAGCGAAGAGTGGCTTGTAAGGTTTATCTAATAATGTAAAAGATTTATTAAAGAAGTTATGTTTTTAAAATACTTTCTATTGTCTCATTTAAAGCCACTTTGTTAATCTTGCCACTTGCAACATCAATAACTACATTTTCCATTTTTAAAGCGAAGGGTTTAAGGTGGGGTTTATCAACTCCATTTATCCTTAAAAAACTCATACCTAAAAGTAAAGATGTGCGTTTATTGCCATCGTTAAAGGGGTGAAACTTTATACAAGAAAACATCAGATGGGTTAGTTTATCTATAAGGCTTGGGTAGTAGGTGTCGTTTTGTATATGGATTAGTGCAGATTCTAAGTAGGCTAACTGTTTAGGGTTATATCCTTTTAGCCCAACTTGTTTATCTAATACTACATCATGCAAATCTAGTACTTCTTTTAGACTTAGATATCTTATCACTAGCTTACTTATCTTTTAATCTATCAAAAACACCTTTTACTTCTTTATCCTCTAATAGTTCTAAAATATCTTTTTTTAGCTCTTCATAGTCTTTGTTAAACTTAGTTTTTGCGTTTTTTTTAGGGTATAAGATGTATATTAGTTTTGTCATATTACATTTTTTGTATTTACTTAGGGCTAACATAACATACTCCTTCTTTTATCCTTTATAACTTTTTACATTATGCCAAAAATGGCTAAATATAGCTATAAAATTATCTAGTGTGATTGTGCGTGATATTGTGCGTTAAAAACAAAATTAAATATTTAGTTAGTTTTACTTTTATAAGTGTTAAGTTTTTGTTATGATTTATAATCTAATACCAAAGGAGAATATATGGAAGCTTTTGTTAATTTTATAGTAGCCATAATTAGTATTATATTTATAATCTTTGGTGTGTTCTATTTGTTAATTATGATCGCTGGATCTCTTGTAAAGGATGATCCAAAAGAGCAAGATGATCCAAAAGACTAAAACTACTTTAAGCGATCTTGGCCTTACCCCTTAGGCTTAAGTGCTGAGTTATTGCATTTATTAGTAATATATCTTTAACAAAACTGTAAGGACATATTAAATGGCAGTAACTTTAAATATAACCGCAGATATAAGCACACTTACTAAAAGCCTGCATCAGTTTGATAGGCAAACTGCTACTTTAGGAGAAAAACTAAGTAAAAGCTTAAGTAAGGGCATAGAAGAAAGCACTAAAGGGTTTAATGCTTTTACTGCAAAACTAAAAGATGATATAGCTAAAGGGGCTATCCCCTTACCAAAGTTTCAAAAAGACTTAAATATATTACAAGATAAGATAAAGCTAGCAACTACTACTAAGTTAAAGCTTGATACTCAGGAAGCTTTTAAATCTATAGTAGACATGAAGTATCAAATACTAGGGGTAGGAGCCGCTTTATTGACGACTTTCGGTAAGCCTTTAGGGATAGCTAGAGAGTTTGAAAGTAGTTTTTCTAATATAAAAAAAGTAGTAGATTTTGATTCTGACAGCGAGCTTAAAAACTTTCAAAATCAGATATGGAATCTAACTAAGTCTATACCCTTAGCGGCTAAAGATTTAACTGACATAGTAGCTAGTGGTGGGCAGTTAGGACTGAAAAAAAACTTACTTATCCCTTTTACTACGACAGTAGCTAAGATGTCTACAGCTTTTGATCTAGGCACAAAAGAAGCAGGGGATAATATAGCCAAACTTATGAACAACTTTGACATAGGATTAGATAAAGTTACAGAGCTAGGAGATGCTATAAACTATATAAGCAACAAAACCGCAGCCGCCCCTAAAGAGATAGTAGATATATTAGGAAGGATAGCAGGAACATCTAAGGCACTAGGTGCTACTTCCTTGCAAGCTACTGCACTAAGTACCGCTTTTGCTAATATGAAAGTACCTAGTGATCAAGCAGGCACGGCTATTAATAAGATGTTTACAACTTTAGGGGCTTTGAGTAGTGGTAATGTTACTGGTAGTGTAAGCTCTGCACTTAAGACTTTAGGGCTTAGCGTAAGTGACGTAAGTGAAGCTATGGCCAGTAATCCTTTTGAAACTATAAAAAGCGTTTTAAAATCTATTTCTACCTTAGATCAAAGTCAACAAATAGGAGTACTAAAAAACCTCTTTGGAGAAGAAGCAGCACCTAAGATTGCCCTAATTACTTCAAATGTAGAAAGCCTAGACAAGATAGTAAAAGAGTTAGGAAATAAGTCTAATTATACTGGCTCTATGCAAAAAGAGTTTGAAGCAGTCTCAGCTACCACTAATAACTCGTTGCAGCTTATGCGTAACTCCTTTGCTAGACTTGGAAATGCAATAGGCACAGTGTTTTTGCCAGTAGTAAATATGTTTGCAAAAACAGTTGCACTTATAACCAACTCTTTTGCTGCGTTTTTAGAAATATCTCCTATTGCAAGATATGCAGTAGTAGGACTAGGTATAGCTTTTGCAGGTTTTAAAATCTATGCTATAAGCGCAAAACTAGCAAGTTTTGCTTTAACCTCTGCACTTCATCCTTTACGCTTTATACTAGTTAAGATTCTCCCTGCTAGTTTTATAGCTAGTAATGGAATTAACCTCTTAAGTAAAGAAACCTACAAGGCTGCTACAAATGCCCTAGCTTATAACACTGTCTTGCCACTTTTAAGCAAAGGCATAAGAAGCTTTGGGAAAGGAGCACTTTGGGCAATAAACCCTTTGAACTACTTTAAGCTTGCAATAAAAGCAGTTACTGGTGGTATAAATATAATGACTTTTGCCTTATTAAAAAATCCTATAGGATTAATAGCCACTGGTATAGCAGTAGTAGCTGGAGCTATAATTTACTGGTGGAAGCCTATAAGTACTTTTTTTAGTGGCTTTTTTAAAGGCTTTAGTGAAGCCTTTAAACCTATGATGCCACTTTTAAAAGGTATAGGAGATATGGTAAAAGTAGTTTTTACACCTATATCTTTTATCTTTAATGCCCTCTTTGGTAATATGCAAAGTGCTACAGGGGCTTTAAAAGATTTTAGTAGTACTGGTGAACGTATAGGGAAGGCAGTAGGAGATGTCTTTTCTAAGCTTTTTAGTTTTATAAGTGGGATTATTAATAAAATAAGTGGCTTTTTTAATGATACTTCTAACTTTATAGCGAGCATTGGCGATAAGCTAGGACTTAGCACCACTGTTAAGCTTTCTCAAATCAAAGCCCCGCCAAAGGCAGAGGAGCTTCAAAGCCTAGCAGTTAAGAGCTCTAGTGCTTCTAATACTACTAACTCTAATGTGACTAATGCAAATACTATAACTATAGTAACTAATGCAGACCCTAAAGAAGTAGTAAGGGCAGTAGCTACTTATAGTGATTAGGCTATTTTGAAAGTATGGCAACTGTAGCTATTATCACTGGGATACTAATACAAAACGCAAGCCATATCCTAGATAACTTATAAGCAAGCCTCCCAGTCCTTGTACCTACGTCATTAAAGTCTTTCCACTGCAAGGGAGCGTTTTTATCTATTGGCATTTTAAGTTTTTCGTTTTGTATTTTTATGCGTTCACTAATGCTTTTATCAAAATCACTAAAACCCTTTGCTATCTTTTCCCCACCACCGTTTACAAGGAAAGCTAGGAGTTTAAAGAGACCGCCAAATAGCGTAACAAGCACAAAAATCACTACAGCACCGATTATCATGAGAACTCCCTACGTAGCTTTAAGCATTAAAAATATTTAGCTTTTATAGATAATAACAAAAATTGATACAGTATTCAATACTTTTATGCTTTCTCTTCCATCTTTGCTTTTTTATACTTTGCCTCTTTTTCTTTTAGCTTTGAGTAGTTAAAGCTTTGGTTTTCCACTAAAACATAAAGCCTTTTATACACCCTTGCAAGCTTGTAGTCTTTGGGAGCTAGTCCATATAAGCTAACCTCATCACTTATATAAAATATACAAAGTTGCTTGTAGTTTTTTACACATAACCCATTTTTATTGCTAGACTTTACTCCAAAGTAAGCCCCTTGAAGTCTATTTATAAGATACTCTTCATCACTAAAAGCTATCACAAGGGCTAAAAATGTATATAAAGTTTTATGCTTTTTTATATCAAACTTTTTAGCTTGCAGCAGCTTGTAAATTAGATAGAGACCATTTAAAACTTCACTGCTTATCTCTTTTACTTCTTTTTTACTAAGCATGTGGCTATATCTATTCAAAGTTAGCACTCATGCTCCAGCTTTCAGGGCTTAAAGTATGGCTTACTTGGGTTAGTAAGTAGCGCTTAATTTCCCCTCTTAACTTTAGATCTAAAAAAGCCCCTGCAAATATAACGCCGCCTACTTTTGTAAAGCTTCCTTTAGTTAGTCCTTCGTTAAGTTTTAAAAGGTCACTTTCAGCCTTTAGCCTTATCTCACTTAAACTAAAGGCTTGGTTAGCAAGACTATAGTTTTTAGAGATACTTGGCTCTCCTTTTCCTACCTTTAGGCTTTTTGTAGTATTAGTTTCTAGATCTAGATAGTGGGCTATAAGGCTTTTATAGTCTGTTTTGTTGTTGTGCTCTATGCTTAGGCTTGAAAGAGACGAGGCATCAAGGGAGTATATTAAATCTTCTTTTGCTTTATCTTTATCTTTATCTAAAAATATCAACGTATCATTTTTTATAACAAAGTTGGCATTAAAATCTTTTGCGATATCATTTAAAAGGCTAGTATCAGAAGCGTTATTCTGCTCTATAAAAACATAAGTATTACTTTTATCGAAGTCAATCTTTGCTTTTAAGTTATTTTCTCTTGCTATAGATTCTATAATGTCTTTTACTGGCTGGGTTTTAAAACTTCTATTTTTTGGATTCTTTAAGCCTTTGCTAAAGTCTATACTTAAAGCCTCATATTCCATACTTGTTAAATAGTTTTCTTTTATAGAAGATATATAAAAGCTACCAAAAAAGTTATAACTCTTATAACCCAAATAAAGCTCGCACCTATCTCCAAAGTTTAAAGTCTTGGCGTTAGGTGCACAAGTTAAGCTTAGAGTATCAATGCTATCCTTACTATAGTCATTGTAGCTTAGGCTTTGTATGCGTAAGTTTTGGGTTTCATCTTTGCCATTAACCTTTAGCTTTATTTTAGGTTTTAAAAACATCTTTTAGCTCCATATGCCAGTGTTGGGATTAGTTGGCGTTTCAAAGTTTGGTAAGTTTATAAGCTCTCCTCCTTCAAAAACATCTACTCCTATAAATTCTATATTGCTATATAAAAACTCTGCATACCTCTCCTTATACTCATTGCTATAGTTAGATGCAAATATCAAATCTAGCCTATCCCCTGCCTTTGCTGTGTATGTTTTCATTTTTACCTCGTTTTGTCTAATAAGAGTTTTAAACTCTTTTCTACTATCTTTTTAGCTATAGGCTCTAAACGTGGCTTTAACTCTTTCATTTTAGAGCCATAGTGCACTTGGGCGTTATAGATGCTTACTATGTCGCTTTGTATGGGTTTTTTTCTTCCCTTTTTACTTTGAAGTGGAGAGTTTAGATTTATCATATAGTCTTCACCTTCTTTCCTAGTTACTAGCATTGCGTGCCTTTTAGAGTTTAGTGCAAAAAATGCCCCATCGAGTTTTACTCGGTTTTTTGTTCCTATTTTGCTTACTACTCCTTTACTTGTCACACTGCTAGGCATTACCCTGCTAGCAATTGGCAGTCTATATTGTTTATCTAGGCTAATTATTTCAATGCTAAGCTTTTCTTTTGTGGCTTTTTTAAAGCGTGTAAAGTATTTATACTTTTTGCCACTTATAAAGTACTTTTCACTAAACATTGCCCTTTGAGCTTGTCCTATCTTATTAAGTGAGCCATTAAGATTTCTTATGGCTACAGTGCTAACTTTTGTTGTTAAGTCGCTTAAGTCTTTTTGCATTTTAGACCACCTCTATAGAAGTATCCCATTAATATCTACATCTAGCTCTAAAAAAGTGGAGTTTTTGTTGGCATCTTTACTAAAACGTGAATATTTATAAGTAAAGCTATCTATTAGTATCTTTTTAGATTCTGTACTTTGGAGGGTAGAAAAGTTTAAAGGCTCTTTTTTTAAGACTAAGGCTTTAAAGCCATTAATGTATTCTATGTCATCACAAAGTAAACTTAGTGCAAAACTTACTCTAACCTCATCCCCACCTATAGCTATATAGTAGGGACGCTCTAGTGTGTCAAACTTTTTTATACCTAAGGTGTAAGCAGTACTTAGGCTATCTATACCATGCCTTGCACTAAATATATACTTATCTATTTTTACTATTTTGTCTAACTCACTAGGGCTAAAGGGCTTAGCCTGCTTGGTAGTTTTTTCTTTGTCTGTTAGTGTTTTTAGCTTATCTTGCAAGCTTGGTGCCTTAGTGCTACTTTTATCACTAGCTTGATTTTTTAGGTTTTCTACATCTATTTTAAAACTCTCTGCTTTTATGTCTGTGTTGTTTTTACTATCTCTAACTAGGGCGTCAAACTGTGCTTTATTGCTACTAGCGTTAATTAGTGCTCTTATGTTTATCATTTTTTGCCTTTTTTATATGCCCTTAAGTTCCTTATTTTCACGCTCTATTAAATCTTTGGCTATATCTATATATAAGAGATATTCTTGATAGCTCATCTCTTTGCAGTCTCTTAGGGTAAAGTTTAAGGTGCGGCATATCAACGCCACACCACTAGCTAGTCCTTTAGTTCTGTGCTATTTTCGCCCTCTCTTAATTTGTCTAGTACCTTCATAAGTCTTGATACCTCATCATCTGGCAATGAGTAGAGATACTCTCTTTCTAGCTCTCCATTACTCATATCTATAAATATATTTACTGCTTCATCAAAAGTAGCTTTTGCGTACTCTGGGCTTCCTTCTTTATAGTTATTTTTTGATACTGCGTTTTTTAAAATAGTTTGCATGCCTAACTGCTTTAAAGTTACCACCCTTCCATCTCCAAAAGTGTGCTCTAAGGTTTTATAGTTTCCATAAATTGCCATGTTTTTCTCCTTCTTTTTAGTTTATGTTTGCACGTATGGCGGCTAACTGATCTATACCATTAACTGTATAGATTCCATTTTCAAAGTCATAGACTATAACTGGTACATTTTCAAGCATCAAAGTAAAACTATAAACGCTCATCTCTACGCTAAAACTCACTTCCCCATTTATCTCATACTTTGGTAATTCTGTGCTTTTAGCAGCACCTATAAAGATGCCTTCTACTTTTGAGTTAGTTTGCACTATGCCGGCTTGGGAAGCATTAAGCTTTACATTTACTGTTTTTATAAGTACACCACTGCAAAGTTGTATTACTACAGGGTTTAGTGCTTGTATCTCAAACTTAACGCTTAAAGGCTTAAGACTAGGCAGTACAAGCTCAGCTTTTCCTATAGCTCCACTTATCTCTAAAGTTTCATTTTCTAGCTTTGGCATATCTATGCTTTTAAGCAAGCCTACGTTTCCTATACCATCTAAAAAGATATTACCGCCTGTAAATATTTGTGGTGAAAAGTTCATTTTTTTGTTCTCCTTTTTATTTTATGCTATTTGTTTTACTAGCTCTTGGCTAAAACTATCTACTTGGACTAATAAGATATTAAACTGTTTAAGTAGCGGCATAACTTGTAAGTCTACCTGTAAGCTTACTTGCCCTTTAGCTAGGCTTTCATTAGTGTTTTTATCTTTTGGCAAGCTTACTAAGTAGCCTAGTAAGACATTAGCCCCGATTAGATTTTGTTGAAAGTTATTTATAGACTGGATGCTAAAACCTAGCACATCTTTAACACGCCTATCTATTGCATCTTTGCAAGAATTAAAGAGTGCTTCTATAATCCTATCTAGTACAACTACTGTGTGCAGGCTAGGGAAGTCTTTATCTCTTGTTTCTCCACCCCATGCCCTTATACCTTTATCTATGAAAAGAGTTGTAACTCCTAAGGCACGAAGGCGATCGCTTAATGAATCTTCCCCCTGCAAGTGTTCAACTACATCTTGCAGGGAAGTTATGCCTGCTACTACTTTGTTAGAGTAAGTTTCGCTAAATCCAAAAGGGCTTTCACTCATAACTTTCGCATAACAAGCTATTAAAAAACTACTTGCTGGTCTTATTACAGAATCATTCCTTACTACTTTTTGAAAAGAGATGATGGCTCTTTTTGTAGAGATGCTTTCTAGTGCTGTTTTTATCTCTGTTTCACTTTTTTTATCTAGCTCTATGGCATATATAGCTCTTAAAGAAGTAGCTACAGTATTAAGTGTGTTTTGCACTCCTGTGTCATTATATTCAGGGGCTAGGATAAAGCGAGGTTTTATCTTTAGGGTGTTTTCTACATTTTTAAGTTCATTTATAGAATTTACACAGGCTTTGTTATCAGCTATCTTTTTTGCGTTTTCATCCCCTTCGCCAGATTTTACAAAACTGCTTAAGATAACTTGAGTTTTTAACCCACAAGCTTTTAAATCATTTAGGGCGTTTTTTAGTGTGCCTTCATTTACTTTTGCTAGGGCTTCATCTACTGAGTTATACAAGCTAAGCCCTACTAAGCTTGTGTCATCTCCTATTAAGGCTATAGGGTTGGTGTTATCTATCTCTATAGCACTGCTTGCTTTGTTTGTTAAACTTATATTTACACCGTATTTTGCTGACATTTTTTCTCCTTTGTTTAGTTGTTAATACAAAAATCTAATGCATGCTCTAGCTTTTCGCTATATATAAAAGTAGCACGTAGGTCTTGTAAAAAGTTATTACTTAGGTTTGGTTTTACTGGTTTTTTTACCTCGCATTTTGTTGGAATGTATACTGGCTCTTTTATAGTTTGCACTGCACAGCCACTAATTACTAGGGCTAGGAGTGTTGTTGTTATAAAACGCATTTAGTAGCCTTTTGGCACTGTTTAGTTCACTTTCACAAGTATCATCTTGTAGATAGATCTTTTGATATTTTGTGATTATCTTTTCTTCTACTTTTGGCTTTTTGGCTTTATAGCTTTCTAGGTCTAGGGCTTTATTTTGCAGGGCTTTGTTTTGAAACTCTAAGGCTAGATTTGTGCTTATTAGATTTGTTTTTAGATTTTCTAGTTCTTTTTTTAAAAGATGATTTTGGGCTATAAAAAAAGCACAAATTATTATTAAAAGCATATTTAAAGCAATTGATGCCTTAGGCAAAAAATTAAGCAAAGTCCTCACTCCTTTTTTTCCAGCCATTTAAAAACTTGCTTAAAGCAGGGCGTGCCCTTGCTAGCCTTTCGTAATAATCCTTCCTAGCATCTACTAGCCAAAGATTTAAAACCTCAGCGTCTATATTATTAAGTGCTTGTAGGGTTTTATCTCCTAAGATTCCATCTTCTTTTACTTTTAAGTAGCTTTGGGCTAGTTTTACACTTCTACTTACTCCCATATTTACTGCCATATCAAAAAGTTGATTGGCTAAGTCTTGGCTTTTTATATCATCTCCTTTTATTTTTTCCCAGTAGTTAGATTTGTAAAAGTCATTTATAGAATCTTGAAAGTCTTTGTCATTTTTTAAAATATTTAAAATCAGATTTCCCTTAGCCTTACTTGGAGTTGTAGGCTCTATGAATACTTTTTTTCTTACTTCATCTACTTTTTTCCATCCCTTAAAGCTAGGATTTTTCTCCCTAGCTATACCGTATATGGTTTCTCCCCCTAAGTCATCTGCGTCATAGGAGTAGCCACCTTCGTGCTTTAACGTTTTTTCTTTTGCCTGCTTAAAGTCTGCCATTTCTCTCCTCGCTTTCTTTTAGTTTTTCTTTGATTAGATTCTTTTGTTTTAAATTGTCATGCTCTCTTAAGACTAGTTTTTCTATTACGATTCGATTTTGTTTTATTTGATCTATTATTCGCCCTTCAGCCTCTGCTAGCTTTGCATCTCTTTCAGCCATGCTTTTCATGTAAAACTCATCTACCTCTATCCTTGCTTTGAGATAGTTTTTTAGGTCATCTACTGCCGTTGTTAGCTTGGTAACTTGCACTTTGTTAAGATAAAACATATATAAAAGCACTATAAAAAGCACTCCTACTATACCTAGCCTTTCAAAAGTACCAGCAGCGTGGATTCCACTTTCTATTAGTTGGTTTTCCATTTATTTATATCCTTTTAGCTTGGAGTAAAGTCTAACACCCAAAAAGAGAGTGTAGATTTTAGAAGGGGCGACCTTGCTAGCTTTAAGCGCTTCTAAAAATATATAATCTGCCTCTTTTCTAGTATTAAGCCCTTTATGGAATCTTTCGCATAAAAAGTCATGAATGACACTAGCTTTAGCATACCTTCCAAAAGGAGGAAGCACACTCCATAAGATTCTAGGAGTAGAGGCAAAGTCTGTTATAAAACCTACTGGCACATCTATAGTTTTAGAGTTGTCATCTTCTCTATAGTAGTAAAAGGGTTCTAAGACTTTATAGCTCTTCCCATCTTCTAAAACTTCTACTTTTAGAGGCTTTGTAAAACTAGACATTATTGCCCCCACTAGCTTTAGGCTGTGTATCTTTTGGCTCGGCTTGGCTTTTAGGCTGTGTATCTCCTTTGGGCTGTGTTTGCTCTTTTGCTTTTTCGTCTTTAGGTTGTGGGCTTTCAGAATTAGGCTCTGGGCTTGTGATTGATGGTTTTATCTCAGAGGTTAATACTTCAGGTTTCATACTTGCCATGTATGCATTTTCATCTATTTTTAGATTTGCTTTTAGCGTAGGTAAGAAATCATAGTTTAGTTTTTTTACCTCATCTATTGAGTCTAGATTTCTTAGATAATCTTTTAGTATTCCGCACTCAAATATGGCTTTAGTTTTGTTGTTGCCGCCATCTATTGCAACTTTTTCTAACTGTTTTTTTGTATGTGGTAAGTTTTCTTTGTAGTCTTTTCCTTCAGCTTGGCATCTAAAAAAGCTGTCTACTTTTAAATTATAAAGCCCCATAAGATTTAATTGGTCTTCTTCTTTAAAGTCATAAAAGTGTGGGCTCCCTAAGGCATCACTTTTAAAACGAACTATCAGTCCATCACAGATTTTATTAAGCTCTTGTTCTTTTAAGATTTTTGCTTTTTCTAGCTCGCTTTTGCCTTCAAGCTTTATATTTGCATTATTTGGCAAGGTGTTTAATATCTCAGTTTTTGCGTTTTTAGTAAAGACTTCTAGGGTATTTATCTTTGATTGTATATCTATACTTTGGTGTAAGTTTTCAAGATTTGCCATAAGTCCATCTAGCTTTTTGCTTAGTTCTTGTATGTTTTGATTTTCTTGGGTTTGCATGTCTTTCCTTTTGTTGGTTTATGTTTTTAGCTAGGATCAGCAAAGATGCAAGTCAAAAGTTTAAAAGCTTGAAGCTCTACGCCTGAGTTGTCTTTGTAGATGTTGCTAGCTCTTGATGCGTCTATATTTAATTGGTGGTTGTTGGTTTGTGCATTAAAACTTCCAGCGCCTCTGTTTGTACTTTGAAAATTATTGGTCGCAAAAAACACACCTTCGGTATTAGCTGATGTTTCTCCACCAAAGAAAGACGAGTTGACACTTATGTTTCCACTACCACTCCAAGCCTTACCTCTTATATTTGGCAACGCTTGAGTTTGGGTTTGTAAAACGTCACTTGTGCTATTAGTTCCTTTTACGTATGTAAAGTTGTTAATCATGAAGTTATCATCACTTTCAGTGACGTTGCTAAGTCCTTGAACTTTTGCATAAAGCTTTGCATATTTTGCTTTTTTTACTAAAGTGCCAACTAAGTAATAGCCCTTTGGCACTTCTTTTGCAGCAAAATATGCTAATTCTCCTACGCGATTATCTATAAGACTTTGGAGTTTTAGAGTGGTTACTAAAGTGGCTATCGTTGTGTTTATTTGATTTATTTTGTTATTTACTTCTAAGATTGTTGCATTAAGCAGATTTTCATTTTCTAAAACTTTGGCTTTTAGACTTTCAAACTCAGTTCTTACAATATACTCATCCCTTTTAAATACTACTTCATTTTTAGTACCGCTTATAGGGAATTTTATAGTGAAAATACCTCCTATATTTTGACTAAGAAGCACTCTTGAGGTGGGGAAGGTTATTAAGACATTGTTGTCATTATCTAGCAAGTTAATGTAGTAGATATACCTCTCTTTGTCCGAAGTATCAAAATCCCCGCTAAGTTTTGCTAGATCTAGTGTATAAGTTAGGATGCCATTTTCATCATAAAAGCCAGCTTCTAGCTGACTAGTTGCTACTATGTGTGGGGTAAAGCCTTCTATGTTTGTAGTGTCTAAATTTAAAAGAGTTTCATCATTGCTAGTTTTTGCCCCTAGCAAACTAAAGTTTTTGACTCCAGTTTTTAGTGCTTCTTTCATCGCTTCACTAAGTAGTTTGTCTCCACTTAGCGTTAGTGTCTTTTTAGATTCCATTTTCGCTCCTTACTTCAGTTTCTGCTACCTCTTTTATCTCTAGTACATATCTAGTAGAAAAAACCACAGGCGTGCTTTCATAAAAAGAAAAACTAACTGGCTCTAAAACTATAAAGATATTTTCAAGCCTATCTCTAAGTGGCTTTAAGCTATCTATAGCTAGGCGTGCTTTTATAAGAGTTTTGGAATCTATGATATTGGGGGCTAGGCTTACTCTAAAGTGGAAGTCTTCTAGTGGTTTTAGACTTTTTTGCGTATCTGCTGGCGTTTGTATGTTTAACTTCCCAAAGATAGGAGTTAGGGCAAGATTTAGCCCTTCTATAGTTCCTAATTTTGTCTTTTTTAATATAGGCTCACTTAATAGGTGGGGTATAGCTTCTTTTCCCTCATTAGCTATAGCTATATCAAAAGTGCTAGCTATGGCAAAATATTTTATATCTTGGGCTAATAAAGAACTAGCAGGCGAAGCAGTACTAACAGGAGATAAAGAAGTAGATGAAATAGTTTCAAAAATGCTAGCTTGTTTATTACTACTTTCATAAAAAAAGTGTCCACCTTCTAGGGTTAGGGCTTCTTTTATAAGCTTTTTTATAAGGGGAGAGAGTATATTTATATGTTTCATACTAGAGGCTCCACGCTTACGCTTTTTAAAACGTATATAGAATCTGCTTCTAACTCTTCTAGCCCTTCAAGCCTTGCATCTTCTACTTTGTCATCAACAAAACATAAAGCTATTAATTTATTAAGTGGGGGGCTTTCATCTATCTCTAAGCTTTCAAAGTAGCCCTTTAAGTTGTTTTCTATAGCTAGTTGTAAAGTAGCAAAGTTAGAGTTAGGTTTTACTTTTATCTTAACAGTTAGCTCTACTTCTTTTAAAATGGCTTTTTTTACTTCTAAGCTATCAGTTATGGGTGTGTTATCTTTTAAGTTAGCTTCTATTTCTTTGCTTAAGTCAGTCTTTGCGTGAAAGAGCGCTTTTATCTTGCCTGCTTGTGGGCTAGTAACTTTTACCTTAGCCACACCTGCAACTTTTGAAAAAAATAAATAGCTTTTCTCACTCCCTGCTGTGCTAAATCTTGCAAGGCTTTCTAAAAATCTAGCCCTAAGCTCGCTATCACTTTCTTTTTGCACATCTTGTATAAACTCACTTTCTAAATTAATGCTTTCTATAAGTTGGTTTTTTATCTCTAAGATATTAGTTTTTATATCTCCTATCTTGTCACTTTCTAGCACTCCTTGAACCTCTAGGCCTTCTTTTAGGTTTAAATCTTCTTTTAAGTAGGCTATATCCCCTAGTGTGCTTATAAACTTAGTACCTTTAGCTAAAAAAGTATCGCGCAAGGCTTTTATCTTTACTTTGGCTTGTGGCTTTGTGCCTAAGTTTCTTTTTAGTCCTAAAAGGCTTACTAGGGCATCTAAAAACTCCCCACTTGAATAGGGCAAGTAGTTATTAGCAACTATAAAGTTAAGTTTTATTACCTCGCGGCTTAAGGTATCTAAAAAGATATTTATTAAGATATTAAAATCATCACTAACTAAGGGCTCATAGTCTATATTTTGCTTAATCTTAAGTTCTTTTTTTAGACTTTCTAAAATACTAGCTTTAGTAGATTCTATATCTAGGGGTTTTAAAAAGTTAGGTATTTGACTAGAGTTCAATTGTTATCCCCTCTTCTAAACTAAGCAGTGCTTTTTGCCCTTGAATCTTTAAGCTAGCTTTTTTTATATTTACTCTTGGCTCATACTTGGCTATAAGGCTTAAAACCTCATCTTTAAGGGCTATATAATCTATACTGTTAGGATTTTTATCTATAAAGCTAGTATCTAGCCCGTAGTTGCTATCTAGGATATAACTGCCCTTAGGAGTGCTAAAAAGGCGTTTTAGGCTTTCTTCTAAGCTTAGCTTATACATTAAAAGCCTCACTTAGATATTTTAAATTTAGCTTTAAACTTAAGGCGTAAACTTCAAGCTCTGCACTTTCTAGCTTTTCTCTTGAAATGCTTAAACTGTCCACTATAAGATTAGTTTTTAAGATATCAAGCACTTTTAAAAGTAGGCTTTCTCTTTCTTTTTGGCTTAGAGTATAAAGGATTAACTCAACATCTAGGCTATGTTTCCACGCTCCACCATTTAGCTCTATAGAATCCAACTCATCTTTTAAGATGATAGAAGGCAGATGCTCTTTTTCAAGTGTTAAGAGGCTATAAAAAACTACTTGCTTTATACCTTCTAGTTCTTGTAGCCTTTTGTGCAGCGGGTAGATTAAAGCATCTCTTATACTGCTTTTTTCTTTTAAAGGTTCATCTAATGGCGCAAAAGATGGGGTATCTACTATCAAGCTAGTCATAAGTTTTTACCTCTTTTATGTGCAGGTAGCAAAGTGCATTTTTATAGCTTTTTTTATAAACCTTGTAGTCAAGGTACTCAAAATTTATGGAGGCATTTGGCTCTATGCTTTTCCCAACACTTTCAGGAACTATTAGGCTAGGCACGCGAAGCACGTAGCCATCACTATCAAAAAACTCGCTATCACTTTCATAAAAGCAAGAAAAGCTTTTATTTTTGTAAGAAAAGGTATGAGTAGCACAAGTATCAAATACTGCTTTTAAGTCAGTTTCAAACATTAGATTTTACGCTCCTTAGCCTTCAGCCTTAGGCTGTGCTTGTGAATTAGCAGGGGCTCCTGTGCCTGCTCCTGTGCCTGCTACTTCTTTTCTTATCTCTTCTTTTATCTTTTCATCTTTTACTGGGTCGCCAGTTAAAGTAGCCACGCGTACTACAGTGGCTCTTTCTAAGATTTTAGAATCTAAAAGCTCTTTTAAAAAGTTTCTATCAGTCTCACTACTAAGAGTTAGGCTTTCACCTGCTTTGTAATAGATAGAGGCTATTTTTATAGGTTTTAAAACTTTGAAGTTCATGGCTTACCCCCTACCTAAGAAGAAGACGCTTTTTTGTTTATTACAAAAGCTTTAGGATCTTTTAGCTTGATGTCTACGTCATAGAGGGCTTCTATATAGATGTTTCCGCCTTCTTTTTGTATAGGTATGATTTCAAGCTTGCCCCATGTGGCAATTTGGACATTTTTTAAATCCCCATAAATTATCTGATTATCAGGCATATAAACGGAAGTAAGAAGCGGTCTTCCTAAAAGGTTAGTGTTTTCATCATTTACTAACCACTTATCAGTTGACTTATCATCTGGTCTAAGCCCTTGAAGATTGGTAGCATTGATTTGAGATAATAAAAACTTTGCATTGGCTAAAGAGTATTTGTCTGCTAGTTTTTTTATCATATCTAAAGTGGCTTTTTTGCCTGTAGTTTTTGCACTTATGAAGTAGTCAGCTTCTAACTGATGGCTAGCTTCGCCTAATATGCCTTTTATTTTCCCTTTTTCGTTGCCATTTATTATTGTGTGCTCTATCCTTTTTCTTATACTTTCTCTTAGTTTTCTTATGATATAGCTATTTAGATCTAGCTCACTCATATTAAGCATAGTTCTAGTAATTAAAATCGGACAAGATATAGAATGTGGGCTTACTGATATAGTGCCAAATTTTAAATCGCGCGTTACTCCACTAACTCCTTCATCTACAAAGTCTGCAATTATGTCATTTTCATCAACTGGCAAATCCTGCTTACCAACTACTCCATCCATTATGTCGCACTCTGGCATTAAATTAGATTCATAGCTTAATAAGTCTATAAGCCTATCAAAGCGGGTATAAGTTGGAATTATGCTTTTTAGACTTTCATTAGTACTTTTTAAATAAGGATTAGAAGCAGGCGACACAGCTGTGTCGCTAGGCTTAGTTGTGTTAGCTTCGCCTTCAAGATTTAAAAGTGTGTGGTCTGGGATTTCAAACTTATTGTTGCTAAAAAACTGTTGCTCAAAACTAGCATCAACGCCGCTTCCTGTCATAGATTTTATAGCCCTTCCAAAACTAAAACTCCTTGTCTCTTTTTTTGGCTGGCTAAAGTTTGCACTACTAAAGTTTTTTAGTGCGAAGTCTTTTGCCTCATCTTTGGTCTTTTCTTCTTTTACTAGCTCGCTAAATTCAACAAAGCTTAGTCCCTCAGCTATAGCCTTGCTTGCAAGAGAGGCGTGCTCTGTGTAAAGTTTTGCAAAAGTTGCTATATTTTGGGCTTCTTCTTTTTGTTTTTTAAGCATTAAAGCTTCTTTTTTTAGGCTTTCTAACTCTTCTAAGTTTTTATTTGTAGTGTTTGTGAGTGTTTCCATATTTTCTCCTTCTTTTGTGTTTTGTAGATTTGGTTGTATTGGATGTTTTGTAAAGTTGCTTATTTTTGCTTTAGGGTCTGCACCTTCATATACGGCACTTATTTCATATATTTCTCCTTTTATTATTTCATAGCTGTCTTTTTGCCCTTTGTTTTCTATCTTGTTGTAGTCGTAATCTCTAAGCCCGATTGATACGCTTTCACTTAAGCCATTTTGATATTTCAAAAAAGCTTCATAAGAGCTAGGGATATCTTTAAAAAACTGCACTTTTATTTTTAGTGCATCTTCTTCAAGTTTATGATCTATTATTTTTCCGATAGCGGTTTCAAAGCTTACTTTATGATCAAGATAAAGCCTTTGGGCGTTAAAAGTTAGAACTTTTGGGTCTATTATTAAGTTCCCTTCCCAAGTAGGGATGATGCTTTTAGTAATGGCTTTAAAGCTAATTATTAGATTTTGTGAATCTATATCTTTATCAAGCACTATATTGCTATTAAAGTTTAAAATCATCTCTTTGCTCCTTGTACTTTGTTTTCATTTAAAATTTTGTAGATTTCACTTTCTTTTTTTAACTCCTCTACGTGGCTATCAAGCTCTTTTCCTTTTTCGCGTAAGATGTCACTTAGTGATTTTTGGGCACTTTCTAGTGCTATTTTGTTCGCCATAGTTTCTTTATATGGGTCTATATACTCCCAGCCTTGTGCTTTAAAAGTAAAGTTATTTAAGGCTAGTTCTATTTGAGAAGGTGGCAGTTTAGAATCTAGTGCTAAATTTTTCAAAAAGACTTTAAAAATAGGTTTATGAAGCTTTCTTATTAAAAAGTTTTGAAGACGCATAAAGCCACGCCTTTCAGCACTGCCGCCATATCTTATACTTGAGTAATTTACGTCATTTAGATCCCCTGTTAGAGTGCTATAACTTATACCTAAGGCTTTAGCACTTTCTCTATTAGTCTGCTTTATGAAAAATTCTATATTTGTAGGATTGTGAGAGTTTATAAACTCTGCTTTCATATCACTCCCTATATAGTTCATATTTCCTACTTCTACTTTAGTGGGTAATACTGCTTGGGGCTTAGGGGCATCATTATCATTAGGGGTTATGGGCTCTAAGTTAAAGCCTTTTTCGTCACTTACAAAAAAACCAGTTATTTCGCTTTGAAGTCTTGCCCTTTGGATTTCGGCTTGCTTAAATTTGTCTACTTGATCAGCAGGGAGTATTATGCTAGCTAGCTTACTAAGTCCTCTTACTTGATTTGCGGTTACTTTTTGAAAGATATGGATTATATTTTTGGCGTTTAGTTTTATTAGTTTGCTATCTTTATCTAAGAAAAAATAAGCAAGTGGAATTTTTAAACTTTCATCAAATTTTATACCGTAGTAGATATTTTCTCTTTCGTTTGTAAAGCTATGATCTATATTTAGAGGATCTAGCACTTCTAGATCTGTGCCATTAATATGTATAAATGCCTCGCCATCTCTTATAAGATGTAAAAGTGTTAGCTCTTCTACATCTGAAAAGACCTCATCACAGTAATCCCGCCAAAGATTTTCTAGCCTTAAGTTTAGATTTTTATTAGGGGTATGCATATCTAAACTCATGCCCTTTTTGCCTAATATCTCAGCATGCAGTGTTTCATGTAAAAAGCCACTTAAAAGTGAATTAGTAAGGCTTAGGTGTCTGGCTTGTTTTGTTATAGAGTTTTGAGATTGATTTATATCAATATTGCTAAGCAGGCGTTGCATGCTAGAGCTTACTAAGTTATTAGGCGTAAGGCTAGGGAAGGAAAAATTTAAAAGCTTATTTTTTTTCGTGAATCTTTGCGTAAAAAAAAGATATTTTTTAGCTAATTTTAAAAATTTCATTAGTTGGCAAACCTAAACTGTATTGAAGCACTACTTGCTAGTTTTGCTTTTAGATTGCTTTCTAGCCTGTCCAAACTGTTATAAAGTGCCATGCTTGGAGTTTTTTTTACTTTAGTTTGTCCTACTTCATACTCTACTATGTCCTTGCCTGTAGTTAGAGCGTCAAGTATGGCAGACTTTGCAGCTTGTATTTTTAAAATCTGTGCTTGCAAGTTCTCTTTTTCTTTAGCATCTAACATACTTTACCTTTTTTGTTTTTTGCTAGCATACCTAAGTGGTTTAGTAAAAAGTTTATTTTTTTCCTTATAAAAAGGAAAGTTTAAAGCTAAAAGTTATAATGTGCCTAAAACACAAAGGAAAAGAGATGCTAGATGCTACAACTCTTAGTAACTTGATAGCTACTGACTTAACTGCTAAGGGCTTTAAGATAGAAAATGAAAACAAGGCTTTTATAGAAGCTTTATGCAAGGCTATCATCTCGCATGTAACCTCATCAGGCGTTATAAATGTAACAGTTACTACAAATACAGGCACTGGCACTGGTATAGGAACTATCTCATGACTTATCCTAAAATCTTTTTAGGCGTTATAGTAGCTATAAAAGATAGCTTAGCAAGTGTGGAATATACTGGCACTGTAAGTGATTTTTATCCTTATTTACAACAAGCTAGCAGTTTTAAAACCCATCTACTTCCTCCACAAGTTGGCGAAAGTGTGATATTAATAAAGCTAGATTCTAACAATGGCTTTATCTTAGGTAGTTTTGTAAAACCTAGCACAAAGTTAGAAAGTGATACAGAAACTACTATTTATAAAGATGGAACAAAGATCACTTACAAAGAAGGGGTTTTTAAAATAGAAAGTTTAAAAACGCTAAGTATAGAGTGTGAAAGTGCAAATATAAAAGCTAGTAAAGATGTAGTTGTAGAATCTAAAAGCGCAACTATAAAAGCAGATTCTATAAAACTAGGAGATCACAAGCTTTTGCCAACAGCTGGATGTGTAACTGGTGAGTGCATTTGTCCTTTTACGGGCGCGCCACATGCTGATATCTCTAAAACTGTACTAGTAAAGAAATAATGACAAAAAGATAATGGTAAAAAAGTAAGTGGAAAGTTTTGTAAGTACTAAAGAATTAGCTTTTTTTTTAGATATTACAGATAGACACGTTTATAATCTTGAAAAGGCTGGAGTTCTTCAAAAGTTAGAAAAAGATGTGTGGGATTTAAAATCAAACTTTAAAGCCTATCTTTATTATAAAATTGAAAATGAGACAAATGTAAGTGATTACGGAAAAGTAAAAATAAGACGCGAGTTAGCAGATGCTAGATTAAAAGAGCTGCAGTATAAAGAAAAGCTAGGCAAGCTTATAGATGTAGAAGAGATAGCTAAAATCTTAGAAGATACAAGTAGCGTAGTAAGTAATAAGCTTTATACTTTAAGTCATATGTTAAAAAGAGATGAAGGCATAGATGAAAGGCTAGTAAATATTATAGATAACTTTATGGATGCAGTGCTAAAAGAACTAAAAGATCCTAAAGAGTATGAGATTAAAGCAGCTCAGGCTAATG
>NZ_MLAN01000053.1 GCF_002272875.1 Helicobacter sp. 11S02629-2
GAAGGTTGGCTTCTATCATAGAGTGCAAAACACTTATAAAGTTACTAGTTAATGCAATGCGAACTACTTGTAATGTTTCCTTATATAAAACAATCTAAAATGTTTATAAAGCTACTAGCCAATATGACTAATAACTACTTATAGATTCTATATGTAATCATTAATTAAAACTAACTATCAACCATGTGATATAAAGATATAAGAAATATAAATCTTAAAGGTTACTTTTTCATTTTTACTTTGACTTTCTACTTTGTCTTTTATCTTTTATTTAACTTTTTATTTTTACTTTTTACTTTTTACCTTAACTTTAATATTAGCTTTTTAATTTTCATTCCTAACTTTGTCTTACTTTTTACCTTAACTCTTACTTAAAAGTAACTCTTGATGAAAATGGCAGTTTTATGAACTCATCTTCTGCTGCAAGTAGTGCAGTTTTAGCAGGGGCTACGGGGATTCAAGCAGTGGCTGGACAGGTGACAGGAAATCCAATATCAGCAGCAACTTTAATT
>NZ_MLAN01000009.1 GCF_002272875.1 Helicobacter sp. 11S02629-2
CTAATACTAATATCTTAGTTCAATCAATTAATGACATGGCTGAATCTATAAAAGAACAAGCTAATGGTATAACTCAGATAAATGATGCTATATCTTTACTAGAGCAATCTACTCAAGGTAATGTAAACATAGCAGATGATGCTTCTAAGATTTCTAACTCTGTAACTCATATAGCAGATGAGATAATGAATGATGCTAATAGGAAGAGGATATAAGTTTAGATTCTATTCTTATAGGGGGGGATTCTATAAATATATGGATTCTATAGATTTATGGAATCTAGGTTTTTATTTATGTCTTGATGCTAGGGGCTAAAGTCTATGGCGTGGCGTGGGAGATATTTATATCATTGCAAGACTACGATAGTAGTCTTAGTGTGAGTGGATATTTAAAAATAAGTAAAAAACAAATTAAATAGTGATATGGAATCTAAATTAGATTCCACAAAATGCGCTTAAAAATAGCTACTAGATAGGTAAAACTCTAATGTCTTTATCTAGTCTTTCTTGTAAAACACTCTCTATAGCAAAAAGTGTCCCTGTGCTTGCTGCAGCACAGCCATTACAAGCACCCATATATCTTATATAAACATCTATATGACCATCACTAGTATCTTTGATGTCTATAATCTCCATATTACCTCCATCCATTATAAGCATAGGTCTAACTGTATCATCTACTGTTTTTTCAACTGCTTTTACTTTTTGAACCAAGGTCATATCTCTAAATCCAAGATGGCCACTAGCACTTGCATCTGCTACTTGCTTCATCTTTTCTTCTTCCATCTCAGCCCTTACATCCCTTAAGATGTCAACTAAGTAGTACTCTCTTTTCTCATGCCCACCTGGCTTGATGCAAGACTTACAAAAAGCTCCTGCTTTTGTGTACTGAGTTATCTCTTCTACTGTTTTTAAGTCATTAAGCTTAATGACTTCTTTTATAGTAGCTAGACTTACCCTAGCACACTCACAGACTATTATCTCTTCTTCAAAGTCTGCTTCATCTTTTCCAAGATACATACCAGCTGCTTTTTTTATAACATCATAAGCCATAACTGAACAGTGCATCTTTTGACCCGGAACTGCTGGAGTGTTTTCATCATCCCTAAGTGCTTTTTCTACGTCAATGTTTGTGATCTTAACTGCGTCTTGCACTCTTTTTCCAAGGCAAAGCTCACACATCATATCACTACTTGCTATAGCCGTACCGCAGCCAAAACTTTTAAACTTTGCCTCTATGATGACATCGTTTTTATCTACTAGCCAATAAAGCCTAACAGCATCACCACAAGATTCAGCACCATAGTCTGCAACTATAAGTTTTGCGTCTTTTTCCTTGGCCTCTTTTTCTGTTATAACTCCTAAGTGAGTTGGGTTATCCATACGCTCGCTTACTTTTTTAGAGTAAGCATCCCATAAAGCACCGCCTAATAAGTCATTTTTCGCCATTATATTCCCTTTAATATGTAGAAGAGATTTCTCTTAAGCGTTTTACAGCTTTGTTAAAAACTTCTATCGTGTAATCAATATCTTCTTTAGTAGTAAATCTACTTAAACTAAACCTTATAGCAGTATGGGCTAGCTCTTTATCAGCACCAATTGCTACCATAACTGGGTTTGCTTCTAAGTCTTCACTTGCGCAAGCACTTCCAGTACTAGCAGCAATCCCTGCTTTGTTTAGATCCCAAAGCATAGCTTCACCTTCTATACCTTTTACGCTTACAAGAGTAGTATTAGGAACTCTATGCTCTCTATTACCTACAACAAAGACATCTGGGTTTTTTAAGATGCCATCTTCTAGTCTATCTCTCAAAGGTCCTATGACAGATCCTTCAAAGTCAAGATACTCATTAGCAAGTCTCATAGCCTCGCCCATACCCACGATAAGAGGAGTGTTTAAAGTACCACTTCTCCTACCTCTCATATGCTCACCACCATGAAGCAAAGGAGTTAACTCTATACCTTTGCGGATATAAAGTGCACCTATGCCCTTTGGTCCATGGAACTTATGCGCACTAAAGCTTAAAAAGTCAACTTTTGCACGCGCAACATCAACCTTAACCTTACCTATGGCTTGAACAGCATCTGTGTGAAATAAGATTCCATACTCATCACAAATCTGCCCTATCTCTTCTATAGGAAAGATAAGACCTGTTTCATTATTAGCCCACATAACACTAACTAGTGCAGTTGTTGGTTTTATGGCAGCTAAAACATCTTTTGCATCTATAAGACCTTTAGAGTTGATTGGCAGATAGGTTATATCCACTCCTAGCTCTTCTAAAAACGCACAAGTAGCCCTAACCGCAGGGTGTTCTACCTCTGTGGTTATGATATGGTTTCTTTCACCATGTCTTAAAATATCAAAATAGATTCCTTTTAATACCCAGTTATTAGATTCTGTAGCACAAGAAGTGATGATGACATCGTCTTCAGGACTTGCATTAATGCCTACATAAAGCTTTTCTATAGCATCGCTAATAGCTGCATGAGTTTCAGTTCCATACTTATGTAATGAGTTTGGATTTCCATATAGTTCACTAAAAAAAGGCTGCATCATTTCTGTTATCTTTGGATCTACCATAGTCGTTGCATTGTTATCTAAATAAATTCTTTTCATTGTATCTCCTAAAGAGTGTTGCTACTTTTTGCCAAAGTTAGCCCACGAAATATATCCAAAATTCTTAACTTTTAACAAAATTAAAGCTAGTTTAAAAGCTTTAATTGCCCTATGCGATAAAGTGCAAAGTCATACTTTATAGGATCACTAGGATCAAAAGTAGCTAGCTTTGCACTAATCTCCAAGCAGGCTTTAAGATTATAGCTTTTAGATTCTAAAAGTTTTAGCTTTTTTGAGATATTAAAGGTGTGGACATCTAGTGGTAAAAGCAAGTCTTTTCTATCTACTTCCTTCCATCTATATAAGTCTAAATTATCTTTCCTTACCATCCACCTTAAAAACATATTAATGCGTTTCAAAGGACTAACTCCCCTCTTCCCAGCTAGCAAAAAACTAAGACCGTGGCTTTTTTCCACATCTATATCAAGCTTTTTTCCTAGATCACTTAAAGTTTGCAAGGTGGTATAGATGGCTTCTAAAAGGTCTACTTTTTTATAATTAGTCACAAAAACTTTTTTTAACCCTCCCTCTTTTATAAGCAAGCACATAATGCTAAATAAATCTTTTACATCTTTAGAAGTTTGGAATCTGTAGTAAGGAAAAGTTACATTACTAAAGTCTAAAGTTTTAGATTCTAAGACTTCAAAAGGAAGGGTGTGCAAAAACTTTAGAATCTGCTTTGCATTTCCATAAGAAAAAAGTGCTGCTATAAAAGCTAGCTCATCAAGGTGCTTAAACTCAAGATGCTTTTTAACAAAAATCAAAGGATCTGCGTATGAGTTTTCATCAAAGTCTTTATTAAAGCCTTCATACTGCTTATCTAAAAAATCCTTTAACTTAATGCTTTCTAAGTCCATCTTGCCACCTTGCTTAATTCAATGCTTAGTAATACATATATCTACTAGCTATGGAGTAAAGCTTACTTTGAGAATCAAATATACTTTTTACAACCCAAGAAAAGTACTTATCATCAACCATTAAAAGCTTATCTTGTGCGTCGTATTCAAAGTAGCTTGGAGTTGATGTCATGAGATTACTTATCATATCAAAGCGTATTTTTATGATATTTAAGTCATTAATGCAAAGCTGTATATCTTTACCCTTACTCATAGAATCGCTTAAAAAGTGAGTTAGCTCATTTAAATGCATAAGTATGGAATCTAGTGCATCCATAACGCCCTTGCTTTCTTCTATAATCCAAAAAAAGCGTTTTTCATTTTTAGATTCTTTAATGATGGCTTTTATTTCTTTATTTCTTCCTAGGAACTCTGATTGCTTGCTGTGTAAAAGAGTTTTATCTATATGGGCATTACTTATGCCTTCTTCAAGTAAGATAGTCATAGTTTTTAGCTCATTAATCTGCTTTTTAAACTGATCAAAAAGAGTGTTGTAAGAGTAGCGAGGCCAAATCACCCAAAACACAGCTATAGCCACAACAAAACCAGTTATCACATCTATAAAGCGTTGAAGCACAAACTCCATATAATCATGATAGTAAAGTAGTGAGTAAAACAAGACAAGTGAAAAGACTAAAGTAGCAGTTGAAAGCCAGCTAGGATAGATACGCGTATAAAGCATAAAAAATATAGCCACTGCTAATATCACATAAAAAACTAGCGTACCATGTGTGATATAGGCAACCCCTATACCAAGTAATGCCCCCAAAATATTGCCTAATATATAATCTTTCCCTGAGTTGTGCAAGCCTCCTACTGAAGGGCGTATAGTGGCTACAACTCCAAAGCACATCCATATCCCTCTATAAAGATCAAAGCTTGTAGCAATGATAAGTGGGATAGTTACAGCTAAAGAGTACTTAACGCTAAATCTATAAACTTCATTTCTCCAGCCTATGGACATAAAAGAAACCTTACAGGCTTTAAAAACATCAAAGCGATTAGCCCTAGTCTCTTGCTTGTTAATAGCTAGATTATAAGGCTTAGAAAAGATTTTAATCTTTAAGTATAAGATTTTTAAAGCATCAACTTGAACTGCGTTGTACTTAGAAGCCTTTTCTTGCAAAAAGCTATTTAACTCCTTTGTTGTAATCTTAGGCACATGACCAGAAAAGATATCACTTAGCTGCATTAGATTATGCATCAGCTCTTTTTTTAGCTTGGGGTTTAGCCCTTCTTTTGCAGTGTACTCATGGAGGTTGTTTATACTTAAGGCTAGCTCTTCTATCCTATAGATATAAAAAACAGCCCTTTGTATATTTTTAATAGCATAAGGATTTTTAATATAACCAGATTTAGATTCTAAAACTTTTTTTAAGTTTGCAATTAGCGTTAGTGCTTCTTCTCTTTCTTTGTGATAAAGACTAGGATTTTGTATATTTTTAATCATTAATGTGCATAGATTTAAGATTAAAGGATAATGGGTTCTAACATAACGGCCATAGATTTTATGAGGTGTAAAACTAAAAAATATAAAAAACATGGCTATAAAGCCACCTATTGGCATAGAGACTACTATCTCAAGTGTGGTTAGGGCGACTTTTGCTTCTACATAAAGACAAGCAACTAGTGCTACCATCATAACTGAAGCCATAACTTTATAAAGCTCAAGACTATAAGCGTTTGCCATACCTACTATGAAACTTAAAACAATGATAGGTATAACTAGCCATAAGATATCGCGTATATTGCCAGTTAGTGCGTCCCTAGCTAGAAAGGTAAAAAGTGCTGCACAGATAGTTGAGACAACGATAAAAAAGAAAACATAGCTCTTTCTTGGAGAAGTTGGACCTAGATTAAAGATTAAGAAAAAAACATAAACGCCACCAAAGGCAGCAAGTATGGCAGCTATCCTATTCTCAAATATGTAATAGGCTATAAGACAGCTTATTACAAGAGATATGCAAGCTTTAAATGCAAATACAAAGCTAAAATAGCCCGGATCATATTTTCTCACATAATCCATCATTTAAAAATGCCTTTTACAATATTAATCTACTAAGCTGATATATCAGCCATATACTTACTAGCTATGGCATAAAGCTCATCTTGGCTATCAAAGATATTTCTTACCACCCAAGCAAAGTACTTATCATCCACTTCTAGTAGTTTATCATCAATGTTGTATTTAAAATAGTGCGGGGTTGCAGTCATTAAGTTATCTATCATAGTAAATCTTGTCGCTATGGTGTTTAAGTCGTTTATATAAAGGTAGACATCTTTTCCTTGACTTATGTGTGTGTTTATAAAGTGAGTAAGCTCATTTAAGTGCATAAGCATGGAATCTAATATATCCATAACCTTTTCACTCTCTTCTATAATCCAAAAAAAGCGTTTTTCATTTTTGGATTCTTTAATAGTTGCTTTTATCTCCTTATCGCGCGCTAAAAATTCTGATTGCTTACTTTGTAAAAGTGAGTGATCTATACTTCCTACACTTATGCTGTTTTTTAGCAAGTCTGCTATGCTATTTAACTCATCTATCTGCTTTTTAAACTGCTCAAAAAGGGCGTTATAAGAGTAGCGAGGCCAGATCGCCCAAAAGACACCAACTGCTATAACAAAGCCAGTTAAAACATCAATGAAGCGTTGGAAGACAAACTCCATAAAGTCTTGATAAAAGATTATGGAGTAAAGCATTGCTAAAGCACACACCACTGTCCCAGTCCAAAGCCAGTTTGGAAAAACTCTAAAATAAATCATTAAAAACATAACTATAACTAGCAATACGTAAAATACAGGCGTATCATGCGTGACATAAGCTACTGCTATACCTATGATACCACCTACAATATTACCAAATATGTACTCCTTGCCTGAGGTTTGTAAGCCTCCTACTGAAGGGCGTATAGTAGCGACAACTCCAAAGCACATCCATATGCCTCTATAAAGGTCAAACATAGTAGCTATAGCTAAGGTTATAGTTACAGCTAAAGAGTACTTAACGCTAAATCTATAAACTTCATTTCTCCAGCCTATGGACATAAAAGACGTACTACAAGCTTTAAAAAAGTTAAAAGACTTTATGCCATTAGTGTGATTACTAGCAGAGAAGTCATCAGACTTAGAAAACACCTTTATCTTCATATATAAAATCTTAAGTGCATTTATCTCAGCTGTATTATGGCTGTGCCCTTTTTGTGCTAAAAAGCCATCTAAAGAAGTATTTTGAATCTTAGGCACATGTCCAGAAAAGATATCGCTTAACTGCATGATGTTATAGACAAGCTCTTTTCTTAACTCTGGCTCAATGCCTTCTTTTGAAGTGTACTCATGGAGGTTATTTATGCTTAAAACTATATCTTCTATCCTGTAAAGATAAAATATAGCCCTTTGGACGTTTTTGATAGCATAGGCGTTTTTCACATAGCCTGATTTAGATTCTAAGACTTTTTTTAGATTGGTTATTAGCGTTAATGCTTCTTCTCTTTCTCTATGATAGAAATTTAAATCTTGGATATTTTTTATCATTAATACACAGTGATCTAAGATTAGCGGATAGTGGGTTCTAATATAGCGGCCATAGATTCTATGAGGCGTTAAGCTTACAAAAGAAAATATCATAGCCATAAAGCCACCTAGTGGCATACAAACTAGTATCCAAGTTAGGGTTATAGTTATCTTTGCTTCTACGTAAAGACAAGCTATCAAAGCCACTATGATAACTAGTACCATGACTTTATGAAGCTCCATATCATAGGCCTTTGACATACCTACTATGAAGCTTAAAACAATGATGGGTATGATTAACCATAATAAATCATATATATTCCCACCTAAGGCATTCCTTGCTAGTTCCATAAAGATAGCAGCACCAATACTAGAAACTACTATAAATAAAAATACATAGCTTTTCCTAGCAGAAGTTGGACTTAAAGTAAGCGTTAAAAAAAAGACATACAGCCCACCAAGTGTAGTAAGTATAACAGGCACCCTACTTCCAAAGATATAATAGGCTATCAAACCGCTTATAACTAAGGATATACTAGCTTTTATGGCAAAGATAAAGCTAAAGTATCCGGGGTCATACTTTTGCACAAAACCTTTTGCTTTAAAAAAGATTTTTTTTACTAACTTTAGAAAGCTTGACTTATTGACAATTTTATCCATTACTTCCCTTCATCAAGCGTTAAATCAAAGGCTTGCCACTATCTTTAGGCGGTGTGCCCCAATAAGGATCTTGCTTGTTACCACAGGCATTAAATATAAATATAATGCCAACTACTATGGCTAGTTTTGCTAATATTTTCATCATGAAATCCATTAAAGAGATTCTATCATCAGATAGGTTAAAACATAGTGAAGCTTTTAAAAAAAATGGTATCCAAAAAAGCTGTGCTAAATTCAAACTGCTTTTACCCATGCATTTACAAAGCCGTGTTTTGTTTGTATTTGTCCGCAATGATATTGTAAAAATTGCGTTTGATTCAACTTCTGCAAGCAGTGAGTACAATAAATTCTACGCTAAAGATAACTTAGATTTTATAAAAGACAACTTAGAATTAGCAAAAACCCTAGGCTTAGAATCTATCATAAAGTGTGAGGCTTATACTCCTAAAGACTATCTTTTAAGCTATGTAAAGATTCCAAAAGTTAGGATTTATGAAAGATCTAAAGGCAACTTTCCTATCATTTTAAAAGATGAAAAGCTTTGTGCTTTGATGGAGCGTTATAAAGAGTTAGTAAAGCATAACTTACGCCATAATGAAGACTTAGATAGAAAAGATTTTTAATAATACTCAAGGCATAGAAATGAAAAAACAAGAGTTTATGCCACAAGCTGCCTTACTAAATAAAGCCTAGCACATAAGTCGCGATAGATATTTTATAAACAAAGCCCTATTTAAGATTCTAAGTTGTGAGCTAAGTATACAAAATAAGCATAGATAACATGTTAAAAAAATATCATTTCAACATCTTACAACCAGTCATAAAGCTTTGCTTTTAAATTAGGTGTAAGTCTTTTATATTTTAAATATCTAATTACCCACTTAAACTAGGTGCTATTAACACCAAACCTAACTTATCTTTTAATATATATACTTAAAAGCCTTTTATATATCAAAGTATAAAGCACACAAAAGATTATGATAAGTGCAAAAAGTACGTAGATATTATCAAAAAAGATAGATGAAAGTATGATAAAAGGCAGGTTAAAAGCTAGGATGTAAAAAGAAGTCTTAGCGTTATTTTGATGGGCTAAGGTTCTAAAAACTAGCGTGTGAAAGTGGAGATTATCCGGGCTTGTAGCCTTTCTTTTTACCTTTTTCCTTCTATATATAGAAAAAAGTACTTCCCATATAGGATAGATACAAAGAGCTACTCCATACCACGCACTAACGCCTTTTGCCCCAAGTGTGCTAATTATTGAAGCTTGCAGGGCAGAGTTTAGATCTATGCCTAAAAGCGCATAGATTCTTGAGATAGTTAGACTCCATAAAGAGGCATCATCAAAATGGGTGGTTTGAGTAAGACTTACTAGCATAAAGCCTAGCATAAAGCCTAAAAAGTAAGCCCCACCATCACCTAAGAAGATCTTACCTTTAGGAAAGTTTAAGACAAAAAAGCCAAGTACTGCCCCAAAAAGAAGGACTGAAGCGTAAAATACAAAGTAGTTTCCAACAGTGTATGAAACAAAAAAGAGGGCTATTAACACTAAAAGGCTTAGGCCCGAAGCTAGGCCATTAAAACCATCTATAATATTAAAGGCATTTATAACGCCAACTACTGCAAAGATGGTAAAAAGTATGCCTATGATATAGGGTAGATTAAAGCCAAAAGAAAGATCATATATGTAGATATTAGCTCCAAAAGTGGCTATAAACACACCTACACACTGCAGCAAAAGACGCAGTTTTGGACTAAGGTTTCCTTTGAAGTCTTCTATCAAACCACTTATAAAAACTATGATTCCACCAATGATTGAGTAAACAAAAACAGTAAATATAGGTATGTTAAAAAAAAGCAAAGTCCCAAACAGTAAAAAGCCTATAAAGATGCCTAAGCCCCCTACGCGAGGAGTTGGCGTGCTATGGAATCTTTGGGGCTTTAGACTTTTAGCTTCATCTATAAAAGCCCCACTTTGCTTAGCAAAAAATATCATGATGACAGATACAAGCAAGCTTATGACAAAAGGATAGATGATATATACAAGTAGATTTAGATTCAAACTTTAGCCCTAGTAATTATTAAAAACATTCACAAACTTTAACTGCACAAAAACTTATACATTAAATCTAAAGTGCATAACATCACCATCTTTAACTATATACTCTTTACCCTCTAGCCTCATAAGACCAGCATCTTTTGCACCTTTTTCCCCACCACACTTTATAAAGTCACTATAAGAAATGGTCTCAGCTCTAATAAAGCCTTTTTCAAAGTCTTTGTGTATAACGCTAGCAGCACGAGGGGCACTATCACCATCTTTTATACTCCAAGACCTTACTTCTTGAACGCCTGCTGTAAAGTAGCTTATAAGACCAAGCTTGCTATAACTTTTTTGTATGATTTGTGCAAGTCCTGAAGTTACGCCCATATCTTTTAAAAACTCATCCCTCTCACTATCTTCCATCCCTAGCATGTCTTCTTCTAGCTTAGAACAGATTAAAATAGCATCTCTATTAAGCTCTTTTATGGAATCTAAAAAAGACTTTGTGTATGCATTACCCCCATTACTTAAGGAGTCTTCATCTACATTTAGTGCATAAATCATCTCTTTAGCACTAAGTAGTCTAAGCTCTTTATTAAGCTCATCAAAGCCTTCACTTTTAAAAGTGCTTGCTGGCTTTAAGTCTTCTAAGTGAGTTTTTAGCTTAAGACATAAATCAAGCTCTTTTTGTCCATCTTTACTAGCCTTAAGGCCTTTTTGCAGCTTTTGTATACGCTTATCTAGGCTTCCTAAATCAGCATAGATTAGCTCTAACTCTATAGTTTCACTATCATGAAGTGGGTTTACTTTACCTTCAACGTGAGTTATGTTTTCATCTTCGAAGCAACGTATCACGTGCAAGATACACTCACACTCTCTAATATTAGCTAAGAACTGATTGCCAAGTCCTTCGCCTTTTGAAGCACCCTTTACAAGTCCAGCAATATCTACAAACTCAACTACAGAGTGCTGAATCCTTTTAGGATTAACTATCTTTGCTAGCTCTTCTAGCCTTGGATCTGGCACTGGAACTACAGCCTTATTAGGCTCTATAGTGCAAAATGGATAGTTGGCTGCTTCTGCATTTTGAGTTTTAGTAAGTGCGTTAAAAGTGGTAGACTTCCCTACGTTAGGAAGCCCTACTATGCCTATGCTTAAGCCCATATCTAGCCTTTTATATAATGTTTAACAAAGTTAACTATAGACCTTAAGGCAGTACCACTTGCACCACTTGGGTTTACACTCCAAGTCTTTTCTACATAAGCTGGCCCTGCTATATCTACATGCACCCACTTATCTTTGTACTCATCCCTTATAAACTCACTTAAAAATAGCCCCGCAGTTATAGCCCCACCATAGCGTGAGCTAGAGATATTAGAAACATCTGCTATTTTTGATTCTAAAAGCTTTTTAAGATGAGGATTAAAAGGTAGTGTATGTGCAAGTTCATTCATCTCTAAAGAAGCTTTTACAAAGCTAGCTTTCAAGTCTTCATTAAAGCCCATAACTCCACTTGTATACTCTCCTAAAGCTACCACACAAGCCCCTGTTAAGGTAGCAAAGTCTAATATCACATCAGCCTCTAAATCTTGTGCATAGCTTAAGCAGTCAGCTAGCACTAGCCTTCCTTCAGCATCTGTATTTTTAACCTCTATAGTCTTTCCTTCTTTTGACACTAAGACATCATCTGGTCTATAAGCGTTTTTGCCTATAGCATTATCAGTTATACCCATGATGGCATGGAGCTCTACATCAAGTCCTAACTTAGCTATAGCAAAAAAGGCACCCAAAACTGTACAAGCCCCTGCTTTATCAGCCTTCATAGTAGTCATGTAGTCTGCTGGCTTTAAGCTTAAACCACCTGTATCATAAACTAGTCCTTTGCCAACTAAGACTACTTTTTTCTTAGGTCTTGTTGGCTTATAGATTAAGTGGGCTAGGTAGGCTGGGAAGTTTGAGGCTTGGTTTACTGCTAAGAAAGCGCCCATATTTTTAGATTCTAAAAAGTCATTATCATAAAGATTACAAGTTACGTTCTTTACTCCCCTCTCTAAGCTTCTATCTCTTGCGACATAGGCTAGATAAGTAGAGTTAGCAATGTTTGGAGGAGTGTTAACTAAGTCTCTAACAAAGCACACTTCTTTTGATATAAGGCTTACTTCATCTAATAAAGATGGGCTTGCATTTTTTATAGAGATACTTAGGGTTTCATCACCTTCTTCTTTGTCTTTAGACTTAGAATCTTTAGACTTAAATCTATCAAATTTATAACTTCCTAGTAAAAAAGCATAAGCTAGAATCTGACTATAAGCATCATCTACATCTATAAAAGCAGACTTTACTCCAAGCTCTCTTAGTGTATTTACAGCGCTTAATGCAGCCTCTTCTAAGCTATTAGGACTAAAGTCTTTTATGCCAATGTAGAGAGTTTTGCTTTGCTGGGAAAAAAAGCTCCCTTTAGCTTTAAAGTTAAACTCTTTTAAAAGTTCTAAATCTTTACTTAAACTTTTAGCACCACTATCTAAGTCAGCCTTTGTGACTAGGACTATTTGCACGCCTTCGTTTTTAATATTTGTAAGTTCTATCATGTGTTTGTCCTTTTATTATTTAGAGTTTGCTTGTTTTGCTTTTATATATTTTCTTCTTTTATAGAAGATAAAAAGTCCTACTAAGATTACTATTATCACTATAAATATAGATAGATGAAGTGGATTTTCTATCAGATAATCTTTAATCTTTTTGAAAAAAGTAAGTATAGCTGAGCCAAAATACCACGCTGGAAGTATAGTCACAGACGCCCAAATCCAAGCAGATATTAAATTAATGATAGCAAACTTTAAGGCACTATATTTAGTAAGCCCTATGCTTATAGGTATCACAGTTCTTAAGCCATAAAGATATCTTTGAACAAAGATGATAGGCCAACCATAGCGCGACATCAAAAGGCTAGCTAGGGCAAACTTACGCCGTTGGGACTTTAGCTTTCTTTGGACTAGCTTTTTATTAAGCCTGCCTATATAAAAATAGATCTGATCGCCTACAAAGCCTCCAAGTCCTGCGACTAAGATGGCTATAACTACATCTAGCTTGCCATCATAAGATGCAAGTCCTGCTAAAAAAAGTCCCCACTCTCCTTCTAAGATACTCCAAATAAACAGTATCAAATAGCCCCACGTTTCAACGTGAGAGTTCCAAAGTGTGTCTAATAAGTTAGTTAAATATTCCATAAAACTAACTCCTAACAATCAAGCAAGCTAAAAACTTTCGCTTCTTTTAAAAATTGCTGTTTAGAATCTAGCTCATCAAACTCACTTAGATTCATCAAAAACGAACACTCTATGCACTTGCCCTGCAAAGCATTAACTAGTTTTAAGGCTGCTGCTGCTGTGCCTCCAGTGGCTAGTAAGTCATCAAGTATGACTACTTTTGCATCTTTGCTACCATGAAAAGCATCTACATGGATTTCAACTATATCGCTACCATACTCTAAGGCATAGCTTTGTTCTATAGTCTTGCTAGGAAGCTTACCTTTTTTTCTTATAGGCACAAAGCCACACTGAAGCTTATAAGCTAGGGCACTTGCAAAGATAAAGCCTCTAGATTCTATCCCTAAAACATAGTCTAGATGGAAGTGTGCATACCTTGCAGCCAAAAAGTCTATATACTTGCTAAAAAGTACTCCATTTTGTAAAAATGTAGTTATATCTTTAAAGTCTATGCCCTTTTTTGGGAAGTCTTTTATAGTCCTTATTGAGTCATTAATCCTTTCTTTTAAAGAAGGGATATGTTTTGCCATTTTTACGTGGTGGGCTTGATTAGATTCTATTTTTAAGTCCTCTATACTAAAACCATTTATATTGGTAATAGGAGTTTCTTTTTTCATATTCATCCTTCTCTAGCCTATAGTAGTGCTTCTATTTTTTGTTCTAGGTCTCTTATCCTAGTTTTATAGTTATCAGTTTCAACCCTATATTGAGAGTTTCTAGTCTTTAGATTTTTTACTTCAACTTTTAAAGAGTTTAGCTCTCTAGTTAGTATGTCTATATTACCTAAGGCTCTTTGCAAACTTAGCTGGTGCTTTTGTATTAAAACTTCTGCTTCTGCTAGCGTGTATCTCATATGGGCTGATTCCTTTTTTTCTTTTTGTGCCATGCTTCTATAATAAAATGTACCTATTAACATAAAAAGTACAAACAAGATGATAATAGTAACTAGGAACCACTCTGCTAACTCAGCCATAACACTACCCCTAATTATAAAGTTTATTAACTCTTAGAGTATGTCGTCCACCCTCAAAACTTGTATTTAAAAAAGCTTCTAAGATAGATTCTATAACTCCTAGTCCACTTACCCTCTCACCAAGGCAGAGGATATTAGCATCATTATGCATCCTTGCCATCTTTGCCATATAGCTATCTGTGCAAAGGGCTGCTCTTATATCTTTAAATCTATTAGCACCTATGCTAACGCCTATGCCACTTCCACATATTAGTATGCCCCTACTATCTTTATCTTTTTGAACCTCTTTAGCTACCAAAAAGGCTATATCCGGATAGTCCACTTTGGAATCTTTTTCTAGTTTATATAAGTCTTTTATGGCTAGATTCCTCTCACTAAAATACTCTAGGATAAAGTTTTTCACCACCAAACCAGCATGATCACTTGCTATGTAATACATAAAAACCCTTTATAATCTCAATATTCCATTGGCCACAAAACCCATAAACTCACCAAGATACCTAGAGATAGGCGTAGCTATTATCAAGAGAATGATAATAATACCATACCTTTCAAGACTGTTATAAAATCTTGCTAAAACATGCACTCCTGCCATAAGCCCTATAAAAGCTAAAGCCTTAGAGCCATCAAGGGGAGGGATAGGCAAGATATTAAAGATAGCTAGGACTATATTTATCTGAAAAAGTGAAAGCAAAAAGACATAAACTACTACATTTAAAAAAGTCGCTTCAGCAAACATCTCAAACTTTAACGCTACAGCTGCAACTATAGCAAGCCCAAGATTATAGACAATGCCCGCCATACTTACAAAAAACGCAGCCTTATAGCCTCCATTTTTTATAACCGTACTCATATCAACAGGCACTGGCTTAGCATAACCTATCATAAAAGGTGTGTTTAAAAGTAAAAGGGCAAGCGGCAATATGATAGACCCTATAAGGTCTATATGAGGGATTGGGTTAATAGTAAGTCTTTTGGCATCTTTTGCTGTTGTATCACCATACTTTAGTGCCACAAGACCATGCATAATCTCATGGCCTATGACTGCTATTAAAAGTGTCACTATTTGAATGATGATATTTAGATATATAGGAAAGTGCTCCATTTACATATTTCCGTTTCTATATATTTGCAATGTTATATATTTGCAGTCTCATATATCTGCAATTTTTATTTGCAAAAATTATTGTTCTTGTAAAACTCCACCTACTGGGGCAAGATTGCTTCCATTGCTTCCACTGCCTAGTGGGACTAGCTTTATAAGGCTATGAAGCTTCATAGGACTTATGGCTGTGTTATTAGTTATAACTTCAGCATCTTTGCCATACTCTGGGATATTTTTTTCTAAAGTATGTATAGATTCAAACATCCTACTCCACCTTATCTTAAACTTATTTTTAGGATGGGCGCTAACATCTGCTTCCCTACTGTTTGCAAGAGTTATACTAAAAGCTATAAACCAAGGCTTTCCAACTACTCTTGAGTAATCAATAGTCCCCCAAAATCTTGAATCTTCACTATTATCACGATTATCCCCCATCATGAAAAAAGAATCTTTTGGAATCTTTGTATAAAAAACTTCTCCATACTTGCTTTCTCTCATATCCATGCCTATTTTAGCACTTGGGTCATACTTGCTTAACTCATATCTTTGCTTTAAAGCATCAAAGCTAGCTAGTATTGGCCAGTCACCACCGTAGTGGATTCCATGGTGTTCTTTTGAGTAAGGTTCATAAACATACTTTTCACCAAAAAACTCTTTTGTCGGGTAGTTGCTAAAGTCTTTTTGTATAGCTTCATCTCCTCCACTTGGCCTTAGATACATACCATCTGGTGCAAAAACTACCTCATCGCCTCCTATGGCAAAGGTGCGTTTTATATAGTGCACATGATCAAGTCCGGGAGGAAAAAAGACTACTACATCACCTCTTTTTGGTCTAGGACCACTTATAAGATGGCCGTTGTGATTAAAATCTGGCAAGATTCTACGATTAACCCAAGGAAGCATAGGGATAGGAACTCCATAAGAAAACTTCTTTACAAAAAGCATATCGCCTTCATAATAGGTCCCAACCATGGATCTAGAAGGTATGACAAAACCCTGCGCTATAAAAAAGATAAATAGCAGCACTATTATTATAGTGCCTATCCAGCTGCTCGCAAAGATCTTGGCTGATTTGATTACTTTCATATAAAAATGCCTTCCACTTGAAAAATTATGCTTTAAAAAAGAACTTAGTTTTTATTCTATCAAAAAAGAGATGATGTTTAATTTTCATAGCCTAAAAATCAAAAAAAGATATAAATAAATGCCATGCATCCATGACATAGAATAATCTTATAGGCAGTTATTTTATATCTTGATACTAAAAGCACATACCAAACTCCTTGCATCCAAATAATATTCACCAAATAAAATAACATAATAAATCTACCCATACAAAACAATCCATATCAAACGATATATAACATATAAAGTTGGCATCTAAATTGCTTGTTAGATATCAAATTAACTTAAAAGGTTATACATGGGTGGAATACTCTCTTCCTTAAACACCTCATATACTGGCTTGCAAGCCCACCAGTTAATGGTGGATGTAACAAGTAATAACATCTCAAACGCAAGTAACGAGTTCTACACCAGAGAAAGAGTTATAGCCCATCCTCAAGCACCCTTACGTCTAGGTGAGTTAAACGTAGGCACAGGTACTAGTGTAGATTCCATCCAAAGACTTCATGATGAGTTTGCCTTTGATAGATACACAAAGGCTGCAAGAGACCATAACTTCTATAAAACTGAGTTTGATTCTTTAAGAGAGGCTAGTAGCTACTTCCCAGACTTGCAAGATGTTGGAATCTATAATGACTTAGAACACTATTTCAATGCATGGAAAGATGTCGCTAAGAATCCAAATAACGTCTCTCAAAAGCAAGTCCTAGTAAAAAACGCCAATGTCTTAACTAATGACATAAACTCTACCAAAGACAAACTTTTAGCTTTACAAAAGATGAAAAGTGATGAGTTAGAAGCCCAAGTAAAAGACGCTAACCGTCTAGGTTCACAGATAGCTAAAATAAACCAAAGGCTAAATGAGCTAGAAGATAGAGCCACTTTAAAACAGGCTAATGAGCTTCGTGATAGAAGAGATGAGCTAGAGTTTAGGTTGCAAGAAGTATTAGGGGGGAATGTTTTTAAGAAAAACATCCAAGCTAACAACCTAGCAGATGGTAGAAAAGCAGACTTTGATGATGGCTATACCTTTAATGTGGGGCATGGCTTTAATATGATAGATGGTTCTAACTTCCACCCTATAGTGCTTAAAAAAGATGACAACAAAGAAAACCTTAATAGAATCTACATTAGAGGCTATGACTTTAAAGACGTAGATATAACAGATAGGATAGATGAAGGTAAAGCAGGCGCACTTTTAGATCTTTACAACTCTGGCTATGATGGCACTAAAACTGGCAAGCTTCAAAACTATATAAATCTTTTAGATTCCTTTGCTAAAGGCATGATAAATGCGACTAATACTATCTATGCTGAAAGTGCAGCTAAAGAGCTAACTGGCGATAAAACTAGCATCATGGACTTTGACGCTTTAAAAGACACTAACTACAAAATCCATACTGGAACTTTCACGCTTAATGCCTATAACAACAAAGGCAGCATCATAGCTAGCAAGACTATAACTATAGGTGCGACTACTACCATGAAAGATGTAGTAAATCAGATAAATGCCAACACTGATGATAACAAAGACAACAACTCCCTAAATGACTTTGATGACTTTTTCATAGCAAGCTATGATAACAACACCAAGCAATTTAGCATAAGACCTAAGTCACCAAGTAATGGCATGAGTGTATCTATAAAAGACCACGGCACTAATATCCCCGGAGCCCTTGGGCTAAATCGCTTTTTTGAAGGCAATGATGCTAGCACCATGCATATAGCAAGGGCTTATCAAAGAGACCCCGGAAGTATCAGAGCCCACCTAGCCCCAGTAAGTGGTAACTTCGAGATAGCTAACATGATGCAGCAACTTCAGTATAATAAAGTTGAGTTTTATGATGAAAAGTCAAACAGACAAGAGATGAAGATAAGCGACTTTTATCAGTACGTAGCAGGCAGCGTGGCTAATCAAACTCAAGATGTCAAAACCACCCTTGATACCAAAGACGCCGTTATGCAAGCTGCTAAAAAAGAACACCTTTCCATATCTCAAGTAAGTGTTGATGATGAGATGGTTAATCTTATAAAGTTTCAAAGTGGCTACGCGGCAAACGCTAAAGTTATAACAGCAATAGATAGGATGATAGATACCCTTCTAAGCATCAAACAGTAAGGAAAGAGTCCATGAAGTTTAAAGCGGTTTTTATAGGTTTGATAGGCTTTTTATTTGTAGCTTGTAGTAGTGGACTAAGAACTCAGTACTACTCAACTGTGATTCCTGATTATAATTTCGATACTAACGCCCCAACTATATTAGTAACTGACCCTTGGGATATATCATCTAGATTCTACGCTAAAGTCGCACTTGCTGCACTTAAAAAAAGAGGCTTTACTAACATCTATATGGAAGGGCAGATACCCACTCCTTATGCTAGAAATATCTTATATATGAGAGTTAATAAGCAAAGACTTATGCCTAATCAAAATATAGAGTACTCCTTTAACGCAACTGGCATCTGCAAGGTGATAGATGGACGTAGATACTGCAGCATAACTAATAATAAAAATGACCTTAAAAATACAACTGCAAATATAAGTGATGTCTATAGCTTTACCATAGACTGGTATGACGCTTACGTGCACACTCTTGCCTTGTATGCTGTAGGTAACGTCTTTAGCAAGCCCGGAGAGGCACCAGACTTTAAAGTCTATAGTGCGCTTATAAATCAAACAGTAGCTAGGATAAACTTCCAAAAACCTACAGAGTACCTTTATAAACTTCTATCTTTCTAAGTGCTTATACTAAAGTGCTTTCAACTCTTAGGACTAACTTTTTAGAAAGCAAGGTAAATGCCTACTTAGTAGGTGGCTTTATAAGAGATAGGCTTTTAGGGATAGAATCTAAAGACTTAGATATAGTCTTAGATTCTAGGGCTAAGATATATATAGCACCAGTTTTAAAGGCTTTTAGGCTTAATGTCTACTTTGATCTAAGTTCTGATTTTATCTATAAAAATGACTTTTTAGAGCTAAGCTATTTTGCAAGATATGAGATACTAAGCATAAAACTAGGCACTCATAGCTTTGACTTTGTGCCTATGAGGTGTGAGCTTTTCTACACTAACTTAAGAAGTCCAGATAAGATACTTTTTACAAAAAACTTATATCTTGATGCCTTAAGGCGCGACTTTAGCATTAATGCCATCTATGAAAGCTTGCTAGATTCTAGCCTGCTAGATCCTTTTAGTGGCCTAAAAGACTTAGAAGAAAAAAGACTTACGGCAGTAGGAGATGCTAATCTTAAACTGCAAGAAGATGCTTTAAGGATCTTGCGTGCCCTAGACTTTGCTTTTAGATATAACCTAAGTTTAGATAAAAGCTTAGAATCTTCCTTGCATCAAAACTATAAGCTTTCAAAATCTATCTCTCTTTTTCATAAAAAACACTATCTTTTTAGATACCTAAACTCCCTGCTAGCTAGTAGTAAAAAAGACTTATATAGTAATACTAGCTTAAGCCTAGCTACTAGCTTTCAAAAAGAGCTAGACTTCATCTTTGGGTGTGACTTTTTAGAGCTTGTAGATATTGTATTAAGGGGTGATGGTTTGAATATATTAGAAGATAAAAAAGTCTTAAAAAGCCTAGGCTTAGAGACATCTTTAAAACTCTCTTGCAAAGAAGTTACAAGTCTAATAAAAGAGTGATTTAGAAGCCTCATTAATAACTGCCTAGTTTTTGCAAATAGCCTTGATGTTAATCTTTTTAGCAAAGATTAAAGCAGGCTATTTGTACATAACTTACTTTATAAAGGTTTAAACTAAGCCTTTGTGATGCTAGACTTGCAGTTTGCACTCTTAGTAGATTTACAGTTTGCTTTGCTTGACTTACAGTTTGCCTGTTTTAAAGTCTGAGACTTACAGTTAGCACTTTTAGTTGATTTGCAGTTTGCAGACTTTAAAGAGCTTGATTTGTAATTTGCAGATTCTGTATCTAATTTATGGCTTGCAGAAGCTTTGATATTAGATTTACAATTTGCCTTATTTACATCAGACTTGCAGTTTGCTGCTTCAAAAGAGCTAGATTTACATTTACTAGATTCACATTTGCTAGATTTGCAAGATGCCAAAGCTGTGCTTTGAGTATGACCAAAGTGATGGAAAAAAAGATCATTGGTAAGATCAAATGTCATCTCTGCTTCTTCTTCATTATCTTCTAATCCAAAGTAAGGATAATGGTGTAAGAACTCCCCAAAAAGCAGCAAGCAGTCTTTGGCATAAGCCTTAGTATCTAAGATATGCATATGCCAGTACTCATCTAGCTTAATGTTTGGCGTAAGACTTATATGAGGATAGCAGATATGAAGCACTAACCACTCTTTATAAAGGCTATTTAGTGTGCTTACTTCTACTTTATCCCAGCCATAGTGATTTATAAGCTTTGAGTTTAGCTTAGTAAAGTCTAAGGTATCAACCAAGCTAGCAGCCTCTTTTATCTTGTTAGCAGAGACAAAGTCTAGGGTAGATTTTGCATTATGTAGATTCTTAGGAGGTAGGTTTATGTCTTGTTTTGCAGTACTTTGTGTTTGCATGCTTAATCCTTTTTTAAAAGTATGGCTAAACCTTACTGGATTTAGAAAAACACTGTCAAGTAAACTAAGCTATATATTTTACATAACTACACAAACTAAACTTTTTTAAACATAATGTTTCTATACGCCACTTAAAAAGCCAAAACCTAGCAGCTTAAAGCTATATTTTTCCCAAGCAAGATTCCAACTAAACAAAGTCCTATGGATATAAAAAGCGTGGCAAAAAGATAGGCTAAGGCAAGAGTTTGGTTAAGCTTTAAAAGATTTAAAGTATCTAGTGAAAAAGCACTAAAGGTAGTAAATCCACCACAAAGCCCAACCATTAAAAAAAGCCTTAGATGCTCAGACGCGCTAAACTTATATAAGAAGATAGCACTTAAAAAGCCTATAAGCAAGCTTCCAAAGATATTGACAAAAAAAGTAGCAGCCGCACTTGCATAAGCTAGATTAGTGCTACTTTCAAAGATAAAAAGACTAGTAAAAAGCTTAGCTACACCTTTACTTATTAAGAATCTTAAAACACTGCCAACTCCCCCACCTATAAACACTACTAAAATACTCATCGTCCTACTTCTATATGGAATCTAAACATATCTAAGAAAGATATCGCTTTAAAATAGCTTCCTTACGACTAGTACAGCCTTCCATAACCGCTTTGGCTTGAGCTATCTCGGCTTCGTAGCTTTCTATTTCTTGTACGATTTCTTGTTGCTTGGCAAGGGGCGGGACGGGGATTTGAAAACTATCAATATCAGCTTTATTTATACTTGGATATTGACCTTTGGGCATTGCCTTTTCCATTTGTTGCATCAAATCATTAGCATACATAAAATTGAAATAAATCCATCGATTTAAAAGCACGTTTTTATTTTTACTTCTTATAATAGAAAAACCTGTAGAATAAATAGTATTTTCAATTTCATTTTCTATATAAGCAAATCCTTTTAGATTAGGGCGAACTGTTGAGATAATGGTGGAACCTGATTGAGCTATCCGTCTTGCTCTTGAAGGTGCATTATTCCCTGTAATTTTTTGTGATAATGAAAAAATCCCTGTCCCATTTTCTACAGAATTAATATCTACATATATAAACTCTTTATTTGGATAATGTTTCGGATTTATTGTATGTGCGTTTACTTCACACACTTCACCGAGCTTATATAAAATTCCCCCCCCCGAACTATTTTTAAGCACCTCTAAATCTTCAAACACTTTCGCAATCTTCTTTTTATACGCTTCTATAGTCATTCTACTTGTGTTATATTCTTCGTCCACTTTTTCGCATTCGGCTACGATTTTACGCTGAATGTCAAGGGGTGGTAGGGGGATTTTTGTAGTGGTAATGGTATTTGATAGATTTTGAATATTAGTTCCACTACTTTGAGAACGTATAATGTTGCGCATTACTTCATTGTTCATTATTTCATACAGATATTTGGGTAATAAGTTATCATTAGACACCCGCAATATACCCATAAAACCACCTGCAAAAAATGGCTGATTTTCAGTAATAAAAGCTATCTTTCCTACATGCTGTTTGCTACCACTTGAAAAACAAATAAAACAATCATTTTTTTGTAATTTCTTATTAATATCCAATGTAATATTATTACTAATGTAAATTTTCTTTGTAATAATAAACTCACCACTTAAAGTAATATTGTCTGCGGTAAGAATTATATTTTCTGTTTCTGTTTGAGTTTGATATTTTTTATCAAATGTAACTCCCCGAATTATATTTACATAATCCCCCAACTTAACAAGCGGATATTTACTTTCAATTTCCACTTTTTTAATGCTACTTGTGTGCAAAGCCTTATCAAACTCCACGCGGGAAAAATCAAGCATATCCACAAGACGGATGGCAGAAACAAAGTCTTTCAGGCTTTCGGGAATAGAAATTCCCCCCCCCCCCCCCATAAAATTCTGGCGGATGAGTGTATTTATCTTATTTGCGTCATTTAAATTATTAGGATTAAAAAGCGGTGTGTTTATTTTTTTGATGCCTTGCGTTATTTGTTTGATAGTAGCATCATCTTCATTTTTTTGAGCGTTAATGCCAATATACTTAATGCCTTCATTTCCTTTTGCACTACTCCACTCATATCCTAAAAACTGCTTCATTGCCTTGTTGTCAGCAGGACTTTTTACGACTATCACATTTTGCGGATTGCTTTTTGCTAACATAAAAAAGTACAATTTTTCTTTTTCGGCATTGCGGGTAGCTTGCATCATATATTTTTCAAGTTCGGCTGTTTTATTGGCTTTAGTATATTTGTCAGTAATACGTTTTTTCTTTATGTTTTTTGCTTTTGCATCATCTTCAAATTTTCTTCTATACTCTTTAAAAATATCTGTACTTTGTAATATGTCTGTTAGCCTATCTTCTTGTAATAAAATTTTATAGTCTCTTAAATCTATGCCGATATGTGTGCAGTAGTCTTGTAATAAATACTCATCTTTAAATACTGTATCTACGCTAAAATCATCACCAAACCACGCATCCACACGATTTTGATAATGTTTAGCAATATCTGGTTGTATTTCTTTTCTGCGTAAAAATAAAGTGGCAGTATTCGTGCCAGTTTTGCCGAAAGTGCCGCTTCCAAATTCAGTAATGGCTATAAGATCAAAATACTTTAAGATAATCTCTCTTGTTTTAATATAGATGTTGCCATTACTTAAAATAGAAGAAGGCAAGATTATAGCCGCCACGCCACCACCTTTTAAAAGCTGACTAGCACGTTCTATAAAAAAGGCTTCTATGGAGTTGTTTTTTTCTTTATCACTCACTTCTTGTGTTAAGGAAAAAAGATTTTGGTCTTGTTCTTTCAGTGTATTTAAAAATCCTTTTACACTATAGGGTGGATTGGCAACAAGGACACTAAAAGTATTGCTTTCTATATGGTGCTTATCTTGCAAGACACTGCAAGCAAGGGCATCTTCATAGATGATATTTATCTCATCTTGCCCATACATAAACGCGGATACTTTGGCGACTTTTGAAAGGCGATATTCTTTTTCTATGCCTACAATGTTTTTATAATAGTCTGAAAGTCTATTTTTTGGGACTATAGATTTTATTTGGCTTGCGTATTCATTTAAAAAATGTCCTGCCCCACAGGCATAATCGATAGCAGCGGGTATTTCGGCGTTTTCAGTGATTATATTTTCGAGCGGTAGTGAAGAAATTAGAAACTTAACAATCGGCATAGGTGTAAAAAACTGCCCTTCACTTTGCTTGATACCTTGGTCTAAAAAGCCCTCGAAAAGGTCGCCCAAAAACTGATGTTGCTCGCTAGTTTTTAGCTTGATATCTTGAAACATCCGTACGATTTCTTTAAGTACCTTCGCATTTTGCTTAAATAACCTTTCATTATGCACATCTATAAAAGCAAAGTCGTTGTTTGTGTAAAATTTAAGTTGGGTGAAATAATTAAGCACAGTACGTTTAGTCTCATCAGGTTTATTTTTAAAGAGTTTAAAGGCATCTTCTATGGTTTTTTTATCTATATAAGTAACATCTTCACTTAAAAACTTCTTCATACCTGTTTTATAGAGTAGTTGCAGGCGGTCTTGCAAATCAAAATCAGTATCATAGGCTACACCTTTCCAATAAAACTGCACACCTTTTTCATCGTTATATTCTGTCTCGTCAACAACTTTTGCTAAAAATAGATTTACTAGCTTATCAAAGGCATTTTCGTGTCCGCTAACATTATATTTTCTAAGGATAGTGGCAAACTCATGGTATTTATCTTGTATCTCTTTATCATCTTTTACTTCTTTTAAATCATCCAAAGTGTATTTATTTTTGCCAATATCATAGGCTTTCATTTCTTTTTCAAAAAGTCCGCGTGTATCAAAGCTTTTATCATAGGTATCTTTCCAAGCACTAAAAAGCTCTTTATTATTTTTTGCCTTTGTGTAGGTTTTTGGCTCTTTTAAATTTTTAATAAACTCATCATTATCTTGTACTTTTATAAGGCGGTATTTTGTTTGTATAGATGTACCAAAATCACTTGCATAAAGACATAAAAACTTTGCAGACCTTTCTTGTTGAAAATAGCTAAAAAGTTGTGCGCCATCTTCTAAAGTGTCACTCCAAGCTTTCTCAAACTCTTTTCCCATAGTTTTACACTCTATGATTAAAAGTGCTTTTCTTTCTCCATCTTCACTATTAGGATAAATGGCAATATCAGCTTTTCCACTCTTGGCTTCATGTCCTAACTTCCATTTGGGCTCCAACTCGATATGTTCAGGTTTATATTCCTTTTCAAGTAGCCTATGCACACACTCAAAAACAACAAAATTTTCAGGCTTATCGAGGTTGCAAGTCGTTTTATCATTTACTATCAAGCCTTTATCTTCTGGATAAATGAGTTTTTCATTTTTAAAGTCTACTTTTAGCTCACATTTATCAATTGTCTTAATATAAACTTGATTATCTTCTTTAAAATCTAGGTACTCTAAAAGTTTTTTAAAATTGTCTCTTGTAATCAAGCCTAGCTCCTAGCCTTTTATAAAGTCTAAAAACTCAGCCCTAGTTTTAGAATCCTTTTTAAAAAGCCCACGAAGGGCTGAGGTTAAAACACTTGCACTTTTAGATTCTACCCCTCTCATCTCCATACACATATGGCGTGCCTTACAAACTACCATAATGCCTTTTGGCTTTACTATATCAGCTATGGTATCTGCGATTTGTGTAGTTAAGCGCTCTTGAATCTGCAAACGCCTTGCATAAATTTCAACTAACCTAGCTAGAGATGAGATGCCAACTAGCCTATCACTAGGTATGTAGCCAATTGATATATGTCCAAAAAAAGGAAGCAAATGATGCTCACACATAGAGTAAAACTCTATATCTTTAACGATTACCATCTCATCACACTCAGTTACAAAAGTAGTGCTAAGAATCTTATGAGGATCCTCGCCATAGCCACTATAAAGGGTCTTCATGGAATCTAAAAAACGCATATTTGTATCTTTTAGTCCTTCCCTTGTGCCATCTTCGCCAATGGCACTAAAAAAATCTTTAAAAAAGACTTTGCTGCTTTCTTCTATGTCCATTTACATCCCTTTGCTTTTAGCATATAAAAACTTTAAGCTTGCTCTTTAAGTCTTTTTATATCAGCCCCTAAACTTCTTAGCTTGCTTTCTAAGTCTTCATAGCCCCTATCAAGATGATAGATTCTATGTATATCTGAAGTGCCTTTAGCAACTAAAGCACTTAAAACTAAAGCACTACTAGCACGTAAATCTGTAGCCATAACATCAGTGCCAAAAAGAGGAGTTTTACCAGTGACTTGAGCTACATTGCCATTCATAGATATATTAGCCCCTAAGCGTTGAAGCTCATTAACATGCATAAAGCGGTTTTCAAAAAGTGTCTCACGTATAACCGAAGTGCCTTCACACTGCGTAGCTAGTGCCATAAACTGTGCTTGCATATCAGTTGGGAATCCGGGGAACTCGCTAGTTGTGATATTAAAAGCTTTCATATTTTTAGCTTTTAAAAGCTTCATAGTACAAACCCTATCATCATCACAAGAGTAGTTTATATCAAAGCCTATCTCTTGAAGTTTTACAGTGATGGCTTCCATGTGAGATTCTATAACGTTATGCAGTGTGATAGGAGAGTTAGTTATAGCCCCTGCACAAAGGTAAGTGCCCGCTTCTATCCTATCAGGTATGACTGCACTTTCTTTTAAGCTTAAAAGGCTTCCTTCACTTCCAGTTATGCTTATCTCATCAGTGCCTATGCCTTCTATCTCAAGCCCTGCATCACTTAGAATCTGACAAAGCTGCACGACTTCAGGCTCCTTGCAAGCATTAACTATCTTAGTTTTGCCGTGTGCTAAAGCTGCTGCCATGATGATATTTTCACTGCCTGTAACTGTCTTTTTATCAAAGACTATAACAGCACCTTTAAGTCCATGCGGGGCTTTGGCTAAGATATAGCCTGATTTGATATCTATCTCTGCACCCATAGCACTAAGGGCTTTTAAGTGCATATCAACGGGTCTTGCACCTATAGCACAGCCTCCAGGAAGACTAACTTCACAATGGTGGAATCTTGAAAGAAGAGGACCTAGCACAAGTATAGAAGCCCTCATCTTTCTTACTATGTCATAGACTGCTTTGGTGTTATTAACACTACTTGTATCAAGTAAAACTTCATTTTTATCTAAGCGGGAGATACTAGCACCAAGGTTTTCTAAAAGCTTTATAAAAGTATTTATATCTGCGACATGGGGGACATTAGTTAACTTAAAAGGGGTTTTTGAAAGTAAAGACATAGCAAGCAAAGGAAGGCTTGCGTTTTTAGCCCCTGATATATTAATCTCGCCATGAAGGGGCTTTCCCCCAACTATTTGTAAATAATCCATTATGCGGTAACTCTCCTTTGTATAAACATGAAAACTAAACTACTTATAACATAAAGTACAACAAAAATAATGCTTAACATACCAAGTGCTAAGATCTCATCATAAAAGTAAAAAGCAAGTATAACTATGACTAGATACAAAAAGCTTAAAAAGATAGAGCTACTTAGCAAAAAGCCTATCCTTAAAAAGGCTTTTATGCCAAGACAAAGCGGGTAGATGAAAACAGCTAGGAGAAATAAGAGATTTAAATCATAAACTTTTACAAGCAAGTAGACTAAAAAGAAAAGTATAAAGCCCATAAAGTAAGCCCCACCTTTATTAAGCACTACCTTTAAGCCAAAGATATTAAAGACCATAAAGCCAAGTATGGCACCTATTAAGACTGAACTAAACAAAAAGCCATAAGTAAAGCCTAAAAAGAAGCAAAGCAAGAAGATAACAACGCTTAAGAAGAGAGAAAATACTGCTAGCTTACTGTTGCCATGTTTTGTCTCTACAAAGCCAGCAAAGCCTTTTAAGGTGATAAAAAGCATGACAAAGGCTGCTATGTTGCTATAGATGTTACCTATAAAATCTTCAGTTATATAGCTTATAAAAACTATAAAGTAGATAGAGGCTAAAAAGCGAAGTATGGGGCCTTTTATCCCGGATAAAAGGTTAGAAAAAAGTAGCACAAAACTTATAGCATAGATATGGACACTCACTGCTGTGTAGTTGACGTTTTTATACTCTAAAGGAAAGATAGTAGTAGTTAAAAGCATAAAAAAGATGTTCCATCCACCTATGATAAGAAGGCCATTATCCATAAAAATATTTAATCTTTTAAATAGGCTATAGCTTATTTGGAGGCAGATTAAAACCATAATGAAAGTAAAACACACAACTATGCCAATTATTAGCAAGATGAAGTTTTCATAACTTAAGTTGTGGAGGTAGTCCATTTAACACCTTTGATGATTTTTAGTAATAAAGATTCTATAATCTTATACACGAGATTAAAAGGAATTGTATGCTAAAAGGTAAAAATGTGCTAATTTTTGTAAGTGGAAGCATAGCTGCTTACAAGATTTTGGATGTGATAAGTGCTCTAAGAAAAGAAAAAGCAAACATAAAAGTGGTGGCATCAAAGGCAGCTTTACGTTTTGTGACGCCTTTAAGTTTTGAAGCATTAAGCAATACTAAGCTTTTAAGCGATGAAAGTGAAGACTGGAGTGATAAGATAAATGGGCTTAATCATATATCTTTTGCAAAGTGGGCAAACATAGCCCTTTTTGCCCCACTAAGTGCTAATAGTCTTAATAAGCTAGCTTATGGCATAGCTGATAATGTCTACTTAAGCACAGCCATTGCTTTACGCACTATCCCTAAGCTTATAGCCCCAAGTGCTAATAACTTCATGCTAGAAGCCCCACAAAGCCTAAACTCACTTAAGATTCTAAAAAGCTATGGCTATGAAGTCATAGAGCCAGAGCTAAAAATGCTAGCTTGTGGGGATGAGGGCAAAGGTGCTTTAGCAAGTGTAGATGAGATAGTCTTTAGAGTTAAAAGAAGCCTACTTCAAACTAGTTTTTGGAAGGATAAAGAAGTAGTTATAACTGGTGGAGGAAGCATAGAAAAGATTGATGATATAAGATGTATAAGTAACTTTTCAAGTGGTCTTCAAGCTAGCTATCTAGCACTAGCACTTTACTTTCTAGGGGCAAAAGTTACACTTATATCTTCAAAGTTCCCTCTAAGCCTACCTACTGGAGTAAAGATACATGAAGTAGCAAGCTCAAAAGAGTATAAAGAAAGGCTTGATATGACACTAGATTCTATATCTCAAGGCTATCTTTTTATGGCAGCTGCTATTAGTGATTATGTCCCAAAAGCAAAACTTGGCAAGATAAAAAAGACTGATAGTCCAAACAGTCTAGACCTAAAACTTGACTTAAACACAGACATCTTAAAGTCCATAACTAAGGCAAATATCATAAAAGTTGGCTTTAAGGCTGAGCATGAAAACTCTAGTAGTGAAAAAGACGCCTTACAAAGTGCACTTTCTTTAATGAAAGAAAAGGGCTGCAAATATGTCTGTTTAAACTTACTTGATGAAAAAAGTTTTTCAAGTAATAAAGATAATAATCAAATGATACTTTTAAGCACAAATAAAAGGCAGGTTAAAACTGATAGATTAAGCAAGCTTGAAATTAGCTTTGAAATAGCTAGATTCATAGAAGAAGAGGAATTTTTATATAGCAAAAAACCTAGTGCAGAATCTAACTTAGCACACAAAGTAGAATCTAATTTAGAAACCAAACTAGATTCTAAAACTGAATCTAAAACAAAACTAAGCAATAAAGCCAGACTTGAACAAAAAGCCATGCAAGTTAAAAGAGCCCTTTCTTCAAAGCCATGATCCCTCAAACTAATGCCACTTTCAACACCAGCACAGTAAGCCTCCTTAACGCACTTAGTAAGCTAAGCCCTAAGGAGCTAAACACAACCCTTCCAACGCTTTTAAAAATCCTATCACAAACTAGTAGCAACTCCTATCAAGTCCAACTTGGAAAGCTTATACTAGAAACTAAAAGCGATGTCCCTTTAGAGCTTGGAAAAACCTACTGGGCTAATGTATCTCAAAATAAACTAGGTGGGCTAAATATAACTAATCTAATAGCCCAGCCAAAGACCCTAGAAACCCTAGCTAACTTTGCTTTAAAGCTTGATTCTAAAAGCTTAGAATCGCTTTTCAAAGATGCTAAACAAAGTGATAAAACTATAGAATCTAGCTATAAAGACTTGCTTTTAGATAAGCTTCCTTTAGTCGCTAATAAGCAAGAGTTTTTAGAACTAGCCCAGATGCTTTTAGGGCTGCAAAAAGGAGTTATAAGTCTAGTGGTTAGAGATGAAGAAAAAGACTCTCTTTTACAGATAAAAAGGCAAAAAGTAAGGCTTGACTTTTACGCTCTTTTTCCTAGCCTTGGGGAGATAGATGGCATGGTTTATATGGAATCTAAAAAAGACTTAAGCCTTAGTATGAATGTCATGAGTAAGAAAATAAAAAGCTTTTTAGAATCTAAGCTAGATTCTTTAAAAGGCTTTTCTAAGATAGATATTAATGTAAAGCAAGCTAGCATGCTTTATGACCTAAGCCCAAAGTCTAATCTAAAAATGCTAGATATAAAAATCTAATCTAATTGGCTTTATAACTCTTAAAGCAGCAAGATAGAAGTCTTTAAGATGGACTATGTTTAATTTTATTACAACTAAGCCTCTATAATACACACAGTTTTTACCCCTAAGGATGTCTTTTGAACGCATGGAATGAAATTTATACGCATTTTAACCCTATAGCTTTTGAGATAGCTGGCTTTAAAGTTTACTGGTATGGTATGGCTTATGTTGTAGCTTTACTTGGTGCACTTTTTATAGCTAAACGTTTTATTAAAACTAACCCTCGCTTTGCAAGTGTAACTAGTGCTATGATAGATAGCTACTTTGTTTATGCTGAACTTGGCGTTATCTTGGGTGCTAGATTTGGCTATGTTTTTATTTATGATCCTAACTCAATGTACTATCTAACCCATCCTTGGCAGGCACTTAATCCTTTTATGGATGGCCATTTTGTGGGTATAGCTGGGATGAGTTATCATGGTGGGGTTATAGGCTTTATTATAGGTAGTCTTCTTTTTGCCTATGTAAAAAAAATCAACATCTTTATCTATCTTGACTTAGTAGCCCTCTCTTTACCGCTAGCTTATGTTTTTGGACGCATTGGCAACTTTTTAAATAAAGAGCTTTTTGGACGTCCTATAGTAGATGCACACTTAAAGTTTATAGGAATCTATGTAGATGGCTATCTTCGCTATCCTAGCCAGCTTATAGAGGCTTTTTTAGAAGGCATAGTGGTCTTTTTCATAGTGCTTTTTGTATCTAAAAAGATAAGGTTTAATGGCGCTCTTATAACGATTTATGGTATGGCTTATAGCTTTATGAGATTTATGGCTGAGTTTACTAGAGAGCCTGATATCCAGCTTGGCTTTTATGGAGACTTTACTATGGGGCAGATTCTTTCAGTCATCATGTTTATCATAAGTGCTATAGTTTTTATACTTTGCTTAAAGTGGGATGCCAAAAAAAGAGTGCTTCAAACTTCTAAAGAAAAACTGAGTGCTAAAAAAGTAGACACAAAGACTAGTCTAAACTCTATGAAACGCAAGCTAAAATCCACTAAAGATAAAAAGTAATAAATCTATAACTTTATAGAATCTAAAAATATATAATTGCTAGTTTTTGGCTTTTAGCCCTTCTTTGCAGTAAAAATGCAGAGATTGCCAAATCATTTTAAGCATCTTTTAGTATCAAGATTGCTTTTCCAACCTTGTGCTTCTTATGTGAGGGATGGAGGATAAGAAAGATATCTAATGTTAGTAGAAGGAAAATAAAAAAAGAGACAAATAAAAGGAGAAAAATAAAAGGGCATTCCTAAAATGCCCCTAAAACGTAATAAAAAGATAAGAAGTTATAAGCTAGCTTATAACTTCCCACTCACTTATGCCACCTGGTTTATCCATAACATTAATATTTTTAGCTTTTAAAGTATCTCTTATCTCATCACTTAGTGCGTAGTTTTTACTAGCCTTAGCCTCAAGTCTTTTAGCAACTAAAGCATCTATCTCTTTTTTATCTTCTTCACTAACTCCTAGCTGGAAGTACTTAGCAGTAGGAAGCAGTCCTATGCCTAAGATGTCTTGTAAAAGGTCTATGTTACTAGCAGCCTTACTTAAAGCTTCTTTATCTTTTGGATTCTTATCTAGTGCGTCATTAAGCCTAGCAAGCATCTCTTCATAGATACTTAAGGCTAAAGAGATATTTAAGTCATCAGTTAGGGCATTTAAAAAAGCACTTTCAAACTCAGTATCTTTTTTACGCTCTAGCTCAGATGTAAAGTTAATTCGCTTTTTAAGCCTATAAAGCCTATCAAGACGCTTTTTACTAGCCAGCAAATCAAGCTCGTTAAAACTTAAAGATGCCCTATAATGCGTACCTAAAAGATAGTTCCGCAAAATCTCACCTTCATAGCTTTTTAAAGCATCTTTTATAAAAAAGCTATTACCCAAACTTTTACTCATCTTCTCGCCATCTACTGTTACAAAGCCATTATGCATCCAGTACTTTGAAAGCTCCTTACCACACTCACACCTTGTCTCACTAGCCTCATTTTCATGATGTGGAAAGAAAAGATCAGCCCCACCGCCATGTATGTCTATACAGTAAGCTTCATCTTTATAAGCAAGTATAGAATCTATCATAACACTACACTCTATATGCCAGCCCGGACGCCCCTTACCAAGGATGCTTTCATAGCCTACATCACCCTCCCCCTTATATGCCTTCCATAGTATAAAGTCGCGTTTATCTCTCTTTTGGCTTTCCTCAGCTATACGACTTATAGAATCACTATCTTGATAGTGATGGCTTAAACTTCCATACTTGCTATCTTTGTTAACATCTAAATAGATATCACCATTTGAGATCTTATAAGCAAAACCCTTATCTAGCAAAGTCTTTATAAACTCGCCCATCTCTTCTATAAACTCAGTAGCCTTAGGCTCTATATCTGCCCTTTTTACCCCTAAAGCTTCCATATCTTCTAAGTATCTTTTAGTGTAGTAGCTTGCAAGCTCTGCTACGCTTTTCCCACTTTGCAAAGACTTATTAATAAGCTTATCATCTATATCTGTAAAGTTTTTGGCAAAAGTTAGCTTATAGCCAAGGCGTCTTAAAAGGCGTGCTAAGATGTCAAAACTTAAAGCACTTCTTGCGTGTCCTAAGTGTGCGTCATCATAAACGGTAGGACCACAGACATACATCCTTACCTCGCCCTCTCTTATAGGCTTAAACTCTACTTTTTCCTTACTGCTTGAGTCAAATATAAACATTAGGTTTCCTTTTAAGTAATGCTGAACTTCAGCTTAAATAGATAAATAACTATAAATTCAATAACTAATAAAACTAACAATAATACTAGCCTTTTGTAATCTAACAAGGAGATAAACTTTTTAACTCCAAAGAAATAAATAGTCATAAAAAAGAGGGCAAATCCCCCAAGTGAGCCCGCTAAAGCTAGTCCAAAAACACTAAAGTGCCACATAAGTATAAGAGAAAAAGCAAGTCCTATAAGTAAGGATATAGCTGAGATCTTAGCACTTAAGGCTTGCTTTTTTTGAGAGTAAAGCCAAAGTGAAAAAATGCGACTTAGTCCAAATGGTAAAAGCCCTATAAGATAGCCTATAAAAACTAAGCCTACTTCTAGCGTTGAGCTTCTTGTAAAGTGACCTCTTTCATATAAAAGCCAAATTATCTCATTACTCAGCATGATGCCCCCAAGCACACAAAAAGAAAGCATATAAAGCAAGAAAGTAAAGGCTTTTTTTAATAAAGCTAGGGCTTTTTTCTCTTCATTGTTTTTTAAAGCCCTAGCTATCATTGGGAAAAGTGCAGAAGATATGGCTATGGCAAAAAGGGCTAGGGGGAGTTGGAAGATTCTATTAGCATAGCTTAGCATGCTAACTCCTCCAACTACTGGGAGAAAAGTAACTAATATAGTATCTATCATGCTAGTTATTTGAGCAGTTGAGCTTCCTAGCATGGCAGGGAAGAAGCCACCAAAAAAGTGTTTTATGTCTTCTTTTAGTATGGCTAAATTTCTTTTAGACTTTTTGTCTTTTTTTAGATTCCAGATAAAAAGGCTTTTAAAGCCAGTTAGCTGAAGTCTTAAGATATGAGAGTAATAAAGTGGATAAAAGTGTAATATCACTTGTGCCACCCCGCCAATGACCACGCTATAACTTAGTATATAAACTATATCTAGCAAGTCTTTATGGCGGGAAAAAAATAGAGCTAAGATCATAGCTATATTTAAAAGGGCAGTATTATAAGCATTTACCCAAAAGATATTTTTATACTGCAAAAGCGTACTAAAGTAGGTCACAAAGAAAATAAAGATTAGATACCAAAAATTAATCGCAACTATAGGGGTTGCAAGCTTTATAATATCTTCACTATAGCCAAGCCCTAAGATTCGTGTCACATAGGGACTAAAAAGCATGATAAGTAAGCTTAAGATTATTAAAAAGATTCCAAAGATAGAAGCTATAGTCACACTAAAAGCACCTTTTTTTCTAGAGTGCAAGAAGTAAGGAAGAAAGCTTTGTGTAAAAGCCCCTTCTGCAAAAACGCGTCTAAAGACATTAGGAAACTTAAAGGCTAGAAAAAAGATATCACTATAGATACTAGTCCCTAGCACATAAGCCTGCATAGCATCGCGTAAAAAGCCAAAGATACGAGAGGTTAAGATCCCACTTATATTTATTAAAAAAGCAGTTCTAAGTAGCACTAAGAGCCTTAAGTTGAAATTTATATCAACTTAGATTCTACAGTCATTTTGTGCTTTTTTAAAAGCTACTTTTTAGCACGGTTAATTATGGCTATTATCTCATCTGCGACTTTTGGTGCCAACTCTAGCTGTGAAGTAAAGCCAACACAAGAGCAGTTTATCTCACCTAAGACATACTTATCTTTGCCATCTTTATCAGTATCTAATATAAAGTCAGCAGTCCATATAAGAGGCAAGTCGTAATTACCAAGTTTTTGTTTTATCATAGGGATTTCAGAAAGAAAAGTATCTACTAGTCCTTTCCATAAACTTGGGTCATCATACCTATACTTTGCCCCACTAAAAAGAGTGGCTGAGAAGTTATCACCACCACTAGCTGGCTTTTTGTGAACTACATTTACTGGTTTGTCATAAAGCATTAAAAGTCTTATCTCGCCTTCTACTATACGAGGTAAAAAGGTCATATCTACTAGCATGCCATTTTCCCCAGTGATATATTGATGACAAAAGTCCATGAACTCACCTAGCTTTCTTATCTCAGTGTGATTATCTTTAGCTTCAGTGCACTTTATCTCAGTATCTAGTGGTAAAGAATCTACTGGCTTAGTTAGAGGGTGTAGTAGCTGCACACGCCAGATTCCCTCTCCTGTTGAGCCTCGGTTTTGTTTTAGCACCCTTTGCCCTTTTGCTAAAGTCTTAGGAAAGTTTGCTTTAAAAGATTCCATATCATAGTAGGCATAGGTATCTTTTGGAACTAATGGAGTGTCATTTAAGTGAACTAGTGCATCTTTTGCTCCATAGCCTATCATGGCATCAGGATGAGGCATAGGCACGATTCCATCTTTACAAAGCTTCCTTAGCATGTCAAAGTACTCATTTTCTTCTTTTAGATTCCCCGGGTTGATACGAGAAACATAGGCTATGGCGTTATTTTTTACATAGTTATATATCTCATCCATCTTACCTATCTCAAAAAAGATGACTTCTGCATCATAGCCCTTAGCCTTAAGTGCATTAACCATTGGCATGGTATCTGGTCTATACCCATCTTTGCCCTTATCACTACCACCTCTAACTTCAAAGAAAACTACATTTTTTTTCATATTTACACCTTGTTACTATTTTTATGTTTAAGCTTAGTACAATAATGATAAAAGTTGCATGAAATACTTACTTTCTATAGCTATATTATTTAAGAGTAAGTTTACTTTTTGTATAAATACGTATTCTTTTCACATATCTTTAACTGGTCAAGGTGACCAACAAACAACATAATAGGAGCTTTAATATGGACTTCTTCTCTAAGAAAAAACTTAGCATAATAAACTGGGAGAAGGATCTAAGTAGTTTTAGCAAAAGCACAGATATCAACCTGCAAAATTGTAACATCCACATAAGTTCTATAAGAACTTTTTTTACTAATGACATGCCAGTGCCTGCTGGATATTTTGATAGTGAGTATGAAAACTCAGATAAAGAGATATATCAAAAGTATGATGTAGAGATAACTCCTAAAGAGTATGACTTTAATGCCCTAGATGTAAGGATAGATAGAAATAACCTAGTAGCAACACTTACGTTAAAAGAAGGACTTTTTATAGATAACACTGAAGTTTACAAGATGCAGTTTATAGACTGTGTTTTAGCAAAGCTAGTAGAACAAAATGTGATTTTGCATAACTCCAAGATTCTAAAAGCAGTCCTAGTGCATATACTAAATGACTTCTCAGAAAACATAGTTTTAACTAAAGCCCTTAGCGTTGAGATACTAAAAAGCAAGGCTAGTTATAAAACTAGAGGCCTTATCAATCTTTTAGAGGAAGCTTGGGTTAAAAAAAATCACACTGAAATCATAGAAAATGCACTCTATGCTGCCAATGAAGGCGAAGAGATAGCCATCTTTTTAAAAGATGATGAAATCATTAATGGACGCAATCTAACAGGCGAGTACATAAACATGCAATCCATCTATGAAAGAGAATCTAAAGATAAAGATATCTCTTCTATAAGCCCACCAAACATAGATGAAAACATAGACAAAGAAGAAAATGATAAAAAAATAATCTATAAAGCAAAGACTAAAGGCATAGTTGACTACCAAGATAACCTTAAGATAATCTCTATAGCAACCTTTGACACAGTTAGCAATAAAACTGGAAGCATACTTGGCGGCTTAGAAAAGGGTATAGAAGTAGATGTGGAGTGTAGTGATAACTCAAAAGATGCCTTGCAAACTAACGCCATCATAGAAGCTGACGTAGTTAACATAACTGGAAATGTCGGGGAAAACACCATCATAAAAGCAAACAACCTAAACATAAAAGGTCAAACCCATCAAAGCTCTATCATATATGCAAACGAAGCCTTTATAAACATACACAAAGGAACTCTTTATGCGAAAAATGAGGCAAATGTAGAGTATCTTGAACTTGGAAGAATCTATGCACAAGATGCCAACATCTTACAACTTAATGGCGGGAAGGTCGTAGCAAAAAGAGTAGTAGTATCAAGACTAAGAAATAACTGTAATATCTACTTCTCAGAAGATGTACACTTAAAGCTAATAGATGGCGTAGAAAATAAACTAGAGTTTAACATCATGGCTAATATCGAGCTAAAGCCCCACTTTTTAGGCATACTAGCAAAAGACACCCTTTTAAAAGAACACATCAAATCACGTGTTGCTTACTGTAAGTCTTTAATACTAAAAGCTAGAAAACTAAAACCAGTTATAGAAACACTAAAACCACTAATAGCTAAAAGCAAGGCTGAGGCAACTCCACTAGATTCCGAAGTAAAAAAGATGCTTCAGTACTATGCTGCCCTTTTAAAACAAGTCCACTTGCAAAGAGACACTGCTATAAAGCTGCAAAACGATAGGATAGAAAACGCTACCCTAGCTACAGGCTTAGAAGGAGAGTTGCTGCAAGCAAAGATCACTACAGAATCTAGCTGGCGGGATAATAATGAGATAATACTTCATAGATTCTTCCCAGTAGAAGAAAAATCAAGCATACTTTTAGAAGATAGTGATATGCTTGATATCGAGCTAGATAAAGACTATAAACTTCAAAAGATAAGTCCTGAGTAGACTTTTAAACATCTAGCTTAGATTTTATATCTTGATATTTAAGACTTTAGAAAGGATGCTAAAAAGTGGAGCGAGATAACAAACCCAAAAGACGCTTTAGACTCCGCCTAAGAAAGGCAGACTTTATCATCATACCTATAGCTGCTATCATTTTTTATCTCTATCAACACTATGCTATAACAGAATCTGCTAAAAAAAATAAAGTAAAAGACACAGCGACTAAAGAAGTAAAAGAAGTAAAGGTAACTTCACCTACACCTTTAGAGACAAAGATAAAAGAAGATTCTAAAAACCCTAGTTTGCTAAAAATAAAGTGGGACAAAGCCAGTCAAGAAGAAAAACTCTCCATACTAAAAGGGCTAAAAACTAAATGTCAAGCTGGAAGCTTGCAAGCTTGTGAAGACTATAAAAGCTTGCTTTATGAAGGAGTTAACTAAGGGCGTAGTGATATCTTAAGGATATGCATTTTGAGATTTAATGCAATCTGTGTGTTATTTCATTTAATAAATGCATTTTAATCACATTTGACATAGTATAAGCAAAGCATAAAGAAGCAAGAAAACAAAGCTTCAAAGTATAAAAGATGTTATCAAACCTAGAAAGTTAAGGGGGACTTAGGCGTGCTTTTAAGATTATCACATTAAGCTAGATTCTATCTTGATATGTAAAATGCACAAACAAGGGCTAATGCTTCTTGCTAGACCTAAGCACTCACCCTTTTAAAACCATATATAAAAAAGAGAGGTCATCCCTAGCCCTGCTTTATGCAAGACTAGAGAATCTTAAGGCTGCTTTATAAAAACTATAATCTAAAATCTTCCATTAGATTAAAGTTTAGATATCTATAAATCTTATCTTTTTTACCTTCTAGTTTTTTAGCAGCTATATCCATATATTCTTCTGGCGTAGGCAAGCGACCAAGCAAGGAACAAACCGCACCTAACTCCGCACTTCCTAGATAGACTTGTGCACCTTTACCCATCCTGTTGTCAAAGTTACGAGTAGAGGTTGAAAAAACTACTGCGTTGTCTCTAACACGGGCTTGATTCCCCATGCAAAGGCTGCAGCCCGGTACTTCTATCCTAGCACCATCTGCACCAAAGATAGAGAAAAAGCCTTCTTGGCTAAGCTCTTTTTGATCCATCTTAGTAGGAGGCACTAGCCAAACCCTAGTAGGACTTGCAGGGCTTCCTTTTACTATCTCAGCAAAAGCCCTAAAATGACCAATATTAGTCATACAACTACCGATAAATACTTCATCTATCTTATGTGGTCTTTTACTATCAGCTAGTATCTCACTTAAAGTAGCAACATCATCAGGGTCATTTGGACAAGCTAGGATTGGCTCTTTTATATCAGCTATATCTATCTCTATAACTGCGGCATAACTTGCATCCTTATCCGCTTTTAAAAGTTTAGGATTAGCTATCCACTCTTCCATCCTTTTAGCTCTTCTTTTTAAGGTCTCAGCATCTTCATAGCCATCTTTTATCATACCTTCAATTAGAGTGATGTTTGATTTAAGGTATTCAATTATTGGCTCTTTATTTAAAGCGACTGTACAAGCTGCAGCACTTCTTTCAGCACTAGCATCACTTAGCTCAAAAGCTTGCTCTACTTTTATATCTTCTAAGCCTTCTATCTCTAAGATTCTGCCATTAAAGATATTTTTCTTATTTTGCTTAGGCACTGTTAAAAGCCCTTGTTTGATAGCGTAGTAAGGTATAGCGTTTACTAGATCTCTTAAAGTTATGCCCGGATTAAGCTTACCTTTAAATCTAACCAATACAGATTCTGGCATATTTAGCGGCATAGAGGCAGTAACTGCAGCAAATGCCACTAGTCCACTTCCTGCAGGGAAACTTATACCTATTGGGAATCTAGTATGAGAATCTCCACCAGTTCCTACAGTATCAGGCAAGCAGAAGCGATTAAGCCAAGAGTGTATAACTCCATCTTTTGGTCTTAAAGCAACTCCACCACGACTTGTCATGAAGTCTGGTAAAGTAGCTTGCAAGCTAACATCAGCTAGTTTTGGGTAAGCTGCTGTATGGCAAAAGCTTTGCATAACAAAGTCAGCACTAAACTTTAAGCTTGCTAACTCTTTTATCTCATCTCTAGTCATGGCGCCAGTTGTATCTTGGCTTCCTACTGTTGTAACTTTTGGCTCACAGTAAGTCCCCGGCACTACACCTTCTACTCCACAAGCAAGCCCAACCATCTTTTGTGCTAGACTAAAGCCTTTAGTAGCAGCCTTTGGAGAAGTAGCCTTTGTAAAGACGTCACTTTCTCCTAGTCCTAAAAACTTCCTAGCTCTATTAGTTAAACCTCTACCTACTATAAGTGGTATACGACCTCCTGCCCTCATCTCATCTATCATAGTGTTAGGCTCTAGGGTAAAAGTGCTTACTACTTCGCCATTTTTTAGAATCTTACCTTCATAAGGCTTTACGGTTATGATGTCATCTTCTTTAAGCTTGCTTACATCAGCGATTATCGGTAGGCAGCCACTATCTTCACAAGTTGCAAAAAAGATAGGCGCTATAACACCACCTATAACGATACCACCACCTTTTTTATTAGGTATATAAGGTATCTCTTCTCCAAAGTGCCACATGATAGAGTTAGCTGCTGACTTTCTAGAGCTTCCAGTCCCTACAACATCACCAACATAAGCTACTTTATAGCCTTTAGACTTGATATCAGCTAGTCTTTTTTCATAGTTTGGCACTCTGTTTTTAAGCATGGCTTTTGCGTGAAGTGGTATATCACTTCTTGTAAAGGCATCGCTTGCTGGGCTTAAGTCATCAGTATTAGTCTCACCATCAATCTTTAATACTATGAAATTCATCTCATCATCAAGCTTTTTGCGGTTTAAAAACCACTCAGCATCAGCCCAAGACTTTATGACATCTTTGGCTAGAGGGTTAGTCTCACTTAGCTTTGCTATATCTTCAAAGGCGTTATGAACAAGTAAAGTGTGTTTTAAAGAATCTGCCGCGATACTTGCTACTTTTGCATCTTTATTAGACAAAGCTTCTATAAGGTAAGGAACGTTATAGCCTCCTAGCATGGTGCCAAGATACTTAACTGCTTCTTCCTTACTTACAAACTCACAAGCATGCCCGCTTAGTACTTGCCCAAAAAACTCAGCTTTTAGCTTAGCGCTATCATCAACTCCCGGATTTACTCTATGTATTAAAAGCTCCTTAGCAAAGCTAGCATCTTCTTTACTACTTTTAGAATCTAGTAGTATCTTAAGCACATCTATAGTTTGCTTAACGTCTAATGCTAAAGGTGGCACTCCCTCCTTTGCCCTTTCTTCTTCCATTAACTTATAGTTCTTTATAAAATCACTCATCAATTCTCCTTATATATAGCCCTAGGTAGTTTTGGGATAAAAATCTTTAGCATTAATTACTTAAGCTAAGATTAAGGTATATTTTATCTCATTTATATAATAATCCCAAGACATACGTAGATAAAAAGGACTAAAATGAAAATAGCACAAAATGTAACAGAGCTTATAGGACACACACCTATAGTAAAGCTACAAACTTTTAGTAAGCAATATGGTGCAAACATCTTTGCAAAATGCGAGTTTATGAACCCTAATAGCTCTATCAAAGATAGGATAGCCTACGCTATGATAAAAGCTGGCATGGATAATGGCAGCATAAGACCAACTACAACCATCATAGAAGCTACTTCTGGTAACACTGGAGTTGGACTTGCAAGTGTGTGTGCAGCCCTAAGCTTAAAGCTAGTTATATGTATACCTTCATCTATGACAGTTGAAAGACGCAAGCTTATGAAAGCACTTGGTGCCACTTTAGAGTTAACTCCTCCAGAGCTTGGTATGAAAGGTGCTATAGCTAAGGCTGAAGAGCTAAACATAGCTATTAAAGATTCCATAATAGTTAATCAGTTCAGCAACAAAGCTAACCCTCAAGCCCATAGAGAAACAACCGCAGAAGAGATAATAGATGCTTTTGGAAGCACTACTTTAGACGTCTTTGTAGCAGGAGTAGGCACAGGTGGGACACTAAGTGGTGTTGGCGAAGTGCTAAAAGCACATAATGCAAACATTAAAATCTTTGCTATGGAACCAAGTCTTAGCCCAGTTCTAAGTGGAGGCACACCAAGCCCACACAAGATTCAAGGTATAGGTACTGGCTTTATCCCTGATAATCTAAACACTCACATCTATGATGGAATCTTAAAAGTAACTAATGAAGAAGCCTACAACATGGCAAGGCTTTTAGGTAAGCAAGAAGGCATCCTAGCTGGAATCTCAAGTGGAGCTAATATCCAAGCAGCCTGTATGCTAGCTAAAGACTTTCCGGGTAAAAACATACTTACTACGCTAAATGACACGGGTGAACGCTACCTTTCAACTGACCTTTTTGAAGAGTAAGACTTAGCCTTTAGCTTGCTTTTTAATTTAGCTTTTTTGATTGTGCATAAACTTTTAAGCCTATAAAAGGGCTTAGAAGATTCTAACTCTAGTCTTTTTTCACAAAATAACTTCTTACTTTTTATATACTTTAAGTGCGTCTTCTATGCTAAAAGGTTTAGAATCAAACTGAGTTTTATTAAAAGTGCTTTGTCTTTTTGCAAGCTTTATAGTATTAGCACTTATAAGCGTGCATAAAGCTTGTAAGTCTAACTCTCCTTTTAGGTAAGATAAGCTTTCTTTTAGTCCTATAGTTTTAAAAGGATAGATGTTTTCGCCATATTTTTTTAACAAAAACTCTGCCTCATAAACTAGCCCTCTTTCTATCATGTCTTTAGTCCTAGCCCTTATCTTTTCTTTTAGTGCCTCTCTTTCTACACTCATAGTAAAGGTGTGGACTTTGTGCTTAAACTTTTTAGGAGGATGTTTCTTAAAGTACTCACTTGGTGTAAGGCGAGAGTGGATGTAAAGCTCTAAGGCTTTATTAACCCTATAAGTATCTTGCGGACTTATCGTTTGCATATAGGCATAATCTAGCTTGCTTAAAAGCTTGTATTTATACTCTAGTGGGTAGCTTTCTAGGTCTTGATAAACTTTTATGGAATCTTTTGTTGGTTTAGGGGATGGACTAAGACCGCAAAGTATAGCTTTTAAAAAAAAGCTAGAACCCCCAACTATAACTAAGGGCTTATCTTGCTTTAGACTTTGCATCAAGGCTTTATCTAAAAGAGTGGCAAAAAAACCAGCGTTATTAATAGTGCTACTTGGAGGAAGCACATCTATGCCAAAGTGCCTTATGCCTTCTCTTTCTTCTAAAGTAGGCTTAGCTGAAGCTATATCAACATACTTAAACACGCTTAAAGAATCTAGTGAAAAGATATTAGCATCTAACATCTTTGCTAGCTTTATAGAAGCTTTAGTTTTGCCACTCCCACTAGGTCCAACAAGGGCTACTAACTCCATCTTTAGGCTTTAAGCGTTACTTCTTGCTATCTCTTTAGCCCTTAATACTGCCTTGATACCAGCCTTACTTACTAGACCTTGCACGCCTTTAGCTTGCAAGTATAAGTTTGCCTCAGATGTAGTGCCCGCTGGACTTGTCACCATATCAACTATCTCTCTAGGAGTGTAGTTTTCTAACATCTTAGCTACTCCTAAAAAGCTTTGAGCGACTAAAGACTTAGCATCACTTACTTGCAAGCCTTGATTGACCCCAGCGTCAATTAACCCCTGGGCGATGATAGCTAGCATAGAAGGAGTGCTGCCATTAGTAGCTATGCTTGCATCAAGCTTAGCTTCACTATCTAAAAAGACACAGTTGCCAAAGCACTCTATAAAAGCTTTTATAGTCTCTTTATACTCACACTTAGAATCTTCTATACACACACTAGAGCTAGATAGACCAAAGTTTGCCGCTACATTAGGCATAACTCTAACCAAGTTAATAGCCTTTAAGTGCTTGCTTAAGGTTGCAAAGTTTATGCCAGCTAGTAGACTATAAACGATATTAGCCTTGCCTTTAAACTTAAACACATCTAGATTATAAGGCTTGCAAGCAAGCAGCACATCACAGCCTGTGATATCTGCCTCATAAGTAGTCTCATATAAGATTTCAAGCTTACTAGAAGTTTTATTGCTACTTTCTAAAAGCTTAGATTCCACCCATGGCCTTAACTTTTGCGGATCTCTACCCACTACTCTTATCAGCCTAAAACTACTTTTTTCACTTTTAAAGATTCCACTTAAAACTGCCTTTGCCATGTTGCCATAGCCTATAACTACTAATGTATCCATGCTTAGCCTTTTTGTATTTTATAAGTTTTAAATATGGCATATTTTTATTAAGTTTTATATTAAAGACTAAAACACAAGGGGAATGCAAAAAAAAGTAAAGATAAAAAAGTACAGACAAGAGAAAGTGTAAGAGGGCATATTAAAAACATAAAGCGTAGTCATAAGATGCATACTACTAGATGAAAGCTAGTAGTTGTGTAAAGTTTTTATTACTTCTCATCTTTTGGGTAGTAAGCAGATATAGGCTCTGCTAACTGATAGTTTGGATACCTAAAGCTATCAAGTACGATTTGAGCCATGGTTAGGTTGTCAAAGTTAAAAACTAGTGGGGCTAAAAAGTTTATAGTTGAGTTTTCTATAGGGTTTTGTATAACCATGATGTTAGCGGTTAGGATATTTTTACTATGTTCTAAATCAAGTAAGATCTTAGTAGAAGCTGGCACTTCAAACTCATACTCTCTAAGCATAAAAGGATTTACTAAAGTGAATATCGGAGAAGAATCTTCTGCATTAGTCAAGCGCATAAAAACATCATCTATCTTTTCTAATTTCATCTTATTGACACTTTCGAAGCCTAAAACTGGCGACTTAACTTCAAAAACCATTTACACTTCTCCATTTAGGAACGATTGATTAGCAACTACCCTAGAAATATCTTATGCTGCATTTAAGACTTAAAGCATGAAGCCTTTTTAAAAGCACTGCTTTAATCACTATCTTGTCATTATAACACAAATATAAATTTATAGCCCATTCAAGCCTAAAAAGCTAGCTTTACTCACTTTACTCACTAAGAATCTATATAAGCTACTTAAAGAAGGTTAAGTTAAATTTTTAAGAAAGTCATTTGCTATAATTTAGAATTATTTTTCAAGAACTGGAGTCCTTTTTGTCAACTACTCTTAAACCTATAAAAGCTTACGTAGAATCAAACGTGCCTAATAGCCTAAAAGCTAAAAGTAAACTACTTAGACTACTACCTCCTAAAACGCTAATCTTTGCACTTGGCTTTTTCTTTATAGCCTGTGCTAGCAAGACTAATACTACTTTTAACCAACCTGCGACTTATTGGTACTCGGGTATCTTTAAAAACATCAGGGTAGGAGACTTAGAAAGTGCTGATAACAACTTTACTTCCTTGCAAAGTGAGCATATAAACTCTCCCTTACTCCCAGAAGCTATGCTAGCTTTAGGACAAGCTCATATGTATAATAGCGAGTATCTACTATCAGATTTTTACTTTAATGAGTACACAAAACGCTATGGGAATCCAAACAACTTTGACTACATAGCCTTTTTAAAACTAAAAGCTAGATATCTTTCAATAAAAACTTCTGCTAAAGACCAAGCCTTTATGACTGATACTTTATCCTTAGTGCAAGACTTTTTTGATAGATATCCTAATAGTAGATATACACCTTATGTTCAAGAGATAGAGATACAGTTTACACTAGGGACTAATGAGCTTAATAAAGCCATAGCCCGCGTTTATAAAAAAGCAAAAAAACCAAAAGCGGTAGCTATTTATGATGAAAGGATAGATGATGTGCTTAATAAAGAAGCCCACGCTAAACCTTCAAAGATTCCTTGGTATAAATGGATATTAAACTGGTAAAAGGATAAAAATGGATTCTAAGATTTTAGAAAAGCTACCACTAATCATAGAGCATGAGATGTTCATATTTCCTTTTATGATAACTCCAATATTTGTAATTGATAAAAGTGGCATAAAAGGCTTAAAAGACACAGAAACTGATGGGCTTTGCTTTGTAGTTTGTGGGAAAAACAACCCTAAAGCTGAAGAGCTTCCCTTCTATGATGTAGGTGTTATAGGCAGGATCATGCGCAAGTCCATACTCCAAGATGGTAGGATAAAGCTACTTTTTCAAGGACTTTCAAGAGGGAAGTTCTTAGGATTTAGCGATGCTAGTAAGGAAAAAGTTGACGTTCAAGGTATGAGCTATAAGCCTTATGATCCTACACGAATCCACGCTATGAGCAACATCCTTTTTGAAAAAGTAAACGCCCTAGCCCACATCTCTCAAGTCATCTCACCAGACCTACTTAGAAATATAGAAGAATCTGAAGATGTAAACAAAGCCATAGATCTTATCTGTGCTGCCATACGACCCAAAAAAGAGCAAAGCTATCAAATCTTTGCTAGCGATGACATAGAAGAAAGGCTTATGCTTTTAACTCAGCTAGTAAGTGAAGAGATAGAAACTCAAAAACTCCAACGCGAGATAAAAGCAAAAGTCCACACTAAGATGGACCAAGTCAACAAAGAGTACTTTTTAAGAGAGCAGTTAAAGCAGATCCAAAAAGAACTAGGCGTTGATAAGCAAAAAGATGAAGAAATAGATGCCTATCTTAAAAAGCTTGAAGCTTTAAAAAGTGGCATGAGTGAAGATGTGTATAAAGAGATAAAAAAGCAAATCACTAGACTTTCTCGTATGAACCCAGATGGCTCAGATGCTAACGTAGTTCAAAACTATATAGAGTGGGTACTTGAGATTCCATTTACTACTTTTAATCATAAAAAACTAAGTATAAGCAACGTAGAAAAGCAGCTAAATGCTGATCATTACTCTTTAAAAGAGCCAAAAGAACGTATAGTTGAGTACTTTGCAGTAAAAGAGCTTTTACAAAAAAGAAGTGAAGAAGAGGCTAAAGAAAAAGATTCTAAAGAGACTAAGCAACAAAGCAAAGAGCTAAAAAAAGATGAAGCTAAAGGTGATGACTTTAAGTACAAAGGCACCATACTTTGCTTTTATGGGCCTCCGGGGGTTGGAAAGACAAGTCTTGCAAACTCCATAGCCCTAGCCATAGGAAGGCCACTAGTTAGGATAGCTTTAGGTGGACTAGAAGATGTTAATGAGCTTAGAGGTCATAGGCGAACTTACCTAGGATCTATGCCCGGTCGTATAGTACAAGGGCTAATAGATGCTAAGAGTATGAATCCAGTCATGGTCTTAGATGAGATAGATAAGATTATGCGAGGTGTTAGAGGTGATCCTACTTCTGTGCTTTTAGAAGTGCTAGACCCTGAGCAAAACATAAGCTTTAGAGACTACTACACTAACTTTAATATAGACCTTTCAAGCGTAGTCTTTATCGCCACTGCTAATGATATAAGTGCTATACCAGCGCCTCTAAGAGATAGGATGGAGTTTATACAGATATCTAGCTACACGCCTCAAGAAAAGTTTGAGATAGCTAAAAAGTACCTTATCCCTCAAGAGACAAAAAAGCACGGTCTAAAACCTAGCGAAGTGAAAATCCAAAAAGACGCCTTAGAGCTTATCATCCAAAACTATACTAGAGAAGCAGGCGTAAGAAACCTAAGAAGAAGTATCGCTAATATCATGCGAAAAGTCGCAGTTCAGCTTTTGGAAAAAAAAGCCACTGCTATAACTATAGGTGTCAAAGACGTACCAAACTATCTTAAAAAAAGTGTCTTTGAGATACAAAAGACTAACCCTAAACCAAAAAGAGGCGTGGTTAATGGCCTTGCTTGGACTAGTGTTGGCGGGGATGTCTTAACTATAGAGGCTATAAAGCTTATCGGAAAAGGTGATCTTAAGCTAACTGGAAGCTTGGGAGATGTCATGAAAGAAAGTGCCCAGATAGCCTATAGTCTTATAAAGTCAAAGTTAGATTCTATGGAGTTAGAAAAAAGTTCTAAAAAGGCTAAAACTTTAGAATCTAAAGATGAAAAAGAAACTTCTCAAAAGTCTAAAACTAACAACATAGATATACATCTCCACGTGCCAGAAGGTGCTACACCTAAAGATGGACCAAGTGCTGGTATAACTATGGCTAGTGCTATAGCTAGTATACTTTTTGGAAAAGATGCAAGGCAAGATATAGCCATGACTGGAGAGCTAACTTTAAGTGGAGAAGTACTACCTATAGGTGGCTTAAAAGAAAAACTTATAGCTGCCCATAAAGCAGGCATTAAAAAAGTACTTATCCCAAAAAAGAACTATGAAAAAGACTTAGATGAGATCCCTAAAGAAGTCTTAGATAACTTAGAGATAGTCCCAGTTTCTAGCATAGATGAAGTCTTAAAAGAGATACTTATAAACAAATAGCTTTTTTTAATATTTGCTTACCACATCAGGGACTTTAAGTCCCTTCCTTTAAATGACACAATAAAGTATTTGCGTTATATAAGATACAAAAGTATCATAGAAAAAAGATTCTATAAAACTACAAAATCCAACTACCACCTATATCCTAGTGAAGCAGTCGCTATCCTAAGCTGACCAATTGTCGGGTTACTATATATAGAATCCCTATTTTGTTTAAAAGTCTGGCTTAAAGCCACACCTATATCAAAGCCCCTAAAGTTATACTTCGCACCAAATCCAACCATAAAACCATCGCTATCTGGTATACCTATCATATCTTGCTGCACTGGAGACTGCTCATAAGCCACACTTGCCATAAGGCGGAGTTTCCTGCCTATATAAGTAGCCCCTAGCCTAAAGTGGTTAGTATCCCTCCAGCCAACCCCCATAGCAACTGCACTAAAGTCAGCAAGATTAATCATGCCTTTTAGTTGGTCTTGTGAAAAGCTTTGTGCCACACTGCCCTCACTTGCACTAAACTTAGCATGGTCTGCATCAAACTTTATATCAAACTTCCTCCCCCTACTCCAAAAAGTCCTCTCATAAACCGCTTCTAGTCTCACTGGGCCTATTTGGTGGGCATAGGCTAAAGTGATGATTTCAGGCATAGTTATAAAAAGATCTAGTGTAGTTTGCATCCTGACGCTTCCTACTGGTCCACCTATGATTGTATTAGCATCAAGATTACCTTTAAAGTCAAAGCTAACTGGCGAGCTATAAACTACTGAAAACATGCCATTATCAGCAACCCTTACTGATAAAGCTGCCCTATAACCAAAGCCAAGGTCGCTTCCATCGCTTCTTTGATCAACGCGCGCTGTTCCTGCTATAGAAGTTTGTATATTAGAAACCATGCTTTTTATAACATCTAACTGGCTAGCTCCTTGAGGAAGACCCAAAATCCCCAAAAGCACTGGGCTTCTTCTAACCATCTCAAGACTATCTACCATGCTAGAAGGTATAAGGCCATTAGGCAGGCTTTGAAGTATGCTAGGGTCAAATGAAGGGGTATTGCCCGGTTTTTCTGCCGTGCCTAAAGGCACATAAACAGTGTTGTTAAACTTACCCATGCCATAAAGGATTCTAGGGGCTATAGAAAAAGATATCCTGTCGTTATATGTATAGCTTATAGGAGTGCTAAGCTCAACTAAAAAGATAAATATATCTTGTAAAAACTCCCCACCTTTTCCCTGCCACTGAAGTGCTAGACCACTAGGGGCTATAAAACTAGCACCAAAAGTAAAGCCATTATAAGTTTTAGACTTATAAAAAAACTTAGGCATGAAAAAGTTAGTATCCCCAGTAAAGCCTTGCACATAGGAGTTATCTGGCATAGTGTGTTGTAAGGCTATAGTTGAAGGAATAAGATTTTGGACGTTGATATTAGAGTTAAATGCACTATTTATCCCATTTAAAAGTGCCCCGCCTGTTTGGGCTATACCCTTATAAGTAAGATGGGTTATAGAAGTTAAGCCTCTATTAGTAGTTGGCACTTGGAAGCTAAAGCCCGGGATATTGATGATACTAAAAGCCATCTCAAATTCATTTTTATTTTCCCCATAGTCGTTATCAAAGCCCATATTAGCCGGGTTGTAATAACTTGCATCAGCCCCCCTAGCCCCTGCTACATAAGCACTTGAAAGGGCGGTGCCATTTAGACTTTGTTCTTGAATCTTAAAGCCATTAGCAAACATAACAGATAAACTAGCTACTCCACATATAATGACTTTTCTTAGCATCAACTACCTCTTACATATATTCACTGCCTAAACGCCTAATGCAAAAAACCAAACCATCAAAACTGATAAAGATTATATTTTAACTAAGTATCTATAATCAGACCTAGTTTTTAAGCCCCCTATCCCAAAGCCTAGACCTTAGATGCATATAATAAAGCTTAAGATTAGACTTAATGTTTACTAGAATCTATCTTTTTGCTTAGCCTAATTACAACTTAAAGGCTATCACTTTAAAGCTTATGCCTTCTTCTAGCATCAAGACATATATTCTATGATGGATTAATCAAGTCTAGAATCTAACTTTGATATATAGAATCTAAAAGACTATTGATATAACTTTCTTCATCAAACCTTACAAGGTCGTCTTCTTTTTCACCTACACCTATGTAAAGTATAGGCAAGCTTAACTCTTGGATGATGCTAAAAACGCAGCCGCCTTTACTTGTGCCATCCATCTTAGTTAGCACTACTCCATCAAGCTCTAACATCTCATGGAAGATTTTAGCTTGGGCTATAGCGCTACTTCCTTGCGTCCCATCTAAGATTAAAAGCTTATGAAATGAATCGTGTTTTAAGGCTTTAGCACAAGTTTTGCTTATCTTTACTAGTTCGTTTTTAAGATTTGTTTGATTATGAAGTCTGCCTGCTGTATCTATATAGATTACATCGCACTTCCTAGCAATACCCGCATTAATAGCATCAAAGCAAAGTGCACTTGGATCACTAGTCTTTTGAGTAGAGATGACATCAATGCCAAGTTTTTTACCCCAAAGCTCTAACTGCTCTATAGCCCCAGCACGGAAGGTATCTCCAGCACCTAAAAGCACTTTTTTGCCTTCTTTTTTCTTCATATTAGCAAGCTTAGCTATAGTTGTAGTTTTACCAGCGCCATTAACCCCAAGTATCAAATAAACTAGCGGTTTTACATTAGCGTGCTCTTCAAAGCTTACCTTATCATAGTAGCTTTCTTTTCTAAAAAAGCGCCTAAAAGCGACATCTAGCATATCACGACTTACATTTTCACTTAAGTTATTAAGCATCTTTTCTACTATGTCATAGTGTATATCAGATTCTATAAGTATCTCTTCTAGGGTATCTTTTGGGATAAGCGTTTTTTTAGTATTAAAAATACTTGCTAGGTTTTCTTTAGTCTTTTTAAGAAAGTTAAACATTATTACTTGCCTTATGTATTGCGTTTATTATCTTGCTACTAGTGCTCTTGAATCTAACTCTAAGTTTTCTTCTAAGATTATACCTTCATAGCTTTTTACCGCTTGATGCTCCTTATCTAGCAAGACAAAAAATGGCTCATCTGGCTTTATCTCTATACCGAGATTTGTACCTAAGACATTTATAAAGTCTTTTTTTTCTAAAGGTTTTTTTGAACTAGATTCTTTTGTCTTAGCTTCTAAATCCTCACTTGATGTATCTATATATATAGGAAGCTTGCCAGTGTAGTCATCTTGCAGTGCTGCTTTAAGCTTAGAAGAAGCAACTACTTTTATATCCAAAAGTGGGACGTTTTTAGAAAGCGTATCTAGATGCACTAAGCTACTAGCACAGCTTAAACACTCACTTGGCATATAGTAGATAAGAGTTACTTTTTGCTTGGAATCTTTGCTTTGCGTTTTAGTGTCTGAAGCAGAAGGGCTAGAAGTGCTTATATCAAACTTAGTCTTTTGTATGGCTATATTAAGTATACTAGCTTCACTATTAGCACTAGTGCTAAGTGGTGCAAAACTAAAAGAGTTTTCTTTATCTTTATGTGTGCTACAAGCCACAAAGATAAAAGCACATAAAAAAGCTAGTAGAAAAGAGTATCTTAGTTTGTTTGTTTTCATGTTATAAAAAAGACCTTGAAGTGGGATATTAAAGGCTTAATTATAAGCTTAAAAAGTTAAAGTTTAAGGTTTTTATAAGGCAGGCATCAAGATATGGCTTTAAGATATAGTTAAGGGTTTTGGTATATGAAAGAAGTGATTAGAAAAGAGTTTAAGAAAGCTCTTTTTAAAAAAAGTGGCTTTAATATTAGAGACAATCTAGCCGCACTTAAAATCCTAAAACTTTTGGAATCTAAAAGACTTACTTCAAAAGATCATAAACTAAAAGTACTTTTATATCTTAACCTTCCTCATGAAGTTAATCTATCCCCTCTTATAAAACTTTTAAGATTTAATAGATTCTATGAAGTCTATGTCCCAAGTATAGATAACTCACCCCACTCACAAAGTAGAACTTTTAAGGTAGTAAAATTACACCTGCCGTTAAAAACTGGAACTTTTGGCATAAAAGAGTCAAGTGCTAGACCCTTAAACCTAACTATCAAAATGGATGTTTTAGTAGTCCCAGTATTAGGAGTTGATAGGTCTTATAAAAGACTAGGATTTGGAAAAGGTATGTATGATATTTTTTATAGTTTACAAAAACTTAAACCTTCTTTGATATTTGTCAGTAGGATAAGGAATATAACTAGGTTAAATGTAGGATTAAAACATGATATTTACTCAAAAGATTATATATGGAGCATCTAAGTGGAGATTTTAGCATCAGTAATAATAACAATAATAGCAATACTTTTTATAGGATATATGACTAAACGCTTTTTTAACTCAAACGTAGTTTTACAACTTGAACAAAGCAAAGCCCAAATCAAAGCCTTAGAATCTGAAATCAAACAAATAATGAGAGATAGACATCTAAAACTAAAAGAAGAAAGACACGACTTTGAAAAAAGCATGCAAAAAGAAAGAAGTATCTTAGAAACTGAGTATAAAAATAAGCTTTATGAGATCGATAGATTAGAAAAAGAGTTAGAGCATAGGATAGACCATCACCTCCAAGAAGCCAAGTTTCATAATGAAAATGCTGAAAAAGAGTATCTTAGGCTAGTTAGAATTAACTATGAGCAAGAAAAAGTCATGAAAGACTATGAAGAGGCTAACAAGCAAGCCAAAGAAGTCTTACAAAACTACACTAGCATGGATATAAATGAAGCTAAAAAGATGCTGCTTGCTAGATTAGAAGATGACTTAGAGAGAGAAAAAGCACTTATGATAAGAAGGGCTGAGGTTGCTGCAAGGGAAGAATCTCGCGCTAAAGCTAACTACATCATAGCCCAAGCCACCACTCGCTTTGCAAGTGAATATGTAAATGAACGTTTAGTCAATGTAGTAAATATACCTAATGATGAGTTAAAAGGACGCATCATTGGTAAAGATGGGCGAAACATTAGAAGCTTAGAGCTTATAACTGGCGTTGATTTTATAATAGATGACACGCCTAATACAATACTCCTTTCAAGCTTTAACACCTATAGACGTGCCATGGCTACACGCACTTTAGAAGAGCTAGTCATGGATGGTAGAATCCACCCTGCAAGGATAGAAGAAGTTTATGAAAGAGTAAAAGCTAGGATGGATGAAGAGATACTTCAAGAAGGTGAAGAAGTAGTGCTTGATCTAGGCTTAGGCTATATGGACCCTGAGCTAAAAAGGCTTATAGGAAAGCTAAAATATAGGGCTTCTTTTGGACAAAACGCACTAGCACACAGTATAGAAGTAGCCTATCTTGCTGGCACTATAGCAGGCGAGCTTAATGGAGATGAAAAGCTAGCAAGAAGAGCTGGACTACTTCATGATATAGGTAAAAGTCTAACTCAAGAAAGAGGGGGTAATCATGTCGATTTAGGTGCTGAGATATGCCTTCACTACAAAGAACACCCAGTTGTGATAAATGCAGTGCTTGCCCACCATGGTAATGAGGAATCTAAGTCTATAGAGTGTAGTGCAGTTTGCACAGCTGATGTATTAAGTGCAGCAAGGCCGGGTGCTAGGATGGAAGTACTAGAAGGCTTTTTAAGCCGTATGCAAGATTTAGAAAAGATAGCTATGAATAAGTTTGGAGTAAAGCAAGCTTATGCAATACATGCTGGGCGTGAGCTTAGAGTTATAGTAAAAGCAGACTTAGTTGATGACTTACAAACTACTACTTTATCAAAAGATATAGCCAGCGAGATAGAAAAAAGCTTGCAGTATCCCGGAGAGATAAAAGTAAGCGTTATAAGAGAGACTAGAGCTATAGAGTATGCTAAACAATAAGATAGAATCTTTTCACAACTCCCATCTATTAAAGAAAGAAAATGGCACAAGATACAACTAAAGCACTAAGCATATATGAAAAAAATCTAGAAGCCTTAAGAGTTAAAGACCCAAGGCTTTATAGTGACCTTTTAGGAGTAAAGACTAATACTAAGTTTGAAGTTTTTTTAGGCAGTGATAATGCCGATTTTAATATCATCGATATAGATTCTAAGACTCCACTTTTTCAAACTAACTCTTTAAGCGAAAACCTAGCCCTCTATGAAGACTTAAAATCTTATAGCTACTATCCTTATCTTTACTTTTATGGACTGGGCAATGGCGTGCTTTATAGGATGCTTTTAGGGAGTACTATCTTAAAGCGTCTAGTTATCATAGAGCCAGAGCTTGAGATAATCTACATAGTGCTTAATCTAATAGATTTAAGTAGTGAAATATATACTGATAGAGTGATACTTTTACTTTCAAAGTACTGTAACTATCATATGATAGCTTCTCTTTTTGAGATAGATAAAGATTCTAAAATCTACTCTAAAGTCTATGATTTGCTTTGCCCTTTTAGATTCTATGACACTTATAAAGATGAATTAATAGATATAAATCACAAATTTATAAAAGCCATAGAGCATAACGTCATAAGCGTTGGTAATGACACACAAGATGCCATAATTGGCCTGAAACACCATATACTTAATATGTTAGATGTGCTTTCAAATCCCAATCTTATGGAACTTCATAACATCCTTAAAGATAGAGACACAGCCATCATAGTCTCAACTGGCCCAAGTTTATATAAACAGCTAGATACCTTAAAAGACATAGCACCTTTTGCTACGCTTTTTTGCATAGATGCAAGCTTTCCTGTGCTTTATAAAGCTGGCATAAAGCCTGATATCGTCTTTACTTTAGAGCGTGTAAAAGAAAGTGCGAAGTTTTATAAAGACACTCCTAAAAAAGCCCAAGAAGGAGTAGTTTTTGAGCTAACTTCTATAGTGCATAGAGATACTATAAAAGCTATAACTAATGGCACTAAGCAGTTTAGCTTTAGACCCTTTGGCTATACAAGCATCTTTTCCTTTCATGAGTATGGTTACCTTGGCATAGGTATGAGTGCGGCTAATATGGCTTATGAGCTAGTAGTCCACTCACGCTTTAAACGCTGTATCATCATAGGACAAGACCTAGCTTTTGGAGAGGATGGGACTTCTCACTCAAAAGGTGCAGTTTATGGAGAAAGTGAGATAAAGCCAAAGCCTAAAAAAGATAGGCTTATGATAGAAAAGTATGGAGGTGGTGGACTAGTAGAGACTACTGAAGTCTGGAAGCTTTTTTTAAACTTCTATGAAAAAGATATAGCCCAAACTCCTTACAACCTAGAAGTGATTAACTCTACTGAAGGGGGTGCTAGGATAAAAGGCACTAAAGAAATCCCTTTCAAAGAAGCCATCAAGCTAATCCCAAGAGTTAAAAAAGACCCTATAGTTTTACACTATCCAGATAGAGACTACACTAAGACTAGACTAAAAGAGGCCATGCTTCAAGTTGAAGACTTACTTAGCTATGGACGAAGGGTTAAAAAAGACGTAGAAAAAACTTTCTTAAAGCTAGTTAAGTTTTTAGAAAAGATAGAAAAGCTTAATAGCCAAGATAAGCTTACCTTACTTGTATTTGATAAGATGGAATCTATAAGTAAAGATATAGATAAGATAAAAGAGACTTATAATGAAGTGCGTTTTAGAGACTACTTTGGAGATGCTTTGCAGTCTTATATCTTCCATCAAGAACTAGACATCGCTAAAATCTTAGTTAAGCCCATAACTTCAGAGATAGAGCAAAAAGCTAAAACTTTAGAGCTACTTTATGCTCATAAATACTGGCTTTTTAGTCTTGCTGGCGGGATAGATTCTGTACTTAAAGTAGTAAGTAAAGCTTTAAGGTCTTTAAAAGCAAAGTCAAAACCCCTTTTATCTAATTAAAAAAACTAATGTCAACAACTAAAGGCTACTTAAAAGTAATCTTACTTTTAGCGTTATCTAGCTTTTGCATGGGTGTGGCTGAGTTTATAGTCGCTGGAATCTTAACTAAGCTTGGGGCTAGGTACTCTTTAAGTGATGAGTTAATAGGCTATATGTCTACAGTCTATGCAGTAGGCGTAGTTATAGGTGCACCCATACTTAGCTTGCTAATCTCACGCTTTAACTACAAAACACAGCTTGCTAGTACCATACTTGTCTTTGGGTTTTCTAACTTGGCTATTTTTATCTTTGATAACTTTTGGCTTTCTTTAGTAGCACGCTTTGTTGGCGGGCTGATGCACGGGCTATTTTTCGTTATAGCCACAGTTGTAGCTTTAAAAGTCGCCCCTAAGGCTAAGACTAGCTTTTCTTTAAGCCTTATGGTTTTAGGCCTTACTTTAGCCTTAGTAAGTGGCGTGCCTCTTGGTATCTATCTAGCAAGGTTTCATCTACTTTTTCCTTTTTTGTTTCTAGCTGTAGTTAGCTTCATAGTTAGTGGTTTAATCTTAGTTTTTATGCCGAAAATAGATTCTATAAAGCATGGTTTTAAAACCCTATTTAACGCTTTTAGATTTAAGGCTTTAAGCATAGGCTTTTTGATAACGGCTTTTACTTGTGGCTCTCAGTTTGTAAGCTATATCTATCTTAGAGTGTATTTAGAATCTTTACACTTTAGCAGCGAAGTTATAGTTAATATCTTTTTGCTTTATGGGGTAAGTGCGATTTGTGGGAATCTAGTAGGTGGAAAGATAACTGATAGGTTTGGTTCATATAAAGCTTTGATGATAGTTTTAATCTTACAAGTACTAAGCTATTCATCCTTAAGCTATATCTTTGTTTTAAAGCATGATTTAAGTATATTAAGTATTGTGCTTTTAGGCTTTTTTGGCTTTGCAAGCATAGCCCCACTAAAGATGCTTTCTTCTTTTTTAGCCCATAGATTTACACCAGATTCTATAAGTAGTACTATCTCGCTAAATGAAGGCTCTTTTAACGTAGGCATAGCACTAGCTAGCTTTGTAGGAGGCTTAAGCAGTGCTTATATAAGCGTGTTTAGTAATGGGGTCTTAAGTGCTATCTTTAGTCTTATTAGCCTACTTTTACTTTTGATATTTATTAGAAAGGTTTACTATGGAAAAGCCTGCAAAGAAGCTTGATTATATAGGGGTTTATAGGGATGATAAGATTTTAAAAGCCTTAAGTCTTGAGATAAAGCGTGAGGCTTTAAAACTAAAAGCGCCACTTTATATTATGGAAGTTTGTGGAGGTCACACCCACACTCTTATGAAGTACGCCTTAAAGTCTTTAATAGAATCTAAAAATCTACACTTTATCCATGGCCCAGGCTGCCCAGTATGCATTATGCCTAAGTCACGTATATCTCACGCTTATGCATTAAGTCTTAATAAAGACGTCATCCTTTGCACACTAGGAGATATGATAAAAGTGCCTGGTCTTAAAGGCTCACTTAGTGATGCAAGAGCACAAGGGGCTGATGTAAGATTTGTCTACTCGCCTCTAGATTGTCTAAAAATCGCCAAAGAAAACAAAGATAAAAAGATAGTCTACTTTGCCATAGGTTTTGAGACTACAACGCCTATGAGTGCAGCACTTTTAGAACAAGCAATAAAGCAAGATATAACTAACCTTTACTTTCATATAAACCACGTCTTAGTCCCACCTCCGCTAAAGCTTATCTTAAGCGACCCACTTTGCAAAGTTAACGCCCTCTTAGCACCCTCTCACGTAAGTGTTATAACGGGTGCTAAGATCTATGAAGAGCTAGCTAGGGATTTTAAGATTCCAATAGTAGTTAGTGGCTTTGAGCCAGTAGATATGCTTCATTCAACACTTATGCTAGTAAAACAAAAGCTTGAAGATAGATACGAAGTAGAGATAGAGTACTCCCGCCTTACAGATAAAGAAGGTAACTTGAAAGCCCAAAAGATGATGGATAAGTACTTTGAACTTAGAGCTAGCTTTGAGTGGAGAGGGCTTGGTGAGATAGCAGATTCTGCTTTGAAGCTTAAAGATGAGTATGCAAGATTTGACGCTGAAAAGGTCTGGGATCTAAGTCATATAAAAGCTAAAGAGTCTAAAGCCTGTTTGTGTGGCGAGATACTAAAAGGTAAAGCTAGTCCAAAAGACTGCAAAGTCTTTGGCAAGGCTTGCACTCCTAGCAATCCTATGGGCAGTTGTATGGTAAGTAGTGAAGGGGCTTGTAGTGCTTACTATAAGTATGAAAGAGACTAAAAATGGAATCTAAAAATCTAGTCTTAGGAAGTGATGGCAGCTATAGCCTTTATAATGAAAACTATAAGCAAAGCTATCACGCTAAAAGCTTAGGGGCTTTAACTGAGACTATGACTAAGCATATAAGTCCAGCCTTAGAGTTTATAAAATCTCAAAACTTAACAAACGTGCGTGTGCTAGATATCTGCTTTGGACTTGGTTTTAATGCTTTTTTAAGCTTGCTAAAACTACAAAATGCAGAGATTTTTTCACCTGAGCTTGGGGCTTTAAGTGAGATATATGACTTTCCTTATCCAAGCCTTTTAGATTCTATTAGTCCAAATGAAGCTTTAAAAACGCTTAGCTTAGAATCTACTTTAAGCTATAAAACTAACACTTTACACTTTTTCCAAGGGAACGCACTAGAGTATATAAAAAAGTTTGAAGGTGGCTTTTTTGACATAGTCTATCAAGATGCTTTTAGTAGTGAGTATAATCCTGAGCTTTGGAGTAAAGACTACTTTAAAAGGCTTTTTTATATAACTAAGCCTAAGTGTTTAGTTACAACTTATGCTAAGGCAAGGGCAGTTTTAGATAACGCTAGGCTTGCTGGCTTTAAGGCAACAAAATATAAATTAGGAAGTTTGTTTTATAAGTGATAAAAAGCTGCATTATTTGCTATCCTCTTAAAATCTAAAAAGTATAATCTAAAATAAAACAAAGTAACTCAAGGAAGTTTTTAATGAAAAGATATAGTGATGAAGAGATCTTAGACTTGATGGAAAATGCCAGTCTAAAAGACTTAGGCAAGCTAGCAAGTGAAGTAAAAAGTGAGCTTCATAAAGACAAGGTCACAACTTTTATAGTAGATAGGAATATAAACTATACAAATATATGTTGGGTTGATTGCAAATTTTGCGCTTTTAAAAGAAGGCTTGGCGAAGAAGGCGAGTACATATTAAGCTTTGAAGATATAGATTCTAAGATTGAAGAGCTTTTAGATATAGGTGGTACACAGATACTTTTTCAAGGTGGAGTACACCCAAAACTTAAGATTGACTACTATGAAAACTTAGTTAGCCATATAGCCAAAAAGTTCCCTAGCATTACAATTCACGGCTTTAGTGCCATAGAGATAAACTACATAGCTAAGGTCTCTCACCTAAGCATTGAAGAAGTTTTAAGACGTCTTAAAAAAGCAGGTCTTAGTTCAATCCCCGGTGCTGGGGCTGAGATACTAAGTGATGAAGTAAGAGATATCATAGCACCCAAAAAACTAGATAGTGAAGAGTGGATAGAAGTGCATAGACTTGCCCACTTACAAGATATAAAGTCAACTGCAACTATGATGTTTGGATCAGTTGAAGGTAACAAAGACATAATAGAGCACTGGAGACGCGTTCGTGACTTGCAAGATGAAACTGGGGGCTTTAGGGCTTTTATACTTTGGAGTTTCCAGCCCGATAACACCCCTTTAAAGTCTGAGATACCTCACATCTCTAAGGCTAGCAGCCATAGATACCTAAGACTATTAGCCTGTTCTAGAATCTATCTTGATAACATAGCCAACATCCAAAGTAGCTGGGTCACACAAGGAAGTCACATAGGTCAGCTAGCACTTCTTTTTGGTGCTAATGACTTAGGCAGTACCATGATGGAAGAAAACGTAGTCGCCGCAGCAGGGGCTAGAAACTCTATGAATGAAGCACAAATGATAGAGCTTATAAGAGATATAGGTGAGCATCCAGCTAAAAGAAATACCGCATATGAGATATTGCAAAGATACTAAGGGAGTAAAGGCTTATGAAGCAGATATTGGCATTTTTTATATTTTTAGGAGTGATGATGGCAGGTGATATTAAGTACTTAGAGGTTAAAGGCGTTAAGATTCCAGTTATAAGTGAGATGGACAAAAACGTCTCTTTTGGTGTAATAGGACTTCATTTTAATGGAGGAGGCGTTGTCTTTGATAAGGACTTACCTATATCTAATGCTAGTGCTTTTCTTCTAAGTAGAGGAACTAAAGCTTTAGGTAATATAGACTTTAATAAAGCCCTTGATGCTAAGGCAGTAGACCTTGAGATAGGCACTGGAAGGACTACTTTAGTCTACTCTTTAAAGTTTTTAAAACAGTATGAAGACTTTTCTATAAACATGTTAGGAGACTTACTAAAAGACCCTAACCTTACTAAAAACGCCCTAAGTGATACCATCTCTTACATGCTTGCTAATCTTGCAAGTTCTAAAAGCGACTTTGACTATCAAGCCTCTTTACTCTTAAATGAAGTTGCTTTTAAAGGCACTCCTTTAGCTAAAGATTCCTTAGGGACTAAAGAAAATATAGAAAAGCTAAATCTAAAAGATATAAAACACTATCTTGATACTAATGTAGTGCTTTCTCGCCTTGTCATAACTGCAGGTGGTGACTTAGATGATAAGACTTTAGCTCACCTTAAAAAGATTCTAGAAGCTTTGCCAGTAGGTAACGCTATAAAAATCCCTCACTTTGACTTTAGTATAACGGAGGCACAAAGAAAGGCTCTAAAAGATGACACAGCTATAAAAACTTTTAGCGGTGTACAGCAAGCTAGCATTGCATTTGCAGCACCTTTAGTTGGCATAGACCCAAGTAAAGAGGCTTATAAAGCACGTGTAGCTAGCCTTATACTAGGAGCTGGTGGCTTTGGCTCTAGAATCTTAGAAAATGTCAGAGTAAAAGCAGGGCTTGCTTATAGTGCTTATATAAGTTTTGATATGGGGAGAGTGCTAAGTCTAGCTATAGGTGGGATGAACACAGACTTAGGAGATAACGCAACAAAGGCTATAAATCTAGTCAAGCAAACCGTTCAAAACTTCGTTGATAAGGGAGTTAGTGAGCAAGAGCTAGATGACGCTAAGAAGTTTTTAATAGGTAGTGAGCCTTTAAGAAATGAGACTATAGAACAAAGGCTTTCTAAAAAGTATATGGCTTACTTTAATGACTTACCGCTAGATCAAAGCAAGCTTGACTTAGAAAAGGTTAAAACTCTTACTTTACCAGAGATTAATGACTTCATAAAAAAACATGTTGAGTTAAAGAATCTAGTCTTTGCACTTGTAAAAGCACCTAGCCAACCTAAAAAAGCTAACTAGTCCATGTTGATATACGGAAAACAAAGCTTTTTATATGTGCTTTCACGCCATAAAGATGTCATAGAAGAAGTGCTTTTAAGTAAAGAGATAGATAAGGGGCTTTTTTCTAAGATAAGAGCCTTAAATGTACCTATAATTAGAGTTGATAACAAAAAAGCACAAAGCCTAGCCCATGGCAACAATCACCAAGGCTACTTTATGAGGATAAAAGACTTAGAGCCTTTAGCCTTTAAAGACCTAAAAGATCTTAACTCCCTTGTAGTGCTTTGCGGTATAGAAGATGTTGGAAATATAGGGGCTATATGTAGGAACATCTTAAGCCTAGGAGTTGGCGGTCTTTTGCTAGATAGGCCTTTAAGTCTAGGTGCTATGGAAGGGGTTTTTAGAGCTTCAAGTGGGGCTTTGATGGATGTAAAGTTTGGCTACTCTAGTAATGTTTTAGATTCTATAAATGAGCTAAAGGCTTTAAACTTTACTCTAATAGGAGCAGATGCCAGAGGTGAAGAAACCCTTAACATAAGCTTAAAAGATGATAAAAAGCCTGTAAAATGGGCATTATTTATGGGTAGTGAGGGTGAAGGCCTAAAAAATGCAATAAAAGTAAAATTAGATAAAATACTTTCCATAAAAATGGCGAACAACTTTAACTCTTTAAACGTTAGTGTTGCAAACGGAATCTTAATTGACCGAATTAATGCTTTATATAAATAAAAAGGAAGGCAATGAGTGAGATAGAAGGCTTAGAGAAGCTAAAAAAGCTAGATATCAAAGACATCAGGAAGGCTACCAATCTTACTCCTGCGCGTATACAAGACGTCTTAAACAAGAACTTTGAGGGCATGGAGAGAGTAAGGGCTGTAGGATTTGTAAGAATCTTAGAGAGGGAGTTTAATGTAGACTTAAGCGAGTGGATAAAAGAGTATGATGAGTATCATAAGATAGAGCACATAAAAGTTGATGATTCCATCCTTACGTCCATACCTGCACAGTCAAATGTGCTAAATGAGTACGTTGAAAATCAAAAAAATCTAAATGAAGCCAAAAACTTTCTAAAAGAAAAAGAGAATCTAAAAAAGCAAAAAAGCTTCCCTTTTACAGCAAGTGATACCGCCACTAACTCTAAGTCAAAAGATATAGAATCTAATAAGATAACACAGGCAAAGGCTGAAGAAAAAAGAGCTAAAGTAGATGAGGAAAAAAGAGAGCTTATAACTCCTGCAGACTTCATAAACCCTAGTCTTGATAGCAAACAAAAAGATGAGATAAAAAAAGATGAGCTTAAAGAAGAAGGTATAGATCAAAAAGACTTTAAAGCCACTAACTTTGATGCTATAGAATCTCAACTAGAAAAAGAAAGAGAAGAAAAAAAGGCACAAAAGCGTGCTAAAAAAGATGAAGAAGAAAGGGAAGCTATAACTTCAGCAGACTTTATAGACCCTAACTTATCTAAAACCCAAGCAGACAAGATTAAACTTAGCGAGATAGTAGAAGAAGGCATAAATAAGCACCCAGCTAAAACTAGCACTTACAACACATCTAGCAAACAAGGCTTTAGCACAGATTCTAAAAATCAACTAGCCAGTAGTAAAACCAAAAGAAGTGAGCTTCAAGGCGTGAAGCTAGAGTACTCAAACACAAGGTCTAATGATAAAAAAGTGGGTAAAGTAGTAGGTATCATCATACTTATAGTGATAATTGTAATTATTATAGTGATAATTGCCCTCTTTGTGACTTTTGAAAACAAAAAAGAAGCCAAACTAAGAAATGCCAACTTGCAGATGGAGCACACAACAAATGCACTACCAAGTCCAAATATGGCAAATATCACTCAAGATGAAAAAGTTATAGACGGACAAGCAAGCAGTGAAAGCCAGATAGGCACTAATGTAAATCAAAGCACGCAAAGTGCTAGTAGCACTCTAAACACCACTAGCACACAAGCAAATGAAAATAGTGCAAATGCAGTCAAGCTAACTTTTAACTCTAGTGAGCCTTTGTGGATTTACTATGTTGATTTGGATTCTAAAGTAGTTGGCGAGAGACTTTTAAAAGCACCTTTTACCTTAGATGTAAGTCATGATACTGCCTTTCACTTTGGTCATACTAACTTTGAGTTAAGTGTTAATGGCAGCAATGTCGTATTAGATAATCCTAACCCATCAAACCCTGCAAGATATCTTTTTAGTATGAAAGATGGCTTTAAAAAGATAAGTATTAAAGAGTTTAACAAGTTAGTATCCAAATGAAAAACACCCTAAAAGCCCTCTTTTTAGTACTGCTTTTAAGCATAAGTTTGCAAGCAAGTCCTTTACAGAATATAGTGCAGTCCTTTGTTGGCAACCCACTTTATATGCAAAACCTTAACTTTATAAAAAGAATCTTTCGCAATGAAGATTCTTTCTTCTTAGGTAGTGGTGAAGTTAACTTTAAAAAAGTGCTTGAGACCTTAAAGCAAAATGGCCTTTTGAACCTAAGACTAGATAGCCCAAGTAATATAAACTTAGTTTTTAGAACTAGAACTAGCCCAGTTTTTCTAACTTTTAGTGTGAGTAATGCACTTAATGCACTAGGCTATTCTTACTTTTATATCTCAGATGCATCACGTTCAGATTCTACATTAGAGGCTACTTACACGTTAAATAGCGAAAGTATGGTTGACCCCATACTTCTAACTAGTGAGCTTGAAAAAAGAGGTTATGAGATAAATAGTATTAATAAGATAAGTCCACTAACTTGGGAGTATGATATAACCTTGATGCACCCTAGCATTACTAATGCCTTTATAGTGGATGAAAACATAGCTAATGTAACCCTTAATAGAGTTAGCGGGAGATACTGGCTAGCTATTAATGCAAGTGGGGTTATGACTTTAAGCTCTGATACATTATGGCGCCCTAAGATAATCTTTTTTGATAGCAATATGCAAATAATCAACAACATCACAAGTGATGATCTAAAGTCAAGCTATACATTTAAGATGCCTAGTGGAGTAAGTTTTATACTAGTTAGTGATACCTATGAGCCAGTAAGGCTAAGAAATGGTCTTCAAGTTAGCTTTAAAGTAGATGAACCAGTGTTTCCAACCCCAAGCCAAACTAATGTCCCTACAACTAACGCCACTACTCCTAACCTACCAAGTGGTATAACAACTAGTCCTTATTTTAACCCTAACCAAAATCCTATTAATAATCAAAACAACACAAAGCCTATAACTCCAAGTAGTGAAGATGGCATAAGCACCAAACCTTTAGATGAAGACAAACTAAACCAGCCTAATATTCCAAATGAGCAAGAACTAGACAACAGCATAGAAAAAGATGATAAAAGCAACCCACAAGATGGAAATTCTCAAGGTGAGATGATAGACTTAAACTAAAAAGGAGTAAGCATGTTTGATGAGATAGAGTTTGATAAGATAAAAAGACTACCAAAGTACATTTTTAGTGCCATCAATGAGATTAAATACGACATGCGCGTTAAAGGCATAGATGTCATAGACTTTAGTATGGGTAACCCTGATGGCGCCACTCCTAAGCACATCATAGATAAGCTTTGTGAAAGTGCTAAAAAGCCTAAAAATCAAGGCTACTCCGTAAGTAAAGGGATCTATAAACTACGCCTTGCTTGTGCTTCTTGGTATAAAAGACGCTTTGATGTCACCTTAGATCCTGACATGGAAGTCTGTGTTGGTATGGGTAGTAAAGAAGTTTTTGTCCACTTAGTTCAAGCTATAACTAACTTTGGTGATAACGCTATAGTCCCAAGCCCTTGCTATCCTATACACCACTACGCTTTTAATATAAATGGGGCTAATGTCTTAACTTTCCCTTTAGAGTACAATGAAAACTACGAAGTTAATGAAGATGCCTTTTTTGCCCACTTAGAACACGCCTTGCAAGAAAACTTCCCTAAGGCAAAGTTTGTGGTAGTTAACTTCCCTCATAATCCAACCACAGTGGTTGCTTATAAAAGCTTTTATGAAAGACTAGTAAAACTTGCTAAAAAAGAGCGCTTTTACATCATTAGCGATATAGCTTATGCTGAGCTTTGCTTTGGTGAGTTTAAAACTGCGAGTATCTTTGAAGTAAAGGGTGCAAAAGATGTAGCGGTTGAAACTTATACTTTAAGCAAGACTTATAATATGGCAGGCTGGCGTATAGGCTTTGTCGTGGGTAATAAAAAGATTATCGAAGCAGTTCAAAAGATAAAAGGCTGGATAGATTATGGAATCTATACACCCTTACAAGTTGCAGCTACAGTCGCACTAGATGGAGACCAAACTTGTGTAGATGAGATAAAAGCAAAATATGAAAAACGTATGCACGTTATGATAGAGTGCTTTAAAAGGGCTGGCTGGGAGCTAGAGATGCCAAAGGCTTCTATGTTTATATGGGCTAAGATTCCAGATAAAGTTGCCCACTTAGGAAGCTTAGAGTTTTGTAAACGTGTGCTTCAAGAGGCAAATATCGCCTTTAGTCCGGGCATTGGCTTTGGGCCTGCTGGAGAAGGCTATGTGCGTATAGCTTTAATAGAAAATGAAAAGCGTATAAGATATGCTGCTAAAAACTTAAAAGAGTTTTTAAAAAAGTTTTAATAAAACATATAATTAGCACTTTACAATACAAAAAAAGGTAGTGGTTTGCAGATAGAGAGTTCACAAGGTAAAAAAGAAGGCATGGCATTAAGGGTTTATAGGCTGATAGGAGAGTACTACCTTTGGGTTTTATGCATAGTCTTAGGCTTAATGGTCTATATGACAGGGGCTGATAGCTATGTAAGAGCTAGGAATATCTACTTTGTAGCAGCCTTTATTTTTTTGGTGCTTTTTATAAAAGAGTTTAGACTTAAAAAACTTGCTTCTATTAAAGTGCCTTTGATCCTCTTTTTTATAGTACTTATCTTTGCTTATCTATCTTTGTTTAATGCAGCACGCATTGACTGGACTTTAAAATATATCAACTTTAATCTTTGGCTAAGTCTCTTTTTCTTAATCTTTACCTACCTTATGACACTTCTCTTTTCTAAAAAGCAGACTAACTTTCTTGTCTTTCTTATAGGACTAGCTTTAGTTGTCATAGAAATAATCACTATTTATCTCTGGATAGAGCATGGTGGCTGGCCTTATAGGACAGCTATAGGTAAGACTGGTGTTATCATATTTGGCACATGGATAGTTTTAGGCTTTGCTTTTAGCTATGCGGGGATTTATGTCTTTAAAGGTCCTTGGAAGATTCTAGCCTTAGTGCTTTTTGTCCTAGCTTTTGTAGGGATAGTCTCTAATAACACTAGGTCTTTCTTCCTAGCCCTGCCCTTTATGCTAATACTTCCTTTGTTTATAGTTAGATATAAGTATAAGCCAACCATCATCACTATATGCATTGTTATCTTAGTTGTGTTTTTCATTAGCTTTTATAACTACTCAGGTAGGTTAAATCCAAGATTTGACGCTAAGGCTATGGTGCAAAACTTCCATACGGTTTGGAGTGTCAAGCCCGGAGAGATGGGACGCTTTGACATACACTGTGCTAACTCTAATCTTTGTAGTCCTTTTTCTTATCCTCTAGATTCTAAAGTACACTGGGAAGAAAGCTCTCTTATAAGACTAAGCTTGCTAAAGTCCATACTTCTAGCCATAAAAGAAAATCCTTTCAGGCCTAATGGCTACTATCCAAGAGAGTTTGTCTATAACTTAGAGCAAAACTTCTGGAAAGCAGATGATATTCGCTACCCTTATGCCTACATACCAGCAAGTGACACAGACATAAAAGATGGAAAACCTCACACTTACATACACCCTCACAACTCAGTAGTTAGTGCTGTATTTGAACTAGGTATCATAGGTGCGCTAGCTTTATATATCTTTACTATATTTATGTTTTATGTAGGCGTTTATATATATAGAAAAAATACTGGCGTTTATAAGTTCTGGGGACTTCTTATGTGCATTTTCTTACTAGGAGAAACCATAGCGTTTTTCTTTGACTGGCTTATACTTTTTGCAGGTCAGATGGTACTTTTTATGTTTTATGGCATAAGCCTTGCGATCTATGCTAAGACTTTAGTTGATAAAAAACTTAAAAGAGGTTGTTTTAAAGCCTAAAGATGCTAGCTAACCTAGGCCTATCTTAAAGTAAGCAATATTTACTTAAAAAGATTCTAAGGCTATATCCCATAGCCTTTAAAACCATATATGTTAAGATTTAATAAAACAAACTTTACACTCTCTTGATATTTACAAAAAAAAAAAAAACGGTTAGAATGTCACATTTTGATACTAATTAAGAAAATTTTTAGTTAACCTAGCTGATAAAGCACAACGACATTCGGAGCAACTTTATGAAATTAAAACTTATAGCATTTATGTCTTTTATTTTTATAGTATTCATAATCGTTTTTATTCTCTTCTTTTATAATAACAAATATCAAATAGACTTATTTAATGACAGCCTAACTGAAACTTACTATGAAAACACAGATAAAATATTACAAACTGCCACTAATTCTATGGCGGCTTCACTTGGTGCACTAGTAAAAGGTATGGATGAAGATAGTCAAATAGCCCTTATGTCCCAAGCCATAGATAAAGTAAGGATAGGAGATGAAGGCGATGAGTACTATGTCATAGCTAAAGGGACAAGGCTGCTTATACACCCAAAAGAAGCAAATCTTGTTGGCAAAGACTTAAAAGACTTGCAAGATAAAAATGGCATTTACATATACGCGGAGTTAAATAAGATAGCATTAAATGGCGGTGGAACCTTAAAATATCTCTGGCCAAAATATAAAAATGATGGAAGCAGTATCCTAACTCCAAAAATTGCCTATGTAACGCTAATACCTAATACTAATAACATGTGGATAGTAACTGGCTTTTATACTGACAATCTAGCCAATCAACTCTCAAGCCTCATTACCCCCATCAAACAAAAGATGCTCTACTCCTTTTGGATTAATCTAATAATTACATTTATCATCCTTGTTATATGCTCTCTAATAGCAGGCATACTCTTTTATAAATACATAGTAGGTTCTATAACTTATATAAAAGATTCTCTAACTAACTTCTTTACTTCTTTAAATAAAAATGAAGTAAGTAATATGAAGCTACTAGATAAGAAACTAAAAGATGAATTTAAAATAATGGCTAATGTAATAAACTCTAATATTACTAATATCCAATCTTCTCTCTCCAAAGACTCTTCAGCAGTATCACAAGCCCTAGAAGTAGCTAAGACTATAGAAGAAGGTAATCTAAGTATACGTATAACTAAAAACCCTGCTAATCCTCAATTACTAGAACTTAAAGATGTACTTAATAATATGTTAGATGTATTAGAAACTAAGATAGGAAGTAATATGAATGAAATAGAAAGAGTATTTGATAGCTATCTTAGATTAGACTTCTCTACTTCTGTATTAGATGATAAAGGTAATATAGCTAATAAAGGTAGTGTAGAAAGAGTAACTAATGCCTTAGGAGAAGAAATAAGAAAGATGTTAAAAAGTTCTTTAAGCTTTGCTTCTTTACTTAATGAAGAAGCTAAAAAGCTAAATACACAAATTACTAATCTATCAACTAGCTCTAATGCACAAGCTTCTTCTTTAGAACAATCTGCTACTGCTATAGAAGAGATAACTCAGTCTATGCAAAATG